>CAYTYR010000001.1:0-259930 GCA_964441745.1 uncultured Clostridia bacterium
TGAGTCAGTTTATCCAATACAGTGCTGAGAATGATAAACTAAATATTCTCGGTCAGCCTGCAGTGCCCGACCCCGTTACTTCCGACCCCGTTACTTCATATCTTTCATAAGTAGCCCTTAATTTCTATAATTTCATATTACTATCAATTATTCTGCGAAACGGTTTCTGAACATGATTGGCAAAGGCGTTAAATTCTGTCAGAAAATGAATATATTTATCCAAATCAACTTTCCCCTGGTCCATAAAAGGATTATGCCTATTTTGTTCTATTCGGCGCATATCATCCCTTAATCCTGCGGATTGAGCCAATTCGCGCCATTCTTGCTTTTCTTTTTCAGTCAGCATGATATTTCCTCTTTAATTCCGAATACTTATCCTGCTTGTTAAATGTTTCGAAATATTCTTCAATAATCATCCAATCAAGTTGTTTAGCATATTGCTTCATCACGGTTTCAATATCAGTATATTCTCGGTCCTGGCGTTCCGGGTCATTAACCAAAGCTTGCAGTTTTAAACCGATAATATCTTCCGGCCTTACTACCTTAATTTTATATTTGCCATCAAAGATATCTATATTGATTGTTTTCTCTAACATTCTAAGCGATGGACCCCGAAAAGCAAGCAAAAAGTCTATTTCTCCCATAATTTTGACAGGCGAAATATATTGGGCAACATTTTCGCTCTTAAAAGCGCTTTCATAACCAACTGCTCTTAAAACTTGTTCGATTTTCTTAAGATCCTCTTTATTTACCAAAAAATCTAAATCCACGGTTGCCCGGGAAATACCCAGAGCTCCAATGGCAAATCCGCCAATAAGCCCATAGCGCACTTTCTCTTCATCAAATCTTTTTATGATTATCCCTAGTACCTTTTCAAAATCCATTATCAAATCCCTTGTTTATTCCAATTGCTATTTTCCATTTCAAGATCTGACCCCGTTACTTCCTGACCCCGTTACTTCTGCTTCCCAATAAAGGCCACAATATGCCACCAGCTCTTTATCCGCAACAATTTCTTGCGTCGCAACAGTCCCTTTAAACCTTTTTATACACTACCTTACCATTCTCCCATATAGCTAACGGCCGACCAGTCTCTTTGTGCCTTTTTATTACTCCTTGAATCGCTTTTTTAAATGCCTCTATAGCTTTTTTCTCTAAAGTTAATCGTTTCTTCATAGTCACCTCGCTAATTTTTGAAAATTCTTAAATGCTTCTTCATTAACCACTTCTATATCCGCATCCTTACCTTTTGCTATCATAGTATGTGTTGTTTTTGAATTATCAAATAACAACCAGGAATTAAACAAAGGCCTATAAAGATTGAAAAAATTATAAATACCCCGGGTGAACCGCCGCCGAACATCTTCAGCTGGTACATCATGACCGCCTTCAGACACTCTCTCCTTAATACGAGCAATTGCTAATTCTGGATTTGGTATCCAGAGAAAGTAAAGATGCAAGGCATAACCCTTAGCTTTTAAGTGCCTTGCAAAAGTCGTCTTACCTGATCCATTCGGCCTTGCTATTATATAAACATTCTTAGTTTTCAATATACTTCCTCAAATTATCGCCGGCTGTATATTATTAATTACTTTCACGATTCAGTGCCTGACCCCGTTATTTTTCGGAACTTGAATATCTTGAGTAACTTGTTTTTCGGGATTCTTGCCTTGATTTTCTGTGTTTTGGGAATTATTATCTAGTGGCATTGATTGAGAAGTATCTATTTTTTGCTCTGTCGAGTTGCCTAGTTCCGTTTCTGGAATAGATTTATCTTTACTTCCAGCTCTTCTCCTACGTCCTATTTTAATAATATCTCCGTGTTTAGAAAGAACTCTATCACTTAGCAGTTTTCTTATGCTCTCAACTATTTCATCTTCATCAACTATAACCCCAGATTTCCTTCTCACTTCTCTTCTAATGGCTGTTAAAGTGGTTTCATGAAAAAGCGCTCTCACTATTGAGCTTGAATGAAGCGATAGGAACTTTTCCCAATATTTTTCTATTTCATCACCCTTCATCGCTTGATAAGATAAATAATATAGCTTTTCAGCAGATTGAACGACATCGTCACCCAATAGGTTTATGTTAAAAACCAATGTATGCTCAATGCCTGTCTTATCAAATGTTAGATGAAAAAGATGCCATTCTGAACCATTTGTTAATATCACCCATGGCAGACCGCTTTGAGAAGCATAACTCTCTGCCTGGAAAATATGAGATTCCTTTAAATTAGTATTGGCCGCTTTAGCCTCTATGTAAAATTTCACTTTATCATTGATTTTTATAGCTAAATCTACATATCTCTCTTTGATTTGATGCTCTTTTGTGATATGTTTTAATACATCATATCCCAAAACATCTTCTAAAAACTTCACTATCCTAGTAACGACATCTGCTTCGTTTAAATCGCGGTCTTTTGCTTCTTTAAACACAGGTATATATTTCTTAATCCCTTTCACAATTGGATTAGCCATAAATACCCTCCTTACATTTTTAATTGTTCTTCTAATTGCATTGCCTTTGCTATATCAATTCAGCAAAATAACTTAGCCCCTTTAATGAAAACAAATTAATAAATTCTCTGCCAGTATAAGAGTTTACACGAATATCTTTTGTTCCCACATTATTAACTACACACAAAACAAATTTATCATTCTTTTTAGCTTGTTCAATCTCATTAGCTGTAATGACGAAGCTCTGGATCTGCCCACTAATACCTTTTACTTCAATATTAATTTCTTTTTCTTTCTTTGTGCATTTGAGATCATATCCACATCTTGCACTTTCTACGGATTTGACCATCCAACCATTATCACTATACTTTTTAGTAATGCAGGCAATAGCTGTTTTTTCAACTATTTTGTTTTGTTTGCTACTGCCAAATCCTGCGCCTTTATTAACAGCATAATATTTCTCGGTGCCACTGATCTTGATAATTCTATTGAATTGTGAGTCAGAAATACATTTTCCAAACTGGATATCTGTAATACCATAATCAGCAAGCCTTACTGGATTTTTATAAATCTCTGTCGAATTTACTATATATACCTTCCTCCAGCCTTCCTTTTTCTCTAGCTCTTTAGGTTTTTCTATTTTTTCAATATTCATATGACCATAAGCAAATCCATTAAAAGAAACAACAATAATATCTGCATTCTTAGCTTGAGTGTAACGAAATCGATTATCGTTCTCATATATTCCTTCCCTTAAATATTGTATTAGTTCTTTTTCAGTAAATTCCGTTAGTCCATATACTATTATTTGTTTTCTCATAGCCCCTCCATTTTATCGATATTATTACAGGGACTTAGCCTCAACTGCCCTCAACCAGTAAGTTGAGATGGGTTATACTATATACTTTCAACTTTCAGCGCCTGACCCCGTTTTTTTCTCTCTTAGCTTTTAAGTGCCTTGCAAAAGTCGTCTTACCTGATCCATTCGGCCTTGCTATTATATAAACATTCTTAGTTTTCAATATACTTCCTCAAATTATCGCCGGCTGTATATTATTAATTACTTTCACGATTCAGTGCCTGACCCCGTTATTTTTTAGGGATCTCATCACTCCAATGTTCAGAGTCTTTAAATGGGCCATCGACCGAGAGCTGGGATGTTCCATCGACAATTACTACAGCATACCAGTCCTTATTAAATTTTACTAGATCGGCCTCTCCATTTCGCCAGACATCTATTCCACCAACAAGAGTCCCCGACACGATATTTTCACTCCGATAAGGCTGCGTCACTGTCATAGTTCCACTAGCCGCAATCAGTGATACTTTATGTGCAGGTATATTTCTAAAACATGATGGTATTGCGCCCAGTTTAAGCTCTACTGGTTCCCATTCTAACTGCGCTATATTATTAAATTCTCCTTTATATATATATTTTATACGCATTTTGACTCCTTCCAATAGATGGCCTATCTCCCAGTCCAATCTATTATCTTTCAGGGAACTGATCATTATTTTGAGCGAGCTATTTTTTTCCTATACGCTATACGCCATCCGCTATACGCTATCTTTACAGCTCCTCGGGGCTCGCAATGCGGCCAAGAACTGCGCTTGCCGCGGCGACAGCGGGATTCGACAGATACACTTCACTCTGCGGATCCCCCATGCGTCCCACAAAATTCCTATTAGTCGTCGCCAGCGCCCTCTCGCCTTTGGCCAGTATGCCCATATGCCCGCCCAGGCACGGCCCGCACGTCGGCGTAGAAATAGCCGCGCCAGCATCCATGAATATCTTAAACAGCCCTTCATCCATCGCCTGCCGCCACACTTCCTGCGTCGCCGGGATGACGATGAGCCGCACATATTTATGAACTCTGTGTCCTTTGATGACTTCTGCTGCCAGCTCCAGGTCTTCGATACGTCCGTTGGTGCAAGAGCCGATCACCACCTGGTCAATATTAACTTTGCCAACTTTGGAGATTGGCTTCACGTTACTTGGCAGGTGCGGGAACGCCACCATTGGTTCCAATTTAGTGACATCATATTCCTTAGTTTCCAGATAATTGGCATTTTTGTCGCTTTCGTATGTTTCATAGGGCTCTTGGGCTCTTTTTTCTACATATTTAAGAGTGGTTTCATCCACTGCCATAATACCATTCTTACCGCCAGCTTCTATGGCCATATTACACATAGTGAACCTGTCTGACATGGGCAGGCCGTCAATAGTATCGCCGCAGAATTCCATTGAGCGATAGAGCGCGCCATCTACGCCAATATCCCCGATCGTATGCAGAATGAGGTCTTTGCCGCCGACCCACTTGGGCAGTTTACCGCGATAGATGAATTTCATGGCTTCAGGCACTTTGAACCAGCATTCGCCAGTGATCATAACCGCTGCCAGGTCAGTACTGCCGACCCCGGTAGAGAATGCGCCCATCGCGCCATAGGTACAGGTATGCGAATCCGCGCCGATGATCACTTCTCCTGGCAGGACAATGCCTTGCTCAGGCAGGAGCGCATGCTCCACACCCATTTCGCCAACTTCAAAATAGTATTTCAGTTTCTGTTCTTTAGCGAACTCGCGCAGGATCTTCACCTGTTCGGCTGACTTGATATCCTTGCAGGGAGTAAAATGGTCAGGGACAAGCACTACTTTGTCCTTGTCAAATACTCTCTTGGCTTTGGCTTTTTTGAATTCGCTGATAGCAATAGGCGCGGTGACGTCATTGCCGAGGGCAATATCCACTTTGGCCTGTATCAGTTCACCGGCATGCACTTCATCTTTGCCGCAATGTGCCGCCAGTATCTTCTCGGTAATTGTCATTCCCATTTTCAACATACTCCTTTAGAATTATTATCGTGTATATAGCAACTAATTGTGTGAGTCCTGTCTCGATTGAAACCGTGTATCAGTGAACTGGTTATTTTTGTTCGCTCCAGTGTCGATTTTTAGCGTCAAAGGTCTTGCGTCAACTCGGTGCCGAGAAACTCGCCCCTTGGGCTCAGACAATCTCGGCATCCAGCAACCAGAAGATGCCCTCGTTGCTTGCAAGCATGCTTTGACTAAAATCGACAAGCTCGCTCAAAAAACAACCAAGTTCCCTGATTAGCACATTAAGCGAAAGGCGAGCGCGGCCGCTGAATGTCGTGTAGAAAACCTTCGGAAGCTTGAGTTGGCATGGACTCTTTTCCTCCCGCCTTGCGGGAGAACTCAAGCGAGATAGAGAGCGATTTCCTCGCAGGGGAAATCGACTCGTTTTTCGGAACGACTCAGCGAGACAGCGAGCCTAAAACCTTATGTTTTACTTACTTTTTACTGCTTTTGGGCTCAGTAGACGGTTCACCGCATTCAGATAAGCTTTGGCGCTGGCTTCGATAATATCAGTAGAAGCGCCTTGCCCAGTCACTACTCTTCCTTTAGCCTCCGCTATCCTGACGATCACTTCACCCTGGGCATCCTGCCCGCCGCTGACCGCGCGGATCCCGTATTCCAGCAGTTTGCACTTCAGTCCGGTAATGCGGTCAATAGCTTTATAGGTGGCATCTACCGGACCATCACCAGATGAAGCTTCCTGGAAAACCTTATCGCCTTTACGCAGGCGGATAGTCGCGGTCGGTATGGTCTGGCTGCCGCTGACAGTGTGAATATAGTCCAGTTTGTAAACCGGGACCACCTGGGAAATCTCATCCTCAACGATAGCTATCAGATCTTCATCAAAGATCTCTTTTTTCTTATCTGCCAGGACTTTGAACCGCTCGGAAATTTTGTTCAAGTCTTGTTCTTTAAAGGTATAACCTAACGCGCTGAGCCTTTGCTTTAACGCATGCCGGCCAGAATGCTTGCCCAGGACCAGTCCTGAACCCTGCCAGCCGATGCTTTTGGCATCCATGATCTCGTAAGTGGTCTTCTCAGCCATGACCCCGTGCTGGTGAATGCCGGCTTCATGCGCAAAGGCATTAGCGCCGACAATGGCTTTATTCGGCTGGACCGGGATACCGGTCAGAGAACTCACCATCCGGGAGGTCTTGTAAATTTCTTTGGTCTCAATGTCTGTATAGACATTGAACAGGTCTTTCCTGGTCTTGATCGCCATGACGATCTCTTCCAGGCTGGCATTGCCGGCTCTCTCTCCCAGGCCATTGATGGTACATTCTACCTGGCGCACTCCGGCAGCCACTGCTGCCAGTGAATTAGCCACAGACAGGCCGAGATCATCGTGACAATGCACACTGATGACTGCTTTATCCACATTAGGAACCTTATTGAAAATATTCATGAGCATCACCGCAAATTCAGCGGGAATGCTGTAGCCCACTGTATCCGGGATGTTGACCGTGGTAGCGCCGGCTTTAATGACTGCTTCTACTACCTGCCACAGGAATTCCTGATTAGAGCGTGCCGCGTCTTCAGCGCTGAATTCAATATTATCACAATAACGACTGGCATGCTTAACTGCTTTGACCGCAGCATCAAAAGCCTGTTCACGGGTCATTTTCAGTTTATATTTCAAATGTATGTCACTGGTAGCCAGGAATATATGGATCCGCGGATGCTTACTGCATTTAACGGCGTTCCAGCAAGCGTCAATATCTTTTTCCATGGCCCGCGCCAGGCCGCAGATCTGCGGGCCTTTTACTTCCTGGGCAATTAGTTTTACCGCTTCGAAATCGCCTGGTGAACAGATCGGGAATCCGGCTTCGATCACATCTACTTTCAGCTTGGCCAGCTGCCGGCCGATCTCAATCTTTTGCGCCGTATTCAGGCTGGCTCCCGGTGATTGTTCGCCATCACGCAGGGTTGTATCAAATATAATTATTTTATTTTTATTATTCATTTTTTATCTCCTGCTCTTCTCAAATTAGGTAAATTATTCTTTTGTGATTTTCTTAACTTGCTCCAGTTATTCAATCGATAGAAGACATCGAATAGTCCACTTAAGATATACGCTATGAACATGATCAGGATCATGTTTTCCGGATACAACCAAACCAGCGCGCAAAACAGGATTATAAAAACAAAGTACTGCATCGGTTTGCGTTTGCCGATTTTCAATCGTTTAAAGCTGGTATAATGTATATTGGAGATCATCAAGTAGGCCAGTATAACCATTAATACGGGCATGAAGCGCAGCATTAAAGGCATATTATTTACTACCATCGGGATAGTTCTTCTGGTGATATCCTGAATAAAGGCATTATAACTTAATACAAAGGCCGCTAATATGCCCGCTGCCCCCGGAACAGGCAAGCCAGTGAAAAACGCGGCCGGGATACCGCTATCCACTTTTACATTAAAGCGGGCTAAACGCAAAGCTGCCGCAATTATGAACAGAAAGGTAATTACTCCGCCCAGATTACCGTAATGATGCAGAGCAACCTGATACACCAGCAGGGCAGGAGCTATGCCAAAGCTGGCCAAATCGGCCAGAGAATCAAGCTCAACCCCGAATTTACTTTCAGTTTTGGTAATACGGGCAATCCGGCCATCTAAAATATCGCAGACAATACCGGCTAGAATAGCAAAAGCAGCCTTGGGGTATCGTCCATTAATACTCAGAATGATGCTATATACGCCGGCGCCCATATTTCCCAATGTAAAAAGACTGGGTAAAAGGTAGAGCCCTTTTTTCATTTTTCAATCCTTTGAAAAATTGATTACACAGATTACGAAAAGAGATTACACAGATTATTTTAGTTCTGCAATTATAGTAAGTCCGGCTTTGACTTTATCCTTAACTTTTACCTTTATATCTATATTCATCGGGACATAAATATCTACTTGCGAACCAAGCTTGATCATGCCAATTCTTTCTCCCTGCGATATTCCCTGCTGCATATTCACCCACCAGACAATGCGCCTGGCTATCAGGCCGGCGATCTGTTTGACCAATATTTTTACTTTAGTACTTTCTATGCCAATCAGGTTCTGTTCATTATCTTCACTAGCCTTGTCCAGATTGGCCGGCAGGAATTTTCCCTTTTTATATTCCAGGTAACCAATGCGGCCTTTGACCGGAGCCCGCTGGACATGCACATCTAAAGGAGTCATGAAAATTTTAATTACCATCGCTTGCGCTTTGAGGAACTTGTCTTCACTGACTTCTTTGATCTCGATCACTTCTCCATCGGCCGGAGAATAAATGCTATTGTCGTTTTCTATTGTCTTCCGGTCCGGGTCCCGGAAAAAATATACCAGGAAAAGAGTAATGAAAATAAAAATAATGCCCACTTGTCCAAATATTGCCTGCCAATAGCTCAAGATATAGCCAGCAATAGAAAGGAGCAAGAAAACCTTGATCGAATTAAATCCTGCTTTATTAATTCCCATTAAATCCTCGTTGCTTTCTATGAAACTCTATTTGAAAAGATATGCGCGGCCTTCATATAAGTCAGGGAACTATTCATCTGGCAAGCGCGACCATAAGCAGTCCGCCAGTCTCTTTGGCGGAAACAAAAGGTGATAGTTTCCTGACTCTACCACAGCGAGACAGCGAGCTCTAATCTATTAAGTTCTTCGCTCTAATCCGCGTGATCTGTTTTTCGAATCCGCGTAATCATTAGCGACCAACGGGAGCTATTTCTTTTTTAGCCAGCTCATCATGCTGCGCAGTTTCGCTCCGACTTTTTCGATCAACATATCATCGGTGCGTTTACGCAAAGCATTAAAGGTCGGCCGACCAGCCTGGTTCTCCAAGAGCCACTCAGTAGCAAACCTGCCGCTGCGGATCTCTTCAAGAATTTTGACCATTTCTTTGCGGGTTTCATCCGTGATTATTCTCTTGCCGCGGGTCAGGTCGCCAAATTCAGCTGTATCGCTGACTGAATATCTCATCCGGCTGATGCCGCCTTCATAAAACAAGTCAACGATGAGTTTCAATTCATGCATGCATTCAAAATAGGCGATCTCCGGCTGGTAACCGGCTGCCACCAAGGTCTCAAACCCGGCATTAACGAGCTCGGTCACGCCGCCGCACAACACTACCTGTTCGCCAAACAAGTCAGTCTCGGTTTCTTCGGCAAAAGTAGTTTCAATGACGCCGGCCCTGGTGCCGCCAATACCTTTGGCATAAGCTAAGGCATATTTTTTCGCTTTGCCGGTAGCATCTTGGTAAATAGCGATCAGGTTCGGCACGCCGCTGCCTTCGGTAAACACTCTTCTCACTAAATGGCCGGGACCTTTGGGCGCGACCATAAACACGTCAACATTCTTCGGCGGGACGATCTGGCCAAAATGGATATTAAATCCATGCGAAAATACCAAAGCTTTGCCAGCTTTAAAGTTTGGCTCCACCGCATCGCGGTAGATCTTAGCTTGGGTCTGGTCTGGCGCCAGCATTTGGATGATATCTGCTTTCTGCGCCAGCTCAGCGGCAGTCATTGGTTTGAATCCATTTTTAATAGCCAATTCATAATTAGGAGCGCCTTTGAGTTCGGACACGATCACTTCTACGCCGCTATCTCTCAAGTTCTGCGCCTGGGCATGGCCCTGGCTGCCATAACCGATAATTCCGACCACTTTCCCTTTTAATAACTTCAGATCTGCATCCTTATCATAATACATTTTCACTGCCATTGCTTTGTTCCTCCTTTTTTTAGCGTATGGCGTATGGCGTATGGCGTATAGTTTTTGTTTTTCTACACGCTTAACGCTACCCGCTTTCCGCTATTTTTATTTATTCCCTCTGGCCATCGCCACAATACCTGTACGCACCATTTCTTTGACGCCGAATGGTTTGACAATTTCTACGAAAGCCTTAATTTTTTCTTCATTGCCGGTCATTTCAATGATCAATGAACTTGCACCGACATCGACGATCTTGGCGCGGAAAATATTTACGATCTGCATGATCTCCAACCTGGAATTTTTATCAGCCGTGACCTTGATCAGGATCAGATCACGCTCCAGGTGCTCAGTTTCCAGGAAATCACTCACCCTGATGACATCGACTAATTTATTGAGCTGTTTCTCGATCTGTTCCAGGATCCTTTCATCGCCGCGCACAATAATGGTCATACGGGAAATGCTGGAATCCTCGGTTTCTCCGACAGCTAAGCTGTCAATATTATAACCCCGGGCACTGAACAGGTTGGCGATACGCGCCAGCACCCCGGCTTTGTTCTCAACTAAAACACTAATTGCATGTCTCATTACAACCTCCAAATTCGCTTATGGCTTATGGCTTATAGCTTATAGCTTATGGTTTTTGTTTTTTGCCATATGCTATCTGCCATATGCAGCTCTTACGCGACTCCCTGTAATATTTCATCCAGCGCCGCGCCTGCCGGCACCATCGGAAACACATTTTCTTCCTGTTCAATCCTAAAATCAATAAACACCGGCTGGTCTATCTTGATGGCTTTCTGGATAGCGGCCTTCACATCACTTTTCTTTTCCACGCGAATACCAACAGCTCCATAGGCTTCAGCCACTTTGACAAAATCAGGGTTGCCGGAGAGCACTGTACCGGAATAACGTTTCTTATAGAAAAGTTGCTGCCACTGCCGGACCATTCCCAAATATCCATTATTCAGGATCGCCACCTTCACTGGAATTTTATTCTGCACCGCAGTTGCCAGCTCTTGGATATTCATCTGGATACTGCCGTCACCGGCAATATCAAACACAACTTTATCCGGGCAGGCGACCTTGGCCCCGATCGCGGCCGGGAAACCATAACCCATTGTTCCCAGTCCGCCGCTGGAGATAAATGTCCGCGGTGTTTTGCTGTTAACAAATTGCGTAGCCCACATTTGGTTCTGGCCCACTTCCGTGGTGATGATGCCATTGCCCTTCATAATGTCACTGATCTGCTCAATGACATACTGGGCCCGCAGTTTGCTATCCTTTTTATAGGTCAGCGGGAAATCTTTCTTCCAGATCTCGATCTGCTTATGCCAATCGGTCATTTTGGTTTTTTTCGCCACCAGTTTCACTAATTCACCGACAATGATCCTGGCGTCTCCCACGATCGGCACGTCCACCATAATATTCTTGGAAATACTGGTCGGATCGATGTCAATATGGATAACCTTGGCTCCGGGCGCGAATTTATCCAGCCTGCCAGTCACACGGTCGTCAAACCGCGCTCCCACGGCAATGATCAAGTCTGATTTCTGCGTAGCATGGTTGGCGCTGTAGGTTCCGTGCATTCCCACCATACCTAAAGAAAGGTCATGAGCGCTCGGGAAAGCGCCAATACCCATCAAAGTCCAGATAACCGGCAGTTGTGCTTTCTCCGCCAAGACCAGGACTTCTTTATGCGCGCCGGAAGTAATAACGCCGCCGCCAATGTAAAGCACTGGTTTTTGCGCGTGATTAATCATTTCCGCGGCTTTTTTGATCTGGCCTGGATGCCCCTTGTAATTCGGGCGATAGCTCCTGATATCAACTTGAGCGGGATAAGAAAATTCACACTCTGCCTTCTGCACGTCAACCGGCAAATCGATCAGAACTGGTCCGGGACGCCCGGTCCGGGCAATGTAAAAAGCCTCTTTGACGGTACGCGCCAAATCGCGCACATCTTTGACCAAATAATTATGTTTGGTCACCGGCCTGGTAATACCAGTGATATCCGCTTCCTGGAACGCGTCATTGCCAATCAGGTTAGTAGCCACCTGGGCAGTGATCGCGATCATCGGGATCGAATCCATATTGGCATTGGCCAGTCCTGTCACCAGGTTGGTAGCGCCAGGGCCGCTGGTGGCAAAACAAACTCCCACCCTGCCTGAGGCCCGGGAAAAACCTTCAGCCATATGGGCCGCTCCCTGTTCATGCCTGGTCAATATAAATCTCAGCGGGGAATCGTATAACACATCGAAAGTAGGCAAAAACACGCCTCCGGGGATGCCGAACACAACCTCCACTTTTTCCTTGAGTAATGATTCAATTATTATTTGCGCACCTGTCTTCTTCATCAAACTTCCTCCAAGATTATAAAAATAGTTTTGAGTTTAGGTGAAGAGCTTTTTGGTATACATTTCCGCCCTTATGCTTGGCGGATCCGCCTCTGGCGGAAATTCAAAACTCAACACTCAAAACTCAAAATTGCTCCTATTTTAAAACTGCTCCCGTGCTCGCGCTGGTAACCAGTTTCGCGTAACGTCCCAGTACTCCCTCGCGGGCTTTGGCGTTCGGCGCTTTCCACCGGGCCAATCGGGTCTTGATCTCCATCTCGGTCAAACGGATATCCAGTCTTTTCTTAGGAATATCGATCTGGATCATATCGCCGTCCTTGATAATGGCGATCGGACCGCCTTCAGCCGCCTCCGGGGACACATGGCCGATAGCGCAGCCGCGGGTCCCGCCGGAAAACCGGCCATCAGTGATCAAAGCGACATATTTATCGACACCCAAGCCGCATAACGCGCTGGTCGGGGTCAGCATTTCCCGCATGCCCGGACCGCCTTTGGGGCCTTCGTAGCGAATGACAATGACATCATTTTTCTTGATCTTGTTACCCATAATAGCAGTAACTGCTTCTTCTTCGCTTTCAAAAACCCTGGCTGGACCGACATGGGTCAGCATATCCGCAACTACACCAATCTGTTTTACAACCGCGCCGTTGGGGGCTAAATTCCCCTTCAGCACAGCGAGTCCTCCTGTTGCATGCCACGGCTTATTTAAAGGCCGAATCACTTCTTTGTTTTTCACTTCCACTGCCTTGATATTATCTTCTACCGTTTTACCAGTCACGGTAATGGGAGTGGTTTTAATAAGCTTTTTCTTGCTTAATTCTTTCATAATCGCCATAACGCCGCCGGCATTATCCAGGTCCTGCAAATGGAACGGTCCAGCTGGAGCCATATTGCAGATATGCGGGATCCTGGCGCTTATTTCATTGATCATATTCAGGTCAAATTCAACCTGCGCTTCCTTGGCAATGGCCGGCAGGTGCAAGGCAGTATTAGATGAACCGCCAAAAGCCATATCCACGGAAAAAGCATTATAGAAAGCATTCTTAGTCATGATATCGCGCGGCCGGATATTGCGCTTCACCAGGTCGATGATGCGCATGCCGGCATGCTTGGCCAGCCGGTAACGGGCGGCAAACACCGCCGGTATCGTGCCATTACCAGGCAAAGCAATACCTAATGCTTCACAAAGACAGTTCATGGAATTAGCAGTGTACATACCTGAGCAGGAACCTGCCCCAGGGCAAGCCACATCTTCCAGGTCGGCTAATTCTTTTTCAGTCATTTTCTTGGCTGCCACCCGGCCCACACCTTCAAACATGCTCTGCACCAGGTCGCACGCCCTACCTTCCGCATCTTTACCAGCCAGCATGGGACCGCCGCTGATGACTATGCTCGGAATATTTAGGCGCGCGGCCGCCATCACCATCCCTGGAATAACTTTGTCACAATTAGGAATCAGCACCAGGCCGTCAAACGGCATGGCCTTACCGGTGATCTCCACCGAGTCAGCAATAACTTCACGGCTGGGCAATGAGTATTTCATACCGCCGTGATTCATGGCAATGCCATCACAAATACCGATCGTCCTGAATTCCATAGGCGTACCGCCAGCCATCCTGACGCCGGCTTTAACTGCTTCACAGATCTTATCCAGATGAATATGGCCGGGAACGATCTCGTTTGCAGAATTAGCTATGCCGATGATCGGCAGGGCCAACTCTTCATTCGTGTATCCCATAGCTTTAAATAATGAACGGTGCGGAGCTTTCTCTAAACCTTTTTTCATTGCGTCACTGCGCATTTAAGAACCTCCTTCTTAACTGCGATTACACCGATTAAAAGCTTTTGGTTTAAATCTGTGTAATCTCTTTACTAAATCTGTGTAATCATTTTTTCAAAAGTTTATATTCAATACTGTCTACAAGGGCTTTCCAGCTGGCTTCAATGATATTTTCACTGACGCCAACAGTTGCCCAGATCTTATCCTGATCCTGAGATTCGATCAAGACGCGAACTTTGGCGGCAGTAGCAGCGCCGGTATTCAGAACTCTCACCTTGTAATCTACCAGACGCATTTCCTTCAACTGTGGATAAAATTTCCCGAGCCCTTTGCGCAAAGCGCTATCCAGGGCATTGACCGGACCGTCGCCCTCTGCCGCGACATGGACTAATTCACCACCCACAAATAACTTGATAGTCGCTTCAGAAACCAGCTCCTCGTTTCTCTTTTCCACGATTACTTTAAATCCTTTTAATTCAAAGAAATTTTTGTGCCGGCCAGTAGCTTTCTTGATCAATATCTCCAGAGAAGCCTCAGCTGCTTCAAACTGGTATCCTTCATGCTCCAGTTCTTTGACTGTTTGTAATATCTCTTTGGTCTCCGGTTTATTCGGATCCAGCTCCAATCCCATTTTCTGAGCCAGGAAGAGAATGTTGCTTTTACCTGATAACTCAGAAACCAATACTCTCCGTTTATTACCAACCACTTCCGGTGTGATATGCTCATAAGTCTCGCTCTTTCGCTCAACCGCACTGACATGAATACCGGCTTTATGGGTAAAAGCGCTTAATCCCACATATGGCTGGTGATCATCCGGGACAACATTAGCTATTTCATTAATATACCGCGATACTGCAGTTATTTTCTCTAACTGTTTTTGATTAAGCGTGGAAAATCCCATTTTCAAGTTCAAAGCCGGGATGATCGAACAAAGGTTAGCATTACCACAGCGCTCGCCCAGCCCGTTTATCGTCCCCTGGACATGCATGGCCCCTGATTTAACTGCCGAAAGTGAATTAGCCACGGCTGTATCAGAATCATTATGCGCGTGAATACCCAGCGGCGCTCTGACGATGCTGACCACATTAGCCACTATTTCTTCTACCTCAAACGGCAATGACCCGCCGTTGGTGTCACACAAAACCAGGCAATCTGCTCCGGCCTCTTCAGCCATTTGCAATGTCCTGATCGCGTATTCAGGATTATCCTTGAATCCGTCGAAGAAATGCTCGGCGTCATAGATAACTTCCTTGCCTTTTTTCTTCAAATATTTCACTGAATCATAGATCATGGCCAGATTGTCTTCCATTGACACCCGCAAGGCATACTTGACATGCAGATCCCAGGATTTACCGAAGATCGTCACGACCGGGGTACCGGCCGCGATCAGGGCCTGCAAATTCGGGTCCTGCTCAGCTTTATTTTTAGCATGCCTGGTACTGCCGAAAGCAGCCACTTTGGCATGTTTCAGTTTTAGTTTCTTAGCTTTTTGGAAATAGAGTATATCTTTGGGATTGGATCCGGGCCAGCCGCCTTCGACATAATCGATACCCAGCTCATCCAGCTTCTGGGTGATCGCCAGCTTATCTTCCAGCGAATAGCTGATGCCCTCGGTCTGGGCCCCGTCACGCAATGTTGTATCGTATAAATATATTTTTTTTGTCATAATACCCTCTACTTGGCACAGATGCATACGGATTATTATGGATGCAAACAGATATTCTGTATTCGTTTGAATCCGAGATCCTTCATCTGTCTGAATCGTTTATTTTTTCTTCTCTAAGTTAAAAGCTTTATGAATCACTTTCACCGCTTTCTCCACATTTACATTTTTGATCACGCAGGAGATCTTGATCTCGCTGGTTGAGATCATTTCAATGTTAATGCCGGCCCGGGCCAGGGCGCTGAACATTTTGCTGGCAATACCGACATGCGAACGCATGCCCACGCCAACGATAGAGATCTTAGCCACATTTTTATCATGGATCACTTCTGTCGCCCCTAATTCCCTCTTTATTTTATCCATGACCTCCAAGGTCTTGGGCAAGTCCTTATGGCTCACGGTAAAAGAAATATCATTCCGGCCGTCAGCAGCGCTGGACTGGATGATCATATCCACATTAATGCCTTTGGCTGCCAGCTCGGTGAACATGCTGGCGGCGACACCAGGCTTATCAGGCAGATCAATGATCGATATCTTAGCTTGGTTTTTATCACTGGCAATACCTCTGACAACGACATCTTCCATTTTACTGACCTCCCTGGTAATAATCGTTCCCTTCTCGTGAGAAAAGGTGGAACGCACATGAATATCAACATTAAACTTTTTTGCTACTTCGATCGAACGGGCCTGCATTACTTGTGCGCCTAATCCAGCCATTTCCAGCATCTCATCATAGGAAATCACATCCAGCTTCCGGGCATCGTGCACAAGACGCGGATCAGTGGTATAAACTCCCAGTACATCCGTGAAGATCTCGCAGACATCTGCTTTTAATACCGAAGCCAGCGCTACTGCCGTCAAGTCTGACCCGCCGCGGCCCAGCGTGGTAATATCGTCATCTTCGTTAATTCCCTGAAACCCGGCAACCACGGCAATATTGCCTTTTCTTAGTTCTTTCCTGATCTTATTAGTATGAATGTGCACAATTTTAGCCATATTATGAACCCTGTCGGTTAAGATACCGACTTGGGCACCGGTCAAGGAAATCGCCTTATATCCTTTATCCTTGAGCGCCATCGCCAATAAAGCAATGGACATCTGCTCTCCTGTAGAGAGCAGCATATCCATTTCCCGGTCATCCGGATCAGCAGTGATTTTTTCCGCCCAGGTGATCAGGTCATCAGTCGTATCCCCCGGCGCGGAAACTACTACTACTACTTTATTTCCCGCGTCCCTCGTCTCCATAACCCGTTGGGCAACATTTTTTATTTTGTCCGCATCTGCGACGCTGGAACCGCCAAATTTCATCACTACTAAACCCACCGCTTTTCCTCCTGGTCAAGCACTAATTTCTAATATCTAAACTTTTAAAATTTGAATTTTGTGCTTTGAAATTGTTTAGTATTTCGAATTTAGAGATTAGGATTTGTTAGATTACAAATTTTTCTTTAGAAAGAAATTTTTCAATCAACTTAAAGCCCTGGTGATAAATATTTTTAGTTTCTTTCACGGTCAGTTCATCAAACTTGCCGACGCCGCTGGACTCGATATCGCTGCCAGCAACGACAAAGGGCACTGCTTCCCGGGTATGGGTCCGCAGGGAGATCGGCGTCGGATGGTCAGGCAAGACCAAAATACGGTAATCGCCGAATTTTTTTATCCCTTCGGCTATCCGGCCGACCACTGCAAAATCAAAATCTTCCACTGCCTTCTTTTTCATCTCTATATCGCCATTGTGCCCGGCTTCATCCGGGGCTTCCACATGGACAAAAACAAAATCATTTTTTTCCAATGACCGCAGGGCGTATTCTGCCTTACCCCGGTAATTAGTATCAATATAACCGGTCGCTCCCGGGACATCGATCACATTCAGTCCGGCATACCGTCCCAAACCTTTGATCAGGTTCACGGCTGAGATCACCGAACCGGTCAAATTAAACTTTGACTGGAAGGTCGGCAACTGCGGCCGGCGTCCTTGTCCCCACAACCAGATCATATTACCTGGCTTCTTACCATTATTAGTACGGCGCTGGTTAGTCAAGTGCTTTTCCAGTAAAGGAACCGAACTAAACATTAATTCCTGGATAAACTCTTGTCCTTTCCCGGTTGGGAGATAGGCCCCAATTTTCTGGTTAGTGATATCATGGGGAGGCGTCGTTTTCAAACTATCATAATCACCTTTAATAACCGTCAGGTGGCGGTAACTCATGCCGGGATAAAAACGCACTTTGTCTGTGCCCATTTTATCCTGCATATATTCGATCAGGATCTTAGCATCTTCAGTCGTGATGTGGCCGGCGCTATAATCTGTCATGATGCCATTTTCAATGTAAACAAGATTACAGCGAAAGGCGTTTTCTTCACCTTCCAGGAGCACACCCATATTGGCTGCTTCCAGGGGGCCGCGGCCGGTATAATATTTTTCCGGGTCATAGCCCATCAGGGATAACGCGGCAACATCACTGCCGGCTGGCAAAGAATCAGGGATATTATGGACGATCCCTTCCTGGCCCATGGCGCAAAGCTTATCCATATGTTCAGTATTGGCTGCTTCCAGGACAGACTTAAAACCCAATTCAGGGATTGGATAGTCAGCCATACCATCGCCGATCAGAATTGCGTACTTCATCAAAAAGCTCCTTGGATTACACCTCCGCCGAAGGCGGACAGGGATTACAAGCCTATCTCTTTTTTGATGATATCGATATTAGCGGCCACAACTTTGGGCTGGGTAGCGACTTTGATCGCGTTATCCGGATCTTTTAAACCATGGCCAGTCAGGATACACACAATTTTCGGAATACTTGATTGTTTATCAAAATAGCCTTTTCCGATATATTTTTTCAATCCAGCGACACCAGCGGCGCTGGCTGGCTCGCAGAATACTCCTTCATATTTGGCCAGCATTTGATACGCATTGATGATTTCATCGTCGCTGACCATATCGATCACGCCACCTGATTCATCCCGGGCAGATTCAGCCTGTTTCCAGGAAGCGGGATTTCCTATTTTGATCGCGGTAGCCAGGGTTTTAGGATCTTTTACCGGATGGCCCAAAACTATCGGGGCTGATCCTGCAGCCTGGAAGCCCATCATCTTAGGTGTGTTCATGGCTTTGCCTTTTTCCTTAAATTCCTTATACCCTTTCCAATAAGCAGTAATATTACCGGCATTACCAACCGGCATAAACTGGTAATCAGGAGCATCACCCAGCACTTCAATAATTTCAAAAGCCCCTGATTTCTGGCCTTCGATCCGATAAGGATTCAGGGAATTCACCAGGGTGATAGGATATTTCTGGCTAATCTCTTTGACCAGCTCCAAAGCTGCGTCAAAATTACCCTGGACCTGTAATACCTGCGCGCCATGGATCATCGCCTGGGACAATTTACCCAAGGCAATAGCCCCGTTAGGAATAAGGACAATGCACTTTATCCCGGCCCTGGCGGCATAGGCAGCAGCAGAAGCAGAAGTATTACCAGTGGAAGCGCAAATGACAGCCTTACTGCCCTCTTCCACAGCTTTGGAAATAGCCATAGTCATACCCCGGTCCTTGAAGGAACCAGTTGGGTTCAAGCCCTCATATTTCAGGTATATTTCCACTTTGTTGCCCAGGATCCGGCTTAAGTTCTGCGCAGGAATGAGCGGAGTATTGCCTTCCAAGAGAGAAATCACCGGAGTCTTGTCCGAGACCGGTAAATACTCCCTGTATTTTTCGATTAAACCCTGATATGACATTTTATCTTACTCCTCTATGCGTATATACACGGTATCAGACTGCACCACCGGCAGCCGGTTGATCTCAGCCAGGGCTTTCATCACATTCTTTTCCAACGCCTTGTGAGTGATCATGATGATCGGTACCCGGTTGCGCCGGCCATAGCCCTTTTGGAAACAGGATTCAATACTGACCTTATTTTTTCCCAGGATACCGGATATCTTGGACAGCACGCCAGGTTTATCCTTGGTAGTAAAGCGCATGTAATATTTGGTTTCCAATTCGGAAATATTCCTGATCTTCAACTTTTTATCAGGATCATAATGCACATAGGGCATCGTGCCGGCAGTCTTATAATAAATACCGCGTGATAAGTCGATAATATCACTGACCACGGCGCTGGCAGCTGGCATTTGCCCGGCCCCCTGGCCGTAATACATGGTGTCACCAGCCGCGTCGCCGCTGATATAAATAGCGTTATACTGGTTGTCAACCGAGGTCAGGAGGTGCTCCTTGGAGATCAAGGTCGGATGGACGCGGATCTGGATCGCCCCGTGATCATCCTTGGCAATAGCCAGCAATTTCAAAGCATACCCAAATTCCTCGTCAGCATAGATGACATCCTGCAAGGAAATTTTTTCAATTCCCTGGCAATAAATGTCTTCCGGCTTGATCCAGGAACCAAACGCAATAGAAGCCAGGATCGAGATCTTATGCCTGGAATCTATGCCTTTAATATCCAAAGATGGATTGCGTTCAGCAAAACCAAGTTTCTGCGCCTGGCGCAAGGCCTTATCGAAATCCATTTTCTCTTCGCTCATCTTAGTCAGGATAAAATTGGTAGTCCCGTTCAGGATCCCCAGGATAGACTCAATCTTATTCGCGGCCAATCCTTCATTCAATGATTCAATAATCGGTATCCCACCGCCGACACTCGCCTCGAAATAGATCAACACGCCATATTTCCTGGCCTGGACAAAGATCTCATCCCAATACTGGGATAAAAGCGCTTTATTGGCAGTGACCACATGCTTACCCTGCTGGAAGGCCTGCAAGATGATCTTGCGGGAAAAATCAATTCCACCTACCAACTCTACCACCAGGTCAATCTCCGGATTCTGGATAATCTCCTCTGGATCTTTACAAAAAAGATCCCTGTACCGGGCTGGCACTTTATCAGCTATCCGCGGATTAAGATCGCATATTTTGACAATATTTACCGGAGCGCCCACTCTTTTTTCAATGGACCTCTGGTGTTTTTCCATAATTTTCAGCACACCCTGACCGACGGTACCGCAGCCGATCAAGCCTATATTAATCATATATAAAATCTCCCTATCTTAGAATAGCCACAATAGTACTTTGCATATCGAAGTTTCCCTTAATTGGTATTACTTCTAATCGGTTATATCCTGAGTTGAGTTTCCACGTATACTTGCTCTTGACAACATCTTTCTGGTCATTACTGATAACCAGATATTCACTAGTAGGAGTTAGTAATGTCTTAAACTCTATTGTCAGGATCCCTCTTTTTTGATCTTTATCAACAACTTTTATATCGCAAATATCAGGTTTCCAATAAAATAATGGTTCACTTTGGATCCCCTGGTACAGTAAAGACGCATCTCCCCAGATCACACTTGAAGATAGCTTTTTATTTACCGCTGTTACCTTCTCATGAATATGAACCGGATGATCCCAATGGTTATTTCTTAGAATAATCGCAAACTCATAAAAACCTTGGAGATCATCACGTTCCGCTTTTTTAGTTGCAGGACCACTTACTAGTTTGACATCCGGCAATACAGCGGCGCGGCCAGCGCGACTGATCTCTAAAGCACTCAAAGGTATATCTTGCGCTTTATAATATCTGTCAAAGTACGGATCTATCACTATCCATTTGTTAAAATCACGCGACCACACTTCTGTCACAAAATGGCTGTCGCCATCTTTTGCCTGTAAATCCACGTAACGTACCGGTATCCCTAGCCCAGTCAAGACCTGGGCAAAAACAATCGCAAATTGTCCACAAAAAGGATGACTTTTGCCAGACCGCACCCAAGACAATATAGTTTCAGCATTCCAAGGAGGATAAGGATCAGGATCACCAGGCGCTCCCAGTTGTTCTTTAACCCAATTTTTGACTTTTAATATGCCTTGAAATTCGTTGTCACTCTTGTTAAAGAGTTCTGTCAGGCCCTCTCGTTTTATAAAGGAAATTATTTCTGGATTACGCAAATCCTCGAAAATGAAATAGCTATTAGTATCAATAATTTTGACTGCTTCTATTTCTTTGATCTCAATCCGGTCATTTTGGTAATTCTTCCACCCTATAACCCAAACGCCAACCGCCAAAACTATTCCGACAAACAAGATACATGCTTTATTCTTCAAAAAATCCTCTTTACCGCAATAATTTTTTTAATCTCATTAAAGCATCATGGAACCGGTTATCATGAGTCACCAAGGCAATACGCACATACCCTTCCCCATTTTCACCGAAACCATTTCCTGGCGAAACCGCGATGCCTGTTTCTTTGAGCAGGAACTCGCAGAACTCCAGTGATTTCATCTGCTTGAACTTATCCGGGATCGGCGCCCATAAATACATCGTGGCTTTGGGCTTGTTCACTTTCCAGCCTAACTTGTTTAATCCCTCAACCATCAGGTCGCGCCTACGCTGATAGACCTTACAGGTTTCTGTGATACAATCCTGCGGGCCAGTCAGAGCTGATACGCCGGCCAATTGCAGCGCGGTGAAAACACCATAATCCATGTAGCTTTTGAACTTTTCCAGATAGCCCAGTATCCGGGCATTACCTACAGCAAAGCCCATGCGCCAGCCAGCCATGTTATAGGTTTTGGAAAAAGAGCCAAATTCTATAGCCACATCCCTGGCGCCAGGCACCTGCATGAAGCTGGGCGCCTTATAGCCGTCAAAGCAAATTTCTGAATAAGCCAGGTCACTGCCCACAATAATATCGTACTTTTTGGCAAAAGCCACAACTTCTTCATAAAATTTCAGGTCTTCTACCACTGCCGCTGTCGGATTATTAGGATAGTTTATGAACATCAATTTGGCTTTACGGGCAACATCTTCCGGGATCTTGGTTAAGTCGGGTAAATACTTATTTTCTTCAAGCAAAGGCATCAAATGAACCTGGCCGCCAGCCAGGATCACGCCATTATAATGCACAGGGTAACACGGTCCCGGCACCAAGGCAATATCCCCGGCATCAAGTATCGCCGCGGCTAAATGGCCCACTCCTTCTTTGGAACCGACCAGGGCTAAGGCCTCAGTCTCTGGATCAAAAGTGAGACCAAACCTGTTCTGATAGAATTGGCAAACAGCCTGCCGGAACTTCGGCATTCCCTTGGCCTGCGGATAGCGGTGCGTATTAGGATGATTGGTCACGGTATCTACCAACCGGTCAATCACATGTTTCGGCGTTGGCAAATCAGGATTTCCCATGCTCAAGTCGATAACATCCAGTTTCTTGCTGTATGCATCTTTCATCAAATTCTTCATTACCGCGAAAACATATGGCGGCAACTTTTTTAGCTTATCTGAACATTCAACCATTTTTTCTCCCAAGAACAGTTTTGAGTTTTAAGTTTTGAGTTATAAGTTAAGGTTATTTCACATAAATTCAAAACTCAAAATTTATAACTTATAACTGCCTTTTATTTTTTGAAAAAGTTCTTTCGCTAGATAAGAGCTCCGCATATTTGGACTCGATGCTACTGAAAGGAACCCCATATCTTGCGCTATCTTTTCATAATTCTTAAATTCTTCCCGGCTTAAGTACCTGGTTACCGGTATATTACTTTTAGTAGGCTGGAAATATTGTCCCAGTACTACGACATCGCAGTTTATTTTCCTTAAATCCTGCAAAACTGCGATAATACCTTCTTTATCTTCACCTAAACCAAGCATCAGCCCGCTCTTAGTTATCGTCTTTGGACTTTTTTGCTTACAATATTCTAAAACTTTCAAACTGCGCTGGTAATCAGCTTCCGGCCGAACCGTGTTATACAATCCCGGGACAGTTTCCACGTTATGATTAAAAATATCCGGCTGGGCAGCCAGCACCGCATCCACAGCCTGATAATTAAGCTGAAAATCCGGAGTCAGTACTTCGATCATAGAACCAGGGGTAGTTGCCCGCACCGCCTGGATTGTCTGGACAAACTGACTGGCGCCGCCATCAGCTAAATCATCCCGAGTCACTGAAGTGATGACCACATGCTCCAAGCCCAATTCCTTAACAAATATAGCTATCCGTCCTGGTTCCTCAGCATCCAGCAATTGCGGCGTATCATTTTTCCTGACACTGCAGAATCGGCAATGGCGAGTGCAAATATCGCCCAGGATCAGGAAAGTAGCTGTTTTTTTGCCGAAACATTCACTTTTATTCGGACAGCGGGCGCTAACACATACAGTATGAAGACGGTTTTTATTCAAAAGAGCGTTTAATTCTACTATTTTAGTCAAGTCTATTTTGTTTTTTACTGAATTATTCATAATTAATTTAATTTTTTCTTCATGAACAGGAACAGCAAATATCCTACACCAACGCAAACCATGCCGTAAGTAATCTGGAATACGCCAAAACGCAGCCAGTCAGCAGCAGTGACAAATTCGCTGTCTGGCTTGTTGACACCCAGCAGCCGCAAAAACCCAAAGATCGTCACTAAAACGCCCCAGCCATAAAAGGCCCAGCCGGCTAATTTCACCAATCCCCTGATCTCTTTTTTCCCTGCCATTTTTACCTCTTTTTGCCAATACTGATGGCCCGGCCATCCACATCTTCCATGGCTTCTTTGACTGCTTCACTCAATGTCGGATGGGCAAATACTGCCTGGGAAAACTGTTTCGTAGTCATTGTATTAGCCATAGCCAGGGCTATCTGGTTGATCAGTTCCGCTGCTTGCGGTCCAATAATATGCCCGCCCAGAATTTGTCCGGTTTCCGCTTGAGCCATAATCTTGACAAAACCCCGGGTATCACCCATAGCTTGGGCCTTGCCAAGTGCGGCAAAAGGGAATTTACCCATTTTGACCGCTCCGTCAGCTTTAGCTTCCTGCTCTCGCTGGCCAACCATGCCTATTTCCGGGGCAGTAAAGATACATTTAGGCAGCGCGGTATAATTTGCTTCTTGTTTTTCACCGCCGGCAATATTTTCAGCTGCAATCACTGCATCATATGACGCTTTATGGGCCAGCATCGGCCCGGCAATACAATCGCCAATCGCATAAATATTTTTAGCTGTTGTTTCTAAGTGTTTATTGACCTTGATCCGGCCGCGTTCCACAGTGATTCCTGCCTGCTCCAGCCCCAAATCATCAATATTTGCCTGGCGGCCAACGGCAGTGATCACTAAATCCACGGTTATTTCTTCTTTAGAGCTCAGGATAATTTTTATCTTGTCCTGCTCTTTGATTACCCCGGTCACAGCTAAACCAGTATAGATCTTCATACCACTGCGGGCCATACCCACCGCCAGCATTTTGGCTATTTCCTCATCTGCTTCCGGCAGGATCTGCGCAGTTAATTCCACCAGATGGACCTGCACTCCCAGATCATGGAAAATCTGGGCAAATTCACAGCCAATCGCTCCTCCGCCTACAATGAGGATACTGGCCGGCAGTTTAGTCAAATTAAAGATCTGGTCACTGTTAATTATATTTTGGCCGTCTGTTTTTAAGGCTGGCAAAGCTACTGGCCTGCTGCCTGTCGCAATGATAATATTCTTAGCCTCGATCCGGCGTTGATCCGGATTATTAGCCTCTTTTACGATAATGGTGTTAGCGTCCTGTAGCCGGGCATATCCTGCCACCAAAGCGATCTTGTTCGCTTTAAACAGGGTTTCCAATCCTTTGCGCAGATTACTTATAACCGTATCTTTTTTTTGAAAAAGCTTTTCCCAAGACACTGGATATTCAGCGCTCAGGCCGGTCAGTTCCCTGGCTTTTTTCACGGTCTTTAGATTTTCAATGATGGTCTTGGTAGGGATACAACCCCAGTTTAAACATACTCCGCCTAAAAGCACGTTTTCTATTACCACCACACTAGCGCCTAGCTGGCTAGCCCTGATGGCAGCAGTATAACCCCCTGGACCAGCGCCAATTATAGCCAGGTCGAATACTTCATTCATAGTGTCTCATCCGTCTATTTTAGGTTTGAAAGGGTAGGAAGAAGCTCTCCCTACCCTTGATAGTAAACACTAAATAATCTTTAATCTGTGTAATCCGCTTTTAAATCCGCGTAATCTCGGCCTGCTGTTTTTTAGCAGGCCTGGGAATTACTTTACTGCATTTTTCAGAGTAGTACTCGCTTTAAAAACAGGCACTTTCCGGGCCGGAATCTGCACGCTGGCGCCGGTTTTTGGATTACGCCCGGTACGCGCTTTACGAGTTTTCACCTTGAAAGCGCCCAAACCGGCAATGGCTACCTTCCCGTTTTGTTTTAAAGTCTGGGTGATCTCCTTGATGATGGCCAAGACGGCACGACTAGCCGCGGCTTTATTGATCTTGGCAGCTGTAGCGACTTTTTCGATCAAGATAACTTTATTCATCTTCTTACCCCCTCTGGCAAAATTCTGAGATAATTATAAAAACAGAGTTTGGTTACTATAATACCTATTTTTGCTTTATTTGTCAAGGGATTTTTTGAGGCAAGGCCTCATCGATTACGCGGATTTTAACATGATTACACGGATTAAAGATTTCAGGTAATCTATGGGGTTACATCTTTTCGGGGGCGGAAATACCCAGCAGGAACAACCCATCCTTGAGGACAATACTGACCGCTTTGATCAAATGAAGGCGGGCCAGACTCAATTCCCGGTTTTCCGTAACAATGCGGTGTTTGGTATAGAAGTTATGAAATACAGTAGCTACTTCTTGTAAATAAATAGTAAGCCAGTGAGGATCATAGGTCCTGGCGCAATCAGCCAGTATTTTGCTGAAATTTGCCAGTTTTTTGATCAATTGCATCTCTTCGGGCTCTTGTAGCAGCTCTAAAGTTTTTAACTGTCCGCTGTCCGCTGTCAACTGTACGCTGTTTCTTTCCGCTTCTTTGAATACGCTGGAAATACGCGCATGGGCGTATTGCACATAGTAAACCGGATTGTCTGAACTGTGTTTTTTAGCCAATTCCAGGTCAAAATCAAGAGCACTGTCCGGACTGCGCATCAAGAAGAAGAACCGGCAGGCGTCTTTGCCTACTTCATCCAAGACCTGTCGTAAAGTGACAAATTCACCAGCCCTTGTGGACATAGGAACTGTTTCTTTGCCTCTTTTAAGGCTGACCAGCTGGTATAAGATGATCTTTAATTTTTCAGCGGGATACCCCAGGGCTTGGATTGCAGCCATCATCCTGGGCACATAGCCATGATGGTCAGCTCCCCAGATATCGATGACTTGTTCAAAACCACGCTTAAACTTATTTTCATGATACGCTATATCGCTGGCAAAATAGGTTGGCCGGCCATCAGCCCGGAAAATCACCCGGTCCTTGTCATCGCCAAAATCAGTGGTTTTAACGAAAACCGCGCCGTCTTCCTCATATGTTCTGCCCTGTTCTCCCCGATTCAGCTGACTTAATATTTCTTTTTTTAGGTCTTTATTTTCATACAGAGTATTTTCAAAGAACCAATTATCGAATATCACTCCAAAATCTTCCAGGTCCTTTTTTATCCAACCCAAAATCGTATTAATTGCGTATTCCCGAAAAGCGTTTTCATCTGCCATCTGCCGTCCGTCAGCTGCTATCTGTTCAGCTATTTCCTTGATATAATCGCCTTTATACCCGTCTTCCGGTATTTCCTTATCCTCAAAACGTGCCTGTACCGATTTACCCAGGATGTTCATCTGATTACCGATATTATTCACATAGTACTCTTTCTGGATCTTATAACCCAGGGCAGCAAAGATCCTGGCTAAGGTATCGCCAGTAGCGGCTCCCCGGCCATGGCCAACATGCAATGGCCCGGTAGGATTAGCGCTAACAAATTCAATCTGTATCGACTTGTCTCTCCCGACAGTAGTCTGGCCGTATTTGCCTTGTAAGGAAAGGATTTCACTTAGTTCGCGATAAATCCTTTCTTTGGCAACAAAAAAATTAATGAATCCATTACCGGCAACTTCAACTTTTTCCAGTAATCTTGTATCTGGAGGGAGTTTTTCTACGATGAGTTTCGCTAAATTGCGCGGCGTTTTTCCATAAAAAGCAGCGCCAAAAAAAGCAATATTGGAAGCGTAATCGCCAAATTTTTCATTACTGGGCAAGGTTAAAAAAAACTTTTCGCTTGACCAAATAAATAATTTATCCTCTTTCGCCAAATCCGCAGACACAGCCTTGACCGCTGTCTCCAGCAGGTTGATGATCTCATTGTAAATAGTCACTTAGTTCTCCCATTTCACTTTGACTGCCTTACTCCACAACCTCTCCAGGTTATAGAACTCCCTGGCTTCTTTGATAAATATATGTACCAAAACACCGGAAAAATCGAGCAATAACCACCGTTTGGACATCTGTTGCTGGCGATTACGCAGTTCTATCCCTTGATCAGACAAACTGTCGGCAATGGCTTCCCGAACAGCCTGAGCCTGTGGTTGTGAATTAACTGTGACAATAACAAAATAATCAGTAATCGGCGTTAATTTCCGGACATCTAAGACAACAATATCCTCACTTTTTTTAGCGTTAGCTGCTTCCGCGGCAACGAGTGCAGGTTTTTTAAAGTTCACCCAGCCCTTCCTTTCCCGTTAAATAAACTATTATGTTCGCAAAAACCGTCTTTCTCATATCTCTTGATCAGCTAGTTATTGGAAGAGCTGGGCAAGATTTTATGTCTCCAGTCTTCCCCGATAATGATCACCGCCTGGGTCAGGGAGCTGTCACTCAGGCTGGTTTCAATCTCATCACAATTAAGTATTTTACCCAGGTAATTGGCTGTTTCTATATTGCCGGTACGGTCAATGATCTTAGTATGGGCTAAAGTCCGTTCGAAATAGCCCCATGTTAATACATCAACGCCTTTTTGGCGTAAATATTTAGTTACTTCCTCAACTGCATCGCGATTATGGGTACCATTCCAAATCTCTACCCGGATATTAGCAACCTTGTTATCTGCTGAGGCTGGGTCCTCCCGCAATAGTTGGGTTACTTTGTCCATCCGTGGTTTATCTATTGCCCATACCCAGGCTCCCCGTATCGATACGGGGTTACCCGGTAATTGCTGCTGACGGAAATTTTGAGTATTTAGTTTCCTTAATTCAGAAATTAGGGTCAATAAATCATATAAACCAAGATTAGTATGAAAGGCTTTGATACTGGTCCAAGCCAGTTGCGGCATCCTGAAAATGATCGCCGGTGATTTAATTTTTGCTGTTAAGGCCCTGATAAAGTTCCGGTTGCGCTGCATCCGGCCGATATCACCTTGAACATCCTTGCGGAAACGCAAATACTCCAGGCATTGCTGGCCATTCAGGGTCTGCCGGCCAGGTTTAAAATGGATATGCAGGCTTCCCCAGTTGTCATCATAATCCATTTTTTCAGCTATGTCGATGGTGATGCCACCCAAAGCGTCAACGATACTGATCAAGCCCTTAAAATCAATCTGGATATAATAAGGTATTTCCAGGCCCAGCAGATTTTGGGTGACCTCTCGCGTGAGAGATATTCCTTCTTCGATCCCGCCTTTTTTATAACCGTAAGCAAAGAATTCATTGATACGTAATAATTTATATTGCGGAACCCGTACCCGGGAATCACGCGGAATAGAAAGGATATCAGCTAACCGTTGGCGGGGAAGGAAGCTGAAAAACATTAAAACGTCTGCCCTTTTGCTGTTTTCCGTTTCATCACAGCCGATCAAGAGCAGATTTATCCGTTCGCCTTTTTGCACTGTCCTATTAACCGGGCTGCAAAAGGATAAAACAATCATTATGAAAAGTAAGCCCAGAGCTAGCCCCAGGATAACTTTGGTTATTATCGATTTATTTTCCATTATTCCTTGAAGAACCCTGCCTGCCGGCAGGCAGGGATTACCCGCCAAAGAGCGCCGGCGGGCGCGGCGCAGATTTTATTCGTATAACTTATGCTTTTTTATATATGCAGACACAGCTTTGGGAACAAGCTTGCTAATACTTTTATTCTTGGCAATTTTTTTCCTGATCGCGGTCGCGGCCAGGGGGATACCGGTGATGCGCAAGACGAACACATTAGCAGCTGCTGACTTGTTTGGCAGCGTTATTTTATAGCCTGGCCGGTTAATGACGACAAAATGGCATAACTTTAATAATTCCCGCCAGCGGCGCCAGGTACGAATCTCGCCAAAAGCGTCTGCTCCGATAATAAAAAAGAACTCTGTTTTAGAGCCCATTTTTCTTTTTAAATACTGAACCGTTTCAATACTATAACTAATAGACTTTTTGTTGGTTTCATAGGCACTGGCCGTAAATCTCTTTTTACCGCGCAGAGCCAGTTTGACCATAGCCAGCCGGTCTTTAGCCGTAGTCAGACTTTGCGCCTTATGAGGCAAAATACCGGCGGGAATGAAGATAACTTTGTCCAATCCCAGTTTTTGTTGCACTATCCCGGCTATTTTAAGGTGACCGTTATGGATAGGATCAAAAGTCCCGCCGAATAAACCAATTTTCATAAACAAATCCTAAATTCTAAATACGAATTACTAAACAAATCCGAAATCCAAAATCATAATTCTCTAAACTTTTTCGCGTTTAGTAAATTAGAATTTAATTATTATTTCGAATTTCGATATGCGGATTTAGCGCTTATTTTCTTATCTGTCCGCTGCCGTAAACTAAATATTTATACGAACATAGCTCATTGAGGCCCATCGGCCCGCGGGCATGCATTTTCTGGCTGGAGATACCGATTTCGGCTCCCATACCGAATTCACCGCCATCAGTAAAGCGGGTAGAAGCATTCCAGTAAACAGCAGCTGAATCAACTGACCGCATAAATTCTTCTGCTCTCTTTTTGTTGTTGGTCACAATACTGTCAGAATGATGTGATCCGTATTTGTTTATATGTGCTATGGCTTCTTCCACTGTATCCACTATTTTAACTGAAAGGATCAAGTCCACATATTCAGTATACCAATCTTCTTCGCTGGCAGCTTTTATCCCTTTCAATATAGCTAGCGTTTTTTCATCCCCGCGCAGTTCAACTTTAGCGTCGGTGAAACGTGCCGCCATTTTCGGCAGAAAGTCCATGGCTACCCCGGTATGGACCAGCATAGTCTCCATGGCATTACATACTCCCGGCCGTTGCACTTTGGCATTAAAACATATTTCCTCAGCCATTTTTAAGTCAGCTTCAACATCAACATAAGTATGACAAACCCCTTTGCCATGCGAAATAACCGGTATCGTTGAGTGTTCTTTAATGAATTGGATCAATTCCTCCCCGCCACGCGGAATGATCACATCGATGAATTTATCCTGTTTAACCAGTTCCAGGACAGCTTGCCGGTCAGTAGTCTCAATAAACTGGATCGCTCCCTCCGGTATACCGGCAGTATAGGCTGCGGCCGAGATCGTCTTCACCAGAATATGATTGGAATTAACTGCTTCAGAGCCTCCCCGTAAAATCACGGCATTCCCGCTTTTTAAACATAATCCGGCGGTATCAACCGTCACATTCGGCCGCGATTCATAAATGATCCCGATCACGCCCAGCGGAATGCGGACTTTATTGATCTTTAAGCCATTCGGACGTTCACTGGAGGAAATCACTTCCCCAACGGGATCCTTTAAACCAGCTATTTCCTGCAAGCCTTGGATCATGGCCTCAATACGGGACTCGGTCAGCGACAGCCGGTCGATCATAGCTGTACTTAAACCAGCCTCTTTAGCCGCTTCGACATCTATTTCATTCTTGAACAAAATATCCTCTTTGTTTTTTTGCAAGGCGTCAGCCATAGCCAACAAAGCTTTATTTTTAACCTCTGCCGGCACATTAGCTAGGGCATAAGCAGCCCGTTTAGCAGCGGCGGCCCGCCTGATAATTTCTTCTTTAAGTTCCATAGCACACCTCTGAATTATGAATAACTCGAATGATAGCGAATAAATGCCGAATAAACTATCCGCATGATTCGCTTCTGTTTGTTACTTTTACCACAAAAAAACAGTTATATCAATAAAATTAATTGCTAAAAACCCCTGATTCCTCTATAATAATCTGCGTAATCTAATGTGCCGGAGGCACGTATGTTTAACATCATCATTGTAGGTATTACCAGTTTATTAACCGACATTTCCACAGAAATGGTCTATCCGCTCCTGGGGATATTCCTCAGTACCACTTTGGGGGCTGCCCCCTGGATCATTGGCCTGATCGAAGGTATCGCGGAAAGTATTGCCAGCCTGCTAAAAGTATTCAGCGGTTACCTTTCTGACAAGTTCCAGAAAAGGAAACCGCTGGCGATCATGGGCTATGGTTCTTCTTCTTTCGGTAAAATATTCCTTTTTCTCGCCACCAGCTGGTGGTGGGTCCTCTTGGCGCGGGTAATTGACCGTTTCGGCAAGGGCATCCGCAACGCTCCCCGGGATGCCTTGATCGCTGATTCCAGCGCTAAAGAAAGAAGAGGCCGGGCGTTTGGCTTGCACCGGACAATGGATACGCTCGGCGCCGCTGCCGGGGTGCTCATCGCTTACTACTTCTTAACTGCTCATGCCGGCCCCATTGATTACCGCAAGTTATTCCTGCTGTCGCTAATACCGGCATTTTTGGGACTAATGGCTCTTTTCTTTGTTAAGGAGAAAAAAGTCTCTATTAATCCGGCAGAAAAGAAACTGTCTTTTAAGTGGTCGGCCTTGCCGCTTAAGCTAAAATTATTCTTAATAGTGACTTTGCTGTTTACCCTGGGTAATTCTTCTAACCAGTTTTTATTACTACGGGCTAAAAACATTGGTTTTACCACAACCAGTGTTCTTTTGCTTTACCTGGTTTATAATATTGTTTATGCCCTGGTTTCTTATCCTGCTGGAAGGTTGTCTGATATTATTGGCAGGAAAAAACTGCTGGTCTGGGGTTATGTTTTTTATGGAGTAGTCTATTTGGGGTTTGCTTTAACTGATAATCCGATTTTCATGTGGGGATTATTTAGCTTGTACGGAGTTTATATAGGAGTGACTGAGGGTGTGGAAAAAGCCCTGGTTACAGATATCGCCCCGGAACACCTGCGCGCTACGATGATCGGCCTTCATGCCACACTGGTAGGTATCGGACTTTTCCCGGCATCGTTTTTGGCAGGTATCCTCTGGAACCAATTCGGGCCGGCAGCCACCTTCTACTTTGGCGGCATTACCGGCCTGTTAGCCGCGGTAGGGTTAATGCTGGTGCTTTAGTATTTATAGGCCAGGCCTAATAAAGAAGCTTGCTTTTTTGACTTTGCGTCTAATGTCCACAAAGAGACTTCGCTTAACAACGCAGCCGCCAACAGATGCATATCAATAAGTCCAAGCCCCTTACCCATTAAATTATTCTTTTCAATAAACAATAACAATTCTTCTTCGTCTATATGTTCAACTGTAGGGAGCGTGCCAAGCAATGATAAAATCTCCTTCCTGTTCCTAATATTGCCACAGGCGAGTTCTCCAATAATAAAGGGGTGACATACTACTTCGCCGTCGTTTAGGAGCTGTTCCAGCCTGGCATTGCCATGACGCAGGTGATCTATCCATACCGATGTATCAGCAAGAATCATTAATGAGTTCTCCGGCGGGGGATACTCTGCGCATTTTTTTCGGTCCCTCCTAATTTCGCCAGCCTTTTACTGCTTTCTCTGGCGATTAAGGCTTCCAATCCTAACCTGACTAAGGTGGTCTTTTCCTTGATCCCCGTAAGGATTGACACTTTTCTGATCAAATCGTCATTAATATTTAATGTTGTTCTCATAGCCTTACTCCCTTCATACAATATATATGTATTATTATGCATTAATTATGCATATATGTCAAGCTCTTTATTCATAAACTTCCTTGCTATCCAAATTAGCTCAACGAATATATTAATGAACGGATTCCCCCGTATTTATACCGTCGTCAGGCGAGATTACGCGGATTACGAAACCAATTACGCGGCTTCCAAACCCCTAAAAGAACACTACGAAAGCTCTGCTGCCCAAATTGGACACATATGATGGTGTATATATATTCATTAAAACGATCCTCCAGGACGGCCCATGCCGCCACCCAGCCCGCTTCTCATCCCGCTCATCCCTTCCATCCCTTGCCTCCCGCCTCCTTCACGGTTACCCATCTGTTCTTTCATTGCTTCTCTCATTGACTGCTCTTTTTTCCTAAAATAATCAAATAATATATCTCTTTGCTTTGCTGAAAATAACAGCCGCAGTTTTGCTTTCACAGACATTCTTATCTTATATTGCCCGCTCCGCAGGTCACTAATTTGATTGATCAAGGTGTCTACCTGCGTCATATCAGGCTGGATAAATTGCCCATTGACTTTCACCAGGCTCTTGACCGGTATTTGATTTCGTAAGATACTTTCTTTGGCTGCAATTTCTTCTTCCATGGTAACTGCTTTAGCTATTTCACTGGACAAAGCATTAAATTCCCCAGACTGCTGTTCGTTCATTTCCAATTTTTTGATCAATTTAGCATCTTTGGCCCACTCAAAATTAAGCCCGTAGTCAGACCACTCCAAGTCCTGTCTGATCATGGATGGGGACCCTTCAGCTGCGAAACATTGAACCGCAAACAATAAAAAGCTGAGCACCAGAAACATTTTTGTTTTGCCAGGCATGCTCTTCTCCTGATTATATATTTTAGTTTACTTTGTTGAATTCAAAGACACTGATTGAAGTCATGATCAGGGCAAACACCCCTATATACATCAAATCCAGCCAGAGGGGATAGGTTTTCAATCCTAAAGTAATAGTACGCAGCAAGTCCACCGCGTAGGTCATAGGATTGATTAGCACTAAATGATTAATTAGTGAAGGCAAATTGGCCAACGGGAACATGGCTCCGCTTAAAAAGAACATTGGCATAATGACGAAATTGGAAATAACCCCGAACCCCTCAAAAGAAGTCATCCTGGCAGCGATGGCCAGCCCCAGAGCGGTGCAGGCAAAAGAAGCGAAAAACATGGCTGGCATCAGCAATAATAGTGATACTAAAGGTATATGAATATGAATGAACGGGGCAAACAGCAAGACAAACATCCCTTCGATAAACGCGATGGTTGATCCACTTAAAGTCTTTCCCAGGACTATTGCCGTACGGGAGATAGGAGCCACCAGGATTTCTTTCAGGAAACCGAATTCCCGATCCCAAATAATACTGATAGTGGACATCATAGAGGCAAAAAGTAGATTCATAGCTATGATCCCTGGGAAAATATAGTGCAGATAATTAACCCCCTGCATACTAAAAGAACCTTTTAAGCCGGTACCCATAATCAACAGCCAAAGGATTGGCCGGCTCACTGAGCCCAGCAGCCGGGAGCGGTCGCGGAAATGCCGGATCAAATCCCTGATCCAGATCATATAAATCGCATCGAACTCGAACATTTATTTTAACCTTTTCTGCCTGACAATCATGCCAAAATGCTCTTTGGCCCTAGCTCCGTCTTCCCTGATTTCGTAGCCGGTAACCTGCAGGAAAACATCATTTAAAGTGGCTTTTTGATATTTCAATTTTAAAGCTTCCGGTGTATCCAAGGCGGCGATACGACCGTGATCAATAATAGCAAGGCGGTCGCATACTTCCGCTTCATCCAAATAGTGTGTCGTAAAAAAGATGGTTATTTTTTGCTGCTGGGAGAGTTTTAATATATAATCCCAAATATGCGCGCGGGTCTGCGGGTCCAGCCCGGTGGTAGGCTCATCCAGAATCATAACCCGGGGGCGGTGCATCAATCCACGGGCGATCTCCAGCCTTCTCTTCATCCCACCGGAGAAAGTCCTGACTATCACCTTGGTCTTATCGCTAAGACCAACCAGTTCCAGCACTTCTTTGATCCTTTGCCGGCGCAACTGATGAGACATATGATAAATCATTCCGTGAAAATCAAGATTTTCGTAGACGGTCAGTCTTTCATCTAAGCTTGGATCCTGAAAAATAACCCCGATTGATTTGCGCACCTCATTAGGATTCAGGACTACATCATAACCATTTAATACTACAGTACCGTTAGTGGGCCGAAGCAAACCGCAAATAATATTGATAGTTGTGGTTTTACCGGCACCGTTAGGCCCAAGGAAGGCGAACACTTCCGCGTCTCTAACAGTGAAGGAAATATTGTCTACTGCCTTTACTGTGCCAAAAGACTTTATTAAATTATTTACCGTAATAGCATCACTCATAGCGTAATGCTTCGATCGGGTCAAGTTTAGCGGCCTGGCGCGCCGGCCAGATACCGAAGCCAACGCCGACAGCAATGGAAAAGGTAGTGGCCATGACCACTGAAGACAAGGTTACCCTGGTCGTCCAGCTGGCGACAGCTGATAGGGTAAAAGCAATGCCTGCGCCAACCGCGATACCGATCAAGCCCCCGGCCACGGTCATGACTACTGCCTCGATCAAAAATTGGGTCAGGATATCACTGGAACGGGCGCCAATAGCTTTGCGCAATCCTATTTCCTTGACGCGTTCCCGGACTGATACTAACATGATGTTCATTATACCGATACCACCCACCAGCAGGGAAATAGCGGCAATAGAACCTAACAGCATGGTCATGGTCTTGGTAGTACTTTGTACGGTTTGCTGAATATCATTCATATTCCTGATCTCAAAGGAATCTTCTTTATCCTGGTTTAGGTGATGGCGCTGGATAACTAAGGCTTTAATCGATTCCTGGGCTGCCTCCATCAAATTGGCGCTCTTTACTTCGAGGTCAATATAATCTACATATTCTTTGCCTAAGACCCGATACATGGCTGTCGTGACCGGAATAACGATTACATCATCCTGATTCATCCAGCCGGTTGATCCTTTAGTAGGCAACACCCCAATAACTTTAAAATAGATACGGTTGATCTTGATGGTCATGCCAACCGGATCAACTGAATCGAATAACTCTTTAGCCACGGTCGAGCCGATCAAAGCCACTTTTTGACGTACTTGCAGCTCTTCAGCCGTAAAGAACCGGCCAACTGTCGGCATAGCAGCACGCATGGCAGGGTAATTGATCCCGGTACCAAGGATCTGGGTATTCCAATTCCTGTCACCATATACCACCTGGGCCCGGCCTCTGACGGTAGGGGAAACATTTTTTATTTCCGGCAGTTTAGCTAGGTATTCGGCATCTTGCAGTGTGAACCTGGTTACAGCGCCAGCTTCCCCAGCTACCCCATGGGTACGGTGTGAACCAGGGGTGACCATTAATAAATTAGAACCTAAAGAAGCCAGGCTTTTTTCAATTGATTCTTTGGCTCCCTGGCCGAGAGCCAGCATGGCAATAACCGCAGCTACCCCGATCAGTATTCCCAGCATGGACAGGATGGAACGCATCTTGTGGGAAACCAGGGCTTGGATCGCCTGCCGAAAGTGATCACCAAACTTTGCTCCTCCGGCAAAAGCTTCTTCTTCCTGCACAGCAGCAGGTGGCGCCGGTTCTGTGTGGGTTGGTAGTTTCTTCTCATCAGAGACAATTTTACCGTCGCGCATATAAATTATCCGGGTACAATGCTCGGCAACTTCTTTCTCGTGGGTCACCATGACAATGGTTTTCCCTTGTTTATTCAGTTTTAGCAAGAGCGCCATAATTTCTTCTTCATTTTTAGTATCCAGATTGCCGGTTGGCTCATCAGCAAAAAGGATCACGGGATCATTGACCAAAGAGCGGGCTATAGCTACCCGTTGTTGTTCTCCGCCGGAAAGCTCGGTTGGTAAATGCAACGCCCGGGAGGCCAGGCCGACTTCTTTTATTTTTTCCAGGGCTAATTCTTTTTCGTGATGGCAGCCGGCATAAATCAGTGGCAATTCAGCATTCTGCACTGCGGTTAACCGGGACAGCAAGTGAAATTGCTGGAAAATAAAACCAGCGGTATTATTCCTAAGCTTGGCTAGCTCATCATCGCTGTACTTGCTGACCTCTTTACCGGCGAAAGTATATGATCCTGAATCTGGCCGATCTAAAAAGCCAAGAATATGCAGCAAAGTGGATTTTCCTGAACCAGAGGGGCCCATGATACCGACAAATTCACCCGGTTCTATATCCACGGAAACGCCGCGCAGGGCTTGTACCCCAACGCTGCCGATTTGATATGTTTTTAAGATGTTTTTAACTTTTATCATTATCTGGTATTCCTGTTCGTCTGGGTCCGCTGGGTCCGCTGGCCTGGCCGGGTTGGCATAAAGGGATTGCTGCCACTGGTTTTCTGGGTAGCTGGCATATAGGTCGCGCTTTGTATAACTACCCGATCAGTATCAGTGAGCCCGGAAATAATTTCAGTATTAGTGTCATCAGCTAAGCCGGTTTGGATACGGCGTTGACCCGGTTTCTGCTCTTTCCCTTGGTCCAGCAGTACATATCTTCCTTCTTGGTCCTGTTTTATCGCTGCGGTAGGCAGGGTTAGCACATTTTCGCGGCTGGCTTCCAGCACTTTCACTTCAGCCGTCATACCTGAACGAAATTCTGCCGGCACTCTATCCGGCAGGATATCTACATTATAGATACTGACATTACTTACTACTTTTGACTCATAATAAATATGGTTCACTGCGCCATTCACTTTTATATCCGGATAAGCATCCAGGGTAATGATCGCCGGTTGTCCCATCTTGATCTTGCCAATATCAGTCTCATCAAACTGGGCTTGTACGATCAGCCGGTCAGAAAGGACCAGGATAGCTTCGCTGGTCATGACGGTCTGCCCAGGCTCGACACTCTTGACGATCACTTCACCGTCGATCGGCGCGACCAAAGGAGTTGACTTATAAACTTCCTGCCATTGTTTAACAGCTTCTTCTCCTTGGGCCCGGGCCGCATCTAACAAAGCTGCTCTTTCGGTCGAGCTCATCCAGGCGAGGGTTTGTCCCTTTTTTACCCGGTCACCTTCCTGGACCAGGATCTTTTCCACCCGGCCGCTGATCGCTGGCTTTACTTCCAGGCGGTTTTGCGGCAAGACTGTCCCGGTGGTGGAGACGAAGGTTTGGATGTTGCCGGATACCGGATTAACGATGGTAGTATTTTCCAAGCTGTCTTTATTGTTTCCGGCTTTTACGGCCCAGAATATAGCGGCTATCACCACTAATATGCCTAATACTATGAATTTCCATTTTTTACTCTTCATCTAAAGTCACTCCTTTGGCTTGTATCCAGTTTGCTTCGGCGATCATGGCGTTAGCCTCGTTATCTAATATAGCTTTCTTGGCTCGGATCAGATCATCTTCGATAATGATCCAGTTGTCAAAAGACATTAACCCTATTTTATATTGCGCTTCAGCGATCTTGGACCGTTCTTCAGTCGCGGCCAGAAATTTCTGCTGTACGCTTAACTGTCCCAGGGCATCCTGGAGATTAGCCCAGCTTTCAGCCAGGGTCAGAATAACGCTAGTACGGCCATTCCTCTCCTCAGCTAGCGACTGGTTATAGGCAGATTCAGATTTTTTCCTTGCTGCTACCTGGCTGCCGCCGGAAAAGATTGGCACGCTTAAATTCACACCAGCTGACCATTGGCTCCGGTCAGGCGGCCAATTAGAACCACTCTTTCCGGCTGAACCACTGGCATAAACCGAAGGATACATCTCAGCGGTAGCACTTTTTAGAGAAAGCCGGGAAGCTTCTTTTTGGGCAATCAGCGCCTGCAGTAACGGCACTGATGCTGCTATTTGTTCAAAATCAGGCGCAATCGGATCCAGCCAAGTCACGGTCAGATCACCTTGAACTTGTATCGGTCTATATTTGTCATAACCTAGATCTGCGCCAAGCGTCCGGGAGGCTATTTCCAGATTTCGGGAAGCCTGGCTAACTTCAAATTCCGCTTCAGCCAGATCAGCCTGCGCGGTCAGTAATGAACCTTTATGTTCCCGGCCAGCTTCATATCCCAGCTTGATCAATTCTAAGCTTTGTTTGCGCCGCTGGGCTATTTCTGCGGTTATTGTTACTAATTTCTGTGCCTTCAACAAACTCACAAAATCTTTCTTCAGCTGCAGCCGTAGATTGGAAGAGGTCACGGCATAGTTATAGATAGACGAACGTAAAGTAGCGGAAGAGACGGCCACATTGAATTGGGACTTTAAACCGTCAAAGATCAGTTGCCTGCCAGAAACGCCGTAAGAGTAGCTGTTACTCCGGTCAGTACCGTCTGCTTTCGAGGTTTGCGCGCCGGCGCTGCCGCTGATCTGGGGATAATAATTGCTTTTGGTTGTAGTTAAATTGACCCCAGCCTGTTTCAGTTTTTCTGTTGCTGATAATAAATTTGGATTATTCTGCCTGGCTTCCCGGACACAGTCTTCCCAAGTCAGGTCTTGAGCCATAGCACTATGCGTAACGCCTAGTCCAATTATGAACATCATTATTACTATTATAGAGATACTTCTTTTCATACTGCTTTAACCACCTTTTAGAAGCTGCTAAAAATACAGCCTGAGTTACATCATGATACATTAGTTGAGCGATTCTGTAAAGGGCCTGTGTCCGATAACTATGGGGCCATGCGATCTGGCGGCCTTTCCTGCCTGCCCTGGCCAGGTTGGTCCAGCGGCGGGGTCATAAAACCTCTGGGCATCATTGCTTTAAATTTCTGTTGTTGTTCAGGAGTAAGACCCTTTCTCATGGTAATCAGGTGCCCCAGCACTGTCTTTTCGATCTTCGCCTGAAGAGCGGAGATATTATCAATTAATTGACCTACTTTGACATTGTCGACCGGTTCAGTATCCAATGCTGTAAACAATTCTATCCTTTTTCTTTTTAATTCTTCCCTTAGTGATTTAAGCTCCTGGTCGATATTGTTACGGCCTTGTTCCATCAGCGCGCACTGGGATTCAGTCAAGTTTAGTTCTTTTTGCATTTTCTTTTTCATCCAGCTATGCTCTCTCGGTCCCCTTTTAAAGTCTCTCCGATTGAGCCAATGACGGCTAAACCTGGCCAATACACCAAGATTCAAGCCCAGAGAAAGAATCAAAATAATGGTCAGCGCTTTATTTTTCATCTGCCTAACCTCCAATAATATTATCATAGACTGCTTCTACCTGTTCATTGGGCATATCGCTGAATTCAGTCAAGGATAATTGACTGGCTAATTCGTTGCTGGCGACAACATTCTGTTGGTTGGTAGTGCCCACCATTCCGGAAACAAGATAATTACCGGTTAGCGCCATGACCAGAAACATCGCCGCAGTAGCCAGGACCTGTAACCATTTTAGGCCTGGTTTACGCTGGTGATCTTGCTCCAGGCGGCTTTGGATCCTGGTCCACAGGAACGCGGGTGGCTCTGCAGATACTGTTTTCCGGAGAGGATCTAAGGCCAGCGTGGAAACAGCTGCCGCAAACTCGCGGCAACCAGCGCATCCCTGCAGATGGCGCTCAACTTCCTGTTTCCCTTGCTCATCAAGTTCACCGTCTACATAATCAGTGATAATGAGGTCACGGAACTTATTGCATTTCATGGTAACCACCTCTTTTTAAAATCATTATCCTGGCCCTTTTCAGCCTGGATCTTACCGTGTTAATATTAATTTTAAGGACTTGGGCAATTTCTTCATAGCTCAGGCCTTGCATTTCTCTTAGAATAATGCAGGTGCGATAATCTGGGGTGAGCTCGCCCAATATTTTATCAACTTGTTCCTTACGCTGGAGCTGATCCAGGGAACTATCCATCTCTTCCGCCTGAGCCGGCATCCCGGCGCTGATGTTTTCATGATAGGCAAACTGCCGGCGGCGGTCCTGGGTAGATTTTTTCAATAAATTCAAGGTGGTGTTTACCGTAATCCGGTAGAGCCAGGTTTTAAAAGAAGACTTAAACCTGAAATCAGGTAAGCTTTTAAAAACTTTCAAGAACACTTCCTGGGTAATCTCCTGGGCATCTTCCCTGTTCCGGGCAGTCCGCAAAGCAACGTTATATACAAAGCCGGAAGCGTTTTTATATATCTCTTCAAAAGCTTGTATATCCCCGGCTGAAGCTTTATGTATAATGTCTGCTGAGATAGCTTGAATATCCATTTTGCCCCTTTATATATTTAGACCAAGCAAGTAAAGGAAAAGTTTCACTTTTGCAGGCTATACTATAGATAATGGCAGATTAACGCAGGAAATGCAGGACAGAGCCAGCCATAACCGGGATAGTAAGATTATCATCCAAGGCAATGGGTAAGGTTTCCATAATGGCGGCAATAAGCGCACTGGCCAAGATAGCATTGGCAGTAAGGTCACCCGGGAAAAAGTATCTTTTTAAGATAAAGCCGACCAAGGTCGCAATTAAAAAGAAGGCTGCGCTTCCTTCGACGCTGCGGGGTGGAAATATTTTATGCCGGCCAATTTTCTTGCCAACCATTGCCGCGCTGACATCGCCAAAAGTCAGGAAACAGAGCGCAGTAATGGCAATTGGTTTTGAAAAAAATAATACTGTCACCAGTATGCCGCCAATAAAATAGGGCATGCCAGTCACAGTATTTTTCTCCTGATCCTTGAAAAAACCGCGGAAATTCTTCCAAATCCATTCATTAAATAAAGAATACTTAGCTCGCACTAACTCAAAAACAAAAACCAGGATGAGAGCAACAGCCATGATCCGGAGAAGTATTCCCCGGTCTATAAAATAGTAGGCGATAGGAAAAATCATCCCGCCTAAAAAATGGAATAATGGCCTCTGCATAAAAAAACTCCTTGATTACACTGATTTCTAAAAAAGATTACACCGATTACAAGCTCTTGCATTTTTCTTCATCGGTAATCATAGTTTTCACTTTTGTGAAAACTATTCTAATGTTTCACCGATGACCTTTTCCACTCTAGCTTGCGCCATGATATATTCATAGATAGCTTGGTAATAATTTATCTCGGCCTGGGTCAGGGTCAATTCTGCATCCCGCACTTCGATATCGCTCATCAATCCTAATTTATACCGTTCCTGGGCAATACGCAGGTTATCTTTCGCTGTAGCTGCATTCTCGTTTTGCCCGGTAATATTGTCTTTGGCCTGGTCCAGGGTAAAATAGGCTTGTTTCACTTCAATCTTAATGCCGTCGATTAATTGGGCTTTAGTCAGCAGCGCTTGCTCTTTCTGGGATTTAGCCTGCTTGATCCTGGCATTGGTCGCGAATCCTTCGACCAAAGGAATGGTTAAGGACAAGGTGCTCGTCCAACTGTTAGTCCATTGCTGGCCAAGGCCAGTTGGAGAATAACTTTGACGAGAAACTGCTGAATTTAAGAGCAAATTCGGCCAATGGCCGCTGCGGGCTACCGAGACATTACTATTAGCTGCTTCCTCTTACAGCATTAATTGCCGTATTTCTATTCTTTTACTAAGGGCCTGGTTCAAACCTTCCTCATATTCCTTCACGGGTTTTTCCACATCGTCTAGCTCGCCGACAATTTTTGTTTCCAATAAAGGTTCCCGGCCTAATACATTTAATAATGAATCAACGCTTATTTTTAGATTATTTTGGGCCTTGATCAGGCTGGTTTTCTGATTAGCCAGTTGCACTTTTACCCGGCTGACATCATAATTAGACATCTTACCTTCATTATATAAGGCTTGGCTTACTTTGAGATATGCCGCGACTACCTCATAAGCTTCCTGGCTGATCCTCACCATCTGCTGGGCCAGCAGCACATTATAAAAACTTTGCTTGACCTGAAACAGCAGGTCATCCCGCTGTTTCAAATAATCCCACTGCGCCAACTGCAGGCCGAGATCAGCCTGCCGGTTGGAGTGGTAGAGCTTGCCCCCCATAAACAAGGGCCGGGTCAGGCTTAATTTACCCAGGCATGAATCTGGTTGATCCAGATCTACTTCATTATATAGCTCATGATTATAGATATATGCCCCAGTGGCGCTGATCTTAGGCCAATAACTGCCGGCAGTTTCATTTTTTTTGGCTTTAGCCTTGTTAGTCTTTTCCTGTAAGAGCAGCAGCTGCTTATTATTTTCTAAAGCGATTTTAAGGCATTCATCTAAACTCAAGGCTTTCTCCTGGGCGAGGCTGGCTGATCCAGCAAATACCGTCACGGCAACTAGAATATTTAAGATAATTATTAGTTTTTTAGCGCTCATGCTTTGGCTCCTTCCAGGAAAACTTCCAGAATAAACTGTTTTTCCTTATCCTGGAACTGCTTAACATTGTCGAACATGGCCCGCATAATGAACATTTGTACCATTCCCCCTAAACCTAAGGCCAGCAATTCCGGTGATTTATTTTTTAAGATCTTTTCCTTTACTCCCAGCTGCATAATAGCGATTAAGTATGATAAGATCCGTTTCATTTCCTTCATGGCTTGTTGCTGTATGTTTTTTTGTATATCAGTACATAAAACATCCCGTTCCAGCATCATGACCATGGTCCATAAATCCCGGTTTTGTTCAAAATAATCAAAGTTATGACCAATATACAGCCTGAGCTTCTCCAAACAGCTGTTTTTTTGTTCTAAGATGCCCCGGACCAGAGTAGCCCGATCATTCAATCCTTTTTCAATCAGGGCCATAAACATTTTCTCTTTGCTGGGGAAATAGAGATATAAGGCCCCCTTACTGATCCCGGCCTCTTTAGCCACGTCATCCATAGTTGTCCGGTGAAATCCTTTGTGGGTAAAGATAATCCTGGCCGAGTTCAGTAATTCTGTCTTGCGCCAGAGAGCTTCTCGCTCTTTTAGTTTGCTTTTAATCATAAAAACTCCTTTTTGACTATATAGTCATTTGACTGACTGGTCAGTCAATACTGCTATTACCATGCCGGCCAGGAGCTGTCAAGCAAATAAATCGCAATAATCTTAGCAAAATTCAATGATTAGTCTTGACAATTAAGGATAGATTAATTATAGTATATATACTCTATGAGGAGGAAAAATTTGCCGGCTATAATCAAAGGATATGCCTTGACTAGATCAGCAGTCCGCAGAATTATTATTGCCCTATTTTTCCTAAGCCTGCCTTGTTCCATCTGGGCTGTACCTTCAACTGCCATTTCCGCCTTGCCTGAAGCTAAGACCACCGTTTTAGTCAGTACGGCTACAATCACTTTACCTATACCGCTAAGCCAGGAATTGTCAGACCGGACTAATTGGCGCAAAAATCCATTTGTACCGCTCCTAGGTATGACTCAAGAGCAAAAAACCAAGGTCAAGGTACCAGTGATAGCTGGCCCGGCTGATGTGCTCCAATTACGGGATCTGGAACTAATTGGTATCGTGAAAGATGAAATAGAATATTCAGGGATCTTCAGGAATGCCATGACCGGCAAAATATATATTACCCGGCAAAATACGTTAATAGATAAAAGAAAAAGGATCGTAAAAAATATCCACGTTACTTATGTTGATGAAAACAGCGTTCTAATGAAGGACGCGAAGCAGGAATCGCGTTATCGGCTCAAGAAAGCAGGAGAATGAAAAAACAATTGGTTTTCATAATCATAGGTTGTGCCCTGTATCTGGGGATAGGAACGCCATTCCAACTGGCTACTGCTGAAGCAGCCCCGGCAATTTTACAGTCTATTTCTACCAAGGTAGAATCGTCCATATTTAAAGTCATCCTGCAGATTTCCGGCCCGATAACCCCTAAGGATTTTGTAAAGGCTGATCCTGATCCAAAACTAGTGCTCGATCTTATTAATACCAGGAATGCCTCTGAATTTAAGAAGCAGAAAGTAAATCTAAGCCCGATCCTGTATCTTCGTGCGGCGCAATATAAGATCACTCCGCAACCGATCACCCGGGTGGTGCTAGACTTAACCGCCAAGCCAGACTACGTGATCAAGCAGTTGGCAGAGGGGATAGAGATTGACGTCAGGCTCGATCAGGCGGCTGGTTCAGAGGAGATGCCGCCAGTCACAGAACCGTCGGTTGAGCCGATACCTGTTGAATCACCAGAACCATCAGCCTTGCCAGTCTCACCAGAACCACCGGCAATTTCAGAACCGGCAGCGCAAATATCCGGCGGCGCCGATGCGCCCAGATTATTTTCTTTTGATTTTGAAAATGCAGACGTCAAGGATGTTCTCTATGCTTTAGGATTAAAAAAAGGCATCAATATCATCATCGATGAAGATGTGAGCGGCCAGATCAGCATCAGCTTAAACAATATTTCGTTTGAAGATTCCCTGGACACGATCCTTAAAATAAAAAGCCTCTCCCTGACCAAGATCAGTGACCAGGTCCTCAGGATCTCAAAAAAAGAAAAAGCTGACCTGATCACTACGTTCGTACAGTTAAAATTTGGCCGGGCTGAAGATACTGCTCCACTGGTCACCCCATTACTATCGGCTAAAGGCAATATCCAGGTAGACAAGCGCACGAACAGCTTATTGATCACCGATGCTTTAAATAATATCCAGGTAATAACCGATGCCATCAGTAAAATGGACTTAAAACCAAATGTAGTAGAGATCAAGGCTGAGATTGTGGAAGTAGACTCCAATGCTTTAAGAGAACTGGGCATCAACTGGATGGTTAGTAAAGGAGCGACTCCGCTTACTACAACCGCGACAACTGCTGGCACCAATTATGCTACTGCCCAACAAAGCTTGGGTAATTTAAGCCTTGAACTTGGCACGGTAATAGATAAGATGCAAGTAACTGCTGCGCTCAATATGCTTGGCACTAAAGGGAAAAGCCGGCTGCTGTCTTCACCCAGTATCACGACTGTTGACAATCAACCGGCAAAGATCATAATCGGCGACAAGGTCCCTTATGAGAAAAAATCAATCTCCAGCAGCGCGGCTGGGGAAACGGCTTCAGAATCAACCATAGAGTTTCTCGATGTCGGCATCAAGCTGGATGTGACTCCCACTATTAATATTAATAAGCAGATCACCATGAAAATAAGGCCTGAAGTAAGCACTTATACCCCCTCTCCCCTTGGGCCGATCGTACATACCAGGGAAGCAGAAACAACGATCATGGTCAAAAATGGAGAAACTATCGTGATTGGCGGCTTAATGAGTGAAAGCGATTTAGATACCGTGCAAACCGTGCCCTTTGTCGGAGATATACCTATTATCGGCTGGCTCTTTAAAAAATCCTCTAAAAGTAATGATAAGACTGAATTACTTATCTTCATAACCCCGCGGCTATTGGAATAACACCTCACATGCTTTGCCCTAATTGCCAAAGATCCCTGCATACCTTTAATTATCATAGTATCACTATTGATATGTGCTCCCACTGCGGCGGCCTCTGGTTTGACCCCCAGGAATTGCCAGCTTATATTGCAACCTTCAGGGCCATACATGAATTCCCTCCTTTGACTATTACTGAGGTCACCCAAAAAGCCCAAAATATCTACACCCTAGCCGAACAGCATAAAAAATGCCCGCGCTGCCTGCTACCCATGAATAAATTCAATTATGCCTATAATTCAAATGTTTTTTTGGATCGTTGCCCCACTTGCCAGGGAATCTGGACTGATCGGGATGAAATTGCCAAAGCAGTCAGGTTTAACCAGGGTAATCCCATGGTCAACAAATTAGCCGAGGTCATGGCCAAAGAACAAAAAGACCTCCGGCAGCAACTGCATACTCTGGAAAATTTATCCAGCCTGGCTATCAGCGCTCCCTTCTTTTTACTCCTGCCTAAGATCATCCTGCCTTTATCCGATGACAATCCCCGGTCTGTAGTTCCCTGGGTTACGCTTTCCCTGATCAGCCTGAACATGGCTTTATTTATGGCTCAAGTATTCTTTATCCCCTGGGAAAAATGGCCGGCGCTCTTTCAGCAATTCGGATTAATTCCTGCTCATTTTATGGCCGGGGAAATAGGTATCAGCCTAATCACTACTTTATTCCTGCATGGAGGATTGTTTCATCTACTGGGTAATATGTTCTTTCTGTGGCTGTTCGGGGATAATATAGAAGAGAAGTTCGGAGCAATAAGATTCCTGCTTTTTTACTTAGCCTGCGGTTTAGCCGCGAGTCTTGGGCATATTTATTTTTATCAGAACAGTACTATCCCATTGATCGGCGCCAGCGGCGCAATCAGCGGGATCATGGGAGCGTACCTGATCCTGTTCCCAAAAATTAAGATCAAAACATTTTTCTTCTATAAGATACTAGAGATACCATCTGCCGCTTTTTTTATTGGCTGGCTCGGATTACAATTCCTTAATAGCTGGCTGGCGCACTTGACTCATCATGCCAGCATTGCCTGGTGGGCCCATATTGGGGGATTTGCTTTTGGCTGGGGGCTGATCTATTTAATAGACTACGGCAGGAAAATTAAGCCTAACAGAGGAGTAGCTCGGTAAGGCTCAAAGAACGCTGCCGTAGTCTTCTCTCTTTTCAAAAAGTTAGACAATACAAAGCAATAAAAAGTTTCAAATAAAAAAGAACGATCCTAATTGGAGGATCGTTCTTGGTATTACCACTCTTATCGCCGGATAACTATCAGAAACCAATTTTATAGATTCTAACCAATAAAGACATCTTCCCGGGCATATCTATAAAGCACTTTTCTTGGTTTGGTGATAACCGCTGTAGCCACAATTAATGGCCCTACCCTGCCAATAAACATGGTCAGTGATAATATCGCCCTGCCCGCATTACTCAAAGCCGCGGTGATCCCGGTAGATAATCCGGTATTTCCCAAAGCCGAAACAATTTCAAACAAAACCTGGATAAAAGAAGCTTTTTCCGTAAAGGCCATGACCAAGGCATCAATGAAAATAATGGCCAGGAAGAAGATAAAGATTATCACCGCATTATATATCCCTTGATCACCTATTTCCCTTTTAAAAATATTAAAATTGCGATCGCGCAGTTTAGACCAGACCAGGAGGAATAATAGGGCAAACGTCGTGGTCTTTATTCCCCCTCCGGTGCTTCCCGGGGAAGCCCCGACGAACATCAGTAGCATGATCATGATCCAACTGGTCGGGCTCATCTTACCTATATCCAGCGTGTTAAACCCGTCAGTAGTAGAAGCGGATACCGCCTGAAAAACCGAGTGCATTCCTTTTTCATAATTATTCGCGGTTATGGGCTGCCAATCTTCAGCCATATAGATCACTGCCGTACCAGCCAAAATAATAATAAAGGTGGTAATTAATACCAGCTTAGTGTGGACGGCTAATCTAGCCGGATACTGCTTCCTGATCTTGCGGCCGATATAAGTCCTGATGTCGTCCAACACAAAAAATCCTAATCCACCCGCCAGGGAGAGGATATTGATAGTTACATTCAGCAATACATTATGCTGGTATTTCATTAAGCTATCTGGGAATAATCCGAATCCGGCGGTACAGAACGTGGAAATCGAATGAAACAAGCCCAAATATAAAGCCGGCCACAGGGGATAATCCCTCAGCCAGATCAAGCTTAAGATTATGGCCCCGCTTAATTCAAAAAAACAGGTATACAACAATACTTTGCGGAAAAAACTTTCCAACAAATTAAGATCTGATCCCACTAATGATTCCCTGGCGACCAAAGAGGTTTTCAGAGAGCGGCCCATCCCCAACATATAAGCGGTAAAAATAATGAAAGTCATATAGCCTATCCCGCCGATCTGAAAAATAACCAGCAGGACTATCTGCCCAAATAAGGAATAATAGCTGCCTATATCCACCACTGTAAGCCCGGAGGTACTGATCCCGGAACTCGCCAGGAACAGTGCATCCAGGAAAGGCTGGGTTTTACCCTGGCTCGAGGAAATGGGCAAAGATAGTATCATAGCCCCGATTAAGGTAATAAAAATATACCCAAAAAGCAATAATTGATAGGGAGTGAGTTTTTTCATACCTAAAACTTACTCCAGGATCAAGGGGAAGGCAAATCAATAAAAGGTCAAAAATCTTGCAGGCGATAACCGATACAAGGTTCGGTCAGGATATAGGTAGGACGATCAGGATCTGGCTCGATCTTACTGCGCAGGTTACTGACGGTGACACGCAATAAATGAAAAACACCTTCTAATTCATCGGTTTTATTCCAAACTTCCTTCAGGATCTGCCTATGCGTTAACACCTTTCCCGCGTTACGTACCATAAGTTTTATTATTTCATATTCAGTCGGAGTCAATTCTACCAGTTTACCACTTACCGTTACGAGACGCTTAGTAAAATCAATAATTAGTTTCCCGGTGCGAAAAATACTTTCCTGGTCCGCTGGCGTCAGACGGCGTAAAACCGCTCTGATCCGCGCCAGAAGTTCGGCGATATTAAAAGGTTTAGTTAAATAATCATCTGCTCCTTCTTCCAGCGCCGTCACTTTATCCCCGACTTCTTCTCTAACCGATAATATTATGATCGGGGTTTTGGAACTTTTGCGAATCTGGCGGATTACTTTTATACCATCAATGTCCGGCAGGCCTAGGTCCAGTATTATGACATCGGGATTTAAAACTATCACTTTCTCCAAAGCTTCTTTACCACTCCCGGCTTCATAAATACTATAACCGCAAGCAGCCAAAGATACCCGCAGGAAATTCCTGATCGCTTTTTCGTCATCAACTATGAGGATCCGGATATCCTTATTTTTTTCCATCTTCATCTTGTCCTCCGCTGGTCCCTAAAGGCAGGCTAATGGCCAGCGTTGCTCCTCCAGTTGGGTTATTGCGGGCTGCGATCGCTCCATTATGCGCTTCGATAATCCCTTTACAGATGGAAAGCCCTAATCCTGTCCCACTTACCCGGCCGGGACTTTTTGCCCGATAAAACTTTTCAAAAATGCGTTCCAGGTCTTCCGGAGGAATGCCTGGCCCTTGATCTATTACTTCTATCCTTACTCCGTCAGTTATGACCGCGGCCTTTATCAGGATAGGCGAGCCAGGAGGAGAATAATTGATCGCGTTATCGATCAAATTATAAAAAGCCTTGATCATAAAAGAAAAATCCAGGTAGATTTCCGGACAATCTGCCGGGATATTTATTCTAATTTCCCGGCAGCCTACTTTCTCTTTTAGTGCTTCAAGGGAAGTTCCCAGAACATCCCTTAAATCACAAGGTTTTTTAGAAATACGCAATACTCCCGCTTCCATCTTTGTCATATCCAAGAGATTACTAACCAGGCGATTAAGACGGTCCGCTTCCTGCTTTGCGCCCTTTAAAAGCTCCTGGCTGGTTTTTTTATTAAGATCAAGATCATCATGGAGTATTGTGCTTAAGCTGCCGGTAATAGTAGCTAAGGGGGTGCGCAGGTCATGAGAAATGGAATGCAAGAGAGCTGTCTGCAATTTCTCCGTTTCCTGTAATAACTCGACTTTCTGCGCTTTAATGGTCTGTTCCCGTACCCTGGAAGCTAAAGTACTGACCACTAATCCAACTATGAGCAAGCCGATGAAGGTAAAAATATAATGGACGCTGGCTACGGTAAAAGTATAATAGGGCGGGACTAGAAAGAAGTCAAAGGAGAGCACGCCAATAATTGAAGCAGTAATAGCCGGGCCTTTACCCCAGTTAATAGCCGCGATAACAACCGCCAGCAGATAAAACATAACCAGGTTGGTGGGCTCTATCTTCCCTTTAATAAAAATACCAAATAAAGTAGTTATTAATACCAACCCGATACTAAATAAATACGGTAAAACTTTATTATTTTTTGCAATTAAGTTAATAGCCATTTAATTCCCACCACTCCAAAAACCAGACCCGCATTACAGGTCAAGATGCCAGCTATGATCGCCAGGATACTTTTCCGCCGCCGCAATCCCAATAATCGCGCCAGCAAGACCCCTCCTAACACACCGCCGGTAAAAGCCGGCATCGCCACCACAAAAAAGACACCCCATCCGCCATATTTTTTAGCGGCTAAAAACGACTTGGAATGCATGATCTTGTTTCTTTGGGCTTGATATTTCTTTTTTAGCCGTTGTGCCCACACCATCCGGGAAGCCAGTGAACCAAACAGAAAATTGAAAAGCGGCACTTGTACCAGTTCGATAATAAGTAAATATATGAAAACTAATTGCCATGAATCTAAAAGAGCAATCCCGATCGGGACTGCTCCTTTTCTGCCGGCCGCAATATAAATACCGGTTAAAGCTGCAAATGCGCTAAGATGTTTAAACATTTTCTTTTTCAATAATATCAATGATTTCTTTAATATCGTTTATTTCATAATCAGCGCCGCTTTCCTTGGTTTCAAATAGATTACCATAACGGGCAAAAATAGTTTTCATTCCGACTTGCTTGGCCCCCACTACATCGCGTTCCGCCCAATCTCCCACCATGACCACATGCTGCGGATCCAGTGACCATAACTCTAATAATTTACGGAAAGGTTTGGGACTGGGTTTGCGCTCACCGGTATCATCAAAGGTAATAACCTGGTCAAAGATCGGATGCAAATTAAAAGAACATAAGCGCATCCACACTGCCAGCCGGGGGGCGTCACTGATCACCGCCATCTTGATCCCCCGCTTGGCAATACCGATCAAGGTGGACATAACATGCGGATAAAGAGTCAACGCTCCTTCTTTGGCCCGGCGGTAACCGATTATACCCGCGGCCAGGATCTTGTAATCAATTTTACCGAATTCCTGTAATAATATTTTGTCAAAAATCTGCTGATCTTCGATCCCTTCAACAGAATATAGATTAAAGATCCGGTTGATCATCTCTTCCTTCGAAAGGTCCAGCCCGGCATCAATCATGGCTTCCACTGCTGCTTCTACCGCCACCCGCTTGGCTTTCATGAAATCCCAGAGGGTATTATCCAAATCAAAAACCACTGCCTGGATCATATTTTATCCTTTTTATTTTTTTCATCATCTATTTTTTCAAACCAACAGCGATCTGAGCAAAACGTAACCTAAAAATCAGCGGCCTGGAAGCGGTTCATTTGAGCCGCTGGATGAAATGGTTATGCAGTCTTTATTTTTATATCGCCTTCAATGTAACGGTGGATTATGCCGGAAATCAATGTTTGGTAGGGGATTCCCATTTCCATGGCTTTTTTCTGAATGCCCATAAAATCATGACTATAGAGCCTGATGGTAACACTGCGGTCTTTTTTGAATGTATTATCGGCAGCGGATTTGATAGCTTCGATTTCACTTTTTGATGGCGCCGCTAGTTTGATTTTGCCTTTTTCTAATGCGTCAAGAATATATTTTTCTTCTTTACTATGTTTCATATCAAATCTCCTATTCTTTTCTGAATAATTTAGTTGCTTTTCGGCTGGGGATAATTGTCTTTAAAAATATATAGTCTTTTTCAATAATATGAGGCACTAAATAGATATAATTATCAATAATGAGAAAGTATATTTTTTGCCCGCGATATTTTTTTTGATCCGGGTGGTCGGCTATTTTCCAGATATTGCCTTGCGATAAATGGAAAACAACGCGTTCAAACGATATCCCGCGGTTACTTTTAAGCCATTCATTTTTGGCCGGGTCCCATTCGTATTTCATATATTAAGTGTACACTATTGGTATGTACATGTCAAGGGTAATTTCTTGCGCCAACCTGAACAATGCGGCAGGTTAGAAGGGCTGGTTGTTAGTAAATAATATTTCGAATTTCTACCAATTTATTAATAGTCCATTTATCTTGCTATCCAATTATTATGGCTCTATCTTTTCTTTTTCAATTTTCTGCAAATATTCTTTAAGTTTCTTTGCGTCAGCCTTAGCGATGATTAACTCTCTGACCGGTAAGCCACTGGTTTGACCAGTGGACTCATAAAGGTTTGACCTTGCATAATGCGTAAGATAGGGAGAGGAAGTAAAATCCTCCTAATTGGCTTGGCGGACAAGACCAAAAAGAAGAGGATGTATGGAAGGATATCAGAGTTTAGCACATTCGAGGTATGATTGTAAATATCATTTAGTGTTTGTGCCGAAGATGAGGCGGAAGAAATTGTAGGGGAAGATACGGGAGTATCTGAAGGGAGTGTTTCACGAGTTGGCGCGACAAAAGGGAAGCGTGCGATAGCCGTGGCGCGGCATTTTTGGGAAACGGGAGAATTTTCTGGGAGAGAATCTGTGGGCGCGAGGATATGCTGTATCGACCGTTGGGTTCGAACTGGGAAAAGTGAACGCCTACATTGAGAGCCAGGAAAAACTTGAGTCGGCTCAAGAAGCGAGAAAATTCTAAGAAGACGCAAAGAGGGAAATAGCCGTCTTTGAGACGGCTCATATCCGTCAAGCCACCCTCTTTGAGGGTGCGTTCTGACTTGTAAATGCCACCAATGTATGGTTGGTATTCATCATGGGCTTCAGATTCATTATTTATACCTATTGGATCCCAATTCCCAGAGTATTTCATAAATATCAACCCATATTTTTTATTTTTATTAGTCTAACATAGAAATCAGCGGTGGACGCCGCGCGAAGCGCGGGTTACGTCCGCTGGATTGACCTTGTTAGATTGTTTTTCTAAAATCTTTTCTATATTTATTTTTTTTTTATGATCAAGGTTGCTAAAAGGTATGGTGCTAACCCAAAAAGCACAAAGAACCCTCCTAATAAACTACATAAAATGATTGGGGCATAAACTACAAATGGGCTATCTATCATAGATTTTCTTGATATTGGATCAAATAATACCATAACGTTATCCCCTGGTGAATATCCGGATGGAAACATGGCAACCGCGGATTTGAAATATATTAGTTTACCCTGAGGAGAGCGGAACTGTATTATTGGGGCGATACTGAATCCTTCTGACGAATCAATATAATCTAAATCAACCACAATTCCGGGAATTCGAATTGCTCTATTCTTGTGCTCCATGCGTTTTGACTGTAAATAAATCCCTGCTGCGATAACCATGAGTCCTATAAGTACAGATGGCAAAGCGATTCGCAATGAAGGAATCCATTTTTTTATATCCATATATTTTTAATCTAACATCGGAAATCACCCGCTTTTTCCCAGAGCGAAGCGGCGGGAAAAAGTCGGGTGCATTGACTTGTTAGATATTTTATTCTATTTCTTTTAATATCGTTTTAGTCGTTTCTTTAAGTAATGGGATTTTATTCTTACATATTTCATAAATAGCTTCAGCATTGATATCAATGTAATGATGCGTGATAATATCTCTTAATCCTTTTACTTTTTTCCATTCAATTTCAGGATATTGGCGTAAAATAGAATTTTCTGTGACTTTATCAAAGTTTTTGAGGCCTTCGCCAATTACGATTAGTTGCATACAAATAGAATCTAATTTTTCCATTCCCTCGGGAGTATTTGTAAAATCATTGACGCTTTCAATTGAGTCAAACCGTTTTAAAATAAGTTCAATGGCATGGTATATTTGTTGCAATATTTCTTTGGCAAGATCTTTGTCATACATAAACAGCCTCCTTATCTATCCGTTTTTTCAAAAATGAATTCATTTTTTCTCTGTAACTGACAACATCTACGGGGGTATTTAAACTTTCTTCCAAGCCTTGTTTAATGCCGATAATCTCAAATAAGTCTTGTTTTGTCAGAACCACAACAATGTCAATATCACTATTGTCATTCGCTACATCTCTAGCAACTGACCCAAAAACTCCAAGACGTTCTATGTGGTATTTGTTTTTGTTTTCTTCTTTGAATTTTCTTAAATATTTTATTACTTCTTTACGATTCATTATCGGGCCTCCTATATTTTGTTAGATGTTTTTATTCTTTATTCCGCAGCTCCTATTGCTTGCATATATGCAAGAGTAGGAACCTGCGCTATGGATGCAATACCTACACCCATTCCAGATTCATAAAGTTTAATCATATTTCTGGCGGTTTTTGTAAAAACCTCTATGCATTCCTTGTCATCGCGAGTCATGGAAATTGCGTATTGCATAAGAGCTAAAGCAGAATAGACAGCTTGCTGTTCCGTGCCATGCGGAGGCAGCCAAGTTTTAATGGTTCGTTCTATTGAGCCTTTTGCATAGAATTCCCCTGCAAATTTGATATTTCCTTGTGTTACGCTGGTAGTATACTGAATAACATCATCTAAATTAGCCTTTTGAAAACAATTAGTATCTTTATTTATATCGCTCTCCACAATTTTTGTTAAGGCGCCTATGGCCATATTGGCACTTACATTATTTGGGTAGCCTAAATTATAAATCATTTTTGCCTCATAATAAGTCCATAGTCGTATATAGTCAGGAGTAGGAATTATTGAAACATTTTTATTTACATTTACGCCAACTTTATTGTTGTCATTAAAGATAATTTCAAACGACAACACCTTTTTTCTTCCAATGAGTGCTTCAAGAAAACCCATCATTTCCTCCTTTTTTTATTTTTATATTTAACACCCGAAATCAGCGGCTTTGCCGAAGCCCGAAGGGCGGCGGGTAACAGTCGGGTGTAGTGCGTCGTTATCTGGGTTTATTTATAATTCTGAGCCTTTACCCCAGTTGCATTTTTGACACAAGGTTTGTAAATTATTAATGACTGTTTCTCCACCTTTTGAAAATGGTTTTATATGGTCAATGTGCAAAAATATATTTCTGTGAGTTGCTGGGCTTCTTCCACAATAAACACATTTAAAGTTATCTCTTTGCAATACCCGAACTCTTAATTTGTATGGAATTTCTCTCTTGTTCTTCTGTGGTATTGTTTTTGTAATTTTAGTATTTTGGATTAGTGTTTTCTGTTTTGGTTCAGGAGATTCATTCTCTTTGAATTCTATGAATTTTAGGCAAGCATTTACCCAGCCATTGAATCGAGTTTTATATGTTGTATAAGAATATTTAGGGCTTGAGTTGTCCCATTCATTTTTTGATGGTCTATGACCAAGTTCTTTCCATACTCGAGCTAACTCATCGAATAGTTCTTTATCAGTGATTTGAATCTTTGATATTTTGGGTCGTGGTTTCAAATTACAGCCGATTGAATCCAATGCTTTTTGCCATGAGCCAAACATATTTAGTACCGAAGTTCCTTTGCAATTGGATGCAATTTTGTCAAATTCGTGTCTTGTAAAACGAGTATAGTTGTAGTGTTTTGCGACACGCTTTAGTTCATTGATAATTACATCTTTTTTTATTTTATTTATTGGGTCCCGATTTATTTGATATTTCATATTATTTTTTTCACATAACAATTATTATACGACCTTCGTTTTTTGTGGTACTTGTATAGTTGTTTAATTGAAAATACCTTAATTTTTAGCGGTTGTCAATAAAAAAAAGTTTGCCTGATTTCTCTTTTTATGTATAATAGCACAAAATACGTATTTCGCTTTTCATAGGGGCTCAATATTATCATGTTAGATACCATTCTTCCAGAATTCCAACAATTCCTTATAGACAAAGACTTTGCCTCTCAAAAACACGCGCCTTTTTATGCCCGCTGGGTAAGCAAGTTTATCTCTTTTTCCAATACAGCTAACGAACTTGACCCCGAAAAAAGAATCGAGATTTTTATCACTCATTTGTTAAAAAACTTTAATACCCCAGATTGGCAGATTGATCAAGCTCGCAATGCTTTAAAACTCTATCTTTACCATTTTAACGGAAATGACCTTTCAAAAGTATCTGCTGACAAAAAAGAGTTTAATCCGGTTCAAGATTATCCGGAAATAGAGCGGTCTTTACGCAGCTCTATGAGACTAAAGCATTATTCATATTAAACCGAGCGGTCTTATATTGGCTGGGCTAAAAGATTTTTTGATTACACAGCCAAAGTAAAGGGAAATAATTTCAATCATAAAACTCTATCTTCATCTGAGGTCAGAGATTTCCTGAGCAATTTAGCGATAAAACAGAGAGTCTCTTCTTCTACTCAAAATCAGGCCTTTAATGCTTTGCTCTTTTTATTCAGAGATGTGCTTAAAATCGAGCTTTATGATTTAAAACAAACCGTGCGGGCCAAGCGCGGGCAAAAACTGCCGGTAGTCCTGTCTCACGAAGAAGTGGCGCAGATATTTGAACATACTGCCGGGAAAGACCTGCTTCTTTTACAGTTGCTTTACGGAACAGGTATGCGGCTGATGGAACTGGCGCGTTTGAGAGTGCAGGACATAGATTTTAGTTCAAATCTGGTATTTATACGCAGCAGCAAAGGAGACAAAGACCGGACAACTATTCTTCCTGAAGTTGTTAAAAACAGCCTAAGAGAACATCTACAGGAAGTAAAAATCCGGCATGAAAAAGACTTGCGCGATGGTTATGGGGAAGTCTGGCTGCCTTTCGCTCTGGGAAGGAAATATCCCAACGCTGCTAAGGAATTTGGCTGGCAATATGCTTTCCCTTCAGCGAAGCTTTCTATTGATCCGGTCTGCGGCAAAATACGTCGTTTTCATATCAGCGAAAAAACCATTCAGGTGGCCATGGCTGAAGCAGTTAAAAAAGCAAACATAATCAAACATGCTACGGTACATTCCTTAAGACACAGCTTCGCCACGCATCTATTGATGGCCGGGGTTAATATACGCCATATTCAGGAACTGTTAGGGCACAGCCATGTGGAAACTACTATGATTTATACCCATGTGATACGCAATATTTCTAACATCCCTCAAAGTCCTCTCGACAAACTCTATACAGAAGCAAATCTTCAGTAGGTCAAATACTATTAAAAGCTTTTAAGATAATTTAAAAGGACTACTTAATAACTTATTCATGGTAAGGATTTTTCGTTTCCCCTTATTATTTATCAAAATTATCTTCAGCGCAGGATTGAACTCAGCTATCACTTGGCGGCAGGCGCCGCAGGGAGAAGTCAGACCTTCGGTCGGGGTAAAAATAACCAGGATCTTGAATTTAGTTTCCCCGCTGCTCACCGCTTTCACCACCGCCACCTGTTCTGCGCAAATACTCAATCCATAAGCTGAATTTTCCACATTACAGCCAGAAAATATCTTTCCATTGGAAGTCAGCAGGGCAGCTCCGACTTTAAATTTGGAATATGGAGCATACGCTTTTTCCATTGCCGTTTTAGCCGATTGTACCAGTTCTTGAATCTCTTTTTCCATTAAAGCGTCTCCTCGAAATGAGATAATCGTTTAAATTCTGTGAAGCGACGTTCAATTTCCTCGTACTGCAGTCTTTTAAACCGATTCAAGCTAAAATCTTCCACATTAAAAGACGCCATTACACTGCCAACGATAGTCGCCTGGCGAAAATACTTTTCCGAGAGTTCCCCTTTTTTAGCAAGATAGCCCATAAAGCCACCGGCAAAACTGTCGCCAGCGCCGGTCGGATCATTCACCTCTTCTAAGGGAAATCCAGGAGCGCTGAAAACAGCCCCCTGGCTAAACATGAGCGCTCCATATTCACCTTGTTTGACAATCACATGCTTAGCGCCCCAGGAGAATATTTTCTTTGACGCTTTGACCAGATTTAGTTCCTGGGTTAACTGCCGTATTTCAGCCTCATTAATGAAAAGAAGATCTACTTTAGCGATCACTTTCTGCAAGGCGTCAACTTTTTTCTCGATCCAGTAATTCATAGTATCGCCAGCGATGAATTTAGGATGCTTAACCTGCTTCAGTACTTCTAACTGTAATTCCGGATCAATGTTAGCTAGCAGGACAAAAGGCGCATCCTGATATTCCGGTGGCAAAACCGGCTTGAATTGCGCAAATACATTCAGCTGAGTATCCAGGGTCTGGGCGGTATTCAGATCATAGCTGTATTTGCCTTTCCAGCGGAATGTTTTTCCAGGAGTAATAATCAAGCCCTTAGTATCTATCTTTCGGCTTTGCAGATAGGTAATTTCTTTTTCAGGAAAATCAGACCCAACGACTGCTACCAGATTTACCGGGCTGAAAAAACTGGCGGCAACGCTAAAATAGGCAGCTGAACCACCTAAGACATCATTTACTTTCCCAAAGGGGGTTTCGACTGTATCCAAACCCATTGACCCGACCACAAGTATCTTATTCAACTAAACCTCCAAAAATAGATCCTATAAAAACCAGACCCGCGACTCGGGACTGTATTTATTTAATATATTTACCTATAATAACCTGCAAATCTTTTTTAGTTTTAACAGGGATCTTTTCCCTGGTAGTCATGATCGCGTCAGCCAAAGCCCGGTCGCAATGGCAATCTGACTTAATTGGGAGTTTGGTCATTAATTCCTTGATGATCGTCTTAGCTTTAGAAACATTGCCTAGCAAAACTTTAACCACCCCATCGCCGCTTACCGCTGCTTCGGAAGTATGCCAAACATCATAGTCTGTGATCAGAGCCAGGGTACAGTAACAAATTTCTGCTTCCCTGGCCAGCTTGGCTTCAGTAACATTGGTCATGCCAATGACATCAACTCCCCATCTTCTATATATTTCACTTTCACTCTTGGTGGAAAACTGCGGCCCTTCGATACAAATGTAGTTTCCGCCGCGATGAATACGGAATCCTAATTTTTGGCCGATCGCGTATACCGCACCGCTTAGAACCGGACAAACCGGGTTAGCCATGCCCACATGCGCCACCAATCCTTTACCAAAAAAAGTAGATTTTCTCTGGTTCGTACGATCAAAAAACTGGTCTACGACCATTAGGTCTCCGGGAACCAGGTCTTCACGCATACTGCCTACCGCGCTTACTGACAGTATCTTTTCCACCCCTAATTTCTTGAAACCAAAAATATTGGCCCGGTAATTTATCTCCGAAGGGGTTATCCTGTGCCCACGGGCATGCCGGGGCAGGAAAGCTATTCTCTTACCATTAAGATCGCCGATCATATATTGATCGCTTGGCTGGCCAAAAGGTGTGGTTATAGTCTTGGCTTTTAGATTCTTGATCCCTTCAATATCGTATAAGCCGCTGCCGCCGATAATACCTAATTCGATTTTATCCATTATTGCTCCTCTCAGTTAGATACGATTACCCCCCCCCTAGTTCTGCAAAAGCATAACTAGCAGGGGGGACAGGCACAGATTATATCCTTCTAGAAAACTTACTAAACAATAGTACCAGGAAGATGATCAGGGAAAAAGCGCTTAACCCTAGCCCCAAGAGCAGAGAACGCGGCCGGTAATTGAATACTACTTCATGTTCACCAGCGGGAATAGACAGCTTACTAAATGTTCCTTCTTCACGTTCCATTAAAGCCGGGATCCCATCAATAGAAGCTGCCCAGCCAGGATAGTACATTTCTTTCAATACCAGTTTGTCCGGAACAGGCAGATCTGTATAAATTTTAATTTTGCCATTATAATAATAAGCAATGATCGGCCGGGATTGCTTATTCTGTTGATAATAAGCTCGTTCCTGAAAATAGGCATTCTCATACATATACATCTGGGCGCCATGAAAAACCTGTTTTAAGTATGATGATTTTTGTTCTTTAGAGGTAATGATATACTTAACATTTTTCTGCCCTAGCCAAGGCAAAGCCAGAGGAAGATCCAATTGTTCAATCTCCTTCAGCTGCTGATTAGTTGTTTTAATTTCCACCGGGGCATAACCGCTGACTTCGTCGATATCCCACAACATATTCATGTCCGGGCTAAAGCCTTGACCCTGGTTTTTATAATTATATACCCTAAAATAATCCGGATCCTTTTTTAGTATATTAAGCAGCCGGTATGAAGGCATCAATTGTTTCTTTTCAGTAGCCAGATTATAACCTAAACTATAATTGAAAAGATCACACATGATCATGCCCAGCAACGCCACTTGAAAAGATTTTGATTTGAGCTCTCCCTGTAAGAATCCTTTAATGATCCAATAAACCAGGAAGAGAATGATCAGCTGGACATAGACATGGAGATTGATTAAATTCAGGGAATATTGCAAGCCGCCGATTAACTGGTCAGCCCAGCTGGCCAGCTGATGGAAAGGAAGGCGGCTGAAGTGACCGGCTATTGATACCAGCCGTTCTTTGCCGATCAAAATCAAGCAATATCCCAAACCAAAGGCCAGCAACATAAAAGAACCGATCAAGACATATATTCTTTTTAGGACCAGGCTGAAACGTTCTTTTTTTAACAATATGATCTTTAATCCAAACCCCGCCAGTATCGCCAGACTAAAACTGACCAGCAACAGGGATCCGTAGATGCCGGCCGGATGATGGCCAAAAGAAAATACCAGGGCTGAGGCAAATATAAAAATAAAAAAGTTCAGATGCCTGGTCAAACGGAACATAATTGCTACCAGAGCCAGGACTAAAGGGGCAATCCCGATATAACACGCTAAATCCCAATAATTAGCCAAACCATAATAATATGGGTTGGCGGCAGGACTTTGCCAGCCAAAATAATTAGGAAAAATATAGGTAATAAGATTCCGCACCGGGAAAAAAGCAGCACCGTAATTATAGTTGGCGGAGCGTACCCCATTCATTAGCAATTCACGATAGGGCACTAATTGTATCCCAGCTAAAGATAGGCCCAAAAGAACCAAAGCTGTAAAATAAACAGCTTCCGAACGGGGCAGCTTCTCCCTGGACCAAAACCAGGCAAAATAAGCCGTATATACAATTATGGAACATAATACTATGTGCTGGTTACCAGCCAGTGTCTGGAGAGCCACTACTAAACTGAACCAGAGCAAGAATGAGCGGTTTCGGTCTTGGATATACCTTTCCAGGAAATAAAATCCCAACGGCAGCCAGGTAGCGGTAAAAATAATGCTAACATGCATTAAATTAGCAATTAAAAATCCGCCAAAAGTATAAACCAAACTGGCGACTAACCCAGCGCTTTCTTCCAAACCCAAAGCGCGGGCATAAAGATAGGTAAAAAACCCGGTCAGCAGAAAATGGGAAATAAGCAAGAACGTGAGAGCGTATTCCGGAGCGAAGAAAATATGGGCCAGGAAATTAAAAGGATAAAAAATACCCAATTGCCCTGAAGCAAAAAGCGGGAACCCGCAGTAAATCTGAGATGCCCACAGCGGCAAGTGTTTAAGCTGCCAGGCTTCGGCCATGATGGCATGCCCGGGAAGATAATAACGGGAAATCTCGCCAAAGACAAAAATATGATTGTTAACCAGATTATTAAAGAATACCATGAACCAAAAAAAACAGAGACTGAGTAATGTTATTAACGCCGGAGAAAAAAGGATCGATTTAAGAGAAGCGCTCCGCACTTCCCCTGCTATTTTCTTTTTATGCTGCTCAAAATGCATATGCGCTTCCGGGTATCGTTTTTTTAGTTTATCAAACAGCTTCTTGGCCCAGCTATTCTCCTTCGCCAACAAAAATAAACCAATCAGCAAAAAAAGGATCCCTTGCAAAACAGGCAAAAACAAACCTGTTATTCCCAGAAAAACAAAAATCCAGCCGGCAATATTAAATAAAAACTTGCGGTATTGTGTACTCATTATCGTCATAGTATATTTCAATCAAATTTGAAATTGCGTTTGGTAAATACAGTGAGACAGGCCTCGACCACAGCAGGGTCATACAGCGTACCTGAATGTTGTTTTAACTCGTCTAAGGCCTTTTGGATACCCAATGAAGAGCGGTAGGGACGGTGCGAACACATCGCTTCGGTGACATCAGCAACAGCCATGATCCTGGCTTCTTTAATAATGCTTTCCCCATTCAATCCTTTGGGATAACCAGTACCATTCAGCCGTTCATGGTGCTGCAAGATCACCTGCGCCACCGGCCAGGGAAATTCCAGTTCTTTCATGATCTCGTATCCGACTTCCGGATGTGTTTTGACAATACTATATTCAAATTCATTTAACCGGCTGGGTTTAGACAGGATCTCTGCCGGCACTACGATTTTGCCAATATCATGCAGGAAAGCGGTTACTCTGATCCCGGCGACATCATTTTTCGACAAGCCCATTTCCTCAGCAATAGCGCAAGCCAGCTTGGCTACCCTTTTTTCATGGCCGGCAGTATACGGATCTCTCTTTTCTAAAGCTGCGGCCAAGGCATTGGCCGTACCCTCTAACGTACGCTGTAATTTACTATAACTTTCCAGCAGGTTCTCTTCAATAATTTTTTGCTGGGTGATATCCTGGATAATGCCAACAATAAATTTTTCCCCTTTTTTATCCGTATATAATGTTTTTTTAGTCAGGATAATATGGACGGCGCCGGCAGCATCGGTAAACTGTTCTTCGTTGCTGTCTTCCTTAACTTCATTAAAGACTACCTCATCCCTGGCCCAAAACACTTGCGCCTGGTCTTTCGGGAAAAAATCAAAATCAGATTTACCAATAAGGTCTTCCCTTTTATATCCCATAAAGCGGCAATAGGCATCATTAAGCAGGGTCCACTTATGATTACGGTCCTTGACAAAAATAGGATCAGCGACCGCATTCATGACTTTACTCAGGTATTCCTGGTTTTCTTTCAGGGATTGCTCAGTAGAGAAATCAAGTGTCGTATCACGGATTATGACCATTACCTGATTATCCAGAAAAGGCAAAAGCCAGGCCTCAAAATAATGATTATTGCCGGAGATAGTCAGCAGATATTTGATCGGGACTTTTTGTTTAGTCCTATTTACTTGTTGCAGAGCGTCTACAAAAAGCTGGTTGACTGGAGCCGGAACTACTTCCTGCATTTTTTTACCTAAAAACTCTGGGGGAGACAAATACAACAATGTTTCCTCCCCGGCTTTATAATCCAGGATCGTGCCGTCTTCCTTTAAGATGAATAAAATATCCTGAAAGCCCTGAAATATGGCTTTCAGTTCAGCTTGCAACTGCCTTAAGGACTCTTCTAATTTCTTCTTTTCTACATCTTCCATGCAGCGCGTCCTGTCCACTTCAAATTATATCGTAGTCATTGTATCCAATTTACGCCTAATTGTCAAACGTTCCCCGTACACTTATTAATGAACATTCTGAAAAGCCTTATCCAGCAATTTTTGATCCAGCGGCCTGATAAAAATTCCGCTCAGCCTCTCTTTTGTTGTTTATAGGCCTCGATAATTTTATTCGCCCTTTCTTCCTGGATCGGGAATAGATCTATGGGCACATTTTCCCGGCCGCAGGCGATCAACACCCTATGCCTCGCGCAATGCGTATTATCGCCCTGGCAAAACTTGAGCTTAAAAAATGATGCCGTTCCTGGCATGCCTTTCATTTTATCATTAAAAAAAATACATGCTGGAAGAATCTCGCATACCGCCATCTGTGTCCTCCTTATTTTGCTATATATATATTAAAGGATGCATTGCCGGCTTAGTATCTCTGATATTGACCGCAGCTAAAAATCTTTTTTTAAGTTCCCGCACAACTATGGCCCGGCTGTAATGCAGCGCCGCCAAGGTTTCTCCTGCTTGCACCGGATCACCTATTTTTTTAGACAGGAGGATTCCGGCGCTATAATCAATAGTATCTTCTTTCTTTTGCCGGCCAGCCCCAAGCATGGTCGCGACCATCCCTATTTCCCGGGTATTCATTTTATGAACATAGCCAGTAGCCGGCGCTTTTACCAGAAGCTGGTGTTTGGCTACAGGCAAACGGTTTATTTCTCCACCCTGGTTTTTTATCATCCGGTAAAATACTTCCAAGGCCTGGCCGTTGGCAATTAACGTTTGCAATATTTGCTTAGCTTCTTTAACTGTATCAGCTTTGCGGCCCATTACCAGCATCTCCGCGCCTAAGGCTAGGGTTAAGGTTACAAAGTCAACCGGGCCATTACCTTGTAGTACTTCAATCGCCTGCCTTATCTCCAGGCTATTGCCAATAGCCCGGCCTAATGGCTGGTTCATATCGGTGATCAAGGCTTGCACCGGCAAACCAATTTTTTTGCCGATCAGGGCCAAGGTATCAGCTAATTTTTTGGCGGCGGCAAAATTTGACATAAAAGCGCCATTGCCGCATTTTACATCTAAAACTAAACCGGCAATACCGGCCGCTATTTTTTTGCTCAGGATGCTGGCACAAATGAGGGAAAGACTCTCTACTGTCCCGGTTGCATCACGCAAAGCGTAAATCTTTTTATCTGCCGGGGCCAGCTCCGCAGTCTGTCCGATCATGGCAATCCCAATCTTACGAACTTGCCGCAAGGCCTGTTTACTGGTTAATTTAGATTTAAATCCAGGGATGCTGGCTAATTTATCCAAAGTACCGCCGGTATGACCTAATCCCCGGCCGCTCATCATCAGGACCGGTGAGCCAGCCGCAGCTACCAACGGCGCTAAGACCAGGGAAATACCATCTCCGACGCCACCGGTTGAATGCTTGTCTATGACCAAGCCCTTTAACCCCGTCAGTTTTAAGGTCTTACCGGAATGAGCCATGGCTTCAGTCAAGAAAATGGTCTCCGGCAAACTCATTCCTTGGAAATATACCGCCATTAAAAAAGAAGCCATCTGGTAATCAGGAATATCACCCCTGGTATAACCATCTACTAACTGCCTTATTTCCACGGCCGACAATCTTTGGCCGTTTCTTTTCCTGATAATGCTCTCTAAAACGCTCATTTATACTTTCCTGAGAAGCGCTTTTATTAATTTATTTAAACTAAAGCTGACCTTTTGGGCGATCTCCAGCGTTGTATGATGGCTATGTTTCATTTTGCCTATGCCGGCGGCCTTATTAGTAACACAAGCCAGGCCGAGTATTTCCAATCCTAAAGACCGGGCAATAATTGCTTCCGGTACTGTGGACATCCCGATGATATCAGCCCCTATTTTCTTGAACATTTTTATCTCCGCCGGAGTTTCATAGGTTGGCCCGGTCACCGCAGCATAGATGCCTTCCTGCAAGTTTAACTGCAGTTTCTCCGCTTCACTTTTAGCCAGTTTCCTTAGCTCCGGGGAATACACACTGGTCAAATTCAGGAAATTGATCGGCTCCCCTTTTTCTACCCGCAGGGGATTAAGACCCATGAAATTAATATGATCCTTGATCAGGATGAGATCGCCTGGCTGATATCCATTATTAATAGCGCCGCTGGCATTAGTCAGGAAAAGCTTGGTGACGCCCAGCGCTTTCATGACCTGGATCGGGAAAGTAATCTCTTCGATACTATATCCTTCATAGTAATGCAGCCGGCCGCGCATAATAACCACATCTTTGCCTGCCAGCGTGCCCAACACCAGGACTCCTTCATGACCTTCGACCGTAGAAGAAACAAAATAAGGGATCTCCATAAAAGGAATAACCACCTTATTTTCTACTTCCTCCGCTAGGACTCCTAATCCTGAACCAAGAATGATCCCGATTTCCGGCTGGATCATTTTTTTCATCTGGATCAATTTTAAAGCTTGTTCGATTTTTGTCCTCATCATGTCAGTTTCACCACTATGTCCCCGATAATATTACCGGCTTCATCAGCGCGGTCCGCGGCATTGGAAAGATGCCGGTAAATTTCCCTTAGTTTTAGAATGTAGATCGTATCTTTTTCTTTGAATAATTCAACCAGCGCTTCCTGGTATGTGCGTTCCATTTCGTTTTCCAGTTTCTTAGCTTTCTGCGCATGCTCCAAAGCCAGAGAAGGCTTGGCCTGCAGGTGAAAAATAGCCCGCGATATTTCCTCAGCTTGTCGGCGTAAAATATTAACCATTTTCAATAAAGACGGGTTCGGATTCACTTTGAACAACGCCATCTCGCCTACCGTGCTCTTCGCATAGTCAACGACATCGTCCACAGTACGGGAAAGGGCAAAAATATCTTCCCGGTCAAAGGGAGTGATAAACGATTTATTCAATTCAGTGATCAGGATATGCCGCAAATCATCGGCGTCTTGTTCCATCCGTTTAACCTTGTCACTGGCTTCCTGGTTAGGGTTTGAGATAAACTCTTCCAGGGCAATAATCCCATCCAGGCTTTTATCAGCCTGGTCCTGCAGCAGCTTATTAAAATTCTTTTCTTGCGGAAAAAAAAATTCTTTTAAACCCATAATCCTCCCTTTACTACCATTGAATATAAACTTAATAATTTCCAGATCATCATCGCTAGCAGCCCGGTTACCGGGATAGTCACCAGCCAGGCAATAAGAATATGACGCGCTACCCGCCAGCTGACTTTGTTAAATCTCTTCGCCACTCCTGCTCCTACTAAGCCGGAACTCATCACCTGACTGGTAGAAAATGTGCCGCCCCAAAGAGCAGAAACCAGGATCACGATACTGGCAGTAAGCTGGGCGGTTACCGAATCAAGCGGCCTGATCTTCAGCAATCTCCGGTTAAACGTTTTAGCAATACGCCAACCCCCAGCCAGAATACCAATAACGATCAGAAAAATCGAAATCCCTGCCACCCACACAGGAATAGATAAGTCGCGCTGATACCCAAAAGCAACCAGGATCAATACTAAGACCGCCATCGTCTTTTGCGGCTCAGTTGCTCCATGCAAGGCGCTGGTGATAGCTACAGTTAAGAGCTGTAATTTACTTAATGATCTATTTACCTGCGGTGAAGCCCAGCGTAAACAGAATAATTCAAGATGCATTAAGGTATAGCTTAATAAAGCGCTAACCACCGGCGTAGCCAGTAAAATAATTATGATCTTGCCAAAAGTATTATAGGAAAGGCCCTGCCAGCCGTAAGCGGCAATGACCGCCCCGGATAGGCCGCCTACCAAAGCATGCGCGGAAGAAGTAGGGATACCCACGGATATGGTCATTATTTTCCAGAACACTGCCGCCCCCAGCGCGGCCAGTATTATGGCTGGGGTGACGGTAAATAAGCTCAGGCTGGCAATACTCTGGGCTATCCGCATACCGACATAATAAATAATAATTATCCCGCATAATTCAAAAAAACAAACCAACATAACAATACGCACTGGAGCAAGAAAATGAGTAGAAACAAAAGTACCGATAATGCTGCCGCCGTCATTATAGCCATTTAAAATAGCATAGATGACAGTTAATATGATCGCGATCCAAAACATTAAAGCCATGTATACTCCAAGAACTGTCAGCTAGTCTATTGGAATCAGGTTGAAGGTTGTAGGACCTACACCCTTTCACTGCTTTTCAACAAGACTCGGAACTGTTTTAAGTTATTTCCGGTAAAAAGCTGGTCCCGTTGATCAAAGGTCCTATTTGGCAGTAGTCGGCAATAGTTTGACCGACATCAGCAAAAGTAGCCCTTGTTCCTAAGTTGACATTTTTTTTAAACGGTTTCCCGTAAACAAGTAATGGCACATATTCCCGGGAATGATCTGTGCTGGGAGTAGTTGGATCACAGCCATGATCAGCAGTTATCATCAGCAAATCTTCATCTGACATCTGCTGAATGATCAGCTTTAGCCCTTGATCTGCTGTACTCAAGGCCTGAGCATAGCCGTTTATATCATTGCGATGCCCATACATCATATCAAAATCAACCAGATTGACAAAGATCAAGCCTGATCTTCCGGCGGTCCGGCGCATGGTCTCTCGCGTGGCCTCCAGTCCCATAGCATTATCCCGGGTATGAATGCTATCGGTTAATCCCTGCCCGGCAAAAATATCTTCTATTTTTCCTATCCCGAAGCTAAGGTGGCCATTTTGCTGTAATAAATCCAGCACTGTCGGCGCCGGCGGTTTCAGTGAATAATCTTTCCGATTAGCGGTCCGGCAGAAATCTGCGCTGTTCGTGCCACTAAATGGCCGGGCAATCACCCGGCCAACAGCATGATTTCCGGTCAGTAAGGCCCTGGCTTGGCCGCAAATAGAATATAACCTCTGCAAACCAAACTTTTGCTCATGACAGGCAATCTGAAAAACACTGTCTGCCGAGGTATAGACAATAGGATACCCGGTCCGCAGGTGTTCTGCGCCAAGTTGTTTGATAATCTCAGTGCCGCTGGCCGGGATATTGCCGATTGTTTTAGTCCCAATAATTTTTTCAAATTCGTTAATAATTTCCAGGGGAAAACCGTGCGGATATAAAGGGAAAGGTTCTTGCAGGATCAGGCCAGTCAATTCCCAATGGCCAGTGGTAGTATCTTTGCCAGGAGAAGATTCGGCCATCTGGCCATAACAACCAATGACCTCCTTGGCCTGGGGATGCCGCAGATCAACCAGTTCTCCTAACCCTAAACTTTCCAACATCGGCAAATCAATCCGGCCTAGAGCTTTGGCCAAATTACCCAGAGTATTAGAGCCCTGGTCCTGGTAAAGGCGGGCATCAGGCAACTCGCCAATGCCTAAACTGTCTAAAATGACAAGAATAACCCGCCGGGCCATCTTTATCCTTTTCTGGCTAAGACTTTTTTAGCTGCCGCGACAATGTCTATATCTTTCAAATGGAAAAACCGCATCAACTCTTCAGGCGCGCCTGAGGTTCCAAAAGAATCATTCATCCCGATCATTTCCACCGGAACCGGATAATTTTTCACCACAACTTCACTCACGGCGCTGCCCAAGCCATAATAAATCTGATGCTCTTCAGCCGTAACAATAGCTTTGGTTTCCTGAGCAGCTTTTATAATAATTTTTTCATCCAGGGGTTTTAAACTATGTATATTGATCACCCGGGCCTTAATATTTTCTTTCTCGAGCAGCGCCGCGGCCTGCAGCGCTTCAGCCACCAGGCTGCCACACGCAAAAATCGTCACATCTTGCCCGTCTTTCATCAGTAATCCTGCGCCAGGGATAAAAGGGGTCTCCGGAGTAGTCAGCGCCGGTAAGGGTTCACGGCCCAATCTAATATAGACAGGTCCTTTCATTTCAGCGGCGGCAATTGTCGCTTTCTTAGCTTCTATAAAGTCGCAGGGCACAAAAACAGTTAAATTGGGCAAGACCCTGGTTAAGGCGAATTCCTCCAACGCCTGATGACTGGCGCCGTCCGGGCCGGTCAGTATCCCGCCATGTGAACCGCCGATCTTGACATTCAGATTACTATAACAAATAGTGGTACGCAGTTGTTCCCAAGCCCGGCCGCTGGCAAAAATAGAATAGGTGCTGGCAAAAGGGATCTTGCCCGTCAGGCTCAGTCCTGCGGCTAAACCCAGCAGGTTTTGTTCCGCTACTCCGACATTAAAAAATCTTTCGGGAAACTTCTTTTTAAAAAGTTCACTGGATGTGGACCGGCTTAAATCAGCATCGAGCGCTACAATGTTTTTATTGGTTGCGCCCATTTCTACTAAAGCCTCTGAATAACCATGCCTGGTTGCCTTCTTCTCCATTTGTGCTCCTCTAAAAATAGTCCTCGAGTCTCCGAGTCTTCGAGTCGCGAATCTTATTGAAAAGCAGTTAAAGGGTGTAGGTTCTACAACCTTCAACCTGATTCTAATAGATCCGCAGACTTGTTACTCCAGTTCCTTGAGCGCCTTTTCCGTTAATTCTTTATTGGGCGCTTTGCCATGCCACTCTTCCTGGTCTTCCATGAAACTCACGCCTTTCCCTTTGGTGGTCTTAGCAATTATTGCTGTTGGCTGCCCCTTGGTTTTAGCCGCCGCGGCGTAAGCATCAAGTATCTGTTTAAAATCGTGTCCCGCTATTTCGATAGTATGCCAGCCAAAAGCCCTAAATTTATCGGCAATGGGATAGACATTCATTACGTCTTTGATCCGGCCGTCAATCTGCAAATCATTATTATCCACGATACAGCAAAGGTTATCCAGGCGGTAATGGCCAGCGCTCATCGCCGCTTCCCAAATTTGTCCTTCCTGCAGTTCTCCGTCCCCGACCAGGCAAAAGGTCCGAACATCACTTTTATCGAGCTTTACCCCGAGAGCTATCCCTGTCGCTACGGACAAACCCATGCCTAATGATCCAGTGGATACTTCTACCCCGGCTAAATCCTGGCAACTGGGATGCCCTTGTAAACAACTTCCCAGTTTACGCAAAGTCATGAGTTGTTCCTTGGGAAAATATCCTAATTCAGCCAGGCAAGCATATAATACCGGGGCACAATGTCCCTTGGAAAGAATAAAACGATCCCGGCCCGGCCAGTGTGGTTCTTTTGGTTTTTGCCGCAAGACACTAAAAAACAAAGCGGTCATCAAGTCGGTGGAAGAAAGTGACCCGCCAGGATGACCGCTGCCAGCTGCTCCCAGCATTTTTATTATATCCTGCCTTATTTTATTAGCTTGCTCCTTTAATTGTGCAATATCCAAAATAACCCCCAGATGAAACAAATTCTAAATTCTAAATTACAAATTCTAAATTAAGGTAAAAAACCTCTCTGCCAAAATTTATAATTTAGCATTTGGCATTCAAAATTTACATTCTAGTCCAGGATTTTTTTTACCCGGTCCATCAGTTCCTGCGGATGGAAAGGTTTAACGATATAATCCATGGCTCCCAATTCCAGGCTTTTGGCTACATCACCTTCCTGCCCGAGCGCGCTTAACATCACCACAGGTATTTGTTTGGTGCTTTCATTTTCTTTTAATCTCCTGGTGGCCTCATTGCCATCGATTACCGGCATCATGATATCCATCAGGATGAGATCTGGTTTTTCCTGAATCGCCAGTTTAACTCCTGCTTCTCCTTCGTTAGCGCTGACTACCGTAAAAGCGTTTTTCTCCAGCAAATACCGCACCATTTTTACCACTCCAGGCTCATCATCAACGATCAAAACCTTTTTACTCATAACCTCACCCCTGTTTATTTATTTTATTGGCAAAGTGAACACGAATTTTGCCCCATTTCTGTCCCTTTTATCCCAGCTAAAAATCTCTTTATCCATAACCGGACTCTCAACCCAGATCTTGCCCCCGTGCAGCTCAACCAATAGCTTGGAGATGGCTAACCCTAAGCCTGTCCCGCTCACATTTTCGGCCTTAGCTTTAGCTGACCGGTAAAAACGGCTAAACATCTGGGGCAGGTCTTTCTCTTCTATACCGTAGCCATTGTCGATTACCTGTACTTCGACAAATTTCCCGGTACTCTTAAAGCTGATGATCACTTCTCCCTGCGCAGGAGTATACTTAACAGCGTTGGTTAGCAAATTAAGCAGGATTTGGGTAATTTGATTCTCATCCGCCGGGATCTTGTCCAAAGATTCAGGCGGAGGCAGTACACGCACATTTAATTTTTTCTCTGTAATATCCAGCCGCAGATTATACAAAACCCCGTGAACAGTTCTTGCGAGGTCCAAAGGTGATTTTTTAAATTCCACTTTGCCGGCTTCTATTTTAGACAAGTTTAATAAATTATTTATTAAATCAACCAAGCGCCTGGTATTTAGATTAATGATTCCCATGAATTCTTTTTGGGTGTCATTCAAAACACCAGGGTCACCCTGTACCAGTAACTCAGTAAATCCCATAATACTGGTCAACGGCGAGCGCATTTCATGGCTGACCATGGCAATGAAGTCGCTTTTTGCCTGGCTTAACTCTACCAATTTTTCATTGGCCAATTTTAAATGTTCATTGACCCGGGCCAGATCGCCAGTAGCAATATTGATCTTTTCTTCCAGGTTCTTGCTGAATTGCTGTGTCTGTTCATAAAGCTGCGCATTCTGTAGGACCACGGCTAACTGCCGGGCGAACGTCATTAACACTTCAATCCTTTCCGGAGGGAAAGCGTCCAGGTGGCGGGAGTTGATATTTAACACCCCTAGTTTACGGTCCCCGATTACTAGCGGGATATTGACCGTAACCGCAACTTCTTCCAGGGTTAAAAGAGCAGACAGGCCACCTTGGGCCTTATTAAAATCACGAATCACTACTGGTTCATTATAGAGCAAAGCTTTTTGCGCCATATCTTCCAGCAGGGCAATACCGTTAGCATTGACAAAAGCAGTGGACAAGCCTTTGGCGCTGCGCATTTTCAAGAGCCCATTATCGCCAACCAGGAAAATACTGCAGGATGATCCTTGCAGCTTCTCTATGCTCATCCCCATGACCAGGTCAATGATCAAGGTAATATCCAGGGCCGCGGTCACGGCCCGGGACATTTCGAATAACAAAGTTAATTCTTGCTGGTTTTCTTCTACCGTAGTTACCATCTGGTTAAACTGTTCACCCAGATATCCTAGTTCATCATTACCTAATTTTTGCACCCGGGCAGACAATTCACCTTTCTGTACCCGGCGTATCGCCTGCAATAGTTTGCCGATACGATTGAAGATCATTTGCTCAGAAACGATAAACATTACCAGTCCCAGCAGGATGATCCCCAGGATAACGACGATAAAGAGCACTTGTTTGACATTAGTCGTTAACTCATCAGCTACCCGGTTAAAAGAATACCAGATCCTGATCGTACCTGTACGCTCGCTCTTATAAAAAATCGGTATCTTTACTTCCAGGGCCCCTTTTAACTTTTCATCTTTCTTTTCGCTATGGATAACAGGTTTATTCTTAGTATCAGTGAGCAGGATGTAGAGCACATCTTTATCGCTGCTGATTTCTCGCACATACCGCTGCAATACAACAAGATCTGCTTCTTTAACCCCCTGCCGGCTGACCTTAGCCAGGAAACTGGCATAATTTTTACTTTTTCTGCTGATATCATCGGTGACTACTTGTTTCACCTGATTGATCAAAATAAACCCGATCATAAACATCAACGGAACCAAAACAAGCATTAAAACAGTAACAAATTTAAATCCCAGCGTAAGCCTGATCGTTGGCCTAGCCTGTATATTCTTCTCATTAAACATGCTCACCTTGATCATAACCCTGATAATTCCAGGATACCTGGGTATATTTTCCTGCCGCTAATTGCCGGGCCAGCTGTAGCTCTGCCGCAGTCAAGTTGCCTGGGACGAAGTTGAGATGTAGCTCACTGGCAAAACTCTGCTGAAAAGCTGTGCTGATGTCAGTCAAACTTATTTTTTGCCGCAGCGCTTCTTCCAGGCCGGCAGCTTGCCGCCAAAAAGCAGGATCTCCCGGAGTGCGCAAAATCAAAGATCCCTGCTGTAAAATAATATCACGATAACGACGCTGGGCGCTGCCGCAGACTTTTTTTCCTGCTACCAGAAGATCATACTTGGTTGGATTATTGAAACAAAAAAAGTGATTATCTTTACCGCTATAAACAGTTTCCGCAAGACTAACCTGGACACCCAGGGCTAATAATGCTTTTTGGATACAGGTAGCGATTACCCGAAAATATTCAACAGCCTGGCGCTGCTCCCTTAAATCCTGACGGCTGAAAATCAAGCTAAAGGTAATTTCCTGATCGTGCAAGACAAACCCACCGCCAGTAGGCCGGCGGATCAGATCAATACTATCCTGACCGCATAAATCGGCCAGGGGCTGATCAATGCGCTGAAAATAGCCCAGACTGATGGTGCGTCTCTGCCAGGAATATATCCGGAGAGTAGAAAGACTAGCGCCGGTCCGGCGCTGGTGCAGGATAGCTTCATCTACAGCCATATTCCAAGCGCCATCCTGCGGGTCATCAACCAGTAATCGCCATACTTTTTTATTCGAGTCATTAGCTGGCATTAGAGTCATTCGCGCTATTTCTTTAAGAAAGCAAAATCAAGTACCATGTTCAGATATTTATATTGTTTTGGCACGCTTTCAAAGGAGATATATTGCATGGGTATTTTTTCCTTATCAAACACGCTATGGATAGAACGGGCAAATTCTCCTTCGATCAAATTATTGGATGGCGGCGGCCCCATCCAGATAACCAGGTCAATTCCCTGACTACGGCACAAATCTACCATTTCCCCAAAATTCAGGTTTGAACTAGGAGTATAAGTCTGGGCAAAAGTCTTATCCAGCTTGAATTTGATCTTATGTTTTTTAATAGTCTCGGCAAAATTCTTAATCATCTGATCTAATTCTTTATCCTTGCCGGCAGGATAAATATATCCTGTCCGCAGGTTGTGAGACCCATCCCTGGCCACGGACTCAGGTGGCGGCTGAGAAGCAGCAGGAGCTGGTTCCAGGCCAGGAGCCGGTTCCGGGGCAGAGACTGGCTCTGACTCTGTGACCGGCGGTTCATATGCGGGTATTTCCGGCTCAATTATCTGTTCTGCTGACTGTTCAGGAGCAGCAGGTGTTGACTCATATTCGCTCACTATCTCTACCGGCTGGGCAGGCTCAAAAACAATCTCTGTTTTTTCTTCAATGACCTGGGTTAAGCTCTCTTCCAGCGGGGCCAGAGTATTCATTTCTATACCCGTAGTTTCTTCCGGCAATAGGTCCTGCAGTAATTCTTCGGCTAAAGATTTATTTATTTGCCGATTAGTCAAAGAAGAGTAGGCCACGATACGGATCAGGAATCCTTCCAATTCACGGATATTTGATTTTAACTGTTCCGCGATAAAATACATTACTTCATCTTCGATCTGTACCTTGGTGCTATCAGCTTTCGCTTTCAGGATCGCGACCCTGGTTTCCAGATTTGGGGATTGGATATCAGTGATCAAACCCCATTCAAACCGGGAACGCAGCCGTTCTTCCAGCACCGATATTTTTTTAGGCGGCTTATCGCTGGCAATAACTATCTGTTTATGGTCATCATAAAGCGCGTTGAACGTATGATAAAACTCTTCCTGGGCTGCTTCAGCTTCAGATAAAAATTGGACATCATCGATCAATAAGACGTCTATCTTCCGGTATTTATTCCTGAACTCGATAATTTTGCCGTAACGGATAGCATCTATTACTTCAGCCATAAACCGTTCGGCTGTAGTGTACAACACTTTTGCCGTAGGATTATTTTCCAGCACAAAATGACCGATCGCTTGCATCAAATGAGTCTTCCCCAAGCCGACATCTCCATACATAAATAACGGATTATATACTTTGCCCGGCATCTCCGCCACCGCCAAAGCGGCAGCCTTGGCAAAATGATTGCTTTTCCCTACGACAAAGGTATCAAAGGTATAGCGTGGATTTAAACCTATTTCCGCGAAAAGGGCTAGTTTCTGATCTTCTGTCAATACCGGTTTAGTCGCTGTTTCAGCAGTTAACGGAGCGGCAATGGGAGCCTCTCCGGTTATCTCCTGGTTGATGTCTTCATCAACTAAATTATCTTCTTCGACTGGAGGCAAATATTTGGCAAAATCGAAATTGTCCGGATTTTCCTTAAAATCATGCACGATCTCATATATCTTCTCTTTATCGTTTTCTTCCAACTGGTAAACATAAAATGACCAGTTATAATCCTTCTCCCGCAAAGAAGTCGTCCGGCCGCAGCTGTAATTAAGCTTGGTCAGCACATTCGACAACCTGGCGCTATCATCCCTGTCGCCTTGTAAAACTACTTTCCAGCGGCTAGGATAATCTGCGGTAAAACTTTCGACAAGGTCCCATTTTGTAATCATTTTTACCCCGCCTTTTCCTGAAATTGAATTAAGCTTCTTGCGCTCAACATTCTCATGCTAATTATGTATCCCTTCCTTTTTCATATTTCAAAATAAGCTGCCGGCCAGCCCGGGCTTCATCGATCCGTCCTACCGGACTGGTTTGCGGCGCTTTTTTAAGCAATTCCGGTTTTTGCGCCGCTTCTGCGGCAATTAGTTCCAGGGCCTTAACAAAAGCATCCATAGTTTCTTTGGTTTCGGTTTCCGTCGGTTCGATCATCATGGCTTCATGGACAATAAGCGGGAAATAGATCGTCGGCGGATGAAATCCATAATCAATAATCCTTTTGGCGATATCCAGGGCGCTGACTGCCCAGTCAGGCTGAGGCGTCAGGACAAATTCGTGCATACAGGTCCGGGGATAGGGTACGGCATAAAATTTTTCCAATTTATGCATTAAATAATTGGCATTCAGAACAGCTTGCCGCCCAACTTTGGCTATCCCCTCAGCGCCCAGCGCCAGGAAATACGCATAAGCCCTGACCGCAATTAAGAAATTCCCATAAAAAGAACGGATTTTCCCGATACTATGTTCCTGTTGATAGTCCCAAAAATAATTTTCCCCTTTGGCTTTGACTTGAGGTACAGGCAAAAACGGAACAAGTTCCTTAATCGTGCCGACTGCGCCAGCGCCTGGCCCACCACCGCCATGCGGGGTAGAAAAAGTTTTATGCAGGTTGAAATGCATTACGTCAAGGCCTAACTCGGCGGGTTTTACTAAGCCCAGCAAAGCGTTAAAATTAGCCCCGTCCCCATACAATAATGAATCGTTTTTATGAACTAATTCGCTGACTTCAAGAATATTTTTTTCAAACAATCCTAAAGTATTGGGGTTGGTCAGCATCAGAGCGGCGACATCGGGCCTTAGATTTTTCCGCAGGTCCTCCAGGTCTATATCACCCTGGCTATCACTCTTCACTTGCCTGACCTGATATCCAGCCAAAGCCGCGCTGGCTGGATTCGTGCCATGGGCTGTGTCTGGGACAAGAATAACTGTTCGCTTTTGTTCCGGATTTCGCTGCTGGTGATACGCTCTGATGAGCAAAATGCCTGTGATTTCCCCATGCGCCCCGGCGGCTGGCTGTAAAGTCATACCGGCGAAGCCACTTACTTCTTTTAGAAAAACTTCCAATTCATAGATTAGTTTCAAAGCGCCCTGTACCGATTCTTCAGGAGCATAAGGGTGGATCCCGGCCAGCCCATCAAGATCAGCGACCGCTTCATTCACTTTAGGATTATATTTCATAGTGCATGAGCCTAAAGGATAAAAACCGTTATCTACGCCAAAATTTAATTTGGAGAGAGCGGTAAAATGCCTGATCACATCCTGCTCGCTGGCTTGCGGCAGGGATAAATCTTCTTTTCCCAAAAATCCAGCGGGTATATATTTTTTCGCTGCTGCCGGATCTGCGGCAGGCACATAAGTTGTTGGCTGGGATTGGTACTCGAAAATTACTTTTTCCAAATTAAGCAACCTCTTTTAATAGCGTTAAGCGTATAGCGTGTAGCGTATAGAAAATGCTAAATATTTTCTTTTAAGATACGGGCCAGGGTGTCGATTTCGGCTTTGGTCCTTTTTTCAGTAACGCAGAATAATAACGAGTTTTTAAGTTCCGGATAAAAAGTTTTTAACGGTAACCCCCCGATTATCCGGCGCTTTAATAATCTCTTATTCAAAGCATCAATATCTCCAGGGGCAGTGGCGACAAATTCATTAAAAAACGGGGCCGGGAAATTAATTTTCCACCCGGGAATAGAGGCGATCGCCTCAGCCAGGTAATGAGCTCCGGCCAAAGCGGCATTGGCCACATCCTTCAATCCGGCAGAGCCCATAGATGAAAGATAAATGCAAGCGCTCAAGGCGCACAAAGCTTCATTAGAACAAATATTACTGGTGGCTCTTTCCCGGCGGATATGCTGTTCCCGGGTTTGTAAGGTCAGCACATAGGCGCGTTGTCCCCGGTTATCAACACTTTCTCCTACTATCCGGCCAGGCATCTTGCGCATGAATTCCTGGCGGCAGGCAAAAATTCCCAGGTACGGCCCGCCAAAAGAAACCGGCATCCCCAATGATTGCCCTTCACCGGTAACAATATCTGCCCCGTATTCCACTGGCTTTTGCAAAACACCAAGACTAGCCGGATAAATACTGGTGATCAATAAAGCTCCCTGCTCATGAGCTATGGCGCTAAGCTGTTGAACCTGTTCCAGACACCCAAAAAAATTAGGCTGCTGCACAACTATGGCCGCTATTTGATCATTAACCTGGGTTTTCAAGGCAGACAGATCAGTAATTCCCTCAGCAAAAGGAAGCTCCTTAATGATCACCGCTGAATTTTTCAGATAGGTCTTTACTACCTGACGGTATTCAGGATGAATAGTTTTGGCCACCAACACTGTATTCCTGTGGGTCTGCTCACAAGCCAGGTGAATGGCTTCATAAAGCGCGGTAGCGCCATCATAGAGACTGGCATTGGCTACATCCATACCGGTCAGATTGCAGATCATCGTCTGGTATTCAAAGATCGATTGCAAGGTCCCCTGGCTGATCTCCGGTTGATAAGGCGTGTAGGCAGTATAGAATTCCCCCCGTTTAGTAATCACCGGGACTGTGCTGGGGATATAATGATCATAAGCGCCGGCGCCTAAGAAACAGGCAAAATCAGCGACAGAGACATTTTGGCTGGCTATTTCCCGCATCTTCTTTTTGACTTCAAACTCACTGGCCGCTGGCGGTAACCCTAGCCGCTGGCGAATAATCTTATTCTGCGGAAAATCTTTCAACAGCTCTTCAGTTGAAGCGATCTCTAATTCACGCAGCATCTCTTTATTATCAGCTTCACTACTACCTATATAGTCCATAGTTACTTAGATCCCTCGTTGATCAACTTTTCATATTCTTCCGCTGACAACAGGCCAGATAATTCCGCGGGAGCGGCCAAGACTATCTTGATCATCCAGCCGTTACCGTAAGGTTCCTTATTGACCAATTCAGGCTGCTTGCTTAAAGCCTCATTAACCGCGACGACCATGCCACTGACTGGGCTAAATAGGTCACTGACCGCTTTTACGCTTTCAGCCACGCCGAAAGATTCTTGTTGTTTTAATTGTCGTTCTACTTTGGGCAATTCAACAAAAACAATGTCGCCCAATTCTTCCTGGGCATAATCAGTGATGCCGATGACCATGGTATTATTACCTACTGCTTTTACCCATTCATGGGATTTGCTGTATTTTAAGTCCTTTGGAACCATTATTACCTCCAAGTTCGCTTATGGCTAATGGCTAATGGCAAAATCTTTTAACCCTTTTTTAGTTCTTGCCATATGCTATATGCCATACGCTATTTGCGTTTTAATCTCTAACATGGCTGGGGACAAAAGGTGTCTGCACAACCTTAGCTGGATATTTTTCTCCCCGGATCTCTATCTTTAGGATATTGTTCAAGGCAGACTCAGCTACCCGGACATAGCCCAAGGCAATACCTTTAGCTAAGGTTGGGGAAAAGGTCCCGCTGGTGACTTTTCCCACGGCCTTATCGTCTTGGTTAAAGATTGAAAAACCATGGCGGGCAATCTGCCGGCTTTGCATTTCCAGCCCGACCAGCTTACGGGAAAGTCCTTCTTTTTTTATTTGTTCCAGGCTGGCCTTGCCAATAAAATTGTCCTTCTCTAATTTCACCGCCCAACCGAGTCCGGCTTTCAGCGGATTAATGTCCTGGTCAAGATCATTACCATAGAGGGAGTATTTCATTTCCAGCCGCAAAATATCCCGGGCTCCCAAACCGCAGGGGATAACTCCCTGGTCAATTATGCTTTGCCAGATTTTTTCCGTCTCTTGCTCCGGCTCAGGCTGGGCAAAATAAAATATCTCGTAACCCAGCTCTCCGGTATATCCGGTACGGGAAATAGTCACCGGCGTGCCGGCAATCAGCCCCTTAGTGAAATGCAAATAATCCAGTTTAGCGATCTCTGGGCCGGCCAGTTTGGCCATGATCTCCCTGGCCTCAGGTCCCTGCAGCGAAATAAAGGACGTACTTTCGGAAATATTATTTAGCATTACGTCATAATTTTCTTTTTGTTCAGTCAGGTACTGGTAATCTTTTTCCGTATTAGAAGCATTGACCACCAGCAGATAATTATGTTTGCTGAGCTTATAGATGAACAAGTCGTCAACTATGCCCCCGTCATCATAACACATGAGGCTGTAAAGACAATCCCCCGGGGCCATTACTGACACATCATTGGTCATGGTGTACTGCAGAAATTTTTCCGCTTCATCACCGATAACGGTTATTTCTCCCATATGACAGATATCAAAGAGCCCGGCCTTTTTCCGTACCGCCCAGTACTCGTCGATGATACTGCTGTATTGTACCGGCATCAGCCAACCGCCAAACTCTATTAAGCGGGCCTGATGCTGCTGGTGCCATTGATAAAGTTTAGTCTGTTTCAATCTTGGAAATCCCCAATTCCCCGCCCTTTGAACAAGGCAATATCCACAACTACGCTGACAAAAGTAGTCCTTAAGGCCATTTTATTGAGCGCTATCGCTTTGATCAGCACTTTCCGTTTCTTCGGCAATTTTTTAAGTAACGCGGCCAGATTCTTGGCTTCAGGGAAAACCTGATAATTTGGAATAAAAATCAAAAATGCTTCAATATTAAAGCCCTGGTAAATTTCTACGAGGTTGGCTAAATCCAGCTGGGCTCTAAGGGAATAGTTATCGTCAAAAACGTTTTCCAGGCTGAAAGGATGATGTTTTACTGTTCTTAAAACATCAGTTAACCCGGTGAGAAAAAGATGAGCATTGTCCTGTTCACCTTCAGGATACAAAATGCCAACTTTGACTTCATTTTCATTGAGTACCATTAACTCTTCCGGGAGATCTATTTCCTTTTTCAGGTAGATGGGCTGAATCCGGCCGACTTCCAAAGGAATAGATTCCTCATTCTCCTGGCCCGGCATCCTAATATCACCTGGTAATACAATATTTTTATGCTTGAGCGCTTCCTTGGCTTCAGCTTTACTGATCCCACGATCAGAAAAATCCTTGATCACGCCGCCAATTTCCTTGGCCAGGTCGTCACCCTTTTCCGGCGCACCTGGTTTCTTTTTTTCCTCCGGCAATTCTCCAGCGGCACCAACGGAAAGACGCTTCATGAACTTCTCTACTTCCAGCCTGGTTTCTTTACTGGACGTATTCAGGTAAAAACCCCAATTATAATCACCACGAGCGGCTTTGAGCTGAAAGGGAGGCTGACAAACTTTCTCAAATTTTCCCACCACCCGGAGAACGTCTTCACGATCCCCATTGATAGATACCACATAGCGGTCTTGGTGCTTGTCGTCAAAATAAGATTCTATTTTCCAGCGGATAATCATTATTTATCCCTCTTGCCTTGGTTATTATTTTCGTCAACGCCAGTATAAATGCCCCGGACCAGCAGCATCAGTTCATCCGGATTAGTAGCATTATCCAGAGCTTCTTCCAGGGAAATTTTCCCTTCCTTGTATAAATTCAACAGCGACATGTCAAAAGATTGCATGCCGTAAAAAGTCCCCTGCTGCATAGCAGTATAAATACCGGCGTCTTTGCCTTCGGCGATCAACTTTCTGACAAACGGGGTAACCGTCAGGATCTCGATCGCCGGGATCCGGCCTTCCTGGTCAACCCGCGGGATCAGCCGCTGAGCAATAATACCCCGCAGGATCTGGCTGAGCGTCATTCTAATTTGACCTTGCTGGTGTGGAGAATACATATCGACAATACGGTTCACCGTATGGACAGCATCACTGGTATGAATCGTGGAAATAACCAGGTGTCCGGTCTCTCCACCCATAATAGCGGCATTGACTGTCTCAAAATCTCTCATTTCACCGATCACGATGACATCCGGGTCCTGGCGCAGGACATGTTTCAGCGCTTGCCCGAAAGACTTGGTATCACTGCCTACTTCCCGCTGGCTGACCGTGCTCATTTTATCATTATGATAAAATTCAACCGGATCCTCAATCGTAATAATATTAGAACGGCGGGTAGAATTAATAAAATCAATCATGGTGTTCAGGGTAGTAGTTTTACCGGCGCCGGTAATCCCGGCAATCAAAATAAGACCACGGTTATGGCTGGTTATTTTACGCATTGTTTCACTGGGCAGGTTTAATTCTTCAAAGGTTTTAGGCGAGGGAGGAATAACCCGCAAACTTAACGCGATCCCTCCTTTTTGCCGGTACAAATTGACCCGGAAACGAGACACTCCTTCTACTTCGTAACCAAGGTCAAGTTCATCATCTTTCTCGAATTTTTTTTGTTGTTTCTCATTCATCAGGCTATAAGCCAGCTGTTCAATGTTCTCGCTGGTCAAAGGACTGGATTCAGCGGCCATCAATTTACCATTAAACCGCAGCATCGGCGGACTGCCTGCTTTAAAGTGAATATCGGAAATGCTGCGTTTGACCATCAGCTGCAAAAGATCGTCAACATTCATGGTAAACCCCTTTACCTTTTTTTATCTCCGGAAACAAGATCAACAGCATGACTGGTGCCGATACGGGTGGCGCCAGCTTCCATCAGGACATAAGCTTGCTCGGCAGTATTGATCCCGCCGCTGGCTTTGACACCCATTTCGATACCCACTATCTTGCGGATCAGCTTGATATCCTCAACTGTAGCGCCGCTACCGTTATAACCAGTGGAAGTCTTAATAAAATTTACTCCCTGGAGACAGGCAATCTCACAAGCCTTGATTTTTTCTTCTTTATTGAGCAGGCAGGTCTCCAGGATCACTTTTAACACATGCCCGCTGGTAGCGTTACGCACCATTTTAATTTCTTCATCCACAATCTCAGGTTCGTTTGATTTAAGAGCGCCGATATTCAGGACCATATCAATTTCATCGGCGCCGTTAAGCAAAGCGTTACGCGCTTCAATGCTTTTAACGGTAGAAGTGCTGGCTCCTAACGGGAACCCGATCACCGCCGTGACTTTAATACCGCTCCCATGCAGTAATTTGGCGGCTAGCGGCACATAGCTGGGATTAACGCAAATAGCGGCAAAACGGTACTTTATCGCCTCTTGGCAGGCACGATCAATATCCGCACTCGTCGTATCAGGTTTCAATACAGCGTAGTCAATAATTTGGGCTAGTTTTTGGTCAAAATCCATAGCCAAGATCAATGGTTATTCCTTCATATATTTTTTTTCAATCTCAGTGATTTTATTGATCCGGCGCAAATGCCTTTCCGCGCTAAAAGGAGTCTCCAGCCAGGCTTTGATCATCTGCTCCATATTGGACTCACTGGTCAAGCCGCTTAAACAAAACACATTAGCCTGGTTATGTTCACTGGCTAGCTTGGCTTGTTCTGGCTGGCAGCAAAGAGCCGCCCGGACCCGGGGGACCTTATTGGCAGCAATACACATGCCAATTCCTGTTTTACACAGCAATATTCCCCGGGCAGCTTTACCTTGCGATACCTCTTCAGCTACCTGCAAAGCAATATCAGGATAATCAACACTATCCTTGGTATTAGCGCCCATGTCTTTCACTTCATGGCCGAAACGGATTAAGAAATCCTTAATTTTCCCTTTCAGTTCTATGCCGCCATGATCACTGCCAATAGCTATGATCACACTATGCTCCTAAATAAAATGCTAAATTACAAATTCTATCACTTTGTTTATGCCAAATTATGGTAAGAATCTTACCTAAATTTAGCATAAGTTCCGCAGGAACGATGTAATTTGTCATTTCAAATTTATTTAATAGTTAACGATCTTACTAAATGTTTCGGCCTCTAAGCTGGCCCCGCCGACTAAAGCGCCGTCTATATCCGCTTGCCCCATAAGTTCCTTGCTGTTCTCTGGCTTCACACTGCCGCCGTACAAGATCCTGATCTCTTCGGCTATAGCCGGAGTGTATATTTCTGCTAATTTTTGGCGGATAAACTTGTGCGCTTCCTCAGCTTGCTGGGGAGATGCGGTTTTGCCTGTGCCAATCGCCCATACTGGTTCATAAGCTACCACTAATTTTTTTGCTTCTTCCTGGCTTAAGCCGCTAATACCTTCATGTATTTGGCGTTCCAATACCTGTAAGGTTTTATTGCTTTCCCTTTCAACTAGAGTTTCGCCGATACAAACAATCGGTAATAATCCTGACTGGAAAGCTTTTTTCATTTTTTTATTAACGGCAGCGTCAGTTTCATTAAAATATTGCCGGCGTTCGGAGTGTCCAATGATCACATAAAGACAGCCGATATCTTTAAGCATTCCTGGAGCAATCTCACCGGTAAACGCGCCTTTGTCTTCCCAGTACATATTTTGGGCGCCTAATTTCAAATTTGAGCCTTTAATTGATTCAGCGGCAATAGCTAAGCTGGTAAAGGGCGGACAGACGATCACTTCCCGGTCATTCAATTTTCCTACCCGGCTGGCTAAGCCTTCGATCAGTACCTTGGCTTCCTGACTAGTTTTGTACATTTTCCAGTTACCTGCAAGAATCGGTTTACGCAAAGAAAATACCTCGCTTTCAGAATTATATTCCGTACTAGATTATTGGTTTATGATAGCATATCATTTTTTTAATTTCAAGAGAAAAAAGAGGATTATCGGAGAGGCAGGAAAATAGCTAAAACCGCATTAATTTGGATGGCAATTTTATAGCTATATTGGAGGCTAAAACTATTTTGACCAGATCGCCAGGCAGAAAAACAACCATCCCGGCCCAGCAGGCTTGGGTCAGGGAAAGATGCGCCACAAAAATCAACTGTGCTAAGCCAAAAACATAGATCGCTATAGTCCCTGAGACCATCGCCAGGACCAACCGCCAAAAGCTTCTTTGGCCTTTGGCCATAAGGCCAATAATACCGCTGGCGGCCAGGAAACCCCATAAATATCCGCCGGTTGGTCCGAATAGTGTCCCCAAGCCGGCTGTCCCTCCGGCAAAAACAGGCAGATTCAGGCACCCCAGCAAGATATAGATCAATTGACTCAGCGGACCTAACAGCGGACCCAGGATTATTCCGGATAAATAGGTAAAAAAAGTTTGCAGGGTAATAGGCACAGGATTGAAAGGCAGGGGAAGATAGACAAAACTGCCAGCAGCGGTCAAGCTGGCAAAAAGGCTGACTTTAACCATATCATGAGCGGTTAGGAGCATATTCATACCATCTACTGTTAACTTATTATATATACTAGTTAACTTTAAAGACAAAAAAAATAAAAGTTTAGACACACCACACTAAGCCAAAAACGAGCCCCCATTAGTTAAACTGAATGGGAGCTCAAAAACTGTTTGTTTAAAAAACCGTTTAGCTATCTTTTTTTCTTTTTTTTCTTCTCACCGCCACGAGCCATTTTCGCCCTGGAGATATCACCCTGCTTGTCGATGAAATAAAGATACCCAGCCTGTTTCTTAACGCCGCATTTCATTACCTTCTCTGCCATTTCTGTTCACCCCCCCTCGACTTAAAAAATGAGAAAAATGTTCTAGTTATCTTATACACTATCGTCTAAGGCTTGTCAAGAAAAATTATTCTTTTTTTAAGACGAGCCTTCTGACGATGAAATCCCTTCGATTCCACTCAGGGTAAATACCGAGCGTAGTAGTGAGCACCGTCGAACTACATAGTCGAAGTAAAGTACTGAGCGTAGTCGAAGTAAAGTACTGAGCGTAGTCGAAGTATTACACTGTCAAGGCCATAAAGACTTCTTTCGCCTGATTGATGATCTCTCCGTCGAATTGACTGCCTTTTTGCTGTTCCAATTCGGCTAGAGCCTCATGAATACTTTTCATCTTTTGGTAAGGACGAGGGCTGGTCATAGCATCAAAAGCATCAGCCACAGTTATGATCCTGGATAAATACGGTATCTGTTGGCTTTCCAGATGATCTGGATATCCCCGTCCGTTAAAATGCTCATGGTGGTGGCGCACCGTCGGCACCAGGTTTTTGAAAACATCTATATATTTTATTATCTCCGCGGTTATTTCCGGATGCCTTTTAACTAACACAAGCTCTTCCTCGCTCAAGGGGCCTGGCTTATTCAAGATCGCTTGTGGTATGGCCACTTTACCGGCATCATGTAACAGGCTGGCCCATTTTATCCGGCTGATCTCGTCATGATCAAGATGCAGGGCTTCAGCCAGCAACATGGCATATTGCGAAACTCGCTGCGAATGCCCGCTGGTATAGATATGTTTAGCATCAATTACCCTGGCAAAGACCCGTAAAGTGATACCTATAACATCGCTCTTGTCCGGGCATTGCAACCGAGGCAGGCTCTGCTGCAATTCAATAAACGACTCTTCCAGACATTCATCCCGGTTAATTTCCCGGCAGTATTCATTATGTGCCAATATTTCTCCAAAAACCTCGTATACTGAAGAGCAAAATTCCTTATTCTTCTGTCCCTCTAACAGCTTCATGCTTTGTTCATAATCAAGCTGCGGGTTATCCTGCAGAAAAAAATCGTAGCTATCAGCAATTCTCAGGCATTGCGCCCCAATATTTATATCCTCACTCTGTTTCTGATGCGGATAACCTTCCCCATCCCAACGTTCATGATGGTCCATAATAATCTCCGCGGCCGGTTCCAGTCCGGGGATTTCCTGCACAATTTTAGCGCCTTTAACCGGATGGGCAAAAATCACCGGATGAGCCCGCTCCTGATCCAGGGATAAATGTTTCCTAATACCATTATCAATACTGACTGTCCCTACGTCATGCAGTAAGCTGGCATAAAATACCTGGTTAATATCTTCCGGGGTTATTTTCCGGGCAACTTCCGTAGCCAGTATCGTCACCCGCCAGGCATGAAAGATACGCTGATGATTCTCCAAAGCAATAATCTGCGATAGGGCGTTGATAATCTGACTGAAAGAACTTCCCAAATTGAATTCCACGATCCCCTCCCTTTTTAGCTGCTCCTAAAAAGTCCATTCTGGCTGCAATTTTAACTCTTTCAGGAGCAACTACTTAATTATTTTTTCTTATAAATAAAAATCCCGGGATATGATTAATCCCAGGATTGTTTTAATTTATTTTTATCGTCATTATTAATTAGGCATATTTTTTTATGCCTGGTATCTTCTATGTACAACTCACACTTTTTAAACATGATCGCACTCCTGAAAGTTGTGCTAAATCATCTCGTCCCGTTCTAAATGGTGGCGCCAACGGGACTTCCGCCTTCAAGCCTGGCGGACCTTGCTTCTCGTCCCGTTCTAAATGGTGGCGCCAACGGGACTTCCGCCTTCAAGCCTGGCGGACCTTGCTTCTCGTCCCGTTCTAAATGGTGGCGCCAACGGGACTCGAACCCGTAAGCTCTGCCTTGAGAGGGCAGCGTCCTAACCAATTAGACGATGGCGCCGTTTATTTTATGGCTGTAAGCTATTTATTTCGGAGAAGCAATAAAAACGCTTAACAAGGTGCTGATAACACTAAGGATGAAAGCCCCGATAATAGCCCACAAAAAACCATCAATAATAAAGCCAGGAATAGCCCAGGCTACAAAACTTAATAATATCCCGTTGATAATAAAAGTCAATAATCCTAAGGTCAATATATTTATCGGCAGCGTTAACAAGATCAGGACCGGTTTAATAAACGCGTTAACCAATCCCAATAACAGTGCCGCCATTAAGGCCGCCCCAGGGCTGGAAATGTAAATTCCGGTGATCAGATAATCAGTCAAGATTAACGCAACTGTATTGATGCCCCAGCGTATTAAGAAATGCATAGTATACCCCACAAATACCAATCCTTCGACTCGTAGTTCGACTACGCTCACTACTGTGCTCAGGATAGTTCGACGCTTATAAAAAACGCTAGTAGTGAGCACGGCAGATGACTAAATAGTCATCTGACGCGTCGAACTACTGCCCGGCCTGGACTCGAACCAGGAGACTTCTGCTCCAGAGGCAGACGTGTTACCAATTACACCACCGGGCAATCATCACTTCGTGAGCTCGTAGCTCGTAGTTCTTAGCTCGTAAGGATATTTCCTATGAGCTACCAGCTATGAACTATGAGCTGCTTTACTACATTCTTCGACGTAATTTAGTTCCAGGTCAGCCAAGACCCCTTCAATCATTTGCTGTTCTTTAGGATTCAGGTTTCCCTGGGTTTTCTTCCGCAGCATGCGCAGCATATCGATCATCGACTTAGCTTGCTTTAAATCTATTTGGATCTGGTTACTAACCGGATGGGCTTGCTTCCCCAGCCAGGACCAAGCGGCCTGACTTAGCGAATATACTAAACTTAGGAAACTAAGTTCTTCTTCATTTATTTTGGCTTGTTCTTTTTCTAAATCTTCACCCATTACACCCTCTACATATTTGCTATGGTTTGCTTGATCCGGGCCAGTACCCGCTCCCGTCCCAAGACTGAAAGCATCTCAAAAAGGCCAGGGCCAGTAGTCCGGCCGCTAACGGCTACGCGGAGCGGATGAAACACTTCTCCGGTTTTATAACCATTAGCTTCGCAGAATTGCCGTATCGCCTGCTCTAACCCGGCCACCGAAAAATCCGGAGCGTGAGATAATTCTGTTTCCGCTTTAGCTAAGATCTCTGGCACATTCGGTTTAGCCAGTGTTTTCCTGGCTTTATCATCAGCCAGCGCTACCTTTTCCATAAAAAAGAAATCCACCAGCCCAGGTAACTCGCCAAAGGTCCTGATCCGTTCCCGTTCCAGGGAAATAACTTTGTTAATATACCCTAAATCCGTATTTTCGTCTATTAATTTATTTGCGGCCAGGAACTTTTTTCCTAACTGCGCCAATTCTTCCGGACTAATTTTATTCCTGATATATTCGCCATTGAGCCATTTTAATTTTTCCGGGTCAAAAATAGCCGCGTTCTTGGCGCAACGATCAAGTGAAAACTTTTCGATCATTTCGGTTATGGAAAATATTTGCTGGCTGTCTTCAGTGGCCCACCCCAGCAACACCAAGTAATTAATAATAGCCGCCGGCAGATAACCTTCCTGGATATATTCATCCAGGGCGGCGGCGCCATGCCGTTTACTGAGCCGGGCGCCATCAGGGCCCAGGATCATCGGGATATGGGCAAATTCAGGAAGAGCCCAATCAAAAGCCTGGTACAGCATGATCTGCCTGGGAGTATTGGAAATATGGTCATCGCCGCGAATAACATGAGTGATCCCCATATCATGGTCATCACAAACCACCGCAAAATTATAAACCGGTACCCCGGAAGATTTCAGGATCACAAAATCATCCAGTAAAGCGTTATCAAATTGAATAGGACCCTTAACCAGGTCATTGATCTTGGTCACACCGGAATCAGGCATCTTGAAACGGATGACCGGTTTACGGCCTTCCTGCTCAAATTTCTTTTTCTGTTCTGCCGAGAGAGCCCGGCATTGGCCGTTATATTTAGGCGGCAGCTTTTTGGCCATCATGTCTTTGCGCCGAATTTCCAGTTCTTCCGGTGAACAATAGCATTGATACGCCTGGCCTTTTTGCACTAACTGAGCGGCATATTGCTGGTGTTTGGCTTTGTGGTCGCTTTGTAAAAATGGACCTTCATCCCAGTTCAATCCCAGCCATTCCATGCTGCGCAGGATCTGAGCAGTAGATTCCTCAGTAGAACGAGCTTCATCTGTATCTTCTATGCGCAAGACAAAAACGCCCTTTTTATTCCTGGCAAAAAGCCAATTAAACAAGGCTGTCCTGGCTCCCCCGATGTGCAAATAACCGGTGGGAGAAGGAGCAAACCGCACGCGAATAGTCAATGGGAAAATCCTCCTGGAAAAACTCTGGATTACGCGGATTTTAAATACAGATTACGCTGATTAATTCTTTAAGCATGAATCCGCGGAATCCGCTTCTTCTAATCCGCGAAATCGTTTTACTAATAAATTACTTTATTCAACGGGTATTCAATAATACCCTGGGCTCCGGCACGTTTTAGTTCCGGGATGAGGCGTTTGACAATTTTTTCTTCCATGATCACTTCCAACGCCACCCAGCCTTTTTTCGTCAAACCGGACACAGTTGGATTTTTTAGCGCCGGCAGTACTGCCAGTACTTTCCGCAGGTTCGCATCAGCTACATTCATTTTTAGTCCTACCATACCTTCGGCCGCCAGGGCTCCCTTTAGTAAAATGGACAGATTCTCAATTTTTCTTTTTTTCCAAGGATCCTGTAAAGCCGCGGCATTAGTAATCAACCGGGTAGTTGATTGTAATATAGTATCGATGATCCGCAGCTTGTTGGCCCGTAAGCTGGAACCTGTTTCAGTTAGTTCGACGATCGCATCAACTAAATCGGGGACCTTGGCTTCGGTCGCACCCCAGGAAAACTCTACCTCTGCTTTAACTTTATTCTGCTGCAGGTATTTTTTAACGATATTCACTACCTCTGTGGCAATACGCTTATTTTTAAGGTCTGCTACTTTGTTAAAAGAGGAGTTTTCACTGACAGCCAGAACCCATTTTACCGGGCGGTAACCGCTCTTGGCATAGATCAACTCCGTGACTTCCTTTACTTTGGCCCCAGATTCCACGATCCAGTCGTAACCAGCCAGCCCTACGTCAAAAACCCCGTCTTCAACATATTTCGGGATCTCCTGGGTCCGGACCAGCATTATTTCCAGTTCCTCATCATCGCAGGAAGGAAAATAACTGCGGTCATTCACATATATGTTCACCCCGGCTTTTTTAAATAAGGCCAGCGTTGATTCTTGCAAGCTTCCTTTCGGAAATCCTAATTTTAATTTTTTCATTTTAATTTTCCTCATAGTTTGTTTTTTTACCAGCGGCTAGTTACTAGAAACTAGCGGCTGTTTTATCCCTGCCAGATACAGATCCGGTTTTTCCCTTCTCTTTTTGCCTGATACATGGCTTCATCGGTTTTTTGGATAAAATCTTCCTTTAAATATTTCTTTTCAAACTGGGCGATACCGCCGCTGATAGTAACTTGCCCGATATTCTTAAAATATTCTTCCTGCCGGGTACTGGCTTCTACCGCTTCTCGCACTTTATCCGCGATGGACATCCCGCCAACAGCGTCTGTTTCCGGCAGGATCATGACAAATTCCTCGCCGCCATAGCGGCAGACAATATCTACTTCCCTGGCATTACTTTTAATAGTCGCGCTAATATGTTTTAAAATAGCATCCCCGGTCAAATGCCCAAAGCGGTCATTGTAGGTTTTAAAATTATCAATATCAAACATCACCAAAGAGAGCGGGCGCCCATAGCGCTTGGCCCGGTTGATTTCTTTGGCCAGCTGTTCTTGGAAATACCGGTGGTTAAACAGAGAGGTCAAGGCATCGGTAATGGCTAAGTTCCTGACTTCTTCATATAACCGCGCATTTTCAATAGCTACCGCCGCATAGTTGATGATAATAGAAAGGTAATTCAGGTCATCCTCAGTAAAGACAGCCAGCCCGTCATCTTTTTTATCAGTAACACTTAAAACCCCGTGCACTTTATCTTTATGAACCAGGGGGACGCTGATAAATGACTTGCCCAGATAATGGGGCCGGCTTTCCCGTTTAGTGCGCTCGTCGCTTTCAATATCCTCAACCAGCATCGCCTCCCCATATTTAATGACAAAACCAGCTACTTTATCGCCGATTTTCATTTTGGTTTTATTGATAATTTCATCGGATAACCCGATCGCCCCCCTGATAATCAACTGCCCGGTAGTCTCATCCAGGAGCATTAAAGAGCCTTTTTCTGCTTTCAAGACCTCGGTTGATTTTCGGACGATAAAATCGATCAGTTCCCTCAGGTCCAGGATCGAAGACATCATTTTACCTATTTCCAGCACTGATTCGAGCTTATCTTTTTCTATTTTCAGGCTGGACAGCAGCTCTTTATTTTCCAGGGTTAGCCGCTGCTCTTCCAAACCCCGCTTGATGATCATTTTAATGCGGTTGATATCAAACGGCTTGATGATATAGTCATACACTCCGGCTTCTAAGGCCTTAATCGCTGTTTCGGTAGTGGCAAAGGCAGTCACCATCAAGACCACGGTTTCACGATGAGCTTCCCTGATCTGTTTCATCACTTCCATGCCGCTCATATCCGTTAGCTTAATATCAACGATAGCTATATTAAAAAATTTCTTCTGTATTTGATCTATGCCCGCAGCCCCGTTTTCCGCTGTCGTGACATTATAACCTTCTCGTTCCAAAAGCGCTTCCAGCATTTCCCGGATCACTTTTTCATCATCAACAATAAGTAATTCCGGTTTGTCCGGTTTTTTAAGCATCGCTCACGCCCACCCCTTGACTGGTCTTATTACTGGTTAACAAATTTGGGAAAGCTGACAATAAAGGTAGTACCCTGGCCCAATCTGCTTTCAACTGAAATTGTCCCCTGGTGCTTCTTGACGATCTCGTTCACGATGGATAATCCCAAACCGATACCCTTGTCTTTGGTGGTAAAAAACGGCTGGAAAATACTTTTTAAATTTTCTTCGGGTATGCCGACGCCGGTATCCTTGATCTTAACTGTAATCAAATCCTTTTCTTCCATACTCATGATCGTTAATTCACCGCCGGCGCCCATCGCCTGCATGGCGTTATTGATCAGGTTGTCAAATATTTGTTTTAGCTGGTCCCGGTCGGCTTTAACCACATTTTTAATTTCCTGGAGTTTTTTAGTCACCTTGATATCATGGAGTTCAGCCTGGTATTCTTGTACCGGGAGGATTTCCCCCAGCAATTCATTGATATTGACGGTATTAAAGATCGGGCTGATCGGCTGCGAAAAAGTCAATATTTCCATAACGATCTTATTGGCGCGGTCAACTTCAGATTCAATATCAGCAATACTCTTATTGGCTTCTGCGTCTGCGCTGTTCACTTTTTCGCGCAGGAAATAGGCCGACATTTTGATGCCGGTCAGCGGATTTTTCAATTCATGGCTCACGGCTGCGGCAATCTGGCCGAGCGCGGCCATTTTTTCCGACTGTAACAGCTTTTTCTGCGCTTCCTTTAATTCTTCCGTCATCGCATTGAACGAGTCGGCTAATTCTTTCAGTTCGTCATCAGTATCGACCTTGATCTTATGGTCAAAATCGCTATTAGCAACAGCGAGCGCTCCCTGGCGCAGGCTTTCAATAGACTTGGTCAAAGGCCGGCCCACGTAAAACCCGATAGCTAAGGCCAGTAAAACACTAAATCCAGCCATAAAGATAATAGAGGAGGTGACTTTCCTCTTGATATTCAGGAATCCCTCTTCGCTGGCCCGGATATACAGGCTGCCAATCACCTGGTTATTGGCATTGCGTAAAGGGATATAGCCATTAATATAACCTGTACCAAAAACATCGTCTTCACCGACATATTGTTTGCCGCTTTGCAATACCGTTTCGGCAATTTTCTTATTGGTTTTAGCGCCCATGACCCTGGCGCCGGTGTGGTCACGCAGGCTGCTGGCGATGATCGTTTCCCGCTGGAAAATAGCGGCCTGGGCCCCGATCAGATCAGTGATTAAATCGACAATACTGTGATCATTATTAAGGAGATACCCGGCAATTATTACTGCCCGGACGGCACCACCAGCCTCTTTTACCGGCATGACCACCCTGATCATTAATGATTCGGCAGAATCGCTCTTAATCCCCTCTGCCTGCATTTCATTGAGATCGATCAGTTCTGTAGAAACTATATCTTCACCGTCAACTGCCCTTTTGAAGTAAGCCCGTTCAAACAGATTATCATCTTCGAGCAGGGGCTGGTTCCCCCGGGCAATCACTTTTCCTCGCCGGTCAGCTACCAAAAGTAGATCCAGGTTATTCTGTTCAGCTATAGCCTTCAAAAAAGCCGGCAGGTCATCCAGGGTGTCTGTATCAAAATAATATTTAACGCGGTTGCTTTGGTCACGGATCGTATAACGCAGCTGGTGCTTGATCTTGTCATAAATAGCGACAGCGACGTTCAAGTCGCTGACAATGCGTTGCTGGATCTCCCGCTGGATCCCTTTCAGGATCAGGTTAACGCTCATAAAAGACATTATAGCAATAGGGATAAAAACAACAATAAGTAATACCACCCCTAATTTCAATTCAATTCTTTGCCGAATGAAATTGAACATTAAGTCTCCATCATACGGGTTCCGATCGTATTAATAAATATACCATAAAAACCTATATCTGTAAAGGTGATTTTTGGGATTAAACTAAAGGTTAATCCCTGGACTAACTGAAGAAACTCAGATTGTAATGCCACATAATAATGGCATCTTCCAGGTTGTCAGAGTAGTAATGCTTGCGGCAGGCAATATTCTTAAAACCAAGCTGCTCGTACAATCTTTGCGCAGCCAGATTAGAGGCTCGTACTTCTAAAGTAGCTTTTTTTAAACCTAATCTTTTACCGTCACATAAGATATAGAATAACAGGTGTTTGCCCAAACCTTGCCGCCGGTATTCAGGATGAACAGCGATATTGATCAAATGAAGCTCGTCTACTACCTGCCAATACCCGGCATAGCCTATTATTTCCTTGGCGGGCACAGTCTTAGCGACGAAAAAGTGGCTAGTGGGGATATGCAATTCCTGTTCAAACATGCCCCTGGTCCAAGGGAGGGGGAAACTGGCCTGTTCTATCTTCAGGATTGCTTCCAGGTCCTCTTCTTTTAAATGTTCATAAGCAATATCCATATTATTTCTTCTTCCACTTCAATTCAGCTTCAGACAGCCGGATATAATAGGGTACGATCTTACCCCAAGGCTCAGGGTAGCACTTCGTACCAAGTAAACTGATCCAGGAAGCGGTTGGACGCCAGAAATTTTGTGTGGTAAAGCTGGCTTTTTTAGGAAAAAACTGTTGCAGCTTTTCCTGAAGAGAAAATAACGCTTCTCCAGTAAAAATTATTTCCAGTGGGTATTTTTTTAGATCCTGCGCCAGTTTTTCCAGAGGCACTAAGCGGTAATCCGTGATCTTTTTACATTTTTGTCCGTCTGGACACTGATATAAAGCATAATAGACTTGACCTTGTATAGCCGGTATCAGTGGGCAGACCAGTGACCCGCTGAACGGCACCATGGCGGCCAGGCAGTCCAGAGTGGGAATACTAGTCACTTCTTTATGCAGCATTTGGGCCATCGTCCGGGCTACCGTTATCCCGATCCGTAGTCCGGTAAATGAGCCTGGCCCGGTAGATACAGCAATACGGTTAAGGTCAGTAAAACTAATTTTTTTTGCCAGCATGATCTTTTCTATCTGCGGTAACAGTTTTTCAGAATGGTTCATCTCCCCGGACAAGTCAGCCGCAGCCAGTATTTTACCGTTCCTGGATAAGGCCACACTGCCGATCTTGGTAGAAGTTTCTATCCCCAATACGATCATTTCTTCTTTCTCCAATCAGTCAGGATGATCTTCCGGATGTTTTCATCAATACTAAGCAGTTCAATGTGTAAATACTGTTTGGTCAGGAAAGGAGTGATCTTTTCCGCCCACTCCACCAGGGAAACGCCCTGGCCATAAAAATATTCTTCGCAGCCCAGCCCCAGTAGATCAGTAAGGCCCTCCAGCCGATATAAGTCAAAATGATATACTGGCATTAGACCTGAGTATTCATTAATGATCTTGAAGGTAGGACTATTGACATAGTCTTTTACCTTTAATCCCCTGGCGACACCCTGGATCAAGCAGGTTTTCCCAGCACCCAAATCCCCGGTGAGACAGACGAGGTCACCGGGTCTTAATTGCCGGGCCAATTTCCGGCCGAATCGCTGCGTCTCAGCGGCAGACCTGGTAATAATAATTTTATGCTTCTTTGAAATGCTCATAACCTGTATTCCTTATCATCACTTCCCGGCCAGTCTGGTCCAATACCTTGATCTTCTTATCCTTGGTTATTTCACCGATCCAGCCGTGAGGAAATAGCTCCAGCGCTTTCTGGATCTTTTTTTTGGGCACAGTAAATAATAGTTCGTAATCTTCACCGCCGGATAAGGCCCATTGGAGAGCTTGTTGCGGGTTGCGAGTTGCGAGTTGAGAGTTTAGTGGAATCTTGTCTAGATATATCTTGGCGCCAACTTTTGATTGGGCGCAGAGTAATTTTACGGAAAGATGCAGGCCATCGCTGATATCGATCATACTGGAAGCAAGCTTATATTTTACAATCAATCTGGATTCTTTGACTCTCGGCTCCGGCCTTAGATATCGATGTATCAAATGCTTTCTGTTCTGCTGACCGCTGACCGCTGACCGCTGACTTTTTCTTAGTATTTCCAGGCCTGCGGCCGCCTCTCCGACACAGTTAGTCACAAACAGGGCATCCCCTGGACTAGCCCCGTGCCGATAGATGATCTCCTTAGCCGGGGCTTCCCCTAAAAGAGCTATGTTAACCACCAGCCGGTCAGGTGACTTAACCGTATCCCCTCCGATGATCCCCACCCTGTATTTACGGGCCAAGCTGGCCACCCCTTGTGCCAGTTTGTCCACATTATCCACAGGGATACCCACAGGGACTCCCACAGAGATCAGGCCCCAGGTCGGGGTGGCGCCCATACTGGCTATATCACTGATGTTAACCGCCAGGGCTTTCCAGCCAATATCAAAAAAACCCTCATATTTCAATGAAAAATGAACATCTTCTATCAGCATATCAGTGGTGTAGAGCAAGGCTTTATTGTGGCCAATTTTAACCACAGCAGTGTCATCTCCTATACCCTGCACTAATCCTGGCCTGGCTGGCCGGTCAAAGATACGTTTAGCCCGCTGGATCAGGCCAAATTCCCCGACTTGCCCCAATGTTAACCGTTGGAAATGAGGCATGTTAACCCTTCTTCGTGGCTAATTTAAGTATCAACGACTTCTTAATAGTCATCGCTTTAGTCGGACATAATTCGATACAGCAAAAGCACTCTATACATTGGCGATAATTCACTTTAATCTTTCCTTTGGCCTTAGTAATTGCCTGGACTGGACAGCTTTTAACACAGATCTGGCATCTGGTACATAGCTCATGATTAACGACTGGATCTGTTAACCTGACCAGCCTGGCGATGTAGCTTACTAAAGGCACTAAAAAGCCTGGTATTTTTTCAGTTAAAGAACTACCCGGTGGCAAAATAAATTTTGCCGGTCTTAGCTCTTTTATTAAAGCCCCCTTCAGCTCTATCTCGGACAGGTTTTTGGGTCCAAGGTTTTCTTTTACGGCCGCGGCAATGATCGGGACATTAGCCGTGGGGATATTCATAATCTCGGCCTGGATCATATCCATAGCCAAAGCATTATCCGCCGCCAGTAAAAATCCGGTAGCCACCGGCGTGCCGCTGGATCCTGGGCCTTCACCTTCCATTCCCAGAATGCCATCCATAATATTGAGCTGGGGCGCCACTTTGGAAAATAACGCTACCAGCAGGGCGCTAAAGTCTTCTTTTTTCGGCGCTAATTTGTGTAACTGAACTTTGGTCAAGCCAGGCATCACGCCAAACATATTCTTGATGGCGCCAGTAGTGATAGTCAGGTCATGGGTTTTGAATTTGGGCACATTAATCACTACCTCAAAGTCCTCCAGGACACAGGCAGCAATAGGAATTTTAATTTTCTTTTTGCCAAGAGCTAATTCGAATTCTTTAAATCGGCTTTTTTCAAAATTAACCAGAGTGGCGCCACTGGCAGCCGCCGCCTGTTTCATGCCGGTAATTTCCCAAAGCTGTTCAATCCGTTCCAGGATGCCAAACCCGCCGGGGCTATCACCAATAAAGGGCAAAGCTCCCAGTTTTTTAATACCCTCGGCAATAGCGATGATCAGCGCAGGATGGGTGGTTACTGCTGTTTCCGGAGGGCGTGGAGCCAGGAGATTGGGTTTGATCAGCACTTTCTGGCCAGGCTGGACATAGGCGCCAAGGCCACCGATAGGTTCAAGCAGAGCGGTTAAGGCTTTGGCCACCTCACTTGTCTCATACGTTTTGCATTTAACGGCAGCAACCTTAAACATACCCATGGTTATTGCCAGGACCAAACAGTTTGCGCCAGGACAGCAGCGCCGACTGGCAAAGCCTCTTCGTCCAGATCAAAGCAGGCATGGTGCCAGGGATGAGTGATACCCTTGGCTTTGTTGCCCACACCCAGATACACAAAAGCTCCTGGTACCTGCTGTAAATAACTGGCAAAATCTTCTCCGCCCATGGAAGCGCGGTTAACCGTAATTATATTATTTGTTCCTAAGATGCCGGCGGCAGCAGCCTTAATAGTATCAACTATCTGGTCGGTGTTAACTAAAGCTATCCCCAGCATTTTATATTCCAATTGGTACCTGGCGCCAAAAGCAGCAGTAATGCCGCGCACTATTTTTTCTATTTTATTTGGCATTTCCTGATGGGTTTGCTCATTCAAAGTCCGCACGGTGCCAGTCATGACCACCTGATCCGCTAAAATATTATACTGGCTGCCGCCATTGATCGTCCCAATGGTCAGGACTACCGGGTCGGCTGGATCGGTCTGGCGGGAAACCACCTGCTGGAGCGCGGTAATTACTTCCGCTGCTATCGCTACGGCATCTACGCCTTTATGCGGCGCTGCCCCATGGCCGCCTTCACCGGTAATAGTCAGGGTAAATTCATCTACATTAGCCATCATTTGCCCGTATTTTAAGCCGATCTTACCTACCGGCAGTAACGTGTAAACATGCATCCCAATGATCGCTTCGACCAAAGGATCTTTTAGGACACCAGCCTTGATCATTCGCTCCGCGCCATTGGAAATTTCTTCTGCCGGCTGGAAAATAAATTTCACTGGTTTGGTAAGTTCCTTCCGGTGTGCCGCCAGTAATTTGGCAGCTCCCAGGGCGCAGGTCATATTGCCATCATGGCCGCAGGCATGCATAATTCCTTTTACGCGGGAAGAATAACTCTTGTTTGTGGCTTCCTGAATAGGTAAGGCATCCATGTCGGCGCGGATGGCGATGGAGCTGGTTCGCGGATGGCGGATGGCAGATGGCGGTTCAAGCAAACCGATGACACCGGTGCCGCCAACGCCTGTTTTGACTTTGAGACCCCACTTTTTCAGCAGGGAGGCAATATAGGCGCTGGTTTTATATTCCTTATTGCTTAATTCCGGATATTGGTGCAGATGCCTTCGTATCTTGATCAATTCTGTTTTTATTTTATCCGCTTCTTTCAAGAAATTCATGATTTTCACCCATTTTCATTTTTTACGCCTAACGACGAACGACGAACGATCAACCGAGAACAGTTTTCAATGCTTTCGGTATCGCTTTAATAATATCGCTGGCCACCAGGCCCATTTCTGTAGTTTCTTTTATCGCTAAATCCCCGGCCAGGCCATGGATATATACTGCTGCTTTAGCCGCATCCATCATATCCAAACCTTGGGCTATCAAACCGCCCAATATTCCGCTTAACACATCACCGCTGCCGGCTGTAGCCATCCCAGGGTTACCGGTATTATTTACCACTGTTTTTTGCCCATCAGTGATAATCGTCTGATAACCTTTGAGCACACACATTACTCCCGTATCCTTGCTAAACTGAAGCGGGTATTTCCCACGGGCTTTTTTAATTTCAGTGGCATGGGTATTGATCAGCTTACCTAGTTCTCCGGCATGGGGCGTAATCACGATTGGCCCGCGGGCAGATTTAAATATATCCAATTTCCCGACCAGGGCATTAATAGCATCGGCATCAATCACCAGTGGTATCTTGCTATTAGCGACAAAACTGCGCACCAGCTCAACGGTTTCCGGATGAGTGGAGAGTCCCGGCCCGATCACGGCCGCGTTAATATTGCGTAACTGGATCAGGTTGTTGATCCCGTCAAGCGCTTTCAGGCTGAGCGTCTGCTCATCTGTTTCAGCCAGCGGCTTGGTCATCACTTCAGTAAGTTTAACTGCTACTATCTGGTTTAAGCTCTTGGGGATCCCTAAGGTTACTAATCCAGCGCCAATACGGATGGCTGCTTCACTGGTCAATGCTGCCGCGCCGGTCATGCCGGCGGAACCAGCTAATACCAGTACATGGCCAAAAACATTTTTGTAAGCGTCCTTGGGACGTTTTGGCAGCAGCTTTTTTATTTCTTCTTTAGTAATGAATTTTTCCGGCATAATAACCTCACACTAAGATTGTTTTATCTCATAATTCTCTATCAATTCTCTAAAATTCCTTGGCTTATATTTCTCAAACTCATCCTGCCTAACATACAAACAATAGCATCTGACTTCGCTCTGTGATTTATTAATATCTTCACACCACTGTTTTAGACGCGCGATCTTAAGTGGATCATCCAAATCCTCCCGGCCTTTCGTTTCAACGATGTAAGTTTCTTTTTCAGAGACCTTTACGAAGAAATCTGGATAATAATCTCTAATCTCGCCAGTAGCATTACGGTAGTCTATCTTAAAATGCACTGCGAAATAATTCTTTGCATATGATATGAGATCCTCACATTTTTCCAGGAAACTCGCTATCTCCAGCTCAAAATGACTGTCTCCGACGATTTTATTAAATACACTCTTCTGAGGAATAAGATATCCTTGTTCTTTAACCACAAAAGGCCGGCATTTACTAATCTTAATATAATCCCGTATTTCAGCTTCGCCCTGATCAAGAATGGTCAAATCGTTTATTTTCTTTTTGAACGTCTCAATGATTGTTTTTGTGACTTCGAGTTCTGATAGATTACGCAATATATTTAAATCCTCTAAATTAACAACTGTCACAAAAAGGTGTTCTTGTATAAATTCTTTTACCTTCCCATAAAGCGCATCGTACCCGCTAACAAGCCTCAGTTCTTTCATGATGACTTGAGCAAAATAGCCAACTACGCTTTGATAATTTGCTGCGGAATCGGAATCCAATTCGGTTTTGTGTGATATCTCGCCAGTCGCAATATCCTTAAAAACGATCTCCCGTTTCTGTTCTTCCGTGAATTGCCTGACCGCAATCCTTGTCTGTCCAAAGTTGCGGACATCAAGATCTGATAGATTTTTATATTCCCGGTAAAGGCGCGGCGTTAATATTGGTAACTGAATATCCAACTTATCAATATCTTTTTTGACGTTCTCTTTGTCAACTTCTACGACAATAGGCATATTAGGAGCAGCGCCTTCACCCATCTTGCGTCTTTCAAGCTCAACTCCTTCACTCTGAATAGATTCAACAAAATCCATGAAAGCATCAGTGCCGACAACGCTCACCATTTCCTGAAGATTAGCGTCACGATACATCCGGCGTAAGCCGCGGCCCATGGTCTGCTCAGGCAAAATATTACTCGCGGAAGAATACGGCCTAAGGCCCACAATCGTAGTAACATTACGAACATCCCAGCCTTCTTTTAACATCAAAACTGAAACAATCACCTTATAAGGATTATCCAGCTTATCTATCTTATTGGCAGCCTCGCGCAATTCGTCCAATTCCTCTTTCTTTTTCCCGGTCACCCTCTCGGCAATGTCGCCATTATTCTTGGTATGAATAATCAAAACAGCATCTTTTCCGCCAGAGGCGGATCCGCCTGCTGCGGAAAATTCCTGATACCTGTTCCTGAGATATTCCGCCACCTCGTCACAATTGCGAGTATCATCGGTCATAATAAACAGGACTGCCTTCTTTCCAAGCTTGGCATGCTCTTCATATACCTTTTTCCATTCAAGATAGCCAAGGTGGATATAATCCTCATATTTTTCGGTATATTTTGAGCTTTTCTTTTCAACCAATTTAGCCCGGCTGGCTGAATCGGGAAGCACCGGATGCTTGACCACATCCTGATGAATTGCTTCAACGAGAGGATAATCGCAGACCGTCTGGACGAAAATTGCTCCGTTATTGTGGCGGGGTGTTGCCGTCACATCTATCTGAAGCGATAACTCCGCGCCTTTCATCTTAAGACGGTTATGAATATCTTCGATAGATTTAAACCAGGCAAGTTTCTCATCGTGGATATGATGCGCTTCGTCATTCAAGATAACCAATTCATCGATATTGCGAACAATCTCTGACACGTCAACCTTAGACTCGTTCGTAGCGCCGGCAGGCTTGTTCCCCAGGAAATAATCCGAGGTATCTTCATCCTCAAAAGACGGATTTATGTCACTGCTCTCGTACACTCGGTGGATGTTGGTCAAGAATATATTGCCGGTTTTCCGTAACGCGCCTATCTCATCTTGAATATGCAAAGTTACCTGAAAATCATCCTTCCAATTCTGTCCGCCGATACCATTTTCAGGGATAACCGGATCTATAAAAAATATTTTAAGTCCGTCAAAGTCTGCCCGAATACGGTCCAGAACGATAATATTCGGCGTTATTATAAGGAAATTGCGCGCTAAAGCCGATCCCGCTTCATACATTTTATGGAAATAACTCCACGCCAGGATAAGACTCAAAACCTTGGTCTTGCCGCTGCCCGTCGCCATCTTGATTACGAAACGCCGCCATGTTTCAGCAAACATGCCCGGGGTCAATATCCCGGAGCTATCAAAACGCAAGAGATCGTATTTATCCTTAATCTTTACAATCTCATAAAGATAAACAATTGTTTCAACCGACTCCCGCTGAGCAAAATAGTACTGAAAAAGATATTCCTCCCCATCAGCATTATACATCGGATGATCAGTCTTAAACCACCAACGAAGAAGCGCTTTGCTCGTGGCGCAGGCGCCTTCATAATCAGAGTTCCGCCACTCTTCCACCAACTTGCGCAGCTTTGCCACCAGCGGAGGCAAGAGCTTTTCGTAGCCTTTTTCGCGCAATGTCTCATCCGCTGGAAACCAGCGTAACTCCGGTTTGATGATCTCATATGGGGATTTTGGAAATTCAGGATGTATAGCCATAATTTATCTTAAAACTCCTATTGACAATATTATAATATTGTGTTATATTAATTATGGAGTTACTGGATCACGTATCCTGTGACTAATGTCACACGGGGCATTGACCCAGGACCCAGGACTCCAAAAATCCTCTTAAAATATTAAGAGGATTTTTTGTTTGGCCTGAACAACCATATATTAAACTTCGTTGACCGCGCGACATAGTATTTCTTTCCTTTCACCTGTATAGCGCCTGATAGAGTTATTTTATCGAAAATATATTTCATTAATTCAACTTTAGCTTTTTTTGCCGCGGGATTTCGGAATAAACCGTTTTGTAAGTACCCAATCGCGCCCATAATCACATCAGCGATCTGAATAAACGGTGTCTGCTTTGAATCAATTGGTAATATATTTTTCACAAAAGAGACCGACTCTTGAGTCTCCGCAGGATTCAGAAGCGGTAGAAACCTATTGCGCAGGGCCACTTCCAGACACTGGTGTAATTTATCAAGACTAACGCGCGCTTGAGCCGGGTTAGTGATACTGTCAGGATAGATTTTATACAGAGCTGGAGTTTTTGAATTATGGTAATAAAGTTGATAAAGAAGCTTAAAGTACCCCTCCTCCTTAATGTTTCCGAACGCCGTAACAGCTGCATCCTGAGTGTCAACAAGAATCACATTAAAACGAGCTATATCTTCTGCAATCCATTTAAACGCTATATCAGCCAATTCTTTATAGACCGGCAAATAGCGCTGTGAAACCTTTGTCCACTTAAACTCACCAAGAAAATCGACATGCTGTCCTTGAGAATTAACAAAACCGTGTCTTTTGCGGAAAGCAGCAATTTCATTCTCCGCCGCTTTGATTTTTGGCTCCTCGATCCATAAGCCCGCCAGGAGCAAAAATCGTTCATTTCTATGCCGGCTTTCATCTGAGTAAATATGGATACACTTCATCTAAATATTAACCTTAAACACACCCTTAATTCTACTCATATATCACCCCTAGTTTTCCATATATCAGCTATATCTAAAGCGGATTCTTTATATCTTCCCCGTAGAAACCTTAAATATTCACCTCAATCACTTTCATCGTATCATTGCCGAATATATCCACTACCTTGACCGCGATTTTACGGCGGCCTTTGGGGCATTCGCGGAACACGCTCTTTAACTCAATCGTTCGATCCTTCTTGGTGCGGAATGACTGCCACTCGTTCTCAAAGACATAGTCGCCAGTCCAAACCTCTTCAATCGCGCCATCGTCTTTTTTGACCCGGATGATCTCTTTTTTGCTTTCAAAATCAAAGTCAATCGCCCAATAGTCAATCCAGTCTGTCCATTTCTTAGTCAAAACCTCGCGCTTGATGATATCTTTATCGTCTTTGGTGACTTTGATAATCTTGCCATTCTCAACGTAAATCTTGCTTCCGCCGTTTTTAAGTGACGATTCAACATTAGCAATCGTATCCTGATTGTAATAAACACTGAAATCTACAAGCTCGATAGCCACGCCTTTTTTCTGAACAATCGGCTTCACCTCAATATACGAAACATCGTGAAAAACAACCTGATTTTTCTCAACAGCCCGTTTGTCAAACACATCTTTGGGGATATATTTCAAAGCCAGATCAATCCCTTTTGACTTAGCTTCTTCTTGAATATTCGGGAAAAGCCCCATTTCAAATTCAAAGGCGAGAATATCAACCTTGACGAGCTTTTTCTCCAGGCATTCTTTGATAATCTCCTCAACAAATCGGCGGGTGACAGGAAGATTAATGGGGCCGACCGCAACTAACCGCGCGGCTTTCTTACCATGAAGTGTTTTGAAACTGTCAACTTTCTCAGCCCGATAGGCCCGTAGGATAAGCTCAAGAAAGTCTTTTTCACGATTGGCAAGTTGCTTTTCTTTTTCTTGATCTCTCAGGTTCGGATTAACTCCAATATAATGCTGGCGTTCGTACTTTCCAAGATTCAAAATTTCAAATGCCCGGTAATCCTTGCCTGCTTCTTTTAATTCACGTTGAACCGAGATCATACGCTTGCGGGTTGTATGAATGGCAAACTTGCCAAGATCAGCCCCGATCCACTTCCGGCCAAGTTTTTCAGCAACAGCCATTGTTGTCCCAGAGCCGCAGAAGAAATCTGCAACAATATCGCCTTCGTTGGAAGAAGACAAAACTATTCTTTCAAGTAATTTTTCTGGTTTTTGAGTTGGATATTCACCTTTTTCAAGTCCTATGTCTTGCCAAATATTCTGCAACTCAACACCTGAAAGTTCATCAAGATATTGCTTAATGTTCGGCATCCCATTTTTTGACCAAGCAATTCTGCCTATGGCGTCCAATTCTTCCAGTGCCTTAATGGTGTCACTCTTTGCTTCGTCACTCAATTCATTGAGAACATAACCAGGAATTGCCCAATGTCGTCCTTTTCCTATTCGACATGGTTCAATGTTTCGCCATGCCATTCCTGACTTACCTGCTGTTTTTCCCGGTGCTGTAAGAGGACTTTCTCGGTATTTTCGACCATTCTTATCTGTTCTTCTAAACATTGCCTCAATATAATCTTCATTGTATTGACTATATTGTTGATTCCAAATTGCATCTTTAGACTTTGTGTAGAAAAATATACTATCGGTAACATTGTTATAGAAAGAGCTTCCTGCTCTCGCAGTCGTCCGCTTCCATGATACCTCTGATTGATATGCATTCTTACCAAAAATTTCCTCAAGTACTATTCTGAGATAACTATTTAATCGCCAATCACAATGCACATAAATACTACCATCAGGAGCCAATAGATCCCGCATTAACGAAAGCCGTTCGTAGATCATCGCAATGAAACTATCAGCGCCTTTGCCCCAGGTGTCGCGATACGCAAGCTCTTCCAAAACCGACGGCGCTTTCGTGAATTGGTCATCGCCGATTTCAATATTCATTGAAAAGTCCGCGCCAACATCAAAAGGCGGGTCAATGTAAATCAGTTTAATCCCGCCCTCTTTCTCAATTTCTTCCCTGATTGGCCCGTTTTTCAGACTGCTTAAAATGAGTTTATTGTCACCCCAAATAAGCTTATTCGTCCAGCCTTTGATCTGCCTGCCACGGTTATCAAGATCAAAAAGATCCATTTGCAGTTTTGTTTCTTTTTCAGAACGCGGCTCATCTACTTGCTCTATGATTTGAAAAGGCAGCGCCACATTGCATATTTCATTTGTCTTGCCATTCCAAACCAGCTCAACTTCTCGCTTTTCTTCAAAAAGCAAAAAGCGGTACATATCCGGCAGAGGTTTCCCGGCTTCCAGATATTTTACAATATCTCTGATCTCATTATCCGTTAGTTTCATACTCTATCACCTATATTTATCATCAATTATTAGATGTCCAATTCCATGATCATTTATTTCCTTTTCGTATTTTTTACCGCAGGTCTCCTGTTTAACAAATCTTTCTTCCCGGCTCATCTTTTTTATCTGCTCTTTAGTATATGTCTTGTAGAAATCACGCGCGGCTAATCTTTCTATCAAGCCTTCCCAAAAATTATCTTCTTCATAATCATCAATATACTGCTGTAATTCAGGATTGTCTTCAAATTTCCGAGTGGGGAAATGTCCTTTGAAAGCCTGGTCATATATAGCCATCTCTCCCAATCCAGCTTTATGAGCAAAGGAAAATACATAGCTCTCTAAATCCTCATATTTTCGAACTACATCATCTATTCTAATCGCGTTAATCATCCAATTGCCAAGATAAATCAATTTAAGTAAATCTTCATACTGTTCCTTGGTTAATTTCAACTCTATCATTTTCTCCGCCTTATTTAAAATATATTGCCTGTGCTATAGCATAATTGTTACAATGTGATAAAGAGACGGCGATGTTCTTTTCCAATTTCTTTAACTTCCCGCTTAATACTGCTTCGGGCTTGCCATTATCCTGGTTCCTAATGCTAATATCGATCAGAGCAACGCCTTTGGAGCCAAGAGCTTTCAGGATCGCTTCTTTAGCGGCAAAACGCACCGCATAATGCTGATATTTATTAGCCTTTCCCTCACAATACGCTATTTCCCGTGCGGTAAAAACCCTTTTCCGGAAAGCCTTGCTTCCGGCGATCACTTTCTTTATTCTTTTTGTCTCAATAATATCAATGCCAGTTCCTATTATCTTCATTTTCTCTTCCCTCTTTTTACCCCTCTACCACTTACCACCTTACCACCTTACCACTGTTTAACTTACTCCCCTACCCCTCTACCACTTACCACTTTATTACTATTTATTCAAATATCTTCCCTGGATTCAGAATATTGTTCGGGTCAAAAGTTTTCTTGATTTGCTTCATAATATTTATCTCGGCTGCAGACAGCACCCGGGGCACATACTTTTTCTTAGTCACGCCGATCCCATGCTCGCCGCTAATAGTGCCTCCAGCGGCCACGGTAATATCAAATACGCCGTTGATAGCTTCCGGCAATATTTTATTCCATACTTCATCCGCCAAGTTCTTTTTCAGTATATTCACATGTATATTGCCGTCGCCTAAATGCCCGAAACAAACTATTTGCACGGCCAGTTTTTTACTCAATTCCTGGAGCTGGCTCAGCACATGCGGCATTTGGTTAATCGGCACAACGATATCTTCACTTACTTTCAACCCACCGGTAAGCTTCAGCGATTCACTGATCTTACGGCGCACTTCCCAGAGTTTTTCCTGGTTAGCTTTGGTATCTGCCACCAGTACGTCTTTGGCGCCCTTATGCAAACATAACTCTCCCACCATCTCTGCCTGTTTTTCCAGGTATTCTTTATCGTCACCATCCAATTCTATTAATATTTGCGCTTCTGCTTCCCGGAAAGGTAACTGCCGCTGTAAGCATTCTTCACACGCGAGGATACTATCCTTATCCATAAATTCTATGGCGGCCGGGATCACTTTGCTTTTAATTATTTCCACGATAGTCTGGGAGGCGGCAGCATAGTTATCAAATGGCACTAGTAAATCGATTTTCACTTTGGGTAAGGGCACTAATTTCAGGATGATCTTGGTAATAATAGCCAGGGTCCCTTCACAGCCAATGATCAAACTGATCAGGTCATAACCAACTACATTTTTTAGCAGTTTACCGCCAAGTTTAATAATTTCCCCGGTGGGCAGCACTGCTTCAAAGCCAACTACATAATCTTTAGTTACCCCATATTTTACTGCCCTGGCGCCGCCGGCACATTCAGCCAGGTTCCCGCCGATATGGCAGGAATCCAGGCTGGCTGGATCAGGGGGATAAAACAAACCTCTCTTTTCCACTTCCGACTGTAATACCCCGGTAATGACTCCCGGCTCAGTGACGATCATCATATTTTCTTCGTCGATCTCCAGGATCTTGTTCATCTTTTCCAGGGAGAGGACGATCCCACCCAGAGTCGGGACAGCCCCGCCGCTTAAACCTGTCCCAGCGCCACGAGGGACAACAGGCACCATATATTTATTGGCCAATTTCATGATCTCGGAAATCTGGGCAGCCGTTTCGGCCTTTACCACCAGGTCGGGAATTGACTGCAAGCCCATGGTTTCATCATGGCTATAATCCTGCAGAGCTGTTTTATCGGATAATATATTCTCAGAACCGACAATGGCAGCCAAGCTTGTTTTAATCTCGTTGCTATTGGATATGGTCATCTTGGGGTTATTTTACCTCATTTCCGCCCTTTATTCAATTTATTTCTTGCCCGCATCTTCAGGTTATGTTAGGATATAAATAATTAAATCCCACCAGAGTTATGCCAGGCCTTTCGCCGCTCCAGGGTAAGCCATCCAGACTCGGGAGACTAAAGTTCCCAAGAGGATGGCTTTTATGGCTTATGTCTTACTGGATACTGCTTTGGAAGACTCGGAAAACAAAACTTCCTTTCTCTTCATAAAACCACAAACCATTATTACCTGTTACTCTAGCGATCAGCTTGAGGCCTGCTTGAATCAGCTCACCACAGCAGTCAAGAAAGGCTTATATGCTGCTGGTTTTATATCTTATGAGGCCGGCTGGCGGCTGCAAGGCTTGGATAAAACTAAGCGCTCCTCTTCCTTTCCTTTGCTCTGGTTTGGCTTATTCAGCAAACCGATCAGGATCAAGAACTTCCGTGAAGCACAGCCTTATCTTTCTCTTCCTGACACCACCAATTACTCAACCCTGACCAAACTGCACCTTAATACCACTAAAAATGAATACTGCCAAAATATTATGCGCATCAGGGAATTGATTGCCCAGGGGCAAACCTACCAGGTAAATTACACCATTAAATATAAATTCAATTTTAATGGCTCGCCAGTTAATCTTTACCGCAGGCTGCGGGCGATCCAGCCGATAAGCTATGGCGCTTTAATTGACACTGGAGAACAGCAGATACTTTCTTTCTCGCCAGAATTATTCTTCCGAAAAAATAAAAATATTATTATGGTCCAGCCAATGAAAGGGACTGCTGCCCCAGAACACGGCGCAAAACTGTCCGCAGACCCAAAGAACCAGGCTGAAAATATCATGATCACTGATCTCCTGCGTAATGATCTTGGAAAAATCTCCAGGATTGGCAGCGTTGAGACCTATGATCTATTTAAAACACATCAATACAGTACTTTACGGCAGATGACTTCTTCTGTCCGCAGCCAGCTGCCGCCAAAAATATCCTGGCGGGAAATATTCGGCAGCCTTTTCCCGTGCGGCTCAGTTACCGGAGCGCCAAAGATAAGCACCATGAACATTATTAGCTCCCTGGAAAAAGAGGACCGGAACATATATACCGGTGCCATCGGATATCTTAGCCCGGATGATCAGGCAGTTTTTAATGTCGCGATCAGGACAATTTTATTGAACGGTAAACAAGGGGAAATGGGCGTTGGCGGCGGCATTACGTATAGCTCGCTTCCTAGAGAAGAATGGGAAGAATGCAGGCTGAAAGCTTCATTTTTGCTGAAAAGCAATTTCCAATTGATAGAGACAATGGCCTGGTCATATCCGGCAGGGATATCTTTATTGCCGTTACATTTAAAAAGGTTAAAAAAGTCTGCCGAATTATTTGGTTACCCTTATAATCAGTATCGGATCAATACCGCCCTGGCTGAATTTGTCTGTAAACTGGATAAAAAGAAAACCTGGAAAATAAGGCTTCTGTTAAAAAACAGCGGGATAGTTTCTCTATCGGCCGCAGAAATAGTTAAGCCTAGGACAGAAAGACCAGTGGTAGCAATTTCTACGGTTCAGACTGATCCTGATGACCTTTTTCTCCGGCATAAAACCACAGAACGGAAAATCTATGACCAGGAACTGCGGCGTTATCAGAAACTTGGTTATCATGATGTTCTTTTTACCAATACCCGGGGCGAGATTACCGAGGGCGCCAGATCCAACATCTTCATTAAAAATGGTTCCAGGTTTTACACACCCCCTGTGCGGTGCGGATTATTACCCGGAGTATACCGTGAATATTTTATGCGGCGGCAGAAGAGTTCAGTAAAAGAAAAAATACTCTACTTAGAAGACCTGTATTCCGCCAACGCGATCTTTCTTACTAATGCCGTTCGTGGTCTGGTACAAGTAACAATTGACTGATATATGCCTCTGATCTTATTTTAACTTCATACATTTATAATGCCTCAGTAAACACCGCAGATAAAAAATGACTGGATCGCGATGTACCGCAAACCCAGTCAGCTCTCATCTTATATCTTATTTGACTTAAAAATAACTCGGCAGTTCAGTCCAAATTGGACAGCTTACTTTTCTGGCACAAACTTGCTGAATACCTGCTATGAAGAAATTCCCGGCCTTCCCCGCCCCGGCCGCTGGCTCCTCGCCGGAGTGCAATATGAGCTTTAAATCAATATGTTTTGTTTTTAATCGGTGTAATCTTTCTTGTAATCTGTGTAATCGTACTTATTAAAAGCTTGGCTCTATACAGAAGATCCGATATTTGAACTTGCTCATTCCCTGCCAGACGCCTCTCATGAAATGCCAATTGGATAAATATTTAATCTTGAACCAGTATAATAACTTGCTTTTGGGCTCCCAAAAGAAGCACCAGTAGAAGAACCGGTAAGCAAAAAATACAAATAATAGTAATAGGATCATCAACCAGCCGCCACCGGCCCAAGTCGCTGTTCCAGCAAATAATTTCACGATCAAACTGATCAAGGCAATGATCGTGGCCAGGCCGGCAATATGCATCATCTGGAAATTGCCAAAATAAACGAATCCTTTAATGGGAAAAGGTATCTTGATCCGCGGACAGGATTTTAGGAATTGGAATACCAGTTCAAAATGATTGGTAGCGTATTTATCCAGCAGGGCTAAATGCCCCTTGGAATAACTGGCCCAAACTTTATACAGGGCCGCATCTGTGGCCCGGTGCATATGATCCACGCTGGCTTTTGGCGCAAAGAAAGCTTTCCAGCCGTCTTTTTTGATCTTTAAGCCGAATTCTATATCTTCGCCAGTCGGCAGATCCCAAAAGCGAGCTTTGGCGCGTTCTACAGCTACCCGGCGGAAGGCCACGTTGGCCGTAACCATGAAGTAAGCCCGGTGGCCGCATATTTCGGTGGGAGACCTATCTGACATCGGCGGGAAATAACTTTCCCCGATGCCGCCATAACGCCAACTGACATTGTTAAAACCAAAATATTCACAAAAAGCTTCTACTAAATTATCTTTTTCTACCCGGATCGTCTTGATTTCCCCGCCGACAATGCCTATTTCCGGATCCTCGCGGAAATGCTTAAGCATTTCATGGATCCAATTTTTGGTCGGCGCACAGTCCCCGTCAGTGAAGAACAGGTATTCGCCCTGCGCCACATCCAGGGCTTTATTGCGGGCATATCCAGGAGAAGGGCAATTCGGGACATCCACTAATTTAATAAAGGGATATTTTTTTTGCCAGGTCTTAATGATCTCCACGGTTTTATCAGTACTGCCGCCGTCGGCAATAACTATCTCCATCCGCTCCCGGGGATAGTCCACGCCAAAAAGATATTCGAAAGTCTTTTCCAGTGTTCTTTCCGCGTTCTTCACCGGAATAATGATGGAAATCATCGGATCTTTCATTACTACCTCCTCTAAAATGACTGCCAGGATTTTAAAAGAAGATTACACAGAGGGAACCAAGCTTATATTATCAAAATAGGCCTCAGTAGTCAACCAATTTAGTACTGACAACAACTAACCGGGAAAACAAAACCGGGTACAAAATTACATTTATATTGTAACTTTTGTACCCGGTTAATATTAGTTTGTTCTCTACCACTTTATCACTCTATCACTAGTGCCTATAACTGTACTTCGGCCATCCATTTCCCATGGACATTGCAATTTTCAATAGCCGTGACCTGGCCAGCGCCTGATTTAAAATGAATACTGACGACAGGATTAATCTTTTCTGCCGCCAGATGGTACCTGGCCACCCATTTATAATCCTGGTAAACATCGATCCACATGATCCAGTGTTTGGCCTCCATCACATGCAGGATTTCTCCTATTTTAATGTTAACATCCACACACCCCGGCGCCAAGCTGCATTGTTTATTTACGGTAAATACCGGGACATGTTTCTTATCCCCTTCAGTCAAATTCTTCGGGTCAGCTGGTTTTTTCAACGCATTGGCATCTTCTGTAAAAGCTTTTTTAGGCGCTCCGCAGACCGGGCATTTTTCCGGCGCCTCGCCAAATTCTATATGCCCGCACATCCCACAGACAAACATCTTCATACCATCCCCCTCTTATTTAACCGCGTAATCACCTTTACGCCGGTCGTCAAGTTCTCCCAGTTTGGATTTATTCCAATTGCTGGTTTTGCTGTAGTATCCGACGATCCTGGTAATATGGTCTATGACCCTGGCTTCTCCGCCATCTAAGACCCGCTTCAAATTAAGCCAGTCATAATTCAAAATACTATCAACGGCAATCTTATACTTTTGGCTATCCTTGGTATTGAGTACCACCACATAGTCATCTTTGCTGGCCCCGCTGTGATCCTCGGCTACGAGTTGTAAATATCCGCTCTTCTCGATTTCATCGACAAAGTTCTGGATATCCTGCATGTTTTCACCCCCTTTTAAATTTTATTTAAATTATTCTTCTGCCTGGACCCGGGCTTTAACTAATGCCGCCAGAGTCACCTTATGAAGAGCCTGATCGATATTCTTTTGTACCTGGCGCAACTGCTTATGGATCGGGCACTGCCTAATCCGGGAACAGCGTCCATGTTCGATAAAACAACGGTTAACCGCAAACCCGCCCTGGGCTATTTCCATTATTTCCCCTAAAGATAATTTATTCATTTCCCGGTGCAGTGAATACCCGCCGCCAAAACGGCCGCGGTGTGATTTAATTATATCCCGGCGCTGCAGCTTCTGCAGGATCTTATGTAAATAAACTAAAGGCACATCTTCACTAGCCGCCAAATCCTTGGCGAAAATTATATGGCCCTTTTTATACTGGCCCATTAAGGTCAGGACCCGCAGGGCATAATCCGTATTTCTCCTGATCAGTTCCATTTATTCCTTTCTGCCTTGTCTTATACAGGACTATAATAATCTTATATAAAAAAATTGTCAAGTAAAATCTTATTTATTCTTAAAATACTTCTCCAGAACCCTGCTTAATTTCTGGTTTTTAACAAAGTTCTCTGTTTGCCAGGAAACAGCCATCTCTTTTTTCCGTTTGGGCCATTCTGTGGCAAATGTTTCCACTCCCGTGGTCTTACTCCAACGGTTGATCCACGACGGATTATCCAAGTATTGGTAAATACCATCAGGGAAAAGTCCCCCGGCCACCGCCTTATAGGTCCAATAGGTATAATGGATCCCGTATTTTTTGAAGATCTCAAGCACATCCCTGACCCAGGCCAGTTCCGTGCCGCAATCAGGACAGCGTGAATTAACCCCGAATTCACCGCAGTATATCGGGATCCGATATTTTTGCTGAAATTTAACATAACGCCGCAAGATATTTTCCATTTTATTACGGTTCCAGAGTTCACCGTTTATTTTTCCCGGATAACGCAAATTACGGACACAATTAAAGGTAAAATCGCCGGGCAGGTAATAATGAAAACTAAAACCCATTTGACTGTCCCAGGGCTGTCCCAGGAAATCAAATTCCTGCGACCAGTTATGGCCTTCGACCAAGATAATATGCTGGTCCCCGGCCGCCCTGATGGCTTGAGTGATCTTGACATATGTTTCTTTAATCATCGGCAAGTCAGCGCCAACAGCTTCGTTTAAGATATCATAAGCGGCAATGACCGGCTCATGCTTATACCGTTGAGCGATCTGGGACCAGAGCTGATAGGTCTGTTCCCGATATTTTCTCTTTTCCCAAAGGAGAGCTTTACCTTTAGAATCGCTGTGCCAGTCGCCATTCTGCGATCCCGGGGCAGCATGCAGATCCAGAATAATATAGATTTTATGCTCTTTGGCCCAAAACAGCGCTTGGTCCAGGAAATGCCACTGTTTTTCTTTTACGATCTTATAATGAAACGGCAGCCTGATACAAGTAGCGCCAAGGTTATGAATATGATCAAAATCCTCTTCCTGGATAAAACTACCGCGAAAGGCTTTTTCAAACTGGTCCAGAGCTTTCTTGCCGCTGGCTTTGGCTATCGCCGCTTTAAAAATATGCTCGGATATATGACGGCCCCCTAAAATATATCCTTCCATCATGAGCCAGCCGCCAAGGTTCACCCCGCGCAGGTTAACCGGCTGGTTTGCGCGATCAATTATTTTGCCATCCTTAATGCTTAAAAAATCCATAGCTGCTCCAGAGGTAATTAGTATGATCATCATTATATTGTATTGCTTTGCTTTGCTTCTTGTCAACAAAAGAAAGACCCATCTAGCTATTTTCATAGCTTAATGGGTCTTGAAAGAGAACATTAATACTTATTATTTCTTTCTTCTGGCAATGGGCAAACCGGTCTTTTGATTTTCAATTACTTCGAATTCAGCCGGGATCTCTATTGCGCCGTTAGCATCCTTACTAAAATATTGCAAATGCCCTTTCTTGTGAAAGTAATACGTCACCCCTTTTGAATTGGTGTGAGAATTAGCCATTGATTTCACCTCTTTTCCCAGTTTTTTTAATATTTACAGCGTTTTTATCATACTCTTATGAGGTCTTATTGTCAAGAATTAAGTTAGTCCCGCCAGCCGCGGGAAAATACAGCGCTGGCCAATAGGCAAACGCCCCCTCCCAAACCAACGGCTATGGGCACGCCGAACCATTCAGCTAAAAGGCCAGCCAGGAAGCTTCCCACAGGGACCATACCCAGGAACATCAGGGTGTAAAATCCCATGACCCGGCCGCGTAATTCATCAGGAGTATCTTTTTGCAACAGGTTGTTGATAGTAGCGGTTTGTGTGATCAACCCCCAACCTACACCTACCAGCGCCAATAAAGAGAGCGGAACATACTTGGAAAACGCAAAAATTAGCAAGCTGCCACCCAGCGCCATACCGCCCAGTGAAACAAAGCGGCTGCTTTTCGGAGAGTGACTGACGGAGGTCAGGGAAAGCGCGGCCAGCAATGCTCCACAACCTATCGCCGCTAAAAGCATGCCCAGTCCCTTGGGCCCAATCCGCAGCACATCCCTGGCAAACACAGGCATTAATACCATATAACTCATGCCAAACAAACTGGATACGGCAATAAGAACGATCAGGTTCCTTATCTCTTTATTCCGCCAGACATAGCGCGCGCCAGCTAAGGTGCTTTCTTTGAGTGAATCATGATGTTGGTTCTTTGAAGAAAAATCGCCGCGCATCAGCCATAATCCAGCGATAACTGCCAAAAAGCTGATTCCGTTTAAATAAAAACAGGCGGCTACTCCCAGCGCTCCCACAATAAATCCCGCTATTATCGGGCCCACGATCCTGGCGGAATTAAAAATAAGAGAATTCAAGGCTATGGCATTGCTCAGATCATCTTTACCTACCATTTCAATGATAAAAGACTGCCTGGCTGGCGAGTCTAAAGCATTAGTTAAACCTGCGGCTCCCGCAATAATAATGATCTGCCATAAAGCGACCATTTTTGTGGAAATAAGCACACCCATGGTGAAAGCCAATAACATTTGCACAGTTTGGGTTAAGATTATAAGATTGCGTTTATTCAGGCGGTCAGAAATAACTCCGCCAATTAGGGAGAAGAGCAGGATTGGCAAGGAAGCAACCGCATTGACAATACCCATGATAAATGGAGAGTTGGTGATTTGCAGTACTAGCCAGCCCTGGGCAATATTTTGCATCCAGGTGCCGGTCAGTGAGACCATTTGTCCAGAAAAGAATAACCGGTAATTATAATGCTTGAGAGACGAAAAGTATTTCCTCATTAAAATGATTACACAGATTTTAAAGAAGATTACACAGATTTTTTAAAGGATTATAATCGGTGTAATCTCTTTCGTAATCGGTGTAATCTGCTCCTAACAATAGATATCGATCTGTTTGGCTTCCTGGGACCTGATCCTGATAGCCGCATTATGGCCGATAATACTGCCTGTGATCACTTCTTTAGTACCATCGAGCCAGATGATGGCCATGTTTGCTATCTTAAAGTCACTGGCAAAAGTATCAATATGCTTACTATTGTGATACACCAACTGAGTAGTACCCAGGAACTTACAGCTGAATATACCCTCCCTGGTAAAATAACTTTTTGGCAGCGCGGGTTTAAATTCCAGGGTCAGTTCACCCTGGTTATTTAACTTAAATGGTTTCCCGCCCACAGTCATCAGTATCCACATCTCCAGAAATTCAGCAGTAGAACCGCTCAAACGTGCTACGCAGCCGCGGCCCCACATCCGGCTGTCCGGGAAAGCGCTGGAAACGATAAAAGACGAGTTTTCCAGTATGCTCCGCCCATAAATCGAAGCTTTTTGGAAACAGACACCGGCTTTTTCAAATTCAGCAAAAAATTCTTCATATAAACCGCCATTGAGCAGTTCTAATAAGTATTTATATTCCATATGCAGCCAGATCGATTCGTTTTCCAGCCAGCCGGGAGAAAAAACCGTGCACCGGCCAAAATCCGCCGGTTCTTTGGCCAAGGAAGCGTTGACCTTATACATTCCTAATTCCTGGTCATATAATGGGCTTCTCTTCATAGCTTCATATAGCTGCTTAACCTTATTATGGCTTTTTTCTGTTTTCAAGTAATGAACTTCTGCTTCCAGGAATAAAGGTAATGGCCGCTTGCTGAATTTCTTGATTTCAACACAAGGCCAGCCTTTATGATTGTGTTTTTTACCTTTTTTATCCTTGATATAACTGAATTTTTCCGCTTTATGGGTATAATAGGTATAGTACAATCCAGAATTAGGATCAAGAGCTTTGGCCAGGCCAGCATCAATTTTCTGCAAACATAATTCCAGAAATTTCATATAGGCAGGCCCAAGGACTGGCTTTTCCTTGCCGCTGATACCAAACTTAGTTTCTTCGCGGTATTTTTCCTTCAGGCTGGTAGCTTTATCCCAAAAAGAATAAGCAGAAATTTTATCTGCGGAGGCCACTAAAGCCTGTAACCCCAGGAAAAACCGCTGCATTTCTTCAGGCAGGTTGATCTTGTAACCATTCTGGACACCAATTTTACCTAAATGGCTTTGCAGGAACTGGATCATTCTCTTTAATTCAAAGGTTTCCGGGACAGAGGAACCGAATACTCCTGACAAACCATTGAGCGCGTCATACCAGCTAGGCTTATCCGCTTCCATTTCCATGCCAATGCCATCAGGATCCAGGGTGGCTAATTTATTGAGCAAGAGGCAAGTCATCTTAACCAGTAGATTGGTTCTGTAAATATCGCCTTTCCCTTTTTTATCCCTGACAATATGGGCTTGACTGGCACGGTCCTTAAGCAGCTCTACTTTCTCCGGGCTGATGATGACTGCGCCGAATTGCCGGATCAGGCCGTTAGCGTCAACATATTTTTCATGCCGTGGCAGGACGATGTGGGCATTATCGTAAAAAGTAAACTCTTTTTTCTCGAGCAATATCTCCTGTTCTTTTTCCGGATAAACAGCCAGATATGTTTCTAACAAATCTAAATTATAGGTCCAATGGTCGGTCCAGAAACCTTCGCCATGCTCAGCTTCCCTGAGCCGCTGGGCTCGTCCGAAAATCTCCCGGAGCAGCTGTTCTTCGGAAACTTTCAGGGTAATCTTATTCTGTTCGATAAAAAGAAGCAAACTGCCAGGTTCAAATTGCTTGGCAAAAAACCGGGCCAGCAGTTCCTGGCCTTTTTTGTCCGTGATCCTGGCCAGCGCTTTCTTGTTTCCCGCGCTCCCGGCCTTAAAAATAAAATAGGTCCCCTTAACCAATAATGGGTTATAACCATCCAATTGGACCAGGTTATAAAAAGTCACGACATTAGTATCAACCGTTTTCGGATCAAAGAAAATATCACAGCGTTTGTTCTGGTTAATATCGCGGAAATTACCATCGCCCTGCGAATAATAAGTCGGAGAGATCAGATAATTATTATAGTCACGCTCCAGGTCACCATGCTTGCGGGCAAAAACAAAAAAGGGGATACTGCTCTCCCCGGCTGGCAGCTTAACCGGCATGCCCCCGCGCAAAACATTATCCAGGTAAGTCTGCCGGCAATATAAATTGAATTCCCGTCGGCTGGATTGGGTCTGGATCGGCTCGGAAATATCCTGGATAATCTGTTTATTCTCATCCCGTTTACGGTTGAAATAGCCGACATCCCTGGCTTTCTCGAAATGATCATTCAGTTGTTGTTCACTGTCCACATGCCCGGTCATCGAGTAGATGGTCTGAGCCTGCCCGGCAGCCAAGGCGCATTTAAAGAAACTCATCGCCGCCGGATATTTATTGTCACCAAATTGTTTCACTGGCAGGATAAAATCCTGTTGCTTAATAAAGGCCGCTGGATAATTATAATCAGTGACTTCGCCAAAGATCAATTCCGGGTCAATGATCATCTGTGTTGGGTGTAATTCCCCGTTAAGATTTTCCAGGGTAAAATAGAAGTTTCCCTCTTTCAGCGCATGTACTTCTGGCCGGTCACTGATTTCAACCTTTAATTGGTAAAAAGGCAGGCCGGTCTTTTCAAAATTAGTTACTTTGGCCCAAGCTTGGGCCGTGTGGCTCATATATTTCAGCACATCATTGCTTGTCCAATAGGGAATTATTTTTGGCAAGCCATCAATTACTTCCAGCTCAAGTTCATTATTACCGGTATTGATTACTTCGACGATACGCACTAGCGCTGCTATTGGCTCCTGCGGCAGGGTAAAGTACTTGACGATGATCTTGAGGCCAATAGTTTCATTAGTCTCTTCTAATATCAATTCGGCCGGATGAATGAACATTTTCTGAGTGGTTTTATAAGCATTATTAGCGTTATTGTTCTGGAAAGGTTCATAAAACCGAACCTGATCTTGGTGTTTTATCTTAATAAAGGTGCGGAAGCCAATATTAGGAGTGAGTCCATACGACCGGTTGGCTGGCTGGTACTCCATAATGGAATAATTCTTGCCTTTAATGCCAAAAGAGGCGATGCTTTGTCCCCGGTTGACGTAAAACAGCCACATCGGAATACCTTTAAGGCCGGCAATCCCCGGGAAAAAACTGGAAAAGGTCCTGGCCAGGTTGTAATTATCTATTTCAAAGGTACCATCGTCATGTAACTGGTATTTTACTTCATCTTCTTCTTTCACATACGCGCTAACCATTTCATTCTCTCCTTAGTTCAATAAAAATAAAAAAAAGACTCTCTCCGAGTCCTTATATATATACCCCAAAAGGGGGGTACAAATCAAGCAAATTATTGGCGCATGTCAATCCCCTATAATAATGGTTTTACCAAGCCAGCCACGATCCTGGCTATAGCTAAAGAGCCGGTTAGCCCGGGAGATTCTATCCCGATCAGGTTAATTAATCCCGGACAACCCCTGTTTTCTTCATGCCTGATCACAAAATCCCTGAATTCTTCACCAGGACCTTGCAGTTTAGGCCTGATCCCTGAGGTATCAGGAGTGATTTCTTCTCTGCTCACGCCGGGGAAAAAATTGTTAATACTGGCGCAAAACGCCGCGGCCTTGGCTGGATCAACATTATAATCGATCTTCTGCACGTATTCATCATCCGGGCCAAGCCGGACAGAACCACCCAAGTCCGGAGTAAGATGGATGCCCAATCCGCCACTACTGGGTTTCGGTACCGGGTAAACCAAATGATTGATCAGGGCAGATGTGGCCGGAGCTAGCCGGAAATAATCCCCTTTGCAGAACTTGAGCCGGTATTCCTCCAAGCTTAGGCCAGCCATCGCCGCTACCTTATCTGAATGCAGTCCGGCACAGTTGATAATTATTTTTGTGTCAAAAGTAAAACTTTCCTGACTATCATCAGTAACTGTAAGTTCATACCCGCTGTTTATTTTAGTTATTTTTGTCAATTCGGTATTATAGGCAATCTCGCCACCGTCTTTTTTAAAAGAAGCGGCTAATTGTTTCATATAACTGTGGGTATCAAAGATGCCAGTGGACGGTGAAAATAATCCTGCTACCGCCAGAAGATGAGGTTCCAATGACTGCAACCTGGCTTTAGTTAACTGCTCCAGGTCTTCTACCCCATTTTCCCGGCCACGCTGGAAAAGCCTATCCAGGTCTTCTTCCTCATCCTGATTAGCGGCAATAATTAATTTACCTAAACGCTTAAAGGGAATATTATGGCTTTGGCAAAAATCATATAAAAGCCTATTTCCTTCCAGACAGGTTTTTAATTTCAGCGTATCTAAAGGGTAATAAATACCGGCGTGAATGACTTCACTGTTCCGGGAGCTTGTTTCCTGGCCAAAAGAGGGATATTTTTCCACAACAAAAATATCTTGCTGCTGGCGGGCCAGTTCCGCGGCCACGCTTAATCCTATCACCCCTGCCCCGATTATCGTGATCTTTACTTTTTCCATTGTTTATTGTTTCTGCCTTTATTTATTTTAGTTTGCCTCCGGTGTATTATAACATAGTCCTGGCTCTTTTTTCTACTGTTTCACTTGCGGAAACCAGTGGCGGGTTTTATTGGAAAATTTAACCAAACTGAGCATGATCGGTACTTCCGTGAGTACACCGACCACAGTTGCCAGCGCCGCTCCGCTCTTTAAGCCAAAAAGAGAAATTGCTACTGCCACTGATAATTCAAAAAAATTGCTTGCTCCGATCAGGGCGGCAGGAGACGCAATATCATGGGGCAAATGCCATTTTTTAGACCACCAATAGCCGATAAAGAAAATGAAATAGGTCTGGATAGTCAGGGGGACAGCAATGAGCAGGATATGCAAAGGATTCCCGAGTATAATATTCCCCTGGAACGCAAAAAGGATAATCAGGGTCAATAATAACCCTATCACGGTAATTGGTTTAAGAGCCTTTAAAAACACCTGTTCAAACCACTCGGCTCCTTTTCTCTTCAATAAATATACCCTGGAAAGATAACCCCCGGTCAAAGGCACAACTACAAAAAGAATAGTAGAATAGATCAAGGTATCATACGGCACGGTTATCTGGTTCACGCCTAATAAAAACTTAACGATCGGAACAAAGGCTATTAAGATCACCAGGTCGTTAACCGCTACCTGCACCAGAGTATGGGCTGGATTGCCTTTAGTTAAATAGCTCCAGACAAAGACCATAGCTGTACAAGGCGCGGCTCCCAATAGTATAGCGCCGGCTATATACTCTTTCGCTAAGGCCGGATCAATAAAGGCCGCAAACAAATACTTTAAGAAGATCACGGCAAAAACAGCCATGGTAAATGGCTTGATCAGCCAGTTAACCACCAGGGTGACAGCCAATCCTTTTGGTTTTTTCCCGACTTTAACAATACTGGAAAAATCGATCTGCACCATCATCGGATAGATCATCAGCCAGATCAGGACCGCTACCGGTATATTCACCTGGGAAATTTCCAAAGTACTTAAGAAATTCACTCCCGCGGGAAATATCTTACCGATAATTATCCCGGCCATGATACAAAAAATAACCCAGAGCGAAAGATATCTCTCAAAAAAGGGCAGCTTAACAACGCTGTCAGCTTCTGTCATGAATAAAGTCTCCTTATTTTTCCACTAAGTATTTTTCAAACAATTCTTTATCCCAATTAAGCTGGGTCCCGGCAGCCTGCAATGAGGAAAGAAGAATAGCTTCTGCTACTTCCTGCTTGGTGGCTCCTGCGGCCAAGGCATCTTTAATATGATGCTCAGTGCAATGCGGGCACCTAAAGACTGAAGCCACTGCCAGCCGGATCAATTCCTTGGTTTTTGCATCAAGCACGGTCCCTTGTTTTGCCGCGTTCGAAAAATGCTGATACGCTGCTCCCAGTTGGGATTGTTTCAAATACCACGGTGTTTCATTTGCCATATTGCGCCTCCTTTAATAATATTTGTGCCTACATTTGCTTAGCCGTATATATAAGGTAAATACCTCCTAATAAGACCAACACCCCGCAGATTTTCTTCACTATGACCGCGTCTTTTGATCTTTCAGTCCAGTTAAGATATCCCTGTACTACCTCAGTGAAGGTGCCAGCCAGTACGATCACCGAGATATGCCCAAGAGCATAAGACAGGACCAGGATTACTGCCAGCAAGAGGTTACTAGCTCCTACGGTAAACGCTACTCCCAGCATTGGCGCCATATAAGCGAAGGTACAAGGGCCAAGAGCGATACCGAAAATTAATCCCAGTATGAATGCTGCTGCTAATCCCTTTTTCTGGTATGCCGGCTGGCCAGATTTCCCTAAAAAAGGCAAGGGGATTATACCGAGCAGGTGCAAACCGACCACCAAGAATATTATCGCGACAAAATAATTACCCCAGGATCCGACATCACCCATGATCCGGCCCAGCAGGCCGGTAATTACTCCTATAAGTGCAATCGTGATCAGGATACCGGATGAAAATAAGGTAGAGAGTAAAAACGCGTGTTTTGTAGAAATACGCCCCTGTTCATCAATAAAGCCAATGATTAAGGGGATGCTGGCCAAATGGCATGGGCTCAAAATAATACTTAGCACACCCCAAATAAAAGAAGCAGTTATGGCTATGAACGGATTGGCATAAAGAGCATTACTAAGCCAGGTGAAGAGACTAACCAGCATTATTTAACTCCCTGCTGTTTTAGTACTTTCACTACTTCCTCTTTAGGGAAAAAACCCAGATGACGGAAGTATTCCTTACCATCCTTGTCCAAAAAAACCTGGGTAGGAATAGCGCGTATTTGGTATTTCTCACCATATGGCCGGCCAGCCGCAGTCCACACATCATAAAAAACTACTTCTACCTGTCCTTGGTATTCTTTTTTAATGTCTTCTATAATGGGCTGCATCATCTTGCAAGGAACACATTTAACCGAACCTAATTCAATAAACGTCACTTTTATAGTTTTTTGTTTTTTCTGGTGGTTGGTTTCCTTTGATGCGCCATAGATATCAATCAGGCTCATGATCAATACCGCGCTTACCAGGACCACATATTTTAAATACTTCATTCATTGACTCTCCTGTAGTTATTTTAAAGCAGGTTTTATTCCCGATACGCGAATACTGGTAACTATCTTAGTCAAATCGCTGGCCGCCCCAACCACATTTTCTACGGCCAAAGCAGGCTCAGCGGCTGTTTTAACCTCACGGAAGCCGACAGCTTTAATCAGGTTGAGATATTCTTCTTTCAGTATTGCCCCGGCAATACAGGCGACATAGGCTTCAAATGAACGCTTCAGCTCAGCAGACAATTCTTTAAGCAATACCATGTCTGACACCATGATCCGGCCGCCTGGTTTCAATACCCGAAAAACTTCCTGGAATACTTTCTTTTTATCCGGGGAAAGATTAATAACACAATTGGAGATGACCACATCAACTGAATTATCCGCTACCGGCAGGTTTTCAATCTCGCCTAACTTGAACTCTACATTTCGGTAATTTCCTTTTTCCGCATTTTGACGTGCTTTCTTGATCATTTCCGGGGTCATATCAACGCCAATGACCTGGCCTTTTTCTCCTACTTTGCGCGCGGACATAAAACAATCTATGCCCGCGCCAGAGCCCAGGTCAAGAACAGTTTCGCCTTCCCGCAAAGAAGCAAACGCAGTGGGATTACCGCAGCCAAGTCCAAGATTAGCATCTTTGGGTATATTAGCCAGGTCTTCAGCATTATAGCCTAGTTTCTGGCTGGCCTCAGCCGCGGAACGCGTCCCGCCACAGCATGAGCTTGAAGAGCCGCAGCAGCATGACCCATTAGTCTCGGCAATTTTCCCATAACTGTCCTGCACTATCTTTTTAATATCCTTTGGCTTTTCCATTTTCATCTCCTATTTTGTCTGCTTTTCTAAGATCCACTTTTTTATCTCTTCTTTAGATGGGATCCTGCCGGCTACCACCACTTTGGCATCAATAACCAAAGCCGGAGTGATCATCACTCCATAATTCATAATGTCGCTGATTTGATCTACCTTTACTATTTCCGCAGGGATTCCAAGTTCCTTCACAGTTTCAGTAACTATTCCCGTTAGTTTTTTGCATTTCGGGCAACCCATACCCAAAATCTCAATTTTCATCGTTCCCCCTATTTCATTATTATATTAAACAAGTATCCGGTAAACATAATTCCTAAGCCAACGATCCCGGCAAAAATCAGTATTAGTTTAACTTTCATTACCTTCTTCAAGATCAAGAATTCTGGCAAGGAAAGACCGGTGACTGCCATCATGAACGCCAGGGCCGTACCCAGCCCTACTCCTTTTTCTACCAAGGCTTTAACCATCGGGATAACACCTGCGGCATTGGAATAAAGGGGTATGCCGATCAAAGTGGCTAAGGGGACAGCGAACCATTTGTCTTTACCGGCATATTGTGCCAGGAAATCAGCTGGGACATACCCATGGATCCAAGCTCCCAAACCAATACCTATTAATACATAAAGGCCTATTCTTTTTAAAATATCCCGGGTATAGCTTTTAGCAAACTCCACTCTCTCACGGAAGCTGGTTTTCCCGGGGACTGCGGAACAACAGGTCTGCGTCTTATGAACAATAGTTTCTACCAAGTTTTCTACTTTTAACATGCCAATGATTAATCCTGAAATTATGGCGATCACCAAGCCGCTAAAAATATAGATTACCGCTATTTTCCAGCCAAACATACCCCAGAGCATAACTAAAGCTACTTCATTGATCATGGGAGATGATACCAGGAAAGAAAAAGTCACACCCAAGGGGACTCCGGCTTCAACAAAACCCAGGAACAAAGGTATAGCGCTGCAAGTACAAAATGGGGTAACAATACCCAGTAAGGCAGCTAAAATATTACCGATATAGGTGTGTTTATGGCTTAAAATAGCCCTGGTTCTTTCTGGCGGAAAGAAAGTGCGGATAAAAGAAACCATAAAGATGATGGTGACCAGCAAAAAGAAGATCTTGATCGTATCATAGACAAAAAAGTGGACGGCCGAGCCAAACAGGGTGCTGGCGGACAAGCCTAGTATCTTAAATACCAGCCAATCAGCGAATGTAATGATCATTTACCTCTCCCCTTTCCGGGACAGCAAAGTTTGGCACGGTCAACATTCCGGGCTTTGCGCAAATCATTTTGTATTATTTCATCCTTCCCCAGCCAGCCTTTGACCAGCCCGGTTAATGAGCGGGCATAATCGTTTTGGGAATTTAGATAGTAGTTTGTCCATAGGCCCTTTTGGTCATCTTCAATGATCCCGGCTTCTTTTAAGATCTTCAGGTGTTTAGACACGGTAGGCTGCGCTAATCCTAAAACCTCCCGTATCTCGCAGACGCACATTTCCCGTTGCTGCAACATTTTAAAAATACGCAATCGATTTTTATCAGCCAGGGCTTTAAAGATTTTCTCTGCCGCTTTGAGCATACTGCCTCCATATTGCTATATTGCTATTTAGCTATATAATAGATCATAATAAATACCCTGTCAAGTAAAATATAACAGGGCAAGAATCTTTATATTCCCCCTTAATAGCCCGTCATCAGGAAGAAGTTGTTATCGGTTATGTTTATTTATCAAAAACCGTATGGCGCTTATAAAAATAAATCCTAAACACATAACAACAACATTTGTTGTCCCGCTCGGCAGATCGGCTATAAAAGAAATATATATGCCAATAATAGTTGAGACCAGCGCCACTGACATAGAAACAATAAAGATTGTCTTCATCTTTTCACTTACCAGGAGAGCGGTCATTGCCGGGATAGTCAAATAAGCAAATGACAAAAGCACGCCTGTTGTTCTTACGCTCATAGATATCATAATGCCCATAATAAAATAAAACAAGAAATTCCAGAAATTTGTATTGATCCCCTGGGTTTTTGCGGTTTCGCTGTCAAAAAAGGCAAATATAAATCTTCTATAAAACACAATATGCGCCAGAGACAATAAAAAAACCAAGGCAATGACCGTATAAACTTCTTTTGTGGTAATAGTGAGGATATTACCTGAAAACATATCTAGCAGACTGCCCTCACCCTCATGAGATTTGGCAATAAATATAATGCCAAGAGACGAAAACAGGGCATACATAAAACCTATGAATGCTTCCCTGGTTATTCTTCTTTCTTGAGCGTGAAACGAAAAAACAATAACTCCGGCCATGGTAAATAGTAATGAATAAAATGATGAATTAAATCCCATTAACAAACCAAAGGCAAATCCACAAGCAGCCAGTTGGGAAAGGGCTATACTAACAAATACTATTCTCCTTAAGACCACATACACCCCAATAAAAGAAAAAAACACTCCTATTAGTGAACTTACCAAAAGCGCTTTCTGTATAAACGGAATAGACAACATTTCAAGCATAGCTTTCTCCTATCCAGGAATAACGATTTTTTTGCCAAAAATAGAGCCAATATGCACTTGCGCATGATAAGTTCTCCAAAACTCTTTTTCGCTTAAAGCTGTTTCAATGGGAAGAATTTCGAATTTATCAGAGCCAATAAACCCTATTTTTTCAACATAATTGATAACGACATTAATAAGGTGGCTTACCATTATGACTGTTATTTTCCCATTATTATGCAGGATTTGAATAAGGTCCATTATCGCTTTCTCGCTTGAGATATCGAGGTCGTTAGTCGGCTCATCAAGGATCAGAACATCCGGCTTACTTACTAAAGCCCTGGCCATAAGCACCCGTTGTTTTAAACCGCCGGATAAATTCCTGTAAGGGATAGAGGCATACGCCTCTATCCCAATCTGGTTTAGTACAAGGTTTATTCTAGCCTTATTTGCATTGTTAAATGGCTGCAACATTGGCATTTTAGCATGCAAACCCATTTTTACTATTTCAAATACTGTAAAAGGAAAAATATCGTCAATGGTGTTTGACTGTGGGACATAACCATATACCAGTGAATCTTGGCTTGTAATTTCACCAGACAGTGGATTAATGAGCCGGAGAATACCCTTTAATATAGTTGTTTTTCCAGATCCGTTAGTCCCGACTATGCCGATAAAATCACCTCTATTTAAAGAAAAAGACAAGCCAGCCAACACTGTTTTATTATTATACCCTAAGCTCACGTTTTTAAACTGAATTAAGGGATCTTCCATTCTAGTCCTCCGTTATTTGTGAAATGATATAATCAAAAAGACCAATATAGTTTTTGACTGTACCTCTCATCCCGCCTGTAGCAATAGGAAGAATAACTATCTTTGCTCCCGTCTCTTTAGCGACCAGCGCAGAAGATTTAACAGAATAAATATTTTCATGGAGAATAATCAATCCCCCCAGAGGCTTAAGCTGCTGTATTAAGTGGTTTAAATAGGCCGCTGATGGCGGGATGCCTGGTTTCGGTTCTATAGTTGCTGTTATCGCCAAGCCAAACCTTCGAGCAAAATACTCCCAGGATTTGTGATAAGAAACAATCTTTCTCCCTTTATATGGTTCTAATTTCATGCTCCATTCTTTCATTTTATCATCCAGTTTCCTGGCAAATAACTCTTTATTGCGCGTAAAATATTCTTTGTTTTCCGGCGTTATACGTATAAGACCGGCTAAGATATTCTCCGCTATGACCCGGCCATTTCCCGGGTCAAGCCAATAATGGGGATTACCATAAATATGGACATGTCCCATACCAGCGTCAACTTTACCGCGGGGAACTTCCAGGCGTTCAATGCCGATAGAAACATCAAGATATCCTGGAGCGCCAAATACTATCCTGGAATTCCTGGCAGCATCTATGAGGCTGTCTGCCCAGGAGTCATAAGCCATACCGATACGAACGAACAAATCCGCTTTTCTTAAACCCATAACCATACTTGGCCGCGGCTCAACCGAATTGCAGCCAGATTGGTCCCCATGGGACAGGCTTATAACTTCAATTTTGTCTTGGCCGATCTCCTTGGCAATATCCGCGAGATCGGTAGTCGTGGTAACAACTTGCAGTTTGGCTTCTGTAGCATATAAAGGAACTGTAAATAATATTATAAATAGCACTGTTTTAAATAATTTCATTATCCCCTCCTCATATTTGTTCGCATTGCTCAACTGCCAATACCGGGTTGTTAATAGCCCTATTCCAGCGGATGGCTGTGTGGCCCGATGCCGAATGACATCTGTAAAAACGCTTCAAATCTGCCTTCCGGCTCACTGTAATATTTATATTGACCTCTTAAATAAGTGGTTTCGGTCAGGTTTCTCGTGATAATTACTGACTGGGCTCTTGTGTCCTGGCTTACATCTACGCTAGTAATACCTGATGCGTCTTCATGAGGGAAAGCGTCTTGGGTTTGGTCATAACGCGTGCCAAAACTCCAATACTGGTTTAGTTTATAGCCAAGATAACTGTAAAACCCGTTTCTTTTAATTGTGCCAATGGGTACTTCGCGGTTTAGCATAAAGTATTCATTCTGCCAGACAATCTTTGAAAAAGCTGATGGAAATAATTTAAAGGTTATATCTACTCCGGAAACCTGCGTTTTATCTTTGTGCTCTAAATAATGAGCTCCCATTCCTTTTACATAGCTTATCCCGCTTACCATTTCAGAATCCCTGCTTATAGGAAACGAAAGTTTAAGTCTCCCTATTGAAACTTGGTCGGCCAGCGAAAATTCTGCATGTTCGTGCTCTTGATGCAAGTCAACCGTTATGGTATTTCCGCTTGTATCAACAACATCAGCTGTATCTGATTCTTCGGTTGAATGATGATGTCCGGCCGGCGCATGTCCCCATCCTGCTTCTATTTCCGCAAAAAAGGGCAGCGGAAGAAGATAATTCAAAGACGCTCCTTCCAGCATAAGTCCGTGGTCTCCCATAAAGTTTTTGTGAACATCCGGTTGGTCAACAAAAGGCAGATGATGCGGATGAAAACTGTTTACTATACCAAAATTGCCCAGCATTTTACCCGCTTTTAAGCTGAAAGCATTAAATAAATTAGTAAAAATAACGTTTGCCTCTTCTATATCAGATTCAATGTTTCCCTCGTGTTTATGAAAGGCAAGAATAACATTGGCTTTCATTTCCGGATAAATATAGCCTTGATACGCAAACTCCACGCTACGTAGCTGGAGTCTGTCCTTATCTATATCTCCATCTATATTGCACGCTTTACCCACAATTTCTCCGACGACGCTTATATCCGGCAAATCTGTGGATACCCCTCTCATCCCTGCCGGTTTTGCCGGTTCCTGCATGACCGCCGTACCACCATAGATGTTCTCCCGGGATTGCGCAAAAACATTAAATGCTGAAAAGATAAAAATAGAAATTAGCAGAAATAGCCGCATAACAATTTTCCTCCTATTTAAAATAAACTGAAAACCTGGCCTTAAAATAATAAAGCCATGTTTATAAAGCACTTATATGCTTTTAGTATGCTTAGGAATGAACAGGTGGGCTGTGATTGGGAAAGCCGAAGACAGGTTTTGTTGAATTGGCCAGACAATAAAACAATATCATAAAAAAGAAAACGAGTGGTGTTTCAATAATAATGTTCTCTGGCAGGAGAATAGAATTGAAAATAGCCGCGAGCAAACAGATAACACAATCTTTGTGATCCTTCTCATCATTATGATAATGAAAAACCATTATCATTGATAAAACAATGAATAAGAAAAGCATTATAGTAATAATTAGTTTAGCAACTATTTTCATTTTGATCCTTTATTCACAAACAACAAGGTGAAGGCTATATCGCTGACACAACCTGGCAGCCAATAGCCTTATAGTATTAAATTAAGAATTACCCCTATCGATATAGCTACCAGTACCATAATACAAGCAGCCTTTAACATATCTTTTATTCCTAATTCCCGAATTAAAACCGCAAAGGTGGCAATGCAGGGAAAATAAACCGCCAAGATTGTCGAACCGATTACCAGTTGTTTAGTAGTTAAATTAAGGGAGCCAAGCATACCAACGGCAACGTCTTTTCTTAAAAATCCGAATATCAGCGCAGAAATAGCTTCTTTGGGAAGACCCCAAAGCCCGGTTAAAACCGGAGTAAAGAGATAAGCAAAAAAATCCATTATTTTTAGCATATAGAGAATATTCACAAAAAGCACTCCCAGTAGCACAAAAGGCAGCGCCTCACCTAAAAAACCAGATAAGCGCATCCAGAGTTTCTTAATCACTGCTTGAATTTGAGGTATCCGATAAGGGGGAATCTCAACCAATATTTCGGGACTTACCCCTTTTAAAACCTTATTTAAAATCAAGCCCTTAATTACTATAAGAGAAAAAAGAGTAAAAAATACAATCGCCACGTATTTACCTCCCCGTTGCCCAACCAATCCCACAATCATGGCAATTTGCGCCAGGCAAGGCGCCATTAAAACAACAGCAATAAATTTCTCCCGCCTTTCTTCCAGTATTCGGGTAGCTAAGACTCCAGGGACATTGCATCCTACACTTAAAATAAAAGGGATTATCGCGTATCCGTGAAGACCTAAATGATGCATGAAGTTATCCATTAAAACCGCTAAACGGGGAAGATAACCAAGATCTTCTAAAATCCCCAACACGAGATAGAAGCTAAAAATATAAGGAAGAACCATAGCAATAGGCACAAATAATCCGGTGGTTAATAATCCGAATGATTGGCCAAAATCTATGCTGCCACTGATTATATTCCCGATTAAGATATGATGCAAAAATGATCCCTCTCCTAAAAATACACTCAACTTTATCATCAAAGGAAGCCATAAATTATCAAATAGAGGCTCAAATAAATATCCTATTAAGCTTTCTCCGATAAAACGGATTATCCAAAAAGCGCTATATACAATACCTATGGCCATTGGCAGACCGGTAAGCGGCTTAATGCTCAGATCTTCCAATATTTCCAATAATGTATGGCGCCGGTGAGTTAATTTTTGAACTTGTTCCACGATTTTTCCTATCTTTTCCCATCTTTGGCCATCAGAATAAAGAGGCGTGCTTGTGGTTTTTGCTTCTGGCAAGCGGTTAATTAGTTCTTTAATCCCCTCTCCGGTTAAGCCACAGGTAGAAACAACTGACACCCCCAGGTTTTCTTCCAATTTTTTAATGTCAATATTAATTCCGCGATGTTTGGTATCGTCCCACATATTCAAAACCACTATAACCGGGATACCTTTTTCCAAAAGTTGTATGGTCAAGCCAAGATTTCTTTCTAAATTTGTGGCATCGACAACATTAATAACCAAACCGCCTTCTTGCAGTATCCGGCAAGCCACTTCTTCAGCCTTACAGGTAGGCTCCAAGGTATATGTTCCCGGCACATCTATAATCATCACTGTTTCATCGCCAAGCTTCATCTTGCCTTGCGTAAACTCTACCGTTGTTCCGGGATAATTAGAAATTATTACTTTCGCTCCTGTAAGCCGGGAGAATATGACACTTTTGCCAACGTTAGGATTACCGATTAATAAAATCTTTTCTATTTTCATCTTTTTACTTCCACCATAATTCTTTTTGCCATGCCAAAACCAATGGCAATCTGTATATTATCAACTTCTACTGTCTGAGGACCGCGCCAGAAATGGGAACTCACCTTAGTGATCCTCTTCCCTGGACGCATCCCGAGACTTTGTAATTTTCTTACGAAATCATGGCCACCCTGCATCTCTTCTACTATGCCGGTTTCGCCAGGCGGCAATTGGGTTAAATCTATAATCATTCCGCTAGTCCCTTTTTTGCCGAGATCGCTACAAATCCGCCTTTGCCAAAACCTTTACTGGGTTTCTCAATTGAATTCATCTTATCAGGTAGAATAGATATTGTCTGATAATAAGAAAATGAAGTAAATCCAGTTTCCTTAAGCAACCCCGTTACTTCTTTTACGCTAAAGAATTTTGCCTGTTTGTAAAATATACTTTTTTTTCTTTGATAATATTTACCAAGAAAGCTATTTTTATCTACTATGCCGATTATTATTCTGCCGTTTTTTTTTAAAACCCTGGCTGCTTCCGCAATTACTTTTTTTTGATCATCAACAAAACATAAAGTAATAATAATCAGTACACAGTCAAAAGCATCATGCAAAAAGGGAATATTTTCGCCAAAACCCTGATATACATTCAAGCCTCTCTTTTCAGCTAATCTAAGCATCTTAAGCGAAGGGTCTATCCCTATAGTTATTTTTAAAGCTGCGGCAAACCGGCCTGTCCCCACACCAATTTCCAGGCTTCGCCTGTTTTTTGGAAAAACATTTTTAATCGCCTGCAACTCGGACATGAAAGCAAATTGATGCGTATCATACCATGAATCATATTTTTTGTAATATTTATTAAAAACGCTGCTCACTAATCTACTCCTCCGAACCAATCATCGTAAAATCTTTCATAGTGCTCTTGTTCTGCTTTTGTACTGCTGCTTATTAGCTCTTTTTCTTTAAAAGAAAAACGGTAATTGGCGCAATAATTATCGATTATTTCCTTAGCCTGGTTTATCTTCTTAAACATCTTTTCACAGTGTTTTTTATGTTTGTCTTTACATTTATCAGGATGATATTTAAGGGCTAAGTTTCTAAAAGCCTCTCTAATTTCCAGTAAACTTGCCTCTTCGGCTAACTCTAATATCTTTCTTGCCTCATCAACCTGTTTAAAATCTATCATCTCATGCTCCTGTTTTTATTATCGGATAGACGCTTGTTTTACATTTGATAAAATTCGATATAAAGGAATTCTTCTCTGCTAGCTTGATAAGCTCTTGCGCTTTCTTGATCTGACTGCTTGAAGAAACCAGTATTAATGGGCAGATCTTAATTTCAATGAATCTTAGCCCCTCCCCGATATCTGCCAAAACTCCTTCAGCCTCACTTTCATAATTTAAAAATTCAAAGCTGTTTCTTTTAGCATAGTCTATAAAAGCATCTTTGAAGGAACCTTCTACTGAAGCTACAAAAAGCTCTTCAGGAGTCCACATATTTTTATTCTTTTTTGATCCTGGGAATGCGGTTATTTCAATTGTTTGCTTACCAAAAGAACTTAGGAATAAATTATTCTTAGCATCCCAGGTTATAAATGTATTATAAGTGACTTTTTTATTATCCTTTTTTAGACCATCCATTTATTGCCTCCTTTAAACCTTGCTGACATCATCACTCTATTGTAGAATCAAAGATTATTCCTGGTTAACTACTACAGGCTAATTAAAATAATTAAGCCTGCTGCTGCCTATTTTTTACAAACAATAAGGGGAAAACTATGTCACTGACACAACAGGGCAGCCAGACCGCCAAGAATAAGAAGATAAAGATAATAACATAAGAAAACCAGCCAAATCCCACTACCTGGGCCATAATAATATGAAATAAAGACGCCCAGGTGCTGAATAGTACATGCAGACTGTGGGGAAATTTCGTAGCCGGTTTATAATAAGCTACCAGTATCCCGGCTAGAGCTAAAGGATTGACCAGCCACCATTTTTCAATAAAGCCCAGATGGACACCCCGGTTTGGCATACCTAATAAATATTCAGCTAGGTACGGGATCAGGGAATCACTGATCGTAGCTATCCCTACTGACCCCACATAACCTATTATAGTTAAAAGCCAGAAATTACATTTACCCCGGAGACAATTAAGCCCTACCCGGGAACAGGTATGGAGTTTATACATTGAAGCCGTGACTAACGCGCTTAAAAACACATGCAAAGGATGTAGTATGTAAAAAATATTATAGGCCCTATCAGTTGTAATCTTTAAGGAAAAAGCCATAATGCCCATGCCAGTAATAGTACCGAATATCGTGAAAGGAATATGTTTCTTCAATTCTTTAAAAATAAGCCCGGGCAAGCTACACCTCTATGGTTTGACCGGTTTTGATCCTGACAAATTTACGGCCATATTGTTTTTTGAAGATACTTTCTGCTGTTTCTCCTGAACAATGCGTAGGGCCGGCTTTTATTATGCCCATCTTTTTAAATTTTGCCGCTGCAATTTCAATTGCCCGCTCATCTGATTCCATTAAATGGAATCCGCCCAGCACAAGATAAATCGGTTCCGCCGGATATTTCGCCCGCACTTTCTCTACCATTTTTAAGATCCCGGGATGGGCACACCCGGTAATGATAGTTAAGCCATTTTTAGTTTTACATACCAGCGCTTGTTCCGGCATGTAACGGCCCTTATAGGCGCCAGCTACTTCCCCGGTAATATCAATGTCTTTAGCCACTGCTGTAAATCTATCAGCCTCGATCAATAGACCATTAAATTTATTAACCTGCGCTTTGAATTCCTTGCTGAAGTTTGGACAGCCATATACCTTTATTCCCTTCTTTTGCTTTAAGATATCCCCTAACCCTCCCGTATGATCCCAATGATCATGGGAAACAACTACTGCTTCTATAGCTGCAATATCAATTTTTAGCTTCCGCATATTGGCCAATAGCCAGCTTCCTTTTTCTCCGGTATCAAATAATATTTTCCCATTGACTAAAATCGAAAGGCCCCATCCTATATGGAGCTTTTTATCGACCTTGTCTTTATCAAACAGGTTTAATATCTTCATTTACCAGACCCCTTCATGTAACGCTGATTATGGAATAAAATCGTATCCCCAATATTACAGCCAGTTTCTTTTGCTACTACCGGGCATTTCACCATAAATAAAAAGAAAACAGGCCTTTTTACCTGGGATAAAGATTCAAAATTACCTTGCCCCTTGCTGATGATCATATCTACGCTGTGATAGATCCTCTTAAATTCTTTAGCGCATAATGAAAGCACGGTCCCAGGCGCGGCCGTACCATTAGAAATCACGTTCACGATCTTGTCAATCCCACAAAACTTAGCATCTGCAAGTAGCGCATCGTTGATAATAGGCTTTTCTTTTACTGCATAATAAATACTCTTTTGCGGATACATCCGCTTTATTTCTTCTATTAATACCCGGTCAAATACTATTTCTCCCGCATTATCACCCAAATAAAGTATACTTTTTGCTTTTTTTAAGTCTCGCTTGAATTGGGCATAGTGGAATATGGATTTATTGTTAATATTATTATTCTCTGCGGCCATGATTTTTATTAATTCCTCATGGACATTTAGATTGTTTTTAATACCAAAATCAATAATATTCCCGGCAATAGCTAATTCCACAGCCGTTAATAGCCGGTCATTGGCATGAATCACTCTTTGCGTGATTTCGCTGGAAAGACTTAAAGCCAAGCAATTGCTTTTATATTTTATATCTTTATAGGGATCACTGGTAGCGCTGGCTTTTGTTAATAAATGATAGCCGCGACTAATGATTTCTGTCGGGCTTGATCTTAGCGTAGATTTTTGGATGATCCTGGCAAATTCATCTATGATCTGCTTTTGCTTTTTAGGTTTTAACCCTATTATCCGCGCGCCTTCGATCATTTGCCTGAAGAAACAGGGTATGCAATCCAGATAAGTATTCATTTATTCACTCTATTACTACTATCCACGATAACAATCTGCGGCTTGATTGACCTTGCTTCATTATCCTGCGCCAGAGCATAGGAAAGAATACAAACTTTATCACCTACTTCTGCCTGCCGCGCCGCTGGGCCATACAGGGCAATTGTTCCGCTATTTCCCTTTTCCGCAATGACATATGTCTCTAGGCGACTGCCATTATTACCATTGACTACTTGGACTTTTTCATTTTCTAAAATACCGCTTTTTGACAGAAGCGCTTTATCAATACCGATGCTTCCGGCATAATTTAACTCTTTCCTGGTAACTGTCGCATTATGGATTTTAGCCCTCAAAAGCTCTATCATCATTTATTTGATAACCTTACCCCTTCTTTTTAATGTCTCCGCGTCGCTTATTGAATAAATATCCTGAATCTCTTTCTTATCATATACTGAAACTATATTAACTTTTTTACAGGCAGCAGCAATCATATTTCTTATTTTCCTGATGCTTTCCTTAGATAACGGATTGACCGCGCAAACCCTTAATGGCGTATTTATCTGGACTTCATCAGGCTTGATCTGCTTGATCAGGCTGATCATCTTATCAACATCTTTCAGGTTTTTATTGACAAACATTATTTGCAACGCCAGCCACCCTTGATACTGCTTGCTAAATTTCTTTATGCCGGATAACAATTTTACAAACCGTACAGCTTTTGCCGGATCATTGATCGCTTGCAAGGAATCAGGCGAGCCGGCATCCAGCTTGACTGACACATAATCCGCTAGCAGTAATTCTTTCCTGACCTGACCAAGATGTAATAAGCTGGAGTTAGTTAAAACTGCCACCGGTGTTTTAGAAAGCGCTTTTACCGCTTTTATCGCCTGCCCCAGATTTTTGGCCAGAGTCGGCTCTCCACTCCCGGCAAAGGTAATATAATCAATAGGCGCCTCTGGCAATGTTTTAATCTCCCGGAGAATCTCACTGACTGGGACATAGGTCTGCCTGGTAACCGTATAGCATAGCGTTGGCCCAAGCTGGCAATAAATACAGTTAAAATCACAGATCTTTTCTTCCTGCGAAAGCAGATCTATTCCTAACGAACTACCCAGCCGCCAAGAAGCCACCGGGCCATAGATGTATTTATACTTTTTAGTCATAAGAATTTAAAAATAAAGATCCCTTTCTCCAGTATTAATACGCTCATAGTAATTCACCAGAGCATTATACGACTGAGGATATTGTCTTGCTACCTCATTCATTTCCTGTTTAATCACTTTTTCACCAGCTTCACGCGTTTCCGCGCCGGCAAAGTCGTTTAACCATTCACGGAAAGTTAGAATTGCATTTAATTTACAAAAATGTCCTTCTTGCCCGCTTTTCAATAGATCCATTATTTTCTTGCCAGTGCGCCCGCAGCGGTAGCCGGCGGTACAGAACGATGTTATTAAACCCTGTTCAGCAAATTCTCTTATTAATTCATCCAAACTCCGCGTGTCTCCCAACAGAAATTGCTGCCTTTTCGACTTTTGACTTTCCTGATCATCGGCATAGGCTCCTATGCCAATACGGGATGAAGCGTCGGTTTGAGTACAACCAAGCGGGATCACAGTCCGGCGCATGGCCGCATTTTCCCGGGCTGTCACGATCATCCCGGTATATGGTATGGCCAGCCGTAATACAGTGATCAGCTTTATTAATTCTGCGTTTTGTACCCGATAGCCAGTACCTTCAACATAGGGAGCATTTAACGCCGGTTCAAGACGAGGGAAAGAAACTGTATGCGGCCCTATGCCAAAAAAGGTTTCGAGCTCTCGCGCATGAGCCACCAACCCTAACACTTCAAAGCGCCAATCATATAAACCAAACAGAACACCAATCCCCACATCATCTATACCTGCCTCAAAAGCCCTATGCATCGCATATAACCGCCAGCGATAATCAGCTTTGATCGTCTTAGGCGGATGCACTTTGGCATAGGTCTCATGATGATATGTTTCCTGGAAAACCTGGTACGTGCCTATACCGGCAGAATGTAGAAGCTTTAGATCATTAATCCGCTGGGGTGCAGCATTAACGTTCACTCTTCTAATATTGGCCCATCCGTGCGCTGTTTTAATTTTCACTGCATATATAGTATTTAACGAATCAACAATATACCGCGCATCAGAGAGCGGATGCTCACCGTATACAGCGATCAGCCTTTTATGCCCGATCTTACCGGTTAATACCTCTATTTCGCGCCGTATTTCATCCATGGTCAGAAGCCGGCGTAAAGCGCCGCTATTCCCCTGGCGAAAACCGCAATAAAGACAATCATTAACACATAGATTACCGGTATAAAAAGGAGCAAAAGTGACAATACGGTTATCATAAACTTTTTTCTTTACTTTAGCTCCAGCCGCTTGCATTTCTTGCCACATTTGCGGATCATCAACATTGAGCAATACCGCAGTCTCATCAAGAGTAAGGGTTTGTATCGCTAACGACTTTGACAGGATATCCCTGACTTTCTGCCGATCAGGGGGACGATTATTTTGCAGACTTTTTTGGATAAACTCATCATCGATAAAATCCCGCCCGTTTTTTAAATAACGATCTCTTTCTTCCGGTACGATCTGGCGCTTACGCCAAAGCGCGATATCAGTATCCTTAAGAGAGGACAATCCCATCTTAAAAAACCTCTATTTTTTTGACTATATCCAGGAATATCTGGGCAGATTTAGATTTTTCCTGGAAAGACACAAATGGCGTTCCCTGGTCACCGCAATCAACAAACTCCGGCTGGAAAGGCACTCTTCCCAAAAACGGTATTTTCAATTCCTGGGCAGCTTTTTCACCGCCGCCTTTTTTAAAAATGTCGGTCTCTTTATGGCAATGAGGACAGATGAAGCCGCTCATATTTTCAATGATACCAACTACCGGCACTTTTATTTCCTGGGCAAATAACACGCTCTTGCGCGCATCTAAGATAGCTACATCCTGCGGCGTGGTGACGATAATAATGCCGCTAAGATTAGGAATAAGCTGGCAAACACTTAATGGTTCATCTCCGGTACCTGGAGGTGAATCAATAATCAGGTAATCAAGCTCGCCCCAATTCACCTCTCCTAAAAACTGCCTGATAGCTGCGGTTTTACGCGGCCCCCGCCAGATGATCGGTTGGTCGGGGTCATAGCCGACCAGCGCCAAACTGACGGCCTTAAGATTCTCACTGACTTTAACTGCCTGGATACCAAACTCAGAAGAGCAGATAGATTCCTTTTCTATCCCCAGCATTTTGGCAATGTTAGGGCCATGGATATCAACATCCAGGATACCAACCTTCTGGCCAGAAAGGGAAAGCGCATAGGCCAGGTTCACGGCCACTGTTGACTTTCCCACACCGCCTTTCCCGCTCATTACCACCAGGCTATGCTTTATTTTTGCCATTTTATCTTTAAGCATCTGCTCTTGCTCCCTTAAGTCCTGTTCATTCATTTGCTGCATTTGGCTATACCTCTTTTCATATTTTAAGTAAATAATCTGCTATCGCCCGGTATAATGTGCTAACTGCCAGGATAGAACAATGCAAGTGGTCTTCAGGCAGATACTTGATCTGCCCAATGATCTCCCCTGGTGAAATGCACAGCGCTTTTTCAATGGTCTGCCCATGGGCTAGAGCCGCGGTGATAGCCCCGCACGATTTCGTGGCCGCACATCCTTCGGTATAGAACTTCACCTCTGTTATCAATTTATTTTCAATGATCAAATAAAATTCCATTGAATCTCCGCACGGCCCTTCTAAAAAGGCCGAGCCAGTCGGATCGTTCATTCTGCCAAAATAATAATCATCATCATGTAGCCTATTTTTATCCATTTTCCCAGTCCTTAAAACCCGGCGCTCTGCCGTTAATAACCGGCAACCGGGACTCTCTGATATAAGCTTTAAATTTTCCCAAATGCACGCTTTGCCCGCCATAATCGTGTGAAACCAGATACTGTTTGCTGAAATCCAGTTGGCTAATAAGCTTTTTTTCTTTGGCATACACAGAAACAAAATTAATTCCCTGCGGCGTTAAAACAAATACTGGGATCAGCTGAGAAAGCTGTATCATCGCCACTGGCCCGATTAGCCGGCGGACATCAAGAGAAGCGCAACTCCACACTAAATCAGCATATTTACCGATCAAGGCAATTTTATCCCTGGTTATACCAGTGGTGCACACTACCAATATAATAATAATTACATTATATTTCTTCTCCAGAAAACGCAGTTTTTTCAGCTTTTGCCAGTCATCCGCCCTGATTGTCACAGCTATGGTCTTATATCCCGCCTCTATGGCTCTTTTAACCCCCTGGCATTGATCAATACGCGCATCTTTAAATATTACCTGTGCATCGGCAATTTTAAGTTTTTTAATGATCTCCGGAATGGGGCTGGTCAGCAGCAGGCTGTTCATGCGAGCGCCTATTCCCTGCACCAGCACCGATCTGGAAGTAATAACCGTGCCCGCCCCATCGCAAACAACAACCGCGGCCTCAATCTGCTTCTTTCTTAGCGCGAACATCAGCATTTCAGAAGCGCCATACGGTATGGAAATATTTTGCTGTTTAAGCTTCCTCTTTTTAGTATAAAAACCATAGTCCCTGATCTTGGACTCTATTATGGCTGCTATTGCTCTTTTGACAGTTTCAGTATCATTTACTTTAATATTTTTAAATTCTTTATATAAATGCTGTGCCAAGGGACAAAACCTCAACACAGGGTCTGTAATATTAATCACTTGTCCATGAGAAACAGTCACATAAGAAGAATGATATCTGATTATATGAATATCCCTTTTGTCTTTACCAGCCATATTTCATGCCTGCAGTTTTTCCCAGATCCTCTGGATTTCTTCTTTCACCGGGGTATCTTTATATTCCATGATAGTTTTACCTTCGACCATGGCTTCTACCACTGTTTTATCAAACCTGACCTTGCCCAGCAAAGGAATGCTGATTCTAAGGCAATGTTCTTCTATCTGCCTGGCCATATCCTGGTTTAAATCATATTTATTAATTATTACTTGCGCTGGTACCTGGAAATGCTTAGTTACGTCAATCACCCGCAGGGCATCATGCAGTCCTGACAAAGTAGGTTCCGTAACCACTACGGCCTGGTCTACGCCGGAAAGAGAGGCAATAACCGGACATCCTATACCCGGGGCGCCATCAATAATAACCCAATCACAATTGTTTTTCTCGGCTACTGTTTTCGCCTGTTTTCTAACCAGGGAAACCAGTTTCCCGGAATTCTCTTCAGCAATCCCCAGCCTGGCATGCACCATAAGGCCAAACCTGGTCGTGGAGATAAACCATTCTCCAGAAAGATTTTCCTCCATCTTAATAGCGCCTGCCGGGCAAATATGACTGCAAAACCCACACCCTTCGCAGGAAACAGGATCAACAACAAAATCCGGATTTATAGCCTGAAAACGACAGGCAATCATACATTTCCCGCATTTTTGACAGACTTTTATATCAATTTTAGCCTTTAGCCCGCTTCTAAATTCATGCCGCTCGATAATTTTCGGCTGTAATAGCAAGTGTAAATCCGCAGCGTCTACATCGCAATCGGCCATCACTTTATTCTGGGCCAAGGAGGCAAAAGCACCGGTCATTACTGTTTTACCAGTCCCACCCTTACCGCTAATAACAACGATCTGTTTCATACTTATATATCCTCTATTTGCTGTCCAAATTAGCTCAACGAATATAGTAACACACCGGGTTCCCGGTAATTATTCCGTCGTCAGGCGAGATTTCGCGGATTACTAAAATAATTACGCGGATTTCAAATCTCAAAATGGCTGATACGAAAAGCTATGCTGTCCAATTTAGACACATATGATATCTTCTAATTAATGCGTCCAATCGATTATTTTAATATCCAGGCCTACTTTTTTAATTATAGCTTCCTTCATTTTTTGAACATGCGGGCACGGATAACCGATAGGGTTACCGCGGCTGATACAAGAACCGATGACAATAGCTTCTGCGCCCCGTTCGACCATCATTTTAGCTCTGGCCACGGCCCTTTTCCCGGGACAACCGCCACAGGAAACAAAGCCCACGATCTCAACCGGACCACTGTTCTCAAAAGCCATTTTACCTTCAGCCGCCACCTTGAAATCGGTATTGCCGGGGCACATGTCTTCAGTTTGCTGGCATCTTATTATTCCAACTTTCAGCATTGATCATTCCTCCTGTCCTAAGCAATTTTCCCCATCGCATCCTGCGCCGCCAGAACTAGGGGATACATGGTTGGAGCACTGGTTAAATAAGGGTGAGTCGCCATCTGCAAGGTTTCCAATTCATTGATTGAAACCCGTTGTTGTATAGCCATCCCGATAATATTGATCATCTCACCGGCTGACATGCCACCAAGCACCTGGCCGCCCATTAATATGCCTGATTGCCGGGCAAAGATAAGCTTTACTTTTATCTTATTAGCTCCTGGTAATCCCTTAGGATGCTTATCCACCCCTTCTGTAGTGCCCACAATAATTTCAAACCCTTCTTTTTTCGCGCTGGCTTCAGTCAGACCGGCAGAGCCTAATACTAATCCATCAATATACGTGGAATAAATAGCTATTGTCCCTTTGTTTTCCCGAATTATCTTTAATTGATACAAATTAGCCCCGGCCACCCTGGCTTCAGCAGTAGCCGTAGAAGCAAGCATAACTGCCGTATCCCGGCGGGTATAGAAATCCCTCTTGCCAGCGCAATCACCAACGGCAAATATGTCAAAATCAGAAGTGCGCATATATTCATCTGCCCAGATTCCACGTCCTTTGCCCAAGTCCAGGCCGGCTGTTTTTGCCAGTTCAGTATTGGGAACCGCCCCGATGCCTAAAATAATACTGTCCACCTTTAATTCATTACCATTATCAAAACGTACCCCTTCAACTTTTTCTTTTCCTAAAATTTCAGTAACTTTGGTATTTAAAATAGTATTAACCCCTTCAGCCTTAAGCTTTTCCTCGACCAATAAAGAAAAATCCCGGTCAAAAGAATTGGCCAATAACGCCGGCAGAACTTCTACCAGGTGTACCGTCAATCCAGGGATTTTGGAGATCTCATCAGCAAATTCGATACCGATAAATCCGCCGCCGATTATTAAAACATTTTTTGATTTTTTAATTTCTTCGATGCAGGATTTGAGGTAGTCCAAGTCTTTATAAACCGGGTAAACGCCTTTTCTGTCTATACCCGGAATATTCGGGATAACCGGGTTAGAACCTGTAGCTAATACTAATTTCTCATACTGATATTCATCGGATCTGGTGGTGGTCACCAGCTTGCTGCGACGATCGATTTTAGCAGCTTCTCCTAGCACTACTTCAATATTATTCTTGATCAAAGCATCCATACCCAAAATATTGTCCTGAGGAGACTGCAAGCTGGAAAACATATAGGGGATGCCACAGGGGATACAGCCGTTAGTGATATTTTTGAGCACCAATATTTTCTTATCCGGATAATATCTTCTGGCGGTAATGGCGCAAACCATTCCTGCCGGACCGGCACCCACAACCAGTATTTCAGTTTTATTACGCATAGCTTTATCTCCCCTCATTGTTTTATTTCTTCATAACACAATAATTAAAAGCAAGATGCCTACTTTTAATCCCGCAGTTTGGCGTTCGGGATCAGCTTCTGACAAACTTCAAGGGTTTCACGAAGATATCCGGAATTATAAGGTTTAATATCCCGGAGCAACGGGTCCATAGCATTTTTCGGATTAAACTGCTGAATACAATATTTGCGGCTGCCATTTAAAACAGCCGCTATTTCTGTTAACGCTGCCTTATTCAGAAAGGACGGGACAAAAGTAGTGCGGAATTCATAAGCCGGCGCCAAAGACAAGATCAGCCCAATGCTCTGCCGGATTGTTTCGATATCGATACTACTGGCTGTGATCTTCTGGTAAATATCATTCAAAGGAGCTTTTACATCCATCGCTACATAATCAACCAGCTTGTTTGTCAGCAGTTCTCCCAGTAATTGCGGATAAGAACCGTTTGTATCCAATTTTATCGGGTAACCTATTTCTCTCAATTCCTTGATCAGGCCGATTAAGTCAGGGAACATGCATGGTTCCCCGCCGGTTATTACTACTCCATCCAGCCAATTCCTCTTTTCCCGCAGAGTGGATATGATTTGTTCCCGCGGTATTTCCGGCAAATCGCTGTTTTCTTTCACTAGATCTGCATTATGGCAAAATGGGCAGGAAAAGTTACAGCCGGAAATAAATATAACCGCGCTGATACGGCCTTCCCAATCCACCATTGAGCTTTCAAGAAAACCCTTTATTTTCATATTATTACTTTCTTGTTTCGCTGGAATGACTTCTTGTTAATAACTTTTCTTCTTTTAATGTTTCTAACATGACGCAAACCGTATGGATCACAATTATTTTATTATTATGGCAATATTCTATTATCTCCTGATTTTCAGCCCCAGGCTGAAGCCAGACCTTGTTTATACCTTTTTGCCGGCATTCCTTTACAATATTAGCGGTCACAGCCGGAGGAGTAACAATATTTACAACATCTATTTTAAAAGGAATTTCACTGATATTCTTATAACAAGGCTTCCCGGCAACTTTCCTGGCTGTTGGATTGACCGGATATACTTCGTAACCCCTGGCAATTAAATTATTAAAAATCCTGTAAGCTACTTTGGTTTCATTTTTAAATGAACCGACTATAGCAAAATTCCGCTGTTTTAAAAAATCACTTATTATTTTTTGCATATTTTATGGTCTGGTACAGGATTTTAAACAATTCCTTATATTCAGGAAAAATCTCAACTACAAGTTTCCCTTGGGAATACGCCATGGCGATCTCTTTTTTAAATGGTATTCTCATTAATACAGGGATGTTTTCTTTCTGACAATATTTTTCAGTTTTGTCATTACCCAGGTCTGACCGGTTAATCACCACTCCGAAAGGAATTTTCAGTTTTTTTAATACTGCTACTGCCAATATCAGGTCATTCAGCCCAAACGGTGTCGGTTCTGTAACCAGGATGGTATAATCGCTGCCCTGGATTGAAGATATTACCGGGCAAGAAGTGCCTGGCGGCGCGTCAATAATTACGGTTTTATCAGGATTCAGGTGTTCTTTCACCTGCCGGATCAGCGGTGGAGACATCGCTTCGCCTATATTCAATTTCCCATGTATAAATTCCATCTGGCCACAAGTGCCAATTTCCACTATGCCAATCGTTCTCTTTACTTCCTTGATCGCATTTTTAGGACAGAGAGTACTGCAGGCCCCACAACCATGACATAGGTGCGGGAAAATCAAGGTCGTACCTTTTTTCCCATCTTGCCCAGGAAGTATAGCTATGGCATTATAAACACAAACTGCGGCGCACTTGCCGCAATAATTGCATTTAACAGCGTCAATTTCCGGGACAGGAATATACGCTTCATGCTGACTGGTTATTTCCGGCTTAAGAAAAATATGCGCGTTCGGCTCTTCCACATCACAATCAAGAAACTGTGCCTGTTCAATAGACATAGCCAGATTAACTGCAACCGTTGTTTTCCCTGTCCCGCCTTTTCCGCTCGCAACTGAAATGATCATCTATATTATCCTTAACCCCGGGTTAAATATGCTCGGCAATAATTACTTCTTGAACTTCACTCTGAAATTCCTTAATATTAAAACTTTTATTAACAAAGTAATCCTTTGCCTCGTTTAAATAGTGCTTAAAATAATCGTGTTTTCTTCCTTCATGCGTATGACACCTATTAATGATCTCAAACCCTTTAGCGCTAAAATCACTTAGGACTACCTTCCCGGCTGGCCGCAATAAACGGAGTATTTCATTTAAAACCGTCAATGGTTTTTCCAGATGATGAAATACATTAATAGAAAATATAACATCAATACTTTGGTCCGGCAAACTCAGGCCTTCCGCATTCTCAATTTTGAACGCAACCTGCTTTTCTAGACCACAATACTGTAAGTTTAGCTTAGCAATCTTCTGCTCCTCTGCGGATATATCTATGCTGGTAAAACTAAAGCCGCGCTTGGCCAAAGCAAGGGCAAAATGCCCCTTACCGGTTCCGATTTCCAGAATTTGCCCAGCAATAGGCAAGGATTTATCAAGGATAAAATCTTTTTCCTTTTCTAAATCGTAACCGAACTTTCGGTAAAAGTTTACTCTTTCTAAATACTTTTTATGATTCTCAAGAATTTTCTTATCCAGGATAGCTCCTTCTAAACATCTAAATTTAATCCCTTACCCTGTGTTCCTTAGGTTATTCCCTAACCATACGAATCCCGCATTTAGGGCAATTCATAGATGCGCAAGGTGTACCTGCCAAATGCGTAGCCTTGGTACCGCAAGAAGGGCAAACGCAATTGCCTCCTGGTCCAGCACCGGCACGATTTCCACCCATACGGCCCCTGCCACCACCTCTGCCAAAACCTCCACCACTGCCTGGACCCTGGCCTAAAGGTCCGGTCCCATCTCCTCTGGGCATATTAATCACCTCCTTTTATTCATTTTTTCTTTTTTCTTCCTTTGATAAAAATAATTTTGCGATTGCCTCGATTAAAGTTGCCAGACATCCTACTATAGCGATAAAACTGCTAGTTTTATTACCACTAACCAAAGATGGCCCTGCCGTCGAACCACACTTCCCCTTTTTGTTCCCTGTCCCAGGGCCTTTTCCCCAAGGTGGGCCAGTTCCATCTCTTAAAGGCATCTTGCTCACCTCTATTTCATCTCTTATCTAAACAGCCTCTACCTAAAAAACATTAAACTGATATCGCATCTTCTGGACAAACGCTTAAACAAGCTCCGCACTCTATACAATCATTACTGATAACAGCTATGTTTTGTTCCATTTTTATAGCGTTAACTGGGCAGATTTCCTCACACCTGCCACAACCATTGCATTTATTCTTATTTACTTTAACTGCCATTGTCTCTCCTTGTTACCTTACTTCCCCGGCATTCCAGACTTAGAACCGACACTTGGTCCGGAAACTGCCTTATATTCGCCTTTTTTAAATTTCTCAACGGCCTCTCTGATCGTACCGGAAACTCCCGTAAATATTTCTATCCCAGCAGCTTGTAACGTTTGAAAAGCATTCGGCCCGACATTGCCGGTAAGCACAGCTTTTACCTGCTTAGCCGCGACTATTTGACCAGACTGAATACCTGCGCCACCCGTAGATTCTACGTTCGTATTCCCGATAACTTCATATTCTAAAGTATCTGTATCGACAATTATAAAATTCTGGCAGCGGCCAAAGCGCGAATCTACCTGGGAATCCAGGTTATTACTTTCTGCAGTTATACATATTTTCATTATCCAAAACCTCCTTAATGATCGCACTTTTCTTTGTTTGGATGATCGCACTCGGTCTTGTCCAAACCATAACCCTTACCACCACCTGGCTGACACAGGCTCTCCCCGCCTTTTAAAGCTCCTTTGGTCAGATGCTCAATTGCTTCATCAATTTTTCCGCTGACCCCGACAATTGTCTTAATGCCATATTCTTCAAAAAATGACACTGCCCGCATCCCCATCCCGCCAGCGACAATACAACTAACCCCTTGTTGATGTAAAAACTGTGGAATAGCGCCTGGCTGATGACCGGGATTAGCAACTGTCGTTTTCTTAGTTACCTTGCCTTCTTCAATATCAATAAGAGTAAAGGATGGACATCTGCCAAAATGAGCAGACACAAATTCACCATCAGTCGAAATAGCGATTTTCAAAATTAGCCTCCAAATCAGTTAAAATAGGTGAGGATATTAAGCAAAAAATTAGTATCCTCACCTGCCATTACTTATTATTTTCTGCTGCTGCCATAGCTTCAAGATCTTTGATGCGCTGGCTTATGGTTTCAAGTTCTTCCTGCGTAGACTTAGCTTCTTTTTTAAGCATCTCTGCTTCTTGTTGCGGGGTAACTTCTGGTGCGTCAAAACCTTCGTAAGGACTCCCATAATAGGGCGCTTCCCCTAATGGATATCCCCCACCATTACCAACCCAGCCAAAACGCTGCCAGCGACCTCTGCCCCAACCACGGCCACGACCCCAGCCACGGCCCAAGCCAAACCCTCTGCCTCTACCGTAAAACTGATTCACATAACCAGGGCGGCCATAACCACCGCAATATCCTGCTCCTCTTCCAGTCATTGGGCCTAAACCCATAGGTCCTGTTCCATCTCCTCCAGGCATAGCAAACACCTCCCTCCCTTTATATTTTTGACTCTCATTATCTTTGGTATTAATTTTTATTATGCAATATCCCCGGCCTCCACCAGTCATCGGGCCTTGCCCCCTTGGACCTGTTCCATCAAAACCTGGCATGACACACCTCCTTTTTGTTATTGAAAACCATTATCATTAAAGAGCAAAAAAATATCTATTTATTCTTTATGCCGCATTTTTCACATAAGCCATAAAACTGTATGATATGGTTAGTGATCTTAAATTTATATTTATTCTCTAACCCTTTCTCTGTTTCCCGTAATAGCTCAACTTCTTCATCAATAAAGTCTGTATAATCAAGCACCTTGCCGCAATTTGTACAGACCAAATGGTGATGATGGTTAGCCCCGGCTGGGCCTGTTGCCAATTCATAGCGGGAGCGGCCATCGCCAAAGTCAAACTTATGCACCATCCCGAGATCAGACAGGACATCTAAAGTCCTGTAAATTGTAGTTAGCCCAATATTAGGATATTTAAGATGGACTTTCATATAGATATCTTCTGCGCTCAAATGACCTTCAGAATTAGACAAGATATCAAGGATTGCTTCCCGGCCTATAGTCAATCTGTAGCCACAACCCCTAAATTTACCTTGCCACCATCCTTGTCTATTACAATTGCCTCTTGGCATGGGAATCTCCTATATGTTAATGGTTTCCATTAACAATTATATCACTTCATATTTATTTGTCAAGTTTTATTTAAAAAAATATCAATTAATTACTTTTTTTGTTTTTTCAACAGCTTGGCCAAGCCATAGCCCAGGCCAAACACAACCAGTGTCCCGGCCACACCAGCCACTGCGGTGGCCACTTTTTCATTTTGAATCCCCGGGAAAGTATAATCAGGTATAGGCGCGGATACTAGTGGTTTCTCTTCTCCTTTTGCCAGGAATCCCTTTTCTTCTGCTACCCGCTCCAACCCGTCAGGATGCGGGGAAGCGAAAGGAGAAAGGATCAAAGCGATCAGCAAGGCCAGACCTAAACCAATCAAGATGTCTCTTTTATTCATGACTCACCCCCACCAGCTTATAGCTATACAACAAGTCTGCCCTTACTTTCAGAATATAGCTTAAAATCAGTGAAGTAATTACTGTTTCACCTATCCCAATTATGGCATGCACCCCAGCCATAGCTGGCAATACTATTTTAAGCGGCAATGTGCCGGAAAAAGCCAACTCTAAGGAACAAGCAGTAGCTGCTAATACCACGGAAAACCAACTCGCTGTAATTATTCCTATTTTCTTACCTATTGTGCCAGGAAATATGGAATTTAACAGTTTATATATTAAATATCCTCCTCCAGTTCCAATTAATGACATATTTACAATATTAGCCCCTAAAGCTGTAATTCCGCCATCCTGGAAAATAAGACATTGCGCTGTTAACACCACGGCAATAACCAGGCTGCCGGCATAGGGGCCAAGCAGTACCCCGGCCAGCACCCCACCCAATAAATGCCCCGATGTCCCGCCGGCTATCGGGAAATTCACCATTTGCGCCGCAAAAATAAAAGCGCTCATTACTCCCATGAGCGGGATAGTTTTATCATTTAAAATTGCCCTGGTTTTCTTTAAGCAATAGCTAATCCAGCCAATCGCGATCGCCCAAGCTGGTACCCAGGTATTCGGGGCTAAAAACCCATCGGGAATGTGCATTTTATTCATCTCCTTTTTAGAATGTATAAACCAGGGTCAGCACCAGAGCCGCGGTGGCATCCGTGTTTTTCCCTGAGACTATTCGTTGATAAGCCAGCAGCGCCTGTACTTTGTCATTTGACCAGCCGATACCGGGAGTAAGCATAAGGTACTCACTGTTTGAATCATCTATTTTCGTGCCAGCGAGATCTGTTTCCCCCTGATAAAAACCGTTGGCTTCAAAAAGTAAATTCAATCCTTGATAGATAAAACATTCTATTCCGATATCACCATTCAAATAAGCCCCATACTTAGTGGGAATATTATCAACGTCTACTTTAAGCGGTTGGCTCACGCTGGCATCAGCATGAATAATAAAAGGCTTAGTTCTTTTAGTCAGAATAATCCCCAATCCGAGATCATAAGACCCGCTCCCCCTGGCATCTGTTCCTAAAACATCAGGGTTCAAATTCTCGAATTTCCCAGTAGGCACTTTTAATTGGCCGACTAAAGTCACCTGAGGAAGATTTGAGGTCTCTTCTTTTAGGCAGTACCTGGCAAAAAGATAACTATCTCCTAAACCAGCGCTGTCCGCTTCCACTCCGGATTGCCGGACAAAATTCTTTTGATAAACAGCCTGACCGTCCAATTCCAGTCTGTCTGTAAGACCGTACTGCATGAAGATCACGAACTGGTTCGAATTACTCTTATCATCTTCAGGCAAAGAACTATAATTACCAGAATTATCATAGGTCCCGCGGGTATTTACGAAAAATATAATAGGCTGCGTTACAAAATCTCCCTTACTGCACACTGGCGCAGTCCAGGTGGTAACAGGTCCGGCGGAAGACGGGCGCCACTCTTCTTCGGCTGAAAAGACGGGAATCGCAAAACAACCAGTGAGCAATAATATCAGGGCTATATTGCGTAACATTTTTACTCCTTTATGTGTTACTAATATATTAAACGTGCTACTCTTAGGCAAAAAAAATACTCCTTTTCTAAATACCCTTCCCGGTACTGGACATACTTAGTGTCCCGTGCTTCACCCCCTTTACTGATTTTAAATTGTCGGCCAGTTTTCGCACTTCTTCAGGATTACCCTTAACCGCGATGATCTCCAGGCAATTATCATGATCCAGGTGAGTATGCTGCGAAGAAATGATTATCCGGCCAAAATCATGCTGAATATTGGTCAGTTTATTGACCAATTCACGCTGATGATGGTCATAAATAAGCGTAATTGCCCCGGCCACTTCACCGCTGCTATGCCATTGCTTCTGCACCAGTTCCTGGCGGATCAGGTCCCGGAAAGCTTCTGACCGGTTAGCATAATTCTTCTCTTTGATCAGGCGGTCAAATCTCTCCAAGAGATCCTCTTCCAATGACACGCCGAACCGCAATAATTTAGACATTACCGCTCCTCGTGCTACAAATATTAATTAAGTAACACAACCAATTGTCTTTTGTCAAGCGAAAAACAGAAACTCCGGTCAAAAACTATAGATTACCGTGAATATCCATGAGTTAACTGCATCAGTGTTTTTACCGCTGGTAGTAGTTTGTAAGGCGATCAAAGTCTGGATCTGGTCATTAGACCACCCGATACCAGGACCAAAAATAACATAAGAATAATTAGTATCCTCCGCTGTGGTCCCTTCCACAGAGGTCTTCCCCTGGCTAAAACCGTTACCTTCTATAAGTATATTAAAACCATGGCCGATAAATATTTCCAGCCCCGCATCATAATTCCAGTAAGTCCCGTATTTTGTGCTTACCTGGTCCACGGTAGTTTTAAGCGGAACAGTATATAATAGATCCGCATGTATTATAAATGGCTGCCACTGTTTAGTTAATATAATCCCTAATCCGGGGTCATAAGAACCTGTACCCATAATATCCGTGCCTAAACTATCCGCATTGGCGTTTTCAAACTTCCCGGTGGGGATCTTCAACTGGGCCAGCAAGGTTACACAAGGCTTATTTTTGTCTTCTTCCTGCAAACAATAGAGAGCAAAGAGATTGCTATCGCCAAATCCCATAGAATCAACTTCTACGCCTGCTTCCCGGACATAGTTTTTGCTATGCAATACTTGGCCGCCAAGACTGAGCTTATCAGTCAAACCATATTGCAGATAAAGATATAGCTGGGTGGCGGTAGACTTATCATCATCCGGCAAGGCCAGGTAACTGCCACTGCTATCATACGAACCTCGGATATTGTTGACAAACAAAAATGACTGGATATAAAGCTCTTGTTTACCGCAAATTGGCGCTGCCCAGCCATTAATCGGCCCGGCAGACACCGGCTCCCAGATTTCCATTCCAGCTGGTTCCGCGGCTATAGCCAGCCCCTCTATAAATAATAAACTGATCATTAAGCTTATCAAAAAAAGTTGCTTCATATTTCCCCTGTTACTTGATCGCAGAGCTAATGTATATTATCACAAAAGAATTCCCCTCTCAACTTTTTTATATATTTAATTCCTGTTTTATACTATAATAATAACTAAAGAAAGGGGCTTTATGAATAAAATTTGGTTAGCGTTAGCAATCGTTGTATTTTACAGTGGACTGGCGATGGCCCATCCACCCAGCACGATCCAGGTTAAAGCCATAGATGCCACCCAGATAGAAGTCACGATAATTCATGGAACCAGGAACCCTGAGGCCCATTATATTGAAGAAATAGTGATCTCTGTAAATGGGAAAAAAGTTATTACCCAGCTTTTCAGCAATCAACAGAATAGTGAAGCGCAGAAAGCAGTATACAATCTTCCTGAACTAGCTAAGAATCCTCAAGCCGTTATTAAAGTGTATGCTGATTGCAACAAAGGCGGAGATAAGACCAAGGAATTTGTATTGGGGAAATAACTTTTTACAGGATTAAGACCAAAGACCTAAGATCCCTCCGATCAGAATCAGTGAGGCCAGATAATGGCCAAGGTCAATAAAATAGACAACTATAGATTTGCGTTCCCACAAAACCCTGCTTAATAATACCGGCACAACAAGGCCCAGCCACAACCAGAAACCTATTTTGGCGCCATCCCCAAAGGAAGTAGCATTCAACAGATACACCAAGCGGGCCATAATATAACTAGTTAATAATGTAGCGCAAAATTCAATAACATAAATCTTACCAGTATTTTTTCCCCTGTCCCGCTCAGAGCCTTCTAGAGAAATCCGGGAAAACTTTTTCCATTCATTGCCAAACAAGAGCGGCGAATACCAGACAGCGCCGGCAATCATCGCCACGATCGCCGCTAGTAACACTAATAAATAGTTAATATCCGCCTGCCACATGAGAGGCCTCCTGTTTTTCCTGGAAGTAGTTATATTATACAAAATATTCTATAGGTTCTGCAAGGCTTGCGCCGCTTTTTGCGCTCCAATTTTATGGTTACATTCTTCATACAATTCTTTGGCTTTGGACAACATCTTCTGCGCTTGTTTCTTTTGCCCTAAAAGATTATGGGTTACCCCGAGATTATAATAAACATCGGCGCTGTTGGGTTTTAGTTCTAAAGCTTTCTGATAGGCAGTCAAAGCTTGCTCATTGTTGTTCATATTGCGGTAGGTATTACCCATATTATTAAAAGCATTAAAGTTATTTGCTTGCAGGTTAATCGAGGTTTGATAAGCGGCAATAGCCTGCGCATACTTCCCCAGGGCATTATTACAATTACCGATCCCGTTATAGGCCTGAAAATCCATCGGCTTGACCACCAGCACCTTCTTATAGGCTTCCTCTGCCTCAGCATACCGGCCCAGGGAATAATATGTATTGCCAAGATTAAAATAAGCGTCGATATTCACTATTTTGGCGTTGATAACTTTTTTTAAGGCTGCGGCCTTTTGGCTAGGTTCTGGTTTGTATGCGGGTTTGGTCTCCGCCGGCTTCATCGGGATGATCTTGGCTACAGGCAAAGGCTCTTTTCCTTTTGGCCGGGCAAGTGTTTTAATACTCTCAACCTGTTTTAAGAGATAAGCTATTTCATCAGCTTCCTCGTTCTTCCCTCGGCTGCGGAAAATTATTTCTGCTTTAGCATATTCAGTCGCGGCTTCCGGCCATTGGTGCTGCGCCAGGTATTTATCACCTTGCTCTAAAAATCCCTGGGCTTTTTTAATCTCTGCCGATGGCTCGGAAATATTACTAATAAAATAAATCACATTCACCAAAAGCAAGGTCACTAGCAAGATAATACCGATTCTGTCTTTCATGCTATCTCCTTATATCAGGTGAAAAATATTCAGTACCTGGTTGGCCAGGCCGCCAATGATCGTCGCCAGGACAATAGTAAATAAGGTTATTCCAGCGGCTGTTTTCCAGCCAAGCTCTTTGATTAAAACAGAGATCGCCGCAATACAAGGGATATACAGCGTAGTCACTAAAGCGAAAATAAATATTTGCTGTTTGGTCATGAAAGCCAGCAAATTATTCATATTCGGGCCATATTGGATAATCGCCAGGGCTAAAAGAAGCTGCAGCGCCAGCTCTTTCCTGAGAATGCCAAAGAGCAGGCAAATCCCGGCTACTGCCGGCAGGCCGAGCCAATTTTCGATGATCAGGCTAAACGGGCGGGTAATATACCACATATATTTTGTCTCATATAACACTCCCAGGGCCAGACTGCCCAAGACTATTATCGGAAGGGCAATAACCAGGAATTCTTTGAATCGATACCAGGTCTTTTTGACGACTGTTTCCAGGCTGGGAACCCTAAAAGGAAACATTTCCATTACTAAACCAGAGGATTCCCCAGGCAGAAAAATCGCAAATATGCGGCCGACTACTATACCCACGGCAAAAGTAATCAAATAAATCGCCGCGGCCCAGCGCCAGCCGACTAAAAAAGCTACCGCCCCCATTATTATTGCTGTCCTGGCGCTGCAGGGGACCAGAGTGATCAAGGTACAGGCAATAATCTTTTCCCGGCGGGTGGTTAAAACCCTGGTCCCAAGTATAGCCGGGACATTGCATCCGGCACCCGCGATTATAGGTATGACCGAACGGCCATGAAGCCCGATCTTGTGCATCAAGCTGTCAGTCAGAAAAGCGATAGAGTTCAAATATCCGGTATCTTCCAGTAAAGCCAGTAAAATATAAAAAACCAGGATATACGGGATACCGACAGAAAGTGAAGCCTGGATACCAGCGTCAAGCCCCCACAACAGGGCATTGGCCAAAGAATTATGCCCAAACAAAGCAAAAATGAACTGCTTAATATAGGGAGAAACAAAATTACCCCAAAGATGATCAAATCCTGCCGCTAAAAATCCACCGCAATAGAACATAATGGCAAACACAGCGATCAAGCCGGCTAATAATATAGGTAAGCCAGTAATAGGTTTTAAGGAAAAACGCCAGAGTTTGGTGGAAAGCGGCACCTGGCAAACGCCGATCTGCTGTACTTGATCAGCCAGGAAACCCTCATAGCCATGGCGTTCCCTGGCTATCCTAATCGCTGGCTTTTCTCCATGGGTACGCTCAATCTCCTGGAAAATTTCTTCGGCCTGGCTGATGACTACTTCCCCGTCTTGATCTGCCTTTAAATAGTCCATAAACTCGCTATCTTGCTCCAGCATCAGAATAGCCAGTGCCCGGGCAGACAAGCCAAACGGTATCTTCTGCAAATGATTTTCAATGGTCGCGGCCAGCTGGTTAATGTGTTTTAAGATATCTTGGCCATAGACCGGGAGTTTAGGCTTGATGATCAGCGACTTATTTACTATCTCCAGGCAGGTTTCCACTAATTTATCGATACCTTCACCGGCAGTAGCCGTCATGGGGATAACCGGGACGCCTAATTCCTCGCTTAACTTATGAGTATCAACGCAAATATTATGTTTAGCGGCAATATCCATTAAATTACAGGCCACCACCACCGGGAAACCAAGGTCAAGCAATTGGAGAACCATATATAAATTACGCTCCAAATTAGTAGCATCTACTATTACCACTACTACCTGGGCATGGCCAGCCAGTATTTCCTGCCTGGCTACGAATTGATCTTCAGAAACAGAACCCAGGGAATAAGTCCCAGGCAGGTCAATAATCCCGATTTTGATCTCATTATATTCAGCTACTCCAATATTCAAGGCCACTGTTTTGCCGGGATAATTAGCCGTCACCGCTCCCAAGCCAGTCAAATAGTTAAAAACCGTAGATTTGCCGACATTAGGATTACCCACCAAAGCAATGGTGAAGGTTGTAGTTTTGGCCATCTTTTCAATGGCTAACTGGATATTATTCATGTTCATATTTTTTCACCCAAATGGATTCAGCGATCTTTTTTCCCAAAGCATAAGTGGCTTCACCAACCTTGACCATGATCGGCCCGTCAAAAGGAGCTTTTTCCTCTATGCGTATTTTAATTTTCGGCAATAGGCCTAAAGTAGCCAGATAACAAAGCAGTTTCGGATCTTCATCGGTGATCTTAATTATTTTTGCCTTGTCATTCTTTTGCAGTGTATTCAACGGCGCTGATGGCTCCTCTTTTATATGTCCCTTTTCATCAGGGAGAGGATTGCCGTGCGGGCAGGTCTTAGGCTTGCCTAGGATCTGGTACAACTTATTACCGACTACTTTGGAAATGCCATGTTCTATCTTATGCGCTTCTTCATGGACTTTTTCCCACTTTAATCCCAGCTTATCTACCAGGAAAAGTTCGCTTAAGCGATGTCTCCTGACTATGTCTATGGCGATATTTTTTCCCTGAGCAGTCAGGGTTACTCCTTTATATGGTGAATATTTTGCCAGATTATCCTTGGCCAGTTTCTTCAGGTTTTCCGACACAGAGGCAGCCGAGATCTTCAGATGCCGGGCGATCTCCTGCGTCGTAGCGGTTTTCCCTTCAGATTCCAAGTGAAATATTGTTTCCAGGTAATCTTCCTGGTTCTTAGTAGGCATAATTAGGAATCCCTTCAATATATATTAGGTATACCTAATATACAGGTGAGTAAGTATTTTGTCAAGCGGCATTAAAACAACTACTCCGGCCTGGCCAGGCCGGAGCGGACACTAATTGCGGGGGTCTTAGAGACTCTTCCCCAATATCGCTATTTAGACTAAATAAATGCCCTGAAGTTGCTGCAGCGCCTGATGCAGCGTTTCGCGGGTACCGGCCCCAATTTTAGCTAACTCTAATTGTGCGAATTTCGTAACCAGTTCATCCTGTTTACCGGCTGGCAACTGTTTATCAGCTATGGGGAAAAGGATGTTGCTTTCTGTATCAAAATGACCTTTAAGCGTAATGACATACTTATGCCCGGGCTTAATGATATTATTGGCCACAGTGTGGTCACCAGCCTTATATTTCTCAAACCACAATCTCATCTCTTTCATATTGCTGCGGCAGGATTCATGCTCCTGGATCATCGCTCCCAGTGGCCCCCCGTCTTTTGGAATGCCCGCTTTTTCCAAAGCCGGGAAAAACAATTCTTCTTCTTTCCTAAAATGGCCTTGGCCCACAAAGACTTCTAAGTAATTAAGCGCCTGCTCAACATGCTCCAGGCTAGCTCCTTCCGTGGCCTCAAGCTTATAAACAAGCCGCTCAAATATATTCAGCATGATCTTGATGTCTTCATGTTCTTTTCTTAATATTTCAGTGAGTTTCATAACAGGGCCCCCTTTTTATACTTACCTTTGCTTCATAAAATTCAACAGCGATCTTTATTTTACCGTCTGCTTAATTTTCTTTGCAAAGGTGTCCATCAGTGAAGAAACCAGATACTCAGCCGCGGTCTGGATGTTGGTCCCCTCATAGGTATCTGAGGCAATCCAGATAACTTCTCCGGTTTTGACATCGATCATTTTAGCAGTAATACCTATTTCCGCGTTAATGACATGAGTGACTGGAGTATCTTGCTCAGTGAATGTACGGTTTACTGTTTTTTGGGTTTCACGATCAGGTTTTTGTTCGGGTTGGCCAGTGTTTTGATCAGGTTTTGGTTTTTCTATCGTCTGGTAAGTGGTATTAGTATTGAATGATTTTTCATTAACTAAGACCACCTCTTTTCTGGCTGGTGCATATACCGGGACTGAACCTGTAATAATAGCGTCAACCCCGGAAACCTTGCCAATTGCTCTAAGCTGATCATTACTAATCGCCCCGAGTGTATCCAGATGTTGCTCCGCCAATACTTTGGCCAGGTCATTCCGCTCCATCACCTCATATCCGGCCATGAGCAGATTCTTGGCAAAGATGTCGGCGATCATTAGCCCGGAATTTCGGTTGTCGGGTGATGGATTAAATTCAAGAACAGCAACTTTTTTGACCCGGGAAAAATCATACCCTCTTTTTATGGCAATATTCGAGGTTGCGCAGGATACAGTCAGGCTGATCATAAGCATTATCAGGATGAGAGAAAGTTTATTTTTCACTTAATTCCTCTTTCAACAGGTTAAGATGTTTTTCAGCGATCTTGATCTTATCCTTTTTATCGGCAGCGGCATATTTCAGGAAATTATCCCAGGCAATTACAGCTTTATTTTTAAGCTCTCTATCTTTGAGGGGATCTGTTTCAGCCAGCGCCTTGGCTTCATAGATCATGCCCATAAAATAATAAGGCATCTCTTTAGTCGGGTCCAGATTCACTGTAGTAGTAAATTCATTAAGAGCTTCGTTATATTTTCCACTGCTGTAATAAGTCAGGCCTAGGTGAAAATGGACGGCCGGGTTCTTGATATAATCATCTTTTTTGAGCAACTCATTAAATATAGTGATCGCTCCTTGATAATCACCGTTCTTAGAAAGCCTGATCGCCTCCCGGATAGAGACTGCATCATTATCCTCAGCCGGCAAAACCACAGGCAACAGCAGTAGTACGCTTAGTATCAGCAATATTCCCTTTTTTATGCTTCTCTTGAACATTTTATCTGCTCCTTAAGACTTATTAACAGACTCGGGCGTTTCCCGAAACCCTTCATCTTCATCCTACTTTAAACTGGTTCAGTTTGTCAAGGTCACTCTTTATAAATTAGACAACAACGGCAAAGAAGAAGTTTCTTAAAACAAATAATTATTAAAAGTGTCTTTTAGCGGAACTAATCCATTTCTAATCTTGTCTAATTAGTAGCCAAGGCCAAGAAAGAAGATAATCCTAACCAATAGGAGGTAAGTATGAGGAAAATTATGGTAACCTTTTTATTGTTATCGTTATTGGGAACAGGCCTGGCACAAGCCGCTGATGTTGCAGTAAGACTGAATATAAACATAGGAAATGAGCCGCCGATTTTCATTGCCCCTAGAGCTTTAGGCTTTTATACCGCAGTCGGAGTACCATACGACCTGTTCTATTTTGATTTCAATTATTACCTGTGCCAGGGTAACTCCTGGTATATAGCTTCTGGTTATCGCGGTCCTTGGGCAGCTATTCGTTATGAAAAGCTTCCTCCGGGACTTCGCCGTCATAAGTACAACCGGATCATTGCCATACGGAATCAAGAATTCAAGCGGTATAGCCGCAACCACGGCCATTATGATGGCTGGTATTTTCGCCCGGGCCGGTGAAGAACGGCACGAAAAACATAACCAAAAGAACAATGGACGCGGACACAAAAAGCACTAAAACAAAAACTCCCCCGCTAATTAGCGGGGGAGTTTTTGTTATGGCTGTTTTATTCTGAAAATTATTCGATTCCCATATTTTTTAATATATCTTCTTTTAGCTGCTTGGCTACATCCCGGAAAGCTTCAGATAATTCTGCCCCGGCATCACCGGCTTTGAAATTATAAAGGTTATAAGAGTTAGTTGCTTTCGATTCTGCTGTAAATGACTCTATTATTTTTCCTGTCTTATTATCCTTGATATTTAGAGTAATCTCAGCAACCCCTTCTATGTTATAAGTTGGCACACCAAAATAAATCAAAAGATTTAAAAATGGTATAAACGTCAATGGACTGGGGGTAGCTTTCCACATAAACCTTTCAATGTTACCGGTAATATAAAGATCGTCATCTGCTTTCTTGCGATTATGGATTTCGGCAAATATGTCTGATTTTTCAAAGTCCTCCAAAAGCTTTGAAGTAACTTTTTCCTCAAGATCCTTAATGCTCTTAGTGTTACTAATATCCGCTTTTGGTCTCTTATCTTTTAATACAACCATCCCTACTGTTTTGTTGATCTTTTTATCACTAGCTGTTAATGATGGTTGGTATTGAAATGGTACGTTTCCATTCAAACTAGCACACCCGGCTAAAAGCAGTATACTTAGCAAAAACAGGCTTATTGCTTTTTTATTCATTCTTTCTCTCCTTTTTGTTAGATACCTTCATATTAATAATACATAAAATTATACTCTTACGCAAGTACTTTTTAAATCTATCCCTTTATGAATTCCCCTCCGTAAAATCAATATCGTTTGTATGATCATTAACAGACTAGGCCTTTACAAATTAAGAATAAAATACAAAACAAAAACTCCGGCATTTTACTGCAGGAGTTTACTTTTTCTTTTTACTTAGTCTTTTGAGTTCTTTTATATCACCTTTTATCAACGCAAGTTTTTTCAGCTTACCCCATCCTTTAATCTGTCTTTCTCTATCATATGCTTGGAGTTCTTCGTCGAAATGTTCTGTATAGACAATTTTATTAGGCTTGCTGCTTTTTGTATACCATCCGCCCTTACCAGAAACATGTTCTTGAAATCTTCTTTTTAAATTCCCAGTAACTCCTGTGTAATACTTTCCATTTCCACATTCAAGAATATACAAATACCACATAATTTATGTCATCCTTCGACACGTTCGCTTTGCTCACTTGCTCAGGATAGTTCGACGAAATGCTTGTAGTGAGCAAAGAGGGTGGTCAATTAAATGACCACCCTCTGCGTCGAACTACTGCCTGGGTAGGACTCGAACCTACAACCTAGCGATTAACAGTCGCTCGCTCCACCATTGAGCTACCAGGCAAGACTCGTTACACTCGTCTTTCATAGGAGACACCACTAAAGTGGTTTCTCCCTGCCTACCGGCAGGCAGGCTTCTGACTTATTTAATTTCTAAAGGTTTATTAGTGCATTCTTCCATCATTTGCAGCCACGCCCAATGCTCATCTATATTTCTTTGTATCTCTGCCACTAACCCTTCATTTTCAGGCTTGAGCAAATGTTTAAACCGTGATTGCTGTTTCAAATATTCCATAATCGGCTTTTTTTCTTTCGGCTTTACATTGATCTTGTATTTACCATTAATCACTTCATAAACAGGCCATAAACAGGTTTCTACAGCTAATCTGCCCAGGGTCACTGTGTTTTCCGGACTATAGCCCCAGCCTAAACGGCACGGTTGAAGAGTATTTATAAAAGTAGGCCCGTCTGTTTCCAAAGCTTTTTGTACTTTAGTAGTGAGATCATTCCAGTAGCCAATAGCAGTTTGAGCCACATAAGGAATATTATGCGCTACCATGATCTCGGTTAAATCTTTACGGATTTGTTCTTTCCCCTTTTTCACTTTACCTACCGGAGCAGTAGAAGCATATGCTCCCAACGGTGTCGCGGAAGATCTTTGGATACCCGTATTCATATACGCTTCATTGTTGTAGCAGACATATAGCATGCGATGCCTACGCTCCATCGCTCCGGACAATGATTGTAGCCCGATATCATACGTGCCACCATCTCCGCCAAAAGCAATAAACCGTATGTCTTTATCAACTTTCCCATTCCTTTTTAACGCTTTATACGCTGCTTCTATGCCGCTGCATGAAGCTGCCGCGTTTTCAAACGCGCTATGGAACCAAGGGGTTTTCCAGGCGCTGAATGGGAAAATGGTAGTGGATACTTCCAGACAGCCGGTAGCATTAGCCACAACAACTGGTTTGTCTGCGGCGGCCATCATCACCTGCCGGGCAATTATACCTGCTCCGCATCCAGCACAAAGGCGATGTCCCCCGGAAAGCAATTCAGGCCTTTTAGATAATTCTTTTAAATTTGCCATTTATTCATATCCTCCCTATTCCCTGACGCCAATATATTTCGCATTACTCTCTGTTTTGCCGCTTAATAGTTCTTCATAAATTTCAGTGATCATTTCTAAGGTGATGTCCCGGCCACCCAACCCATACACATAGCTGGCAACTTTAGGTTTCTTGTCCAGCTCGTATAAGCAGGAGCGAATCTCAGAACAAACCGGCGCGACATAACTATTATATCCATCATGCCGGTCCATTACGCCAACAATTTTAACATTCTTTAAAGCTTCCCGGATATCATCAAAGGGGAAAGGCCGGAAAACCCTGATCTTGAGCATCCCCACTTTTTTGCCTTGGTTTCTCATTTCATCAATGACCACTTTCGCTGTACCGGCGGTTGAACCGAGAACCACTATGGCCGCTTCAGCGTCTTCTAATTTATAGGTTTCGATCATATCATATGAGCGTCCAAATTTCTGCCCAAACTCTTTGCCAATCTCTTTAACGACCTTGGTCGCTTTGCGCATGGCTTCAATTTCCTGCCGCTTGTGCTCAAAATAGTAATCCTGGAGATCAATGGCTCCGAGAGTAAACGGATGATCCGTGTCTAAGAGCCAGTTTTTTGGTTTGTAGGTCCCGACAAATTCTTTTACTTGTTCGTCTTTTAGCATTTCGATAGCTTCCATGCAATGGCTGATAATGAACCCATCGGTGGATACCGTAGCCGGCAAGAGCACGTCCGGATGTTCGCAAATCCTGACCGCCTGAATCATGCTGTCGTAAGCTTCCTGTGAATTTTCGCAATAGATTTGCAGGAATCCTGTATCGCGGGCACACATGGTATCGCTTTGGTCGCCGTGAATATTGATCGGGGCGGACAAGGCGCGGTTCACTTCAGCGATTACGATCGGTAGTCTCAAGCCAGACGCAATATACATCATTTCGTACATCAAGGCCAAGCCCTGGCTGGAAGTGCCGGTCATCGCTCTGGCTCCGGCAGCTGACGCCCCAATGCAGGCGCTCAAGGCGCTATGTTCGCTTTCGACTGCTACAAATTCAGTATTAACCAGCCCGTCAGCCACAAATTGTGAAAATATCTGCACTATTTCTGTGGCCGGAGTAATCGGGTAGGCAGCTACTACATCAGGATTGATCTGGCGCATGGCTTCAGCCATGGCTTCATTACCGGTTTTTGCTTTTAAATTCTTTTTTTCTGGCATTATATTATTTCCTCCATTTACTTCTTTTCCGCTTCCATTTTAATGGCTTTATTGCCTTTTTTACCAGGACATTCCGTGGCGCATATGCCACAACCTTTGCAATGTTTATAATCAAAACCTGTCATCTGTCCATCTTTGACCATTATTGCTGAATCCGGGCAATAAACCCAGCAAAATAAGCATTGGATACAATTTTCAGGGATCCATACCGGCTTTTCACTGCGCCAATCACCAGTCTCAAACGCTGCCGCGCTGCCAGCTTCCAGGTAATCGCAAGCCGGTAAATCTTTCCAGCCTTTTTTCTTTTCTGCTTTAATATCTGCCATATATTTACTCCTCGCCTTTCACTTCTTGATAAGCACGTTGAATAGACTTAATATTACCTTCGATGATCTCCGGCCTGTTTTTAAATTTTAAGGTAAGTTTTTTACGGTTATCTTCTACCATCCGTTCGAAATTGATCAATCCGGTCACCTTAGCTAAAGCTCCTAACATCGGGGTATTCGGGATATCCCGGCCAATGGTTTCACGAGAGATAGCAGAAGCATCTACAGTGTATATTTTCCCTTTAATTAACCCTAATTTGGTTTTAATGTTTTTGGGTGTTTCACTGGTATTAATGATGATAACACCGCCTTCAGGTAATCCCTGAGTAACATCCACTGTGTCCATCAAGGTAGGGTCTAACACTACTACTACACTGGGATTGGTCACTCCGCAATGGATCGTGATTGGTTCGTCACTAAGCCGGTCAAAAGACTGCACCGGCGCGCCCATGCGTTCCGGGCCATATTCTGGGAAAGCCTGGATATAAAGGCCTTCGCCAAGCGCGGCATCAGCAAATAACAAGGCGGCTGTTTTTGCTCCTTGTCCGCCACGGCCATGCCAGCGGATCTCTGTTAATTTACCCATACTAAATACTCCTTTTGCCTTTTGATATAATGAAATAGGCCTCTGATATATCAACTACCAGAGACCCTGAAGAAACTACTTAAGTATACCAGATTTCTCTTGTCTTGTCAAGTACCACACTAAAACTTGTCAAGCCAATTTAGAAATGTCCTATTGTTACCAAATTAGAAATGTCCGGTTTTGAGCTTTAAAAAGAGCCGCGATTTTCTTTGAAAAAAGCATGTATACTTTGCCGCCAAGGATGATCTTTGGGCAGTATATAGGGCCTTCTGGCTTTTGGCTTCTTCACTTCTTGCTGGATCTTCTCCGGACGATTGGTGATCTCCTTGAACCGTAAGTGCTTACCTTGATAGTTAATGTATTTTCGTCCGTTAACTCTTTCTTCTACGACTACTCCTTTGCCACCAATATTATCCTTGATCTGATATAGTTTCCCCTCATGCGCAACCGTAAAGTCGTTCCTTACCACTCTACTCGTCTTGATACACAATATCTGGTCCAAGTCCACCCCAGCCGCTATCTGCCGGTGCAGATTTGTACTCTTGGCTGCTTTAACCCCAAACCGCCGGCCATACCAGGAAAAGTACTTAGGTAGAAATTTATTCGCCTCGGCAATGCTCTTGATCCTGCGTAGTCTCATTTCTTTGATCAGTCGATTTTGCAAAGATCTAAACAAGCGCTCTATCCGCCCTTTGGCTTGCGGCGAATGCGCGTGGATCACGTCCACCTCAAGTTCTTTCAACGCCCGCTCATATTGGCTCAGTGGTTCTAGCCCTTGCAACTGTTCTTCGATTGTCGCTTCTTTTGTTGATTTGTAGGTGCTGTGTTTGTCTAAATACACACTCGCCGGGACTCCATATTTCTGGCTATACCGCTTAAAACTATCCAAGGCAGGCAATGTCCCTTCATACTCGTAAAACCGCCCATATGGCCTGCCGGTGGCATCATCTATGTAACACATCAACACACTTTCCGGCCCGCGCTCTTCAAACCATTTGTGCCGCGATCCGTCTAACTGCAACATCTCTCCAAAACTTTCTTTCCTCTCCCGCCACTGCCGATGCGGCCTCGACTTGCGCCCTTGATACTCTATATCCTGATCGATCAGCCATAATCTTAACGTCTCATCGTTTATCTTGATCTTGTCTCTCTCCCACAGTTTCTCGCTGCCCAAGGTCGGCCCAAAATCAGGATACTTCTTTTGATACAACGATAGCACCTTTTCTTTGATCTCCGCCGCTATCGCCCGATTGGATTCCCGCCCGCGCGATTTGTGAATTATTCCTCGCTCTCCCTCTCGCCGTATCGTCTTGATTAGCCTCCGTACCTGCCGACTACTGATCCCGATCAACTCCGCCGCCGCTTCTTGCGTGATCTCTTTCTCTATTGCTTTCTTGATCAGGTGCAATCTCTTTAATTCCCTTTGACTCATGCTGATAATGTCCTCTCTCACTATGCTACCCCCTTAGCAGGGTATTATAGCAGATTTAATTTAGGACATTTCTACTTTGGCTAAATAGGACATTATCATTTTGGGATTACAGTACCACACTAAAACTTGTACCACACTAAAACTTAAAGGCGATCTCCTCAAGCATCATCGGGTTATAATACGTTAGGCTAAAAAACCGCCAGGCAGTGCTGGCTACAGATCCAACCCATTTCCTGTTCGGGCCCCGGGGTATTTCCCATTCATCCCGATAGGTAAGCAGTCGTTCCTTGTCTCCGGGATTAGTTGAAGTGTAGGGTAAAGCATGCTCAGGAAGATTGACTAATTCAGCTATTTTATCCAGTTCCTGGGAAATTTTAATGGCTTTCTTTTTATACTCTTCAGTCTTATTTTTCCTGCCAATGCTGGTACTATACTTAGCCATGATCTTATAGGCCAGCACCATTTGAGCAGTACCTTCTATCCAAATGAGCCGCTTCCGGGGATTATTGATCTCCTCTGGCACAGTAAAGTCAAATCCTTCTATCGGCTTCCCTTTAATTACATCCTTAACCAGTAAATATTTTTCCGCAAATTCTATGAGCCGGAATGGATCAATTCCCCATTCGGCCAGCCGTACCGGCCCGATTACTGACAAACTATTAGAGATCGTATCTAAAGCTTTTGTCGGATCAATTCCAATTTCATTGTAGCCACAATAAAATCCGCCATTATCTTTATTATAGGCGACTTCTTTAAACCAGCGTTCCAGGCCGGCAAGTTCCCTGGAAATTACTTTTTCTGTCAAGCCCCGATCCATAAAAACTCTTTTTACCTGAGCAGAGCATTGCTTACAGATATGCTGTAAAATTAGCAAAATGGAATAATAATCAATGCAGTTTTCCGTAGAATAAACTTTGCTCCAGTCAGAACCCCAGCCATAACCCATCGAAACTGCGCCCTTTTGCCCATCTTCAAAAGTATAATGCGGCAAGGTGGAAACCCATTTGGCCATATCTATCACCCAGGGCAAATAACTGCCGTCTCCGGTGATTCTGATATACTGGATAGCCGCCAAAGCGATCCACATAGTGGGCCCGACATACACCCGATCTCCATCAATGCCAATCACCAAGGAATTGTCTTCGCCGACCTGGTCAGTTAAATAAGAAGTATATAGTCCCAGTACCCCGTTTTTAGACCGATAAAAATCTCGCTGCATACTATCCAAAATCTGTTTAGCCTTTTTTTGTTGCCCGCAGGCACTATAGACCATGGCCGCTGTGGCAATATCATAGGTGAAGGCTTGATGCGCTAAATGCGGTTCATGACCGAGCTCAAAGATACCATCTGCAGGGATAAAATAGTATAAACTGGAGTTTTGATAGCTTTCTACCAAGCCGGTAACGGCTGACCGGTGCTCATCTAAAAATCTCAGTGTTTCCTGCCTTATACTGCTATATTTTTCCCTAAGCTTTAGATTCATATATTCTTCGTCAGGCTGTGCATATACTGCTTCCTGGGCTTGACCCTGGCCAACACTAATAAGCAAAAATATAATAAAAGTTTTTATTATTAGTTTTACCTTTAAAAAATCTGTGTAATCATCTTTCAAAATCTGTGTAATCATCTTTATAATTCTTTTCTTCCTTCTAAAGCTTTGCTTAAGGTCATCTCATCAGCATATTCCAGACTGGAGCCTATTGGTAATCCATAGGCAATCCGCATAACTTTCACGCCTAAAGGCTTGATCAAACGGGATAAATAAAGAGCGGTGGCCTCGCCCTCTACATTAGGGTTGGTAGCTATAATTACCTCTTGCACATTATCTTTTTCGATACGGGTAAGCAGGTCTTTTATTTTCAAGTCCTCCGGCCCGATACCTTCAATGGGAGAAAGCGCTCCTAACAAGACATGATATACCCCTTTATGCCCCCTGGTTTTTTCCAAGGCGATGACATCAAAAGGCTCTTCCACTACGCAAATCCGGTCGTGCTCCCTCTCGCTATCCTGGCAAATAGCACAAGGATCCGTATCAGTCACATTGTTACAAATGGAACAGTACCGGATACTTTCCTTAGCCAGCTTGATCGCCTCAGCGAGGTCTACCACTTCTTCTTTATTGGTCTTAAGGATATAATAAGCCAGCCGCTCAGCTGTCTTAGGCCCAATGCCAGGCAGCCGATGCAAAGCTTCAACAAGTTTTTGGAGACTTTGGATCTGATAAACCATCTGCTGCTACCCTAATCCCGGGATGTTCAGCCCTCCGGAAATTTTCTTCATTTCACTAGCCATTAAGTCTTGTGATTTCGAAATGGATTCGTTAAAAGCGCGTAAAAAAACCTTTTCCAATTTATCTATGGTGGCCCCATTGAGCAGGTCCGGATTGATCTTTAACGATTGTACTTCCTGCTTACCATTCATAATGATCTGGACTCCTTGGGAGTCGATCTGAATGGTCTTGTTTTTTAGCTCTTCTTGCACCTTCTTCATCTGGGATTGCATTTCTTTGGCTTGCTTAAGTAATTTAAACATATCCACGCTGGTTATTCCCCTTTCTTGATATTATTATTTACTATTTCTCCGCCAAATATATCCAGGACCCTGCGGACAACCGGGTCCCCTTCAGCTGGAGTAGTTTCTGTCGCCGGGGGTTGAATATTAATTCCGTTTACTACTGTTTCCTCAACTTCTTCGGCTAAAGCAATCTCTTCTTCACCAGCCAGCTCTATCGGCATAGTATTGGCAGTGCCAGTGATAGTGGCAATTTTTATTGGCTTTTGGAAAACTTGCCGGGCAATCGTTTCAATTATCTTGATGTTTTCTGTGCGTTCTATAGTCTGCTTCTGGAATTTATCTTGCTGGTTAAATTCTAAGGTTAACATTATGCCGGTCAAATCTTTTACCCTGGCTTGCTCCATAGATGCGGCCAGCCCAGGTTTCTTTTTACGCACTTCTTCGAGCACTGTATGCCACTGCTGCCGTAAGGGGGTATTCTCTGAAACAGCGTTTGGTTCGGCGACTGCTTCTGATTTAATCAGCGGACTTTTTTTTACTGGTTGTTTAAGGATGGCATTATTGCCGCTATTGCCTTTTTCGAGCGCTTCCAAACGACTGATCAAAACATCTATAGCGATATAAGGACGAGCGATGCGTAATAAACCGATTTCTAACACGATTTTTGGCTGGTCAGTATATTTCATATCCCGCTCCAGGATTTCCAGCAGCTCAATATACTGCAACAAGGCCTCTTCGCGGATAGAGCTAACCTGGTCCTGGAGAGTGCTAATTGCTTCAGGGGATAAAGTAATTAATTCCTGCGGCTGGGAGCTGATCTTGGCTATTACTAAATTACGAAAATGCCCGTGCAGGTCTTTGGTTAATTGATACAGATCAAGGCCTTGTTCCTGGGCTTCCCTGATTAAGGCCAAGATGTCTTGTGCTGCTTGCTTAAAAATGGCGCCACTAAACTTAAGTAATAATTCCTGGCTGGTAATCCCTAAAATAGAGCGGGCTGTTGTACCTTCTATTTGTTGCTTGACGCCAACAAAGGATATAACCTGGTCCAGAGTGCTTTGAGCATCACGCATACTACCTTGCGCCGACTGGCTAATAATATTCAAAGCTTCGTCAGAGATAGTTATTTTTTCTTTAGCGGCAATGGATTTAAGGTGTTTTTCGATAACGCTAGCAGGGATAAGCTTAAAATTAAAACGCTGACAGCGGGAAAGAATAGTTTCCGGGATTGCCTGGGGTTCAGTAGTAGCGAAGATAAAAATAATATGCGCTGGCGGTTCTTCCAAGGTCTTGAGCAGAGCATTAAATCCTTCATTAGTCAGCTGATGTACTTCATCGATGATATAGATCTTATACCTGGCATAAGAAGGAGCAAATTTTACATTTTCCCGCAGAGCTTTGATCGCGTCAATACCGCGGTTAGAAGCGCCGTCAATTTCCAATACATCCAAGGAATTGCCCTCGGTGATTTCCTGGCACAACTGACAGGTATTATCCGGCTCAGATGTAGGCCCTTTTTTACAATTTAAAGCCTTGGCAAAGATCCTGGCAGCAGTGGTCTTGCCTACACCACGGGGACCGGAAAAAAGATAAGCCTGGCCAATCTTACCGCTGGTAATTGCGTTTTGTAAGGCTTGGGCTACTATTTCCTGTCCAATAATGTCGCTAAATACCTGGGGCCTGTATTTTCTCGCCAATACTAAATAACTCATTATTTATCCTATGATGTGGGTAATCTTGGAGAGCAACTCGTATTCCAATGGTGACCGGGCAGAACTTTCCAATATTCTTTTTATATTAGCCACGCTTTCCGGAATGATCCCGGTGCTTGGTTTAGAAGACGACATTTGCGAGTTAATAGATTCTATCGCTAATTGCATTGTTGCTTTTTGCTCTGTGGTTAGATTCATCGGGCCTAGTGAGGCCTTGATCGTCTGTATTATTTCTTTTAACTCTTTGTAGCGATTTTCACCGATGGTGATAGTATGCGCTCGTTCATAGCTTTCCTGCTGCATTTGCAGATCCATGGATTGTTTGCCTAAAGTATTCCCCCGTGCCGGAAAATGTGTCGTGGCCTTATCAGGCTCCATTAAGGCTGCTTCTACCTCTTCAGCGCCAGCAAGAGTAATATTAATCAGATTCCCCGGGTCTTGAAACAATATTAGTTTCTCATTTTCCAGCTCATGAATAATGTCTTTCAGCAACCCAGGGCTGAATCCTATGGACTCCATTAGTCTATTAAAATGGATCGCATGCCCCTGCTCTCCTTCGGTTAATTCATATATTTGTCTCATCACCATAAATATCTTTCTTGCTTTCTCTTCAGTCATAGCGGGGTCCTTGCTTTTTTATTCTATCTCTTTTCACCTTAATCTACTGCTTTATAAAGCTCTCCGAGCTTATTTTTAATCTGTGGAATCGTTTTAAAGTGGAGGTGAAGGGATTTGAACCCTCGGCCTCGTCGTTGCGAACGACGCGCTCTCCCAGCTGAGCTACACCCCCAAGCTGCACTTCGCAAGCTACGTTTGCTTTTCATAGGGGAAACTAGAGTTTCCCCTTCTGACGGTCGGGTGATTGGCTTGCTCCGTTTTCTCAAGCTTTTACAGCACCCTCCCTGTCAACCCCTTCCGGATTTTGGCATAATCACGGTTTATATTAACAAGGATTACTTATTTTTGCCAGACATATTTATGGTTGAGGCGGAGCTTCTTGTTGTTCGGCTAACCAGTCTTTAGCCTGTTCTTCAGTATCAAATATCCGGATGTCCCGATGAGATAGCGCTATTACTGTTTGAAATAATACTTTGGTTTGCGCAGACACTCCGAATAAAGCGCAGGCCAAGACAAATGGTTTATTAAGGTCTATATATTCTTTAAAAGTTTTTATCATATCCTTATTAACTCTTATTTGCTTAAGATTAGTTAGGACTCTAATGGAATTAGGCGGTTGTTGGGCAATAATATCCCGGGCTTTTTTTATTTCAACAACAAATTCTTCATAAGTGGCTTCCGAAAAATTTATACTCAGGATTTCTTTTTGCTTGTGCCTGATAAACATTACCCGGGTGTACTGGAGTGGCATTATAACCTCTTTGTTTTGTTTAATCTGTGCCGCGCCCGCCGAAGCTTTAGTGGCGGGTAATCGTTTTAAAAACGGAGAGGCTGGGATTCGAACCCAGGGTACAAGTTTTCACTCGTACAACCGCTTAGCAGGCGGCTGCCTTCAGCCACTCGGCCACCTCTCCAATGCTCACTCGCTTCGTTCGCTCCGCTTCATAGGGGGAAATAACCTTTCCCCCTCTTGACATTCGGTCGAAATGTTTTATATTTTTATCAAGGTTACTAGGCGACACTCACTGTCACCCCCTTGCTTCTCTATACTTATACACGTTTTTACAAGCAGACAAGGTTTATATTATGGCTTGCCAGTCGTAGCTTTTAGCGAAGACTGGCGGACGCGGTTGCCACCAATTCGAACCGCCGGTGAAATAACCGCCACAATCAGGGTCCACCCCGTCCAAAGTATATATTTATATCAAAAACTCTCCCAAAAAGCAAGAGAACTTTTTCTATTGGGAATGTCCTACAGCAAAATAGCCAGAACCCTAAAGGTTAGTAAAAATACTATTATCAAGGCTTGCAAAGCCGAAAGGAGCTAAATTATGTCTTGGCCATATATTATCTACAGCCTGCTACATCCAAAAGAAAAGCCTGTATGGGTCAAAATCCGCATCTTACACGAAACCAACAAAGCTATCTTAGTCTACTGTGGCAGAAAACACTGGATCCCAAAGTCAAGGATCTACGGAATAAGGCTAAGGGATAGTATCTTTGAGATCTGCATTAAAGAAAGTACCATTGGCTAATGCTTAATGATTTACAATCATGCGGGGTTCTCTGTATTTTTTGCTTCCAGAGCTAATCTTTTCATCTGCTCAGCCATGTACAGCGGCAGGGTCAAAACCTTATCATACCAGGAAAGTTTATCCTGTGAAAAACGAATACCCAGCGCTGAATTCTTTTCTGCCATAAACAGTTTTAGCGACCTCAGCGTGCCGGTCTTGCCGGCCTTGACTTCCACCGGCAGGATCAAAGCATCCACTGCCGTCACATAATCAACTTCGGCGGAACTGCTTTTTTTATCACGCGCCCAGAAAAAAAGACCGGGCTCTAGATAACTGTCGGCATAGGCCAGTAATTCCTGTCCTATAAGTTGTTCCGCCACTGCACCGGCATTAATCTGAATAAAATCAGTCGTTAAGGCAAGCTCTGACTGCAAACCACAAACATTCTGCATGAGGCCCACATCAAGAAAATTTAATTTGAATTTCGTTTCATTGGTTTGCGCTCCCAAAGGAAGCCCTGACGCGGCAGTAGCATATACCGGACAAATAATCCCCGCTAATTTCAAGAGATTGAGAGCTTGTTTAATATCTCTTGATTTGCTATCAGGATCAATATTCGCGTATTTAATGCGACTACCGACCAGTTTTGGAGCTTCAGAAAATACCTTTTGCAGGTATTTATGTTCGGATAATTTCGCATATTTACCAAAATCCCCGCGATATGTTTGCAATAGAGAACTTTGGATGCGCTGACAATTAACATAATTCTTACTCTCCAGGTAATCTTTGACTACCGCCGGCATACCACCCACTATAAGATATCTTCGCAATAGCTCCAATAGCTTTTGATGTACCGTATCATCTATTGCGCTATTTAGTTTTATTTCCCGCAGATGACACCGCAGCTGCTCGTTCCCTGAGGCAGTTAGAAATTCGCCAAAAGACAAAGGCCCGAGATATATATATTGAATCCTTCCTACCGGCATTCTAAAATTGGAGCTGTCAAGAGCAAATTCCATCAGTGAGCCGGCTCCGATCACCGCTATTCGGTTACACTTCTCCTTGAAATACCGCAGGGCCATTATTGCGTTGGGACATTCCTGTATCTCATCAAGAAAAAGCAATGTATTCTCTGCTTCTATCGTCACCCCCATGAGCAGTTGTAATTTATTAATGATCTCAAGAGGATCAAACGTATCAAAACACTGCTTGAGCTCAGGCCTGAATTCAAAGTTGACGACAACCACATTTTTAAAAGCTTTTTTCCCAAAATCTTCAATAAGGTAGCTTTTACCTACCTGCCGCGCGCCTCGCAGTAGCAAGGGTAGTCGCTCTTGGTATTCTTTCCATTTAAACAATTCTTGTTCCAAATCTCTTTTCATGGCAATCCCTCTTATAATGGTCAATATACAAGGGTATTATATACTAATAATGGCTAAAATACAAGGCATAAATTGATTTTATGTTAAAGAAAGAACTCTTGGCTAATGCCTAATTATACCTTATCCGTCTGCGATTCTAATATTAAATCTTCATGCCGTTTTACAAAATCTTTTACAAGGTTTAAATGTCCTACTTTAAGCGCCAAAATACCTTTTATTCTTGATAGTCTTTCTGTTGGCTTAAGAGTATTTTCTTTGTCATCAAGTAACGGTTTCAAATCTGCCAATAGATGCGGCATTATTTTCTTAGCTGATTTCTCAAACCGTATTTTAAATTCATCTAAATACTCTGGGATGCCTACTGTCAACAACTGCTCTATCCCTTTTAAGCTCTGTGGCATTGTGTTATTTAACAATGAATTTACTTTGATATACGACATCTCTTCTATGAAATGTGAATTTTTCTCTATCTTTGTGAGCGCTGTAGATTTAATATCTTCTACCCTTTGCATGGTAAAAGGGCCATAGGTTGTCCTTGCTAAGATACCCAATGCCTTAAACAAGGGGAAGCAAGACCCATGTATTTTAGATGAGATTAATACTGGGACACACTGTTCCTTATTTGCTTTTTGAAATATATCCCAAATCTGCCAAGAGTCAGGGAACATCCATTCATTCGTATTATGAACTCTAATAAGGATATTACCGGTTTGATCCTCTGTTTTTATTATAAACTCAAGGTAGTTTTTGTCCTTATTTAGAAGAAAGTCAATAACCGAATAGATTGATTCCTTAAATATTGATTCAAGCTTTTGTTTCAGAAGCATCATTGTTTTTTGCGAGTGTATTTGCTGATTAATAGATTCAATTAGGTTATCTTTTATTTTAAATAAATCGGCATGATGAATACCAATATTTGAATAGAAATAATGTTCTTTTAATGTAATCTCACTTGCTGCAAGCAAATCTTGCCCTTTTTTTGAATCCATGAAAAGAGTAACACTCAACGGATCAAAACGAAGATTTCCTGGCCCAACCTCACATAGCCGGTATAGAATACCATCATTATTTAATATATATTCTTCGTTTATAAGGGTTACAAGGCGAACTGATAGATAAACACAAATCTCCTTTGGATATAGCCTATAAACACTAGCGCTTTTAACTTTTTCCATGACTTCTTTTAGGGCTTTTTTTGTTATTATCTCCTTGTACTGCATAATATCTCTCCAAAGGTTATAATATTATAACCTTTAACTAAATTACTAGTCAATTTTGCTTTCATGACATATTTCATGACATTTCATTATTTCTCGTGACATCCTTCTTCCATTACATTTACATGACAAAAGGATTGCTTTCATGACATATATCATTTCGCTTTAAATTTCAAGGCTCGTCCTGATCCTTGCGACACAACAAATCCGCTTTCAGATAACACCTTCATATCGCGTACAAATGTTTGGTTACTTACTTTAAAGTGTATCCTATATGTTTTATTTGAAAAAGCCATCTTCTCATTAACCATCAATCTTAATGTCTCTATCTGCCGTTCATTTAAACCTAACTTTCTAAGATCGGTCTGGCGCTCTTCCGGGATACTCGGCACTAAATCCAGAATCTTGTCTCCGGGACCAAAAAAGCGGGTTACAAAGAACTCACCTTCTTCTTCAAACACAGGGACAGACAGCCCATGGGCTTTCATTAGCTTTTTCATTTTGCTGATTCCGGTGCCAAAGCGCTCCATATCCATGGTTTCATGGAAAATATGACAAATCGCTTCATTGCGCGTAGCATGATGCCCTTCAAGCTTCTTGATATTAAGGCCTGGTAATAAACCGCCAGGATTACTAACTTCCACTCGATCATCGAAAATTGAAACCATAATTGGAGCTCCACTTTTTGTGTAATCGCGATGTGCTATGGCATTTATGATGGATTCACGCACAGCTTCGTATGGATATTCAGGTATATCGACCCGTTTGAACTCGACGATCTTATTGGCTAATCTAGTATTGCGGATAAAAAAAGATTTCACTTCATCAAGCATCTTATAAATCGGACCTTTGATTTCCTGTGAGTCAATAAACTCCGAACGAGTCGTTCCTTTATAGCGAGCTATACGTATTTCATGATGGGAAATATGTTCAGAAGGAGCTTTTCCAAAGAAAAGAAGAGCGGTATTAGTGGGATGCAAATCCCCATCCTCCTTTCTTATAACCTTAAGGGTGTCAATAAGAAATTTCCTTATTGTTGTCTTTGGAATGGCAACTTTCAATTTAACCGCACGATTTTGTAGAAAATCTCTTACTGCCTGCTCATCGATAGACTCATATCCAAGATCTCGATGTATTGCTTTATCAAAGGGGCCTTTTGCGGATTCTATTTTATCTTCAAGAAAAGAATTAAGGCTGTCAAGAACTTGTGTTTTTAATTCATCAATATTTAGAAAACGCTTATAAATAAAGTTCGTTCTGATATTTTTAACAAAGTTCTGTGTCTCCTGGTCCCGCTTGGAATCATCTGAAGAATCACCTTTGATAAATGCAATTATCTCCCTGTCTGAGTGTGTTTTTATAAAATGTTGAAATTCACTTTCCGTAGCAGAGAGATTATCCTTCCCTTTATACCCATAATTCTTACCAATTATGCACACGTAAATATTGCTATCAGCGACGTGTTTAAGATAGATTACCGCCGGTGACTTGCCTTTAGCAGGCAGATCTTCAAATAGAAAAACATCAAAAAACCTTTTAAGCGTGGCATTTCTTTCTACTACTTCTTTTATGGCAAAGCGTTCAGCTTTTAGTTCTTTCTGATTTGCGCTTACGAATATTTTATATTTCATTCCCCAGCCCTTTGAGATTTATTGTTGTTCTCGGACTCTTAAATACTTTCACGATTCAGTGCCTGATAATATGTTAGGCGCTTCCCCCCGATTCTTGGTAAAATGATTGTTACTGGCAATCAAACCAAGAAGAGGAGGAAACACCATGAATTATGTTGGTGTAGATCTGCACAAAGAGCAGTCCTGGTTCGTAGTTTTAGACAGTAAAGGTAAAAGATTGATCAGTAAGAGTATAGCAAATTCTCCGGAAGGGTTAAAGCAGTATTTCTCGAAACTACCGAACCCCTTTACCCTGGCTGTAGAATCAACATATAACTGGTATTTCTTTGTTGATCTCGCGGAACAATACGCGGAAAAAGTATATCTGGCTAATTCCTATGAGCTGAAAGCCTTTGCCAAGAGACATAAGAAGACAGATAAGATAGATGCTCATCTGATCGCCGAGGTCCTACGTAAAGGATATTTGCCTACCGTGACTATTCCAGATCAAGAAACCAGACGGGTCAAAGAGCTGTTGCGCTACCGGATGAATCTGGTCAGGGAACGCTCTAAGAATATTTATCAGGTAAGTGGTAATTTTACTACCTACAAACGATTAAAGGCTCTCCCCCTGGAGCTTTTTCCTCCCAATTACCGGGAGATCATCCAGGGTTACAGCGAGAGAATCGAGTTTCTCACCCGCTGGCTCTTTCAGATAGAAAAGTATATCAAAGAAAATGTTAAGGATGACGAAGATATCATAAACCTGATCACTATTCCGGGTATCGACTATTTCAGTGCGGCTTTGATTAAGACCGAGATCATTGATATCAGCCGGTTTGCTTCTTTTAACCGCTTATGCGCGTATGCCGGGTTAGCTCCCAGAGTCAGTCAAAGCGCCAATAAGGAAGTACATGGACCTTTAAATATCAATCGCCGGAAGAACCTGCAATGGATCCTAATTGAAGTGGTATATCATTTCATCAAGGCTCTTCCTGAGAAAAGCCAGCGCTATGAAAGCATAGTAAGCAGAAAAGGCGCTAATACCGCTAAAGTAGCCATGGCCCGAGAAATGCTCAAGATCATTTATCACGTTTTAAAAGAAAAAAGGCCTTTTTATCAGCATGTTGTCCGGTCTGAGGTGTCTCCTGCGCTCTATGGGGTCTGAGGTGCCGCAAGGCAGCTCTCGAAGGTCTGATTAGCGAGGAGCCACCACCCGATATTATCATGCAGTCCCGATGCACAGGGAGCTGCCGAGAGGTGACTGAAGTCCGGCATATGGCGGAGCTTCTCAAGGTAACTGATGGGTGTGGCGCCGACTGGATGATCTTTATAGCAATCATTGAATCTTAAGATTGTGGGGAATCTTTCAAGGGATCTCTATCTCTTCCCTTGACAATCACCTAAATAGGTGAACCCGTTACTTCTAGACCCCGTTACTTCCTTACGAAATTTGATTACTAGGGAAGAAGGCTCCCGTTAGCTCTAGCATCAGCTTCTTATAGTGGTATTAGTACCTCTTCACACCAAGAAATAACTTCTTCTGCATTATCTACTGAAGTAATATGCCAAAATATTCGTTGTAAATCTTTCCCTTTGAGAATATCAATCGGGATGTCAGAATATTTTCCAAATTGCTTTATTGTAAATTCCGCCGCATGACGACCGCAGATTCCGCTGCATGGCGACCGGGTTTTCCGCTGATGACGACCAGCCGTTGGCCAGGATAAAACCAAAGCCGAATAAATTCAAGCATAATCTTCAAAAAACTGCCATAATGTGCCTACTTTATTCATTGGAGGCGCAAAAAGATGGCGCAAAAGAGGTTATGCGTGAGACAAATCAAAGAAGTGTTAAGATTGAAGTATGAGCTGGGTAAAACCCACCAGGAAATCAAAAATATATGCGGTATAGGCAAAACCACGGTACAGGAATATCTTTCCCGGGCGCAAGCGGACGGGCTCAGCTGGCCCTTACCGCCTGATCTGAATGATGTCCAGTTGGAACAGCGATTATTCAAGAAAAAGAGCAATCCAGTAATAGGAAAGGCGCCGATTCCCTACCAGTATATAGCCGAAGAATTGCGCCGGCCCAATGTAACCTTGTGGTTGTTATGGGAAGAATACAAAAAAGAAAATCCGGAGAACGGCTATCAGTATAGTTTTTTCAATGAACAGGTTGATAAATACCTTGGCCGCGTAAACTACAGTATGCGACAGCAGCATCAGGCTGGTGAAAAAGTATTTGTTGATTTCGGCAATATTGAAGAACCGGGAATACTCGATCACTCCACCGGAGAGCTTTTAAAGATTCAGTTCTTCGTGGCAGTCTGGGGCGCTTCGCAATACGCCTATGCCGAAGCCTCACTGAGTCAGGATACCGCGGCCTGGATCAAGCTTAACATCAACGCCTTGAGATTTTTCGGTTGCGCGCCGCAAGCGCTGGTGCCGGACAATCTTAAAGCCGCCGTAACTCAAACCTGCAAATATGAACCGATAATTAATAACACTTTCATCGAGTTTGCCAATCACTATGATCTGGCGATAATGCCGGCCAGGCCAGCCAAACCAAAAGACAAGGCTTTAGCGGAAAACGGCGTTAAACTGGTCAAGCGCTGGATACTGGCCCGCCTGAGAAATAGAATTTTCGCTAATTTGGAACAATTAAACGCCGCCATCCGTGAACTACTGGAATATTACAATACACGGATTATGAAAAAATACGGCAAATCGCGTAAAGAACTGTTTGCTTCTCTGGATAAACCAGTGGCGGCTTCTCTACCGGAAACAGATTATGAATATGCCCAGTGGAAAAAAGCCAGGGTGAATATTAATTATCATGTGAATTTTGAGAAACACGATTATTCAGTTCCTTACACGTTAATCCACAAAGAAGTGGAGATCAAAGCCACTACCGGAATAATCGAGGTGTATTTCCAGGGCGAAAGAGTCTGCGCTCATGCCAGAAGTGGCCGGGAAAACGGCTATTCCACGATCAAAGAGCACTTGCCGCCATCACACCAGAAATACCTGGAGTGGACCCCGCACCGATTAGTTTCCTGGGCCGAAAAATACGGCCCGGCAGTCAAAGCTCTCGTGGAAGCTATTATGGCTTCGACCAGATTCCCGGAACAAGCGTATAAACGCTGCCTGGGTATTATCCGGCTGGGCAACCGCTATTCACCCCAACGTCTCAATACCGCTTGCCAACGCGCTCTTAAATACCAGCAAACGGAGGAAAAACCATGAACCTAAATCAAACTATTACCAGGCTCAATGAAATGAAATTATTCGGTCTGGCCAGAGCTTATCAGGACAGAAGAACCAAACCAGACCATCAAGACCTCTCCTTTGACGAATTCTTAGGCCTGCTTGTTGACGATGAATACTTATACCGAAAAAATAACCGCCTCAAAAGACTTTTACAACTGGCCAGATTCAAAATCAACAATACCTCTCTGGAAGAAATAGACTACCGCCAGCCAAGAGGTCTGCAGAAAACTCAGATCGTCAATCTCCAGAATACTTCTTGGCTGACTAATCATCAGAATATCTTAATTGCCGGTCCAACAGGAGTCGGCAAAACCTATCTGGCCTGCGCTTTCGGTAACTGGGCTTGCAGAAACGGCTTTACCACTGCCTATTTCCGCTGGCCGCGTCTTTTCGGCGACATCCTCGTGGCCAAAGGCGAAGGCAATTACCTTAAACATCTTAAAAAACTGGCTAAAATTCAACTGCTGATTATTGATGATTTCGGCCTCAATGCTCTTGCCGATAGCGATAGAAAGGATTTCCTGGAAATCATTGAAGACAGATATATGGCTGGCTCGACCATTATTACCAGTCAATTGCCAGTCAAAGACTGGCACGAGTTTATCGGCGAGCCTACTATTGCTGATGCCATTATGGACAGAATCCTTCATCTGTCCTGCAAATTTGATTTAAAAGGAGGTTCCATGCGTAAACCGCAAAAAAATATTGATTAAACCGCCTTTTTAGAGTATAAAGCTATCAAAGATTATGCTTGTCTTACCGGTTGGTCGTCATCAGCGGATTTTACACTAATCTGAAAAACTAAATACTCGGCCCTATTAGATAGATTTTGAGTATTTGGGATTATAATGCCTAATGGTAGAAGCTGTTGAAATAGTGTTTCGAGTAATGCGAAAATATTTGCATAAAGTTTGTAATCCCCATTTCTTGTGAGCCAACCTTGGCCTTGTGCTATAAACTGTAATGCAATTGCGGGAGGGACATCGTGGTTTGCATTAAATTGATTCGGATTAATAGTAATTCCTCTCTGTTGTAATGTTGTACTTTCGCCCTCGTGGATATGATAAAAAGATGGAGCTCTCGAACCTTGATAAGATTCATAACCTGCCAAATGGAAACCAAGTCTTGCATTTTGTGGATCAGGATTCTTTGGGATCAACCTATTCAATTCAGTCTCTAATTTATCTGCAAAATCCTTAAGAGTAGCAAGAGAAGAATTACTCGAAATAAAACTAGCAAGTCATTGGTCAGTTGAGACACTGTTAATTGATCCCATCCCCCAGCAAGAAATACCAGCGTTCAAATATGGAATCGTTTGTAATTTTATTGCAGCATTATTTTGTGCGTGACTCAAATTCGTATGTGTATTGGTATAAGTAACGGCAGTATTTGCCGCCATTGTTATTCCAAGAGGGCTGATTTCAGTAAGTACTAATGTCATTGTTTATCCTCCAGTATTTGTTCTAACGCCGCGTTGAGTTTAAGTGTTTTCTTTCTCAACTTCAAGCACTTGGGTAACGTGGTCGTAAATGAGTGCTGACCCGTAGATATCTAAAAAGCAAGTAAAACCCTATAAAACCCTTATCAAATAAGGAACTACCACTTTACTTGCTTTGAATGTTCCAAGTAACAAATATTCATTTCTAAATTATGACTTTATATTTTTCTTTTATTTCTTTTTCTTTACATATTTTTTCTTAGGCTTTACGGACAGCGCTTTCATATTATCTTCAATCATCTTTACGGTCTTATCAAAATCACTCTGTGTTTTATCTGAAAGTTTTATCTGATCAGCGTAAAACTTCTCATATTCTTTCTCAGCAAATTCTTTAGCTATTTCATGCGATATCTTCCCGGCATGCGTCAAAATATCCCTTTCATTTAATGAAAGAAAACCATTCAATTTTGTTATCCAGTTTTTCATAGTCATTGGAATACGCCTCATTGCCTGGCCTTCAGCAAATATCAGGTATTGCTCTGCAAGATTATTAAGTTCAAGCAATTCCTTCTCATTAAGATAATTTTTTGCTGTTGTTATGTCATGCTTACGAGGTTTGTCTCCGCGCCAATTAGTAAGCCCCATGTGAGGCTTTTGGTTGTCGGCTCTTTCATAAATAATTTCCGCGGCTGTCTTGCCCGTAATTGCCCAGTGCATTTTGTTCTGAACTGTTTTAAAAAAATCTATACTTATCTCAAGGGTTGGATCATAGTCGACACTTGTTGCATAAATATCTGTGATTTTCTGGTAAAAGCGACGTTCAGAAGTGCGTATATCCTGAATACGTCTAAGCAGTTCCTCAAAATAATCAAATGGATTATCAGGATTCTTAAGCCGTTCATCATCTAAAACAAAACCTTTTACTATATACTCACGCAACCTCTGTGTTGCCCATTGTCTGAACCGTGTGGCAATATGCGACTTTATTCTGTACCCTACAGATATAATAACATCAAGATTATAAAAATCAATGCTTCTGGTAACCGTTCGGGTACCTTCGTTTTGAACTGTCAAGAATTTCTTGACAGTTGAATCCGGATTAACTTCTTTTTCTTCGAAAATGTTTGAAATATGAAGGCTTATGTTCTGTTTAGTAGTCTGAAAAAGATCCGCCATTAGCTGCTGGCTAAGCCACACTGTTTCACCTTCAAACCGCACATCAATTTTTGTCTGCCCGTTTTCAGTCTGATAGATGATAATTTGAGATCTATCACGATTGTCGTTTCTTTCCTCCATCTCCACTCCTTTAAACCACATATTTTATTATAAATTCTGTACCTGTCTTAGGAAGCTATGGGATCAGTTATCGAAATTAGCATTAAGCTTCTCTATCTCTTTCCTGAGCTGGCTGTCTTCTTGCATTTCCCGCTCTATGCTGCCCGCCGCCTTACTGGCTGCCGAGCAGCTGATACCAAATATCTTACCTATTTCTTCATTGTTTAAATTACTATACCTCTTTAGCAGATAGATCGCTACCTTTTTCTCTTTGATACGATACTTCTTCATCTTGCATGGCTCGGACATATTGATGCCATATTCCTGGCTGATCAAATCCATGATGTCTTTGACGTCTCTCGGTCCTTTTAGTTCCTCTTTATAGGAAAAATCTTTACTGGCTACCTTCTCTTTCAGAATCTTAAGCTTTTCCTTGATAAATGATGGTTCCCCTAAGATAAATCCGGCATAAATGCCTTTGAGCGGAGTGTCTTTATTCCCTATGCCTTCTGCTGCGTATTGACGATATTGTTCAGTACCAATAGAAATAGCCTCTCTGATCTGTTTCTTATCTATGTATCCATCGCCATCTTTCTTTAAATACCCTTGATAGCTGGAATATTTAAAATCTTCCGGTTTCGGTACGATCTTAGCCCTGACCGGATTCAAGTGAATATACCTGGTCAGTTCCAATAGGTAGTTGTCCTTATCCACCAGGATAGACTTGTATCTGCCCTGAAAAACATGTCCAGATTTATGACATTTGAGATTGTAATAGGTGGTATAGGAGGAATTCACATAGTGCATGATCTTGGAGAGATTGGGCTGGGTGGTTTCCAGCAGCAGATGGTAATGGTTATTCATCAAAACATACGCATACAGATAGAAGTTATACTTGGCTTTGGCATTAAGCAGATATTTAAGAAATTGCTGATAATCATAATCACTGACGAAGATCTTCTTCCGGTCATCGCCACGGCTGGTGATATGATAGCAGCAATTTTCGCCTTGTAATCGATACGGTCTGGCCATAGGTCATATTTTACTATCTTGCTTCTTCTTTGTCAATCTATTTCCCATTTCAAGGACTGACCCCGTTGTCTCCTTTGCCATTGTTATTCTCCAAATCTGCCCGCTTCCCGGTGGCCACAACTCCCTGCTGACGGCACCGTCTGAAGCCATTGCCACGGTATACTATTCAATATACCATTCCCGAAATTAGTATACCGTTGCCTATTACCCTGTTTGTTACCTCATTCGGGGCGTTATTACCCTATTCGCGCCATTTTCTCGCACCACTGGTAAGAGAAATACCTTTTTCTAATGGCGCTTATTATCGCGTTTATTATCACGTTTACCTGACTTATTATCAGGTTTAGACCTCTTGCGACACTTTAACGCCCCATTAGCATTACTCTGCCGCTGAGCCTTCTTAAATTCCTCATCAAGTTGCTCGATTTCCGCTAACAGATGCCGCTTTAGTAGCGTCCATTCATATTCGTTAAGTTTCATGCCCCGGCGTGTGTCATAATATTTTTTATTTAAAACCTTCGGGGCATTCTCAATCTTCATTAATCTGCCCTTCCAGAACACCAAATCATTCACATTGCCGTTGTGCAATTCCAAAGGTACCAGCCAGCCCCCTTTATAAAGCTTATCATCATAAGGGGTGGTGCTATTTAATTCTGCCAACTCCTTCTTGCTCATTCTATGCAACGGCTTCGCGCAATCATTGAGCCTAAGAAAAAATGTCGTCGTTCCCATGATTTAATCTTTCTTCGTTATAATTTTCTTTAACTGTCGAACCGCATGAGCATGCTTATCGTCGCCCATCTTTGCAAGATTCGATAGCTTCCATTTAACCGCTGGCATATCTTGAGCGCCTTTAACGCCCAAAAGATCCCACTTCGGCGCTCTTTCTTTAAATGAGATCAAAAAAGCGCGTTCATCCTCTGTTATCCGTCTATTAATTTCCTCAACTAAGGTTTTTCTGACGCGCACTAATTCTTCATACTTCACGTCAAATGAAGCCATTCCCGCGAACTCTTTTTCAAAAACCGGTTTCATATCCTTGAAATTCGGCGATAACAGTTCCGAGATTGGACGATTATGGCTTATAAGATAAACAAGGAACGATTTACGGACTTGTTCTGTAATCCCTTCGTTTCTAAGAAGCAACATGATGTCGAAGATATCCCGCGGATGTTGTCTGTCAAGTGCCGCGCATATCTTGGAACCGTAAAGCTCAGAAAATGCCAGTGTCTTTGTAGACACGAATTTTTCAAAAACCTCCTCAGCCTTTTTGCAAAGATCTCTTTCCTCGGGCCCGAATAAAGACCCTCGAATAACATTATTCGGTTCGACTTTAACGATAGCATTTTGCTTTTTAACATAAAGTTTGGAAATAAATCCTTTTGCAGAATCCGCTTTCTCCTCTATCAACACGGAAGGCATACTCGAAGAAATGCGTTTCGCTATCGACTTTAGCTGATCGCTGATAGCTTTGATCGTTTCCTTTCGGGAACTAAGGCGCAAATAAGTCAGATCGATATCAACGGAAAGGCGCGGCATGTCACGCACGAAAAAATTGATCGCCGTTCCGCCATGTAAAGCGAAATCAGTGTCCGTGGTCATATACGGGAGTATGGAGATGAGAAGCTCGGCCTGCTGATAGAATAAATTCTTATTCATAATCTCCTGTTATTTGGGAACGACTATTTTATACTTGCTGTCATAATGGCCATTATTGCAAAGAGACCTCTTCCCTGTTCCAAAATTAACCTTTTCAAGATTCAATTTCTTGACCCACGCATGATTATTCTTCTCGGCTAAGTACATGAATAGCCTTTTCGTCTTAACAGAGCCGCATTTTTCTAAAAGCTCTTGAACCATGCTCGGGCGAAGCGTCGTGAGGCCGGACATTATCTGATCCAGTTCATCAAAGGATTCTCTTAGCGGAACGTTGTAGCATAATTCTATAACGGCTCTTTCTGCCGAGGATATCTTGATCTCATAGTTCCCTGAATTATATGTTGTAAGCCCCTGCCCGGTCTCATCTCCAAAAAGTCCAGTCATCACATATCGCACATCAACTTCCCATTTGTAGTTTTTAAACCATTCAGGAAGCTTTTCGTTTTTGGCTCCAAAAAGGATAATCTTTGCTTGTTTAAAATTTGCCGGAAGATAATGCGCGCTGCCCAATAATTGAAGAGCAGTCTTTCCCGCAGGATGAACGGACATATTTAACTGCGTTTGCAATGTATACAGCCCGCCATTCCAGTCGACATTTTCTCCGGCCCGCTTAAAAGCTCCTTGCCCTATCCGTTCTATCCAACCGCTCTTAACATATGTTCCGGCTAATTGGCGATACACACCCTGCCCTTCGAGCCAAGTGGATACAGCAACGGTATTTTTAGGCCAGCTTCTAAGTAAATTGTTTATTATACTTCCATTTTGTCTATCCATAATAGTCTGTTTAGCACAATTTTAAACCAATGTCAAGCATTTTCACTTACTGTAGCGTAGTTTGGAATACTGCCAATATGTAAACAATAACTTGTCATTCAAGACATATTCTAAACCTCTATGTAGATAGCGTTTACCGTCTGTCGCAAAAACTATGTTCTTTTTGCGACAAGCGGCGGAACTGCACTATGAAATAAGACAGTTGTTCTATGGGATAGAACAGGCGGGATTACAGGACGGATTCTTGGAGCTTGCCGGTCGTGGCGTCCACAATCCGGAAGTGAGTTTTGCCGGTGCGGCCTCTCCACTGCTCTTCGATATTCAGGCTCCAGTCGCCCAGAGGCATGACTTTCTGGATCTCCCGCAGGCGAAGCTTGCCAGCCGGGACCGCGCCCACAAGATCGCCCTCGCTGGAGATGTTTTCCACGTAAACTTCCTCACCAGCCAGCCGGACGCTGATGTAGCGGGTTTTCTTAACCGCTTGATCAATAACTCGTGCCATACGCCTACCTCCCTTTTGAGGTCAAGTAGGCCATAGGTTCAAGCGGTTGGCAAGGAATTATTCCACCACTTTGCTCACCGCAGCGCTCGAAATATTAAAATATTTACCTATTTCAATATTGCTGAGCGCTGTCACTCTTTTCATTAAATATATTGCGACATTTCTCTCTTTGGAAGTCTATTCTTCAATTGCCTCAATTCTTCCAGCTCTTTCCCATATTCCTGGGCTATAACCCCAGCTATTTCTTCTATCCCTATATCTCCGACTATTTCCCGCTGATCTGCATAATCGCCGCCTGCTGCCTGCTCTTTCAGTTCCTTCAGCTTTTCTTTAATGAACTTTGTCCGGCCTAATATAAACCCGCCATATACTTCCTTGAATGGATCTGCTTTATGATTTATTCCTTCTTCGTTAAATTCACGATAACTCATTGTGTCTAGGAATATCACCTGGCTGATCTGCGCCTTGTCTATATATCCGTCTCCTTCTTTTGTGAGATACCCCTTATAGCTAGACCACTTGTATTCTTCTGGCTTTTTAGCCATCCCGGCCCTGACCGGATTCAAGTGAATATACCTGGTCAGTTCCAATAGGTAGTTGTCCTTATCCACCAGGATAGACTTGTATCTGCCCTGAAAAACATGTCCAGATTTATGACATTTGAGATTGTAATAGGTGGTATAGGAGGAATTCACATAGTGCATGATCTTGGAGAGATTGGGCTGGGTGGTTTCCAGCAGCAGATGGTAATGGTTATTCATCAAAACATACGCATACAGATAGAAGTTATACTTGGCTTTGGCATTAAGCAGATATTTAAGAAATTGCTGATAATCATAATCACTGACGAAGATCTTCTTCCGGTCATCGCCACGGCTGGTGATATGATAGCAGCAATTTTCGCCTTGTAATCGATACGGTCTGGCCATAGGTCATATTTTACTATCTTGCTTCTTCTTTGTCAATCTATTTCCCATTTCAAGGACTGACCCCGTTGATTTTATTCTGGGGATTTAATTCTCATTTATTCAAGATTATTAAAAGCTAATAGAAATTATATCTTGAATCTATTTATTTCTTTTTTTAATAACTTCTACTACTGCCGTGCTTGGACGCTGCCGAGCTTTTTCCACAGGGATGAACTCGCCGGTTTTTGCATCACGGCCAATTTTAAATCCTTTTGTCTTATTAGACATAAATAAGCTCCTTTCATAGTATTTTGATTCATAGTTTGTCTTATGAACCAAAGTTTTGTTGATTAAATAATTTAAATCTTCTCCACAAATCGTTTCAAAATTGCTTGCGTAATATAAGGATTCTTTTCCGCTATTTTATTTGCAATTGTTATAGCCTCTCTGCTTACCAGATATCCTTTTTCAACGAGTAATTTCATTAAATTTAAACCCCAAATAGTTTCTATTCCGATTTTATTACACTCAGTAATAAGCTTTTTATCACTGCTAATACACGGACAGTTCTTATCACGAGATAGTATAAAACATAATCTATCTTGAAAAGATAGAGGGCCACTTCTCTTAGAAGCTTCTTGTAATTGATTCAAGCTCGGCTCAACAGTCACCAGGCCTAAGCTTTCTGCTTGACCCGGTAATATCTGCTGAACCTCTTGAAGAGTAGCTTTTGACACGTAGATTTGTAAGCAGTGCTTTGAAAATAACTTCAGGATCTTGGGTTCCGTTAGTATATAGTCAATCAATACACTGGCATCACAAATGACTCCCTTTACTGAAGAATCTGCCATGATTTAGTTTTTTCCCTTAAATCAAGAAGTGAAATACCTAATATTTCTGATGCTCTGCTTTGAGATATTTTTTCACTGGTCAATGCGTCTCTGATAAGACCTTCAAGGTAATCTTCTGAAAAATCTATTTCTTCTAATGGACAAGGTTCTTTATGCCCTTTTAAATCTTTATTAAATCTTCTTTTGTATTCCACGTTGAAGGATTTCCAAATATCTTTATTAGTAACTCCTTCTTCAATAAGTCTAAATAAAACAGTCCCATAACTTACCTTAAAAATACGTTTCACATAAAATATCCGTTCTATGGTTGGTAATCCGCGGCCTTCTTCCCAGATACGCTTAAAAATATTTTGAGGCATCAGGAAATACGAAGCAAATATATCCGCCTCTTTTTCTTCCCGGTCGTTTTCGGCTAATTTGTTAATATCAAAAGAATATTCATGTAAAAGTATATGGGCTAGCTCATGTGCTAAAGTAAATATTTTACGTTCTACGCTAATATCTTTTGAGTCATTAACTCCTATAGCTGGGCCATAATCATCTTCACTTAAAGAAAATCCAAAACTCCCAGCCATCTTAAAATCGATTGCCGAAATTATAATCCCTGCTGATTCTAGAACTGAAGGTAAATCAGGGATGGGGTCTTCTTCACATATCGCTAATTTTGAGCGTACAGACATTGATAGGCTTTTAAGTTGTTCATTAGAAAAAGATTTCTTAGCTTCTTTCAGCCCAGCTAAACTAAACGGCTTCCTGCAATTGAGAATTTCCTCGAGATTTCTTAAATCCTTAAGTTTGAAGGCAAATTTATGTACAACGTCTTCTCTTATAAGTATTCCCTTTTTTGAAAGGTTCTGAGATCGGAATCTAAGAGATTTCAATTCAGGGGCAGGTTCAATAATAGATTGAATATTTACTTTAAGAGCAGAAGCAATATTATCAAGAGTGGATACCCGTGGCTCTGCTTTTGCCTGCTCAATAGAAATATAAGCAGCTCTGCTTAACTTTGCTTTTTCAGCAGCTTCTTCTTGAGTAAAGCCGCTTAACAGCCTATATCGTCTTATATTTTTTGCTACTATGTCCTTGATAGACATTGCCCCTCCCCCTTGTGGTAGCATAGTATAGTAAACTATACTAATTAATATATAGCATAATATATGTATAGTTGTCAAGTCTTATTTAGCCTGTAATATTGCCTCATGAAGCTTAACCATCGCTAAGGTATCGCGTTTGCAATAAGCGAGTAAATTCCTGCGAATCTTCTCTTTCTCTGTAGGTTTTTCAATTAATCCCATTGCCATAAAAGCAAAAAGTGCTGCTGCGCTACCGCCTTCTTTAATTTCTAGATCACTATAATCAAGTTCAGCTACCATTACTGGTAAGACCTTCTTAATCGAGTAGCTACCGCAAAAACCAGGGTGATAATAATGGCTCCTTAGAAGTGCGCAGAGGTCAAAAAGCCGTGCGATAATATTATTCAGAGGATCACTTAAATCGGGAAAGATTTTTGCGAGACCGCTAATAATACCTTTTTCATATGAAGAATAGACTATAATACTACCTTTACCCTTTAATATAAATACTAGGTTTTCTGCAATAGTTCGCCTGCAGTCATGTGAAGGGTCAGCAAGATATTCGAAATGGGCTATTTCTGTACCCGGCGCAGAACATTGGTGGATAGAATATTGAGTTACTATTTTCTCATAAGGCCCAATTTCATCATAAATAGGTAAAGCCGTTGCGCAGGTTTCAAAGTCAAGATACCAAGCTGGCCAAATGATTGAGTTTATTTCTTGGTTTAATTGTGGTGAGACGAAAGACTTTTTGGCACATACTGACTGCCATACTCGTTTTTGTGTATCAGACAGCTTAATACCAGGTGGGATATGATCAATTTGATAAACACTATGTTCGGATAGCTCCTTAAAGAGCTTTTCTGATATCCTCGGAATATCAAAGATGTGATTACTAATTCCTTGTCCGGAACAAGCTTCGAATACAGGACAGTTTTTGCATTCTAAGATCAATTGCGGCTTGGGCGAGATATCTAAATTCAATAACTCACTTAATCGATCGGCTTCTGCATTAAATATATCAGCCTTTTCTTTTGCTTCACTTGTTATATCCTCTTCAATAAATAAATCTTTTACAGGCATACCTTTTCGATATTCTCCTGAAACCAGCAATAATGATATAGAGTTAACTTTAATTCCTGCACGAGTCATAACTGCGAATGTATATGCAGCATCTTCAACGTATTCTGGTTTTACATCCTTGCCTGATTTTACTTCTCTAAGATGCCAACCTTTACTGTCTTTGTATATAACATCAGCCCTGGCACCCAATCCATCTGCTGAAAACGCAGCTTCAAAAAGAATATGGTTAGTGTGTAGTGCCTTACCTGTTGCAGCAACTGCCTCCTGCATTGCACCAGGGATTAATACCCCTGAATCATAAAGTAACCGAGCCTTTTCGGTGATCATATTCCCTTCTAAACGCCTAAGCTTTATATCTTCGGATACAATTTCAGGCAGTTGATTATTATGTGTTAGCCACCCCAAGCGTGGACAAATAAATGCGTTAAGAAAAGTGGTTTTTGCTATTAATTTTGCCATAACTACTCCAATATTCTCAGCTTATCTCAAGCCATTTATTGTTTACATAATCTCCTATTCCACTTGGATGAAACGAATTGTATAATTTTTCAAATTCCATCTTTGCATTATCATAAGAGTCATTTGGAATGATTTTTGCCCTTTTTGCCAGGTAAAGTAGCCCTATTGTTGGCCCCCTAGACATCCCCTCATCACAATGTACTAACACATTACGACTTTTAATCCAATTATCAATAAAATCTAGAACACTCATAAATGTCTTTGGACCGCTCCAATCGTATAAATATGCTGCACCATCTACCCAATTTAATGAGAGATGATTATCTTTTTCATAAATTATGTAATTAGGATGGGTTTTATTAGGTTTATTATATTTACGATTCCAATTCATATACCTGTAATGTATCGTTTGGGTAGCATGGACAAAAGCCCAATCGTTATCGTTAGTATTATTTATATCTTGAATAGACCCAATATAAAGGTTTGTATTAGGAATCTTTATCATATTAGATCTGCCTTAAATTTAATCAGTTTTGTGTCTCCTGATATCTTGGATATCTTCAAGAAGAATAAAGGTCTTTTCAGGGAGTTTAAGCACAGTGGTTCTATTTTGGGAAGCAAAGTTCCCGGTAATTGCAGAAACCACATATTTTCATATTACTGGTCGTAGCAAATTCCTTTTTCTCTTTCGGGATATTCTGCTCGATGCTTTTAAGCGCTGCGTACATCTCTCCGGTTTCCGTTTTGACCGTATCGCTGAATGCCTTAATATCCGACACACTAACCTTTATTGAAATCTCCGAATACTTCGGTAGGAGATAGGCTGTCCCAGGGAATATCCTTGCCGGCTCCTTGCTAAAATTGTTTGCTGCCCAGGTAGAGTAGCCGATAAGCTGTTTTGAATGCTTTTTCTCATCAGGTTTGCCTGTTTTCCAATCAAGTATGAATATATCGCCGTCAACAGGGAAAAGGAAATCCACTTTGCAGTAGGCTTTCATACCGTCTATCCTGGTTTCGCCATATCCCGGAGGCTCTATTATCCAGCCTGTTTTGTTTGTTATAGCTTTTTCAATTATCCAACGAAACCTGTCACTTCCGATGAAGTTATTAAGTCCCATCTTCACGTTTTCATAGATCCAGTCAGTATCAATGTTCTTAAGCTGTTTGTAATAGACCTCGGCAAAAGTTTTGGCACCGCAGTATTCATCCGTTTTCTTTCGCGCGTAATCTAAGAATCTTTCACTGTCGACCGGCTCCTCGCTTTTCAAAAGTCTTTCCAAGAATGCCTTTATAGTATCGTGGATGATATTGCCTGTCTCAAGGGCCGTCGAAGTCATAGATTTTAAAGCGTTAATCTTTGAGCGCGGGCACTCAGTATCGTATTTTCCGTAATAGTCGAAATAATACTGCCTCCGGCACAGTTTGAACTTGTCGTAACGCGACAATGACCAGCCCAGTATATCCGAGTAATCGTAGCGTTTGATGTTATTTAGTTTCTCGTTCATTTTTTTTGCTCCCATTTTCTCTTAATATCCCTATTACAAATACTCCCTTTTTATAAGTTCCTTCTTATAAATATACAGTATCTTTAGCAGTTATGACAAGCAACTTGCTTTATTACTTTCTTCAGCTAATTTTCAGACAAATTCCCGTTTCAGTGCCTGACCCCGTTGTTTTCCTGATGAATATTTTCTTCCGGTCATCGCCACGGCTGGTGATATGATAGCAGCAATTTTCGCCTTGTAATCGATACGGTCTGGCCATAGGTCATATTTTACTATCTTGCTTCTTCTTTGTCAATCTATTTCCCATTTCAAGGACTGACCCCGTTGTCTCTGTTTCATGACCCCGTTGTCTCTGACTGACCCCGTTGTCTCTGAAGTAAAGTGAGACATTGGGTTGCTCTTACCGAAGCTTCGTAAAAGGACCCTTCCTTTTCCAAATAATCTTTGAATTCCTTAAGCTTCGAGATTAATACTTTCTTATTATTTCTGGCTTTAATAACAGCTTCAGAAGCATTGTCATTTTGGGTTAATAGTAACACGCCTTTGACTGGCAAATCAATACTAGCAAAATGGTAATGATTGACTAACTTGATAGCTCCAAGAAGGGCCAGCTCTTCCCTTGCTTCAGGAGAAGCTCTAATTCCAATTTTCTCTTGAAAAAGCATTGCAACTCGATCCTGTAGGAATACCAATCGCTCATAAGGCTCATGACAGTCCCTATGCTGTAGAGTCCCATCCCCCTCTTGAAATGGAAAAGAGTCACTCATTGCCTCAAGCACTAAGTTAAGTGCAAAAATACAATCTTGATCTAAGAAAAGTTGATGATCGGAATATACTTTCTTAAGTTTATCATATTCCCCGGAAGGTACCGGTTCATTCATCCATCCTTCATCCGGATCGTATCCTACCTCAGACCACCTTCTCTTAGTTTCAGCTATATGGCTAAGAATTGAGGCAAAAGCTAACCGTTGATGGTCAAAAAATAGCGATGTTCGAAGCTGATGAAGTTGGCGCTCATATAAAGCCGCTTGCATATTAGCATTCAATTCTGCTTTATATGCTTCTAGCCTTTGTGCATACTCATGCTTTATACTCTCACGTATGCGTTCGGAAATCCAATGGCGAAAGAGCCAGACAATTATAGCGCCAGAAAGACCGCCTGATACTATATTGAGCATTAATTCCATAGATATTGCCACCTCCAATCATTAACTATATATTAATTAGGTTTTTAGGAACACTCATAAAATTAACCCTTCTAATCTTGTTTAGTCTTTGCTGTTTTTTTGCTTCAATATCCCTTGGCTTCCTATGTTTTATTATTTAAAAAGGAATTTCTTCTTCCATTGAGAGCTTATCAATTTTTTCGAGAAATTCTTTGACTGTATATGCATCTTTAACCCATTCGTTTTTATTGGAAGCCTCTCTTATACGTTGAATCTCTTCCTTCGTAACCCCTCCTTCTAATGATTCAATCCTTTTCATTATTTTACATGCTATAGAATGTCCATATGAATCTTCTAGCGCAATAAACAATGCTTCACGCATTTTAACTTTTGTTGATGGACTTTTTTGTAATATTTTCACTACTTCTATTGCCATATTTTCTGACGACTCTATTGGAACAGACAATGATTGAGTTTCACTAATAAACCCATACGGGTCAAGACCATCCCTCACATGTATGATTAAAACTCCTTTTGCTACTGCAAAGCCAACTTCATGGTCTGTCCACTTACTTTCTCGAAAATGCGAAGTAAGTAATGCTAAAAATACATCCATAGTACTAAGTGCAAGTTTGATCTCGCGTTGCCAAGGCAAAGTTGGTTCAATATCTTCGTGGGCTACAAAAGCCTCTATTTTGTACTTAGAAAGTTGCTTTTTTAGGTTCACTGCTTCTGTTTTATTTTCGTGTTGATGGCCTATAAACACTTTTAATAAATTTGCATCTCCCCATATTCTAGTTAGATTTTCATCTGTAATCAATCTTGAAAGTTCTGCAGATGGTTGATCTATAGGTAAAGGACGAATAACTACATTATTTAATACTTGGCTTCCCATACCCCTAAGCACTACTTGGAGCTTTGACTCAATTTCCTTTTCATATTTACTTAGATTTGATTCGATAGAGGCGAAAAGCTCAATCGATATATCTAAATAAAGAGTATAGTAATATGTGCCCCCATTCCAATTATCATATTCAGTTTCTTCAATGCTCGCCCTAGCACCCTCAATAATCTTAACAAGCATGGTCTTTTGTTGATGTCGATATAGGCTTGCCAATGTTGCTATAATACTATCTACATTAAAGGGTATCTCATTCATTTGTTATTAGGTCCATTTCTTTATTTTCAGGGATATTAAAATAATTATCTATATAACATGCGGTCTATCCAATAATTTCTGTTTAGTTATATCTTTTTTAATTAATTATTATCATGTTCTCGGGATTCCCTCTGCGGATTCAAAAATATTCACCTGGGTCAGGATCATAATGATCTTCGTTCCAGGCATCAAGTTCATCAGAACGATCATAAAATGACTCTATCCCTGCCAACTTAAGTTCTTCAATATCATTTAATCTTAAACCACATTCTCCACACATAAACCCATCGGCAAAGAAATCGAGTGATATATCAGGCGATTCATCATGGCCTTCAACATGAACATCAGTATATCCTGAAAGTATCGCATCAAATTTGCATATTGGGCATTGAGTCACATAACTCCTCCAGTCATCCACAATTATGGATACACTTCCTGAGGACATATGTTTTGACTTCTCTTTTGCGGCCTCAATCATCTTCTTAACGCGATCTATTCGATCAAGTTTAAAAGTAGAAATAAATTGTTTGTCGTCTTTTGTTATAATATGGGCATATTCCGATATTATCTTTCTGGACTGAAGAAGTGATAACAACCGTAATGCAAGAAAAGCCACCCTCTGGACTTCAAAGCTCTGAAATGATGGCAAAACAGAATGGACACTAGCATTTCTATATCTGGATAATAATTGCATATATGCATTAAGTTCTTGTTTGTGCTCTGGCAATAATACATAAAACAATGAAATACAATCATTTAACTCTTTTGTATTATATTTAAATGACCGCAAATCAATATCATATGGCCTTAAATTAAAACCTTTTGGTAAGGAACCAGGGCAAGAGAATAATACCTGGAGCTCAATAGGTAAATCCTTAAATATAAGTACTGGATTATTGCTAATTATAAACGTTTTCAGCATTAACTCTATTGCAATCCCCAAATTTCCTAAAGCGGACTGGCTTCTTAAATTGTCAGTTTTATTTGCTTTGTGAAATATTTCCAATCCTATTTTTAAGTAGCTAATTGCTGAACCTTTAAATTCCTCTAATAAATACTGTGCTATAGAATCTGCATAATTTTTCATATTTTAGTTTAGTGTCCTTCGATTCAAAGTACTATGCCTTGGGGTAGCCTCTTCTATCTTATTACTTTCTTTGGTGGATATATTCTAACTCTCCCAGGAAGAAGATGATATCCTCTTGATATTCTTATCGAAATCTTCTCTTTTAAGAACAATTTTGCACCCTTTATAGTCTTAAAGGTTCTTCTTCTCTCTATTGGTTTAGTATAGCCCCAATACAGTCGCCCACCGCAACCACCAATTGATTGGACAGATCCATAACGAAAATATACTGTTCTTGCTCTTCTTCTAATTGCATAAGCTTTTGAACTGATCCCCTTAACATTCCAGTCATTTCTACCGACATAGAGTAATTTCGCCATACTTTATATCCCTTTTACAGTTTTGAGTATTCCAGAGGATATGATACTTATTTTCATGGGTCATCTCCAAAGTGAGTGGATGAATAAATCTATTATATAGACGGTAAAACGGCTTAAAAAACTCTACTTGAAAATAGGCTTGAAAATATAGTATAAAAGACGTATGAAAATAACCCGACTTTCACAAGCTTATGACTTTCCAGGATTCAAGGCATTGACAAACGGAAGTGGCACTGCCCCCCCCCTTGTTTGTCGAAGGCCTCAATAACAAAATCAGGGTGTTTCAACGAAGAGCCTACGGGCTCAAGGATCAAGAATATCTACGGCTCAAAGTCCTTACGTGTATGCTTCCAAAACTGTCAGATTCATCCACTTGAAAAGGAGAAGAGCCGAAATTCCTATTATATTACTTACTGTTTTAGGTATTGCGATCCCAGGGTTAATACGTTTTACATAATTTTCCTGGGAACCGTCTAATTGGCATTTAATCATTCCTATTTCCACTATTTTATCTTTTTCAATCCATAATCCTGTAGTTTCAAGATCTAGGATAACTAAAGAATTATTAAGCTTCATTATTTATCTCCTTAAAAACTAACAGTTACTTTTAGAGTCAGCGGGCGAGAATTTAGTTTTTCTTGTATTCCCCTAAATACTTTCAACTTTCAGTGCCTTCCCCCGTTGTTTTCCTTTAATAATACGCCCTGCCTTATTTATTATTTCGTCAAATTGTTCTTGATTAATAGCCTTACCAAATGCCCCAACCTGTATACCTAAATCTGAATATAGCCTGACAGGTTTACCATAGACAACCGTAGAACCAATTATATATGTACATTTTGCTTGGTGAAATTCTTTTAGATCCTCCTCGCTTGGAGTAACCTTATCAATAACAACCATATGGCCGTAAGCTAATCCTTCTCTTGATAATATGATAATATCTGCATTTTTATTTTGGGTAAATCGAAAACGACCTAAATTCTCACATAAAAGATCTGTAGACAAATACGATTTCAATTCTTCCGGGCATTGAAATATGTCTTTACTTAAACCATAAATAATAATTTTCTCATCCACTATATCCACCTCCGATTTAGATTACAAGTATTAGGCCTGTGTTGGGGTGTCCCAAAAATTATTCGTTAATCAGACTATATAAATAGTCGACCAATCTTTTCTTCCTATTTTCAACAAATTCACCATAACTCAACTTCTTTTTATAAATACCTTTCCATAGAAAATGCTTATCGAGATTCTTACAGCACTCTTTATTTAGATAATCATATGGGGACTGCTTTTTGATTTCCTCATTTGTTTTATCCGTAATAAGCATTCTATTAATAATAATATTCAGATCAGATTCTTCTATATCTTTTACTTCAACGCATTTCTTAGGGTAAATATGGTGGTCATGTAAGATAGAGTCTGCTAAGTACTCATGAGAATAGATATCTTCTGCCCCATTGATTAGTGGCATACATAAGATTGCTTTGTACCTCGCATCTCCCGATGAATTGATATCATCTATTCTCTCTTTAATCATTCCTTTGGATAGCCAAAACTTAATATCTGATGGTATCTTCTCCCTTTTGCCAATTTGGATATACTGCCTCAAAAGGCAATAGTGGTCACTAACGGTGGTATCTGAATGTTTCTCATATGCCCTCGCAAAAATGCTCCCCCAATACCAGTGTTTTATTTTTTCTTTAAATCCTGCCTTATACTTTTCATCATACTCCTTATAAACATCTATCCACCACAATATAGCTGCCAACGTAACAATCATAGGTGTATACGGAATATACTTCTTTTGACATGCCCCAAAATCCCATCTTAACTTTTTAAGTGCTTTTGCCGTATATAAGCATGCGTGGTCCCAGTCTTCTTTAAAATCTTTTCTGAATGAATCCTTAGCTTTGCGCTCTGACCTTAGGTCGATATTGTATTTCTTCTGAACATTCTTCAAGTCTTTTTGCACGCATGTTGGATTATCGGAACCGTTCTTTGTCTGCCGGATCAATAGAAGTACTTTTAATAAATAGATCGGGTCTAAATCGTACTGCTTAAATACATCATGTTTTCTAAAACTATACTTCCACATCTCCCGTAAATTAATATGATATGCATTCACCCGCGCGCTTACTAGGTCAAATGCAGTCAAATCAGTGCCGGCCTCATTTAATAGCCTGAATATGTTGGTATGATCCTGCGGATTCAGCTTCCTTATTACATATTCCACGGGGCACTTATAATTTAAAATGCGCTTTCGCACATCGAGTACATTATTAATATATTTTTTGTGGATTTTAGCTTTTTTATCAAATGCTTTTACAAACCACTTTTTTATATATTTTTCACTCAAAATATATTCAACAGGTATTAGCTTATCTTTGCCTTGAAGCTCATAATTCTCCCTATCATCTTCTTCTGTCGGCCGAGGAATAACAAAAGTAGGCTTATCTATATCTACTGGTAACCTATTAGGGTTTACCGTGATATCTAGGAATATCTTGTATTTCTTGCCATCCCCCTCTAAGGAATCGCTTGGCCTAAAAGAACTCGGGGCATTCATTGTGTAAAGAAATGTCCTAAGTCGTTGTTGCCCATCAATTACGTAGTATTTAGGTCGAAATGCATAGGCTTCCCTATTATTAAAAGAATTCCTCCCAAGATCAGTATTTTCCATGTAGCGAAGAAAAAGTAGTGTTCCTATAGGATAATGCCTGATGATACTCTCGACCAACATAGCCATTTGTTTTGGCTTCCAGACAAACTCTCTCTGAAAGCTTGGCAAACACACATAATCAGTCTTCATCTTTTTAATTAAGGAGTTAATTAATTCTGGCTTTACATCTTTCTCTTTACTTATTTTTGCCATTATGTGCACACTCTTCTTTTATAATAAACAGGATCTTTGGAAACTTAAGATTTCTCGGGGCAAAGCACTCATTGTAAATAAATGAGTATCGTGTCCCCTGATATGGTGCGTTCTAATAATGAACACCTTCGGCAAGCATAAATTCTTCAAGACAGATACATTTTACTTTAAAATCTTGACATACATTTGGGATACGTGCGGCAGCCCCAGTCTTTAACTTTTCCTCCGTGACTATAATCGCATTATGGACCCTCGCCGCAGCTATGAGGAAAGGATCGGATACAGGCTTTCCTTTAGATATTTTCTCAGATCTGACTAGATTTCTGTATTGCTCCCTTTCAAACATTGTTTTGAGAAAATTCAGCTCTTCAGTATTTGGCGCAAGGAATATATATTTGTGTTTTCCAAGCCAATCAATAAGACGCTTATCATGAGTATACTCTTGTAATTCTCTATACACTTCTCTTACAGAACGCAAACTTCCATTGTCCGATAGAGTATTAACTATGCTCCATACTGTAGGCATTACGGGTGGATAATAATTTGCTAAGGCTCCAAATGAACTAGAATCAAAAATATACATTATTGCCGTCCTAAGTAACTCTCAAGATTATTGATGTAGCGAGCCTTAATATTAAGATGAGAAGCGAGATCGGCTTTGTTAATACGCTTACTGTAATAATTGGTGAATGCCAATGTAGCAAACCCCTCACCAACATATGCCAAACGAGTGCGATAGTAGTCGCCACTGGATTTCACATTTTTTCTGGCACGCAGGTAATCTTCATTCCATTCCTTTGACTTCTTTTCATAGATTTCCTGACTTACCTTCTTTTTATCTAATAATTTGCGGAGGATGACTTCACGACTGACTGAATACCTTTCTGCTAAATGAGCAACTATATCATCATTTATCGTTTCTATTCCTTTTATATCCTTCATAAATTGTTCCTCTGGCACTAATACCTCAGCTGCAAAATTATTACATTTAATTTCAAGCCTTTGTTCACTATCTATCATTTCACTGATATAATTCTCGTTGATGTCAGTTACTCCATTTACTCCAACTAGAATGTGCCCCAGTTCATGTATAAGAGTAAATACTTGACGGGAAAAGGCGGTTGAATTATTAATCATAATTACGGGAAATTCTTCGTCTAGCAAGCTGAATCCGGATATGAAACGATCTTCAAATGAATCTTTAAAAGTAAATATGCCTGATTCTTCTAACATATGACGACAATATTTAAACATTTGTTCTGGGGAATGAAAGGAAAATTGCTTTGAAATGCTCAACCCAATTCGTTCACGTATTAAATTAGATAGTTCCTTAATAGAATAATCTACTACTTTTATTTCGCGAAATATTAGCCTAACTGGCTTGCTATCTGTTATCAATTTTTTCAGTGAAGCCTGGTAATTCATTCCTAAACGTAACATAAAAAAAGTATCAGAGCTAAATCTCCTTATTTCACTTTCGGGAAGTCTACGGAATTTATGTACTGGGTCCTCTATTTTTGGAGGCTTTGGAAAGAAGAACACAGCTAAAGGTATCCTGAGATGTTTATATGCTAAATCTTCCAAACAAGTAAATGAAGGGAAATCAGCTCCAGTTTCCCACATACTAATCTCTTCTGGACTGCGATGCATCCTTTGGGCAAGTTCCTCTATAGAAATCCGACTACGCTCTCTTGCCCAGGTAATTATTCTTGGATTAATGCTTTCAACTTTCATAATTAAATTCCTCTTATTTAGGTATTGGTGGTGGTGGTACTTAGTAAGTTACCACCTAACCCCAAAAAAACCATCCTGATTATTCTCCTTATTTCCTAATAAAACTGAAACATCCTTCTTTATTTTAATAGCTCCAGTTTTCATGTCGAAGGGGTATTCGATTCAATCCTTCTTTATAGAATCGCCACTTCGCCAAGAACTGATCCATGAGGGCAACAAATCTTTCATTGTGGCGTCGTTCCAGAAGGTGAGTCATCTCATGGACTACTATGTATTCAATATATTCTTTGGGCTTCTTTGCTAATTCGAGATTCAGCCATATCCGCTTCGGGACTCTACTACATGTACCCCACCGAGTCCGCATCTTCCTTATTCCAAACTTGTTCACCTTAACATTCATTATTTTTTCGTATTGAGAGATTATCCCGGGTATAATCTCTTTCAAGTTTTGGCGGTACCACTCGTCTAATATTTCCTGCCTCTTCTTCAGTCCTGTGTTTGGCCGAATAAACATCTCCATTGTTTCGTGCTTTATAGTTACCTTTGGCGGAGCGTTATGCTCTATCACGCACAACAGATAGCGTTTGCCCAGGTAGTAATGACTTTCTCTTGTTATGCATTCCCTTGGAGCCTCTCTTACTTGATTGCGAAACTTATTTTGCTGTTTCTTAATCCAGCTCAGCTTTGAGATAGCGAACACCCTGATGGTATCCATATCCATACGCAGGGGTGCGGCTATCCTCACTCTGCCGGATGGCGGATAAACACTCAGATGTACATTTTTAATGTCTTTCTGCGCCACATCAACAGAAATATCACCCAACATTATCTGCTTCATCTCAATACTCATTTTGTTGTTTTATAATTTGAAAGATTCTTTCAACTTCATCTTTGTCGTGCAGTACTTCATATATAGCTTGTTTGATCAAATTTTCGCTTGGGATGTTACCCCGCCAATCAGCTCTCCTGCTAGAATATACTGCGTCATTCACTAATCCTGCCGATTTCGCACTATTCCCAAGATTGTGATACAGTGCACGTTGTGCATTTGTCTTTATTTCTGCAGGCAGATCGTCTTGAGCAGGATTCGTCACTCTTTTTGCAAGTTCGGCAATCTTTTTCAAATACTCTTCATATGAAATAGCGTTCTCTTTTCTTTCTTTAATAATTGCACTTAGGAGCTTGGACATCTCATCAAAGTACGCCGGGTCAATTAAATGATCTTTAATAATTTTGGCTCTTACATTTCCAGCAATCGTTTCAGCGACCGCTTCTTTGCTACTTCTTATTCCTTCGGGAAGATTATTAATTGCCTCGGCAATGCCGCTATTTATCATAATATCAAGCAATGACTGATCACCAAACGGATCAATCCGCCTACTATCTTCCGCTTGAATATAGGTATCAATCAGGTGTCGCATATCGGCCTCATAGGTTTTAAGGTCTAGTTTTTCACCGCTCGCCATACGAATCTCTTCTCTCAATTTCAAATATTTATCAACCTTATTTTCTATCATTTCAATTTCACCAGCACTGTATCCGGCTTCACTCATCTCGTCCGCAATATTAGCGTAGGATCGTACCAATCCAACCGCATGCTTGTAGAGCGCGGTTCTCTTCATTTCGCTATCTTTCAAGTCTTGTTTATTTTCCGGGTTACCACAAAAATAATGGATGTGCGCCAAACTATCTTTTGGCGGCAATACAGGCTCACAAACCAAAGCTATGGCCTCAAGTGCATCATCTAATCGCTCCTTGCCTTTGGCTAAACGATCTTTCAGTAGAATATCTATATCTTTCTTTTCAAAAGTCTCACAATCCAATTCAGAAGCGTAAACCGAATAGGCGCCTTCTAACTTTGTGAATAGATCTTTATAATCCACGATATATCCGAAATCCTTATCTTCACTATCCAAGCGATTCACACGACAGATAGCCTGAAATAGCCCATGATCTTGCATTTTCTTGTCTATATACAAATAGGTACAAGGCGGCGCATCAAAACCAACCAGGAGCTTATCCACCACAATGAGCAGTTTCATATTTGCCGGCTCTTTGATAAATATTGTCCTGGCTTTGTCCTCGTAGGTTTCTGATTTTGATTTGCCTGGCTCTGGAGATATCTCTTTTAGTAAATCGGAGTATACTTTATACACATACTCCTTCTCAGTCTCAGTATTTTCACCCGTTCCTTCGGTAGCAATGTCTTTGGTGGCAGGATTATACGAAGTAATCAGAGCGCATCTGCCTTTAAGTGATGTATTTTGAAACAGCTCAAAATAACGCGTTGCTTCATAAATACTTCCCGCAATCAAAATCGCATTTCCAAATTCAGAGTTAAGCCGTGGTTTTGTGCTAAAGTCAAATACTACATCTTGCACGATTTTTTCCAACCGTGATTTGGAACTCAATACCTGTTGCATCGTGCCCCATTTTCTTTTCAGTTCATGCTTTTGGAAATCATTAAGCCCTTTGGTTTTGGCTTCAAACCACGCATCCACTCTTTCCTTAGAAGAAAGCCTCGTATCAATATCACGTGCCTCATACATCAGATCCAAAACTACGCCGTCCTCCACTGCTTCATTAAATTTATAGGTGTGAATATACCTGCCAAATACTTGTTGGCTCGTTTGCTTATCTTTCTTAAGCAGAGGTGTTCCGGTAAAGCCGATAAATACGGCGTTCTTTAAAATCGCTTTCATTACCTTGTGCATCTTCCCTGATTCAGAGCGATGACACTCATCCACAAATACAAACAGTTCACCCACAGTATTACTCGGACCACTCTTCAGTTCTTCAATATAAGCATCAAAATTATCTACACCACGAGCGCCGAATTTATGAATGAGAGAACAAAGCAGGCGAGGCAAAGGATTATTCAATTGCTCCATCAAATCCTTGCCGCTTGTTGTGCGCTTAATTTCTCTTTCACCGGCTTCATGGAATACGCGCTCTATCTGCTTATCCAGCTCAATCCGATCAGTCAAAATTACCACACGCGCATTGGGATTGTTTTCTAGTATCCACTTAGCAAGCCAGACCATAATCAAACTCTTGCCACTTCCTTGGGTGTGCCAAATAATTCCGCCTTCGCGCCTGCGAACAAAATCCTGCGCAACTTTGATGCCAAAATACTGATGTGTTCTAGGTAGTTTCTTAATCCCACAATCAAATAATACAAAGTTATACAATATTTCTAAAAGTCTTTTTTTATCGCACATCTTGAGCAAGTATTTATCTAGCTGAAGCATACTATCGTCTTGCTCGTCTTCTTTCCATTTCAAAAAATACTTTTCTGGCGTAAGAATAGTCCCATATCTCAAACCTTCAGTATCGTTGCCGGCAAAAACGAATTGGATCGTAGAAAAAAATGATTGGATAAACTCTTTTTGTTGATTGACGATGTTCTGCCGGATACCATCACCAACAGACACAACGCTTCTTTTGAGCTCCAATACGCCAAGGGCGATGCCGTTCACATACAAAACAATGTCGGGCCGTTTTTCACGATTGCCTTGAATCGTTACCTCTTCAGCAATAGCAAAATTATTCTTTTCTGGATTTTCCCAATCAATCAGCTTCACTTGTTGATTATTTTCACCGGCATTTTCTACAACGCCAATCCCATAGCGAAGTAATTTATAAATGTTTTGATTATTGGTGTAGAGGTTTTCAGTGAAGTTGTTGGCAGCAGTGCGAAGTTTATCCAATGCTCGCGCAATCAAGGTATCGCTATATCCACGGCTGGACAGATATTTCCTCACCTCTGATTCTTCGATATTGGTATTATCCGGTCGATCCGCCCAGTTGCCAAGGTAGTCATATTTAAGCCGCTCTCGAAACAACTCAATCACGCGGTTTTGGGTGATGCGCTCAATGTTGCCGATGTTATTCATGGGCATCTCCTGCCACGTTTTCCCCTGACTCAACACGGGAATCGTCAGTATTTGTTTTTGCGGATTGCTGCCAATCATCAGCAATCTTTTTCCAGTCAGCCGATCTTTCACTTTCACCAGTCCAGACATCCCAGAAATCAGGATCATCAGACTGAGGTTGTTGTTCTTTGGGCAAGTGATTCATGCGAACCAACACAGGAAGCTCCGAAGCCCAGCCAAGGAGAATTGCATTCTGTGATGGTAAAGAGGGTAAGTCTCTTAAAAGACCCCTCAAATTATCAGGAACAAGTTTATTCACTAATTCCTGATCATGGTCATTACTGATACGATGCAATAAGAATGTATTACATTGAGATAGCACTGTAGGAGATAGTTCTGAAGGTCGTTGAGAGGACAGAACTAATCCAAGACCAAACTTACGCCCTTCACGGGCTATCTTTTCAAAAACCTGACAACACATTGAAGACGCATCCTGGTTTTCTGTATCTTCTTTGTATCTCTTTACAAAGGTATGTGCTTCTTCCATTACCAAAACAGTGGGCAATGTTTTATGTTCAGCGTGTAATTTGCGATACCGTTGTAAAGCTTCAAATGTCATACGTGCAATCACGGCTGTTATAATGTGAATAATTTCGGGGGGCACTAAGGAAAGGTCCAAAATAGTAACAGTTCCATTTTCAGCATTATTGCTCCCAATATGTTCAGTTAGCCAACCATCCAGAGTTTCACTGGACTCTCCAGTAATGGTTTTCATTCGTGTATCAGAAAGCATTGTACGGATACGCATAACAAGAAAATCTGTGTATTGGGTAACATTTTCTTGAATAGAAAGTTGCTGAATATGATCAGCAAATGCAACTCCATCAAAAGCTATTGGGCAATCTTCCTCTGGGCCTTCTTGATATATAATTCCACCAAGCTTATCAATCAAGACAATACATGCGTCAATAATATTCTTAACAACCAGCTCAGTAAAAGCACTATAGTATTCGACATCTTTTTGAGTTTGCTTATCCTTAAATGTTTTGAAGGTTGCACGCAACGTATTATCAATTTGGGATTTAATATTGGCCATCTCTGATGTATATTCTGGAAAAGATGGAATCTTATTATTAACATCCTCTCCAACTGCTTTAAGTCGAAACCCGAACTTTGTTTCCTCTGACTTTAACGCGCCACTTCGTAAATCACGTTGGATAGATATGAGAACTGTTGACAGATATCGACGGAGTTCCAGGCTTTGCTCTTCATTTGTTTGAGTGGCGGAAATGACATGCCCAGATTTGATTTCCCTCAATGCTCTTTTTAGCAGCGGTCGCTGTGTCTTCCCACTTGCCTGAGTAAAAGCGGACCATTCAGCGCTATTCCAGAACCAAAGAGGCACTTGCAATTGTTTTAAAGTGTCTTTTGTGTCAACCGAATATATTCGCGCATTTTTAAAATCTTTAAACGCTCGGGAATATTCGCCATTCGGATCAAGCACAATAAACCTAGCATTTGCTTTACTCTCATTTTTTTCAACAGCCTCTAAACACCAACGAATCAATCCTGCGACTGAACACGATTTCCCGCTTCCAGTATTACCCAAGACTGCCAAATGACGACCAAATAAGCGATCAGGATCAATAAGCACATTTGCATTGCCTGCCAAAGGACTTGTGCCGATTTTGACTCTTCGTTTATCGCCAGATTCGACAATTGATCGCAACTGTATTTGGGTAGGAAGAATAACACTATCCCCAACTGACGGAAATACTTCTACCCCACGACGAAATTTGAAAAGGTGATCACCTTTATCATCCTTACCATCAAAAGATAACGTACCTAACGGATTCAAACTCATTTTACGTAATGGATACGGCAAATCAACTAAACCGAAATCCTGCATTCCTTTGCGTTTGGGGTATTGCGATCGTTCTATTGTGATCCACTCAACCTGTCCAACCAAGTATCCTTCATCACTAGGAATAAGCACATAGTTGTTGATGCGCGGAAACGCACGTGGAGTGCCAGTATTTAATGCAACCGAATCTGGAGCTTCTATATCAAGTAATACTTTGATTTCATCAGGGGAAACAAAATCAATTGTACCAATTCGAAGTGAATCAGCATAAGCAAAAGGGGAAATAGTCATTTATCTCCTTCTAGTTCTTTTCTGCCCGTTTCACTTTGTTGTGTCCCGAAACGAGACCTTAGGATTTCACTCATTCGAAAGGTCGCACGATCAATTGCTGATTTTGGCAGGTACTGATCAACAAGGGTTTTAAAGTCGCCCAAGTGGTTTCCAATAAGCAAGGTAATTTGCGAAGGCCTGCCAAGCTTATCATAGGTTCTCATAATTCGATCTAGCTTGTCATCATAGGAAATTACAACTAAGTGTGTTGAAGGAATGGTTAACATGTCTTCAATAGAACGGTTGATATGTTCATCCCCAAAGCTGTAGCCATAAGTTATTAAGGCACTATTGGGCCGGCAGACTCCAGCTGCAAAATCACGAAAAAGTTCTACATATGGATACTCAGAAGTTTCCCGGTCCTTTGACGCATTAGGATAAATCATTACATTGTGGGCAGTGGCGCCAGCAAGTGCTGGTGCTTTCAAAAAGGGATCGAGGGTTTTAGCACCAAAAGGAAGTCCTATACGCCGAATTTCTTCACCACACTGAACCCAATCAATAGAACCATGCAATTTTACAAAACGGGCAACGCCCTCTAAGTAACGAGGTTCACCGCGAATTCCTGGGGGATTGTAATGCATATCTAAATCAAGACGCGATGACCGAAAAATGGGCATCAGGCTACCAACAAAACGATCCAAAAGATGAAGCCCAGCAATTTCTGCTCCTGCTTCAATAAGTCGGTCGTAATTAGTAGTAAAAATTTGTAAACGATCGCTCGTACCTGTACGACTGGCAAAACTCATTAGAAAGTTCACAAGTATATTAAAAGCTTCAATACGTATTGATTCTTCGGCACAAGCAATACCAGATTCACTGACCAAAATTGATTGTGCGAAATCATTTAACTTCTTTTCAATTTCGGTTTGCAGCTTAATATTTTTCTTTTTATTTGGAGACAATATTTCTAGTCCGCGCAGGAGTTCATTGGATACACGAATCTGATCTTCGAAGTTGCCTTCCTTACGCCCGGCTTTTTCTGCTGAAACTTTGGCAATAGCAGCAATTTTATCGTTGTACATAGAAAAGACACTAGTGCCCATATCTGTAGCAACTGGCCCCCCGACAAGATGGTGTATAGCATGGGTCAACCCGGAACCAATCAACAGAGACAAATGTTCCGATTGAAAAAGCGAGGTCAGCCATGGCTCTATGCGCGGACGGAGTTCTTTAATCCCGAACTCTTTATCTTTTTCAATCCAAGCACAATCAGAATCGCCGATAATCTTAAATTTCCCGGGCTCACCATCAAATTGAACGGGAGAATGGTCTTCGCGTGTTTTGATAATATTAGGCTGCTGAGTTTTTTCTGCTGTCATTTTATACCCCCATATGATTCTGGTTTTACCAACCTCGTTTTGCCAGTTAGCAATTCCTGCATCATGCCCTGCTTGAGCATGATGTATTTATTGCGCTTTTGCGCCAAGCTCTCAATCTCGGCATCCATATCGGAGAGAATGGCAGCGATTGCTGATTGTTCTGTTTTGTCTTTTGGAATAAATAATTCTAATTCGTTCAAACTCTTCTTTTGAATATTTGGTAAACCCGAACCAATTCTCAAACCCATAATTGATTTTTCTTTGAATTTTAAAAATTGATATAAAAATCCTTTATCTAAATCAGTATTTATAATTTTTAATGCATAACAATGCCCGCCTAACCAGAAGTTAGTTTTACAATAATTAACAAAACCGCAGGAATTACCACCTTCGCTTATTGTAATTGTGTTTTCAACCATATTCCATTTATCTGTATAACCTGATGTTTCAATTCCACCGTTCCAATCGGGGTATTCTCCTGATGCAGTTAATTCTGACTTGTTTAACTGCTCTCCCTTCTTTATTTCTGTTATGCTACCAAAAACATTAGTCTCCCACTCACCGCTAAAACCTGGCAATCTTCTTTTGCCAGTGAGGAGTTGTTGCCCCGTGCCTTGTTTGATGGCTTTCTTTTTGGCGATCAGTTTTTCCAAGTGTTCAATCAGCACATCAGTGTTGGAGAGAACAGTCGCAATAAAGGATTGTTCGGATTTAGTCGGGGGTAATGGAATGCAATATTTAGCAACTGACATACCAGTTAATTGAGGAATACCACCACTTTCTGAAAATATTTTTACTTTATGATTAATATATTCAGTTAAAAATGTTGCATCAATATTTTTATCTGGAAATAAAACAAGCAATCTGCCAATTGCACTATAACCACCACTTCTTGAAAATGCGGTTCCCAATCCAACCCCTCTACCCACAATGGTTAAACTGTCTCCATTATATTCTGCAACATCATAATAACCATATAACCCATAATTTGAAACTGTGTTTGAATAAACAGGATATTTGAATTTATCATCTTGATATGTAGAATAGTTCTCTTCTTTCAAATCTCTTCCTACTGAAATGGAAGTAAAAGAACCTACTGGTTTCACTTCCCAATCCTCTGGGATTACTCCCAGATCTGTTTTCTTATAACCTTTTTTAATCGTTGCGGCTGTTACCATAAAAATCCCATCTTTTTAAGATGTGCCTCTACTTTACTAGTAAGAGTTTCGGCTTCGCTAATGAGTATTGGCAATGGTGTGGCATACCGCTCGGCAAGTTCTTTAATACGCTGGGTCAGGCGTTGGCTGATGCGATCCATTTCGCCCTTGACTGCCTGCTCTAGAGTTGCCATCCATTTGTCATCTACTACCAAAATCTTAATCTCTGATTCGGTAAGTGCCTTGTATTTAGCGATTACCTTGTCATCAAGCGCCTTTTCGGCTTCTTTAATTTCTTTCTTTTCTTTAGATATTTGTTCTCCAAGCGCAAGACACTCTTCCATTACTTTCAGCTCTGCAGCATCGTCTTTATTACCTTTGATTTCATTAATTCTACTTGTTACACTCGCTTTGTTTATTTTTTCAAAATCAGTAAAATATCCGTCATCTCCGCCATTTTCTTCAATGAGTTCTTCAATTTCTCGGATGGTGTTATCAAGTTTGTCTTGTAGCTCTACTATTGTCTGCTTTTCACTGGCAAAATAGCGGTTGATAACCAAATATTTGGGTGCGAGGTCGCATTCTCCTTCGCCTTTTTTCCCTTCTACTGGATCAAGCTCTGCCTTCCATCCATCAACGGCAATCAGATACATATCGTCTTGCATTGTCTCTGCCCAATACCCCATCAAATGCTGATAAATATCGTACTTATCAATTAAATTAGTTTTGCTGAATGCCGACAAAATATCCTCAGATATTCTATGGATAATTTCCTTTGGTTTTGCTCCAACGGTCAATTTCTTAAGAAGAACTGTATTCTTTTCTTTCCAAGCGGCAAAAGTCGCTTCCATTACTTTGGCGTATTTGGTAAATTCTGGATGTGAAAAAATGGCATGCTTGATTTCTTCCTGTGCGATCTTGAGCTTGCTGTATCCCTTTCTCTTACTCTTACCAAGAAGCGAGGTTTTGAGGGTCGGATACACGCTCCAGTAGTTTTGTAAATCTTCAATATCTTGAGTTGGAATGTCACCCTTAAGATGTGCTTCAATGTCTTGAATGTCTTCGGCTTCTTGACTGTCTATGTAGCGAGGAATATTAAGGTTAAATTCATTCTTCTCAATCTCGACCACACTAACCATGCGCGAGTATTTTGGGATTTCCAGTTGTTTATTAAATACATCTACAATCTTATGAATATCCTGGGCACGCAAGCGGTTCTTGTTACCATCCTTTACAAAGCCCATGCCCGCATCAATCATAAAAATCCCTTTGCGGCTATCAGCATTTTCTTTGTCAAGAACGATGATACACGCAGGAATACCAGTGCCATAGAAAAGGTTGGCTGGTAGTCCGATAATACCCTTAATATAGCCACGGGATATAAGGTTGGTGCGAATCCCTGCTTCAGCATTGCCACGAAAGAGCACGCCATGAGGGAGAATACATGCGCCTTTTCCAGTAGTTTTCAGTGAACGAATAATATGAAGAAGAAAAGCATAGTCGCCATTTTTGGGAGGCGGAGTGCCAAAATCCTGAAACCTTCCGAACACATCATGTACAGGATCAACGCCATTGCTCCATGATTTGAACGAGAACGGAGGGTTAGCTATGACAAAATCAAAGGTCTTGAGTTGACTGCCATCTTTGAAAAGCGGGGTTGAAAGAGTATTTTCTCTTTCAATTACCGAAGTTGGATTGTTATGTAAAATCATGTTCATCCGCGCCAAAGCTGCAGTGGCATTATCCATTTCCTGACCGTAAAGTTTAACATTTTTATCTGTTTCATCCGCTACTTTCAAAAGTAAAGAACCAGAACCGCAAGTAGGATCATAAACGGTTGGAGTCTCGTTTGTCGTACTAGCAATACCAATGGTCTTGGCGATTATACGACTCACTTCCGCAGGCGTATAGAATTGTCCTTTGCTCTTACCGCTCTCGGTGGCGAAGTGTTTCATTAAATATTCATAAGCATCCCCTAGAATATCATCACCTTCAGCGCGGTTTTTACTAAAATCCAGTGCAGGGTTTTCAAAAATAGCGATCAAATTGGAGAGTTTCTTGACCATGTCTGGACCACTGCCCAGCTTTTCCGCATTGTTAAAGTCAGGCATCTCTGAAAGCTTATTGGCTTCGGCGATGGGTGCAATTATTTTCTTATTGATATCGTCGCCAATAGTCGTCTTACCTTTAAGCGCCACCATATCCTTAAAGCTTGAACCATTAGGGATAGTGATGGGAGCATAGGGTACGCCAACATATTTATCAGAGATATATTTAATAAACAACAAAACCAGAACATAGTCTTTGTACTGGGAGGCGTCCATCCCACCCCTAAGTTCATCGCAGCTTTTCCAAATTGAACTATAGAGTTGTGATTTTTTGATTGCCATATTTAACTTTTACCTTCCTTTAACTACTTATATACTTCATTTTTCCTGAATCTCCAAAAAAGGTTGTCTTCTCCCTTACCGTAATCATCTTTACTATTACTCTTCCAGAAAAAAGCCAGCGGATTTTTTGAGGACCTTGGCTATTTTGACTAAGGTTTCGATTGATGGCACAGAGATTCCTGTTTCATATCGGGAAATGCTTTTTTGCTTTGCAGTGATCTTTTGTGCAAGCTGAGTCTGAGTTAGATCAAGCTCTACACGGGCCAGCTTAATTTTTTTACCTAGTTTTTTGGCATCCATAAGTCCTCTTTTTTGAAATAGCTTGAAAATAATCCTTGACAACAATATACCCTGAAAGGTATAATATAGTCATCTAAAGGGGTATATACTTTTTCTAATATACCTTCAAGGCAATAATATATGCCTATTTTGCAATAAATGCAAGGACTTTTTAATGAGCGTTTTGGCAGTTGAGGAAAATATAAAACCAGAGATACATGAAGTCAGTTTAGACTGGCAGGATAATCCTGCCGTTCAAAAACTGTTAGATGTTGTTGTTTCTATTATTGCCGAAGAATATATCCAGATAGCAAAGAAGAATCCAGAGGTATTTACAAATAATCAAGGGGGTGTGAAATGCGAGTAGCCATTTATGCGAGGTATTCATCGGAGAACCAAAGCGAGAAAAGCATTGATGATCAAATAAGGGTATGCAAAAACTATATCCTGGCCAATGGGATGAGCTTTGAAGAGAAGCATATATACACTGATGCGGCTATTTCCGGCTCTATCGTAAACCGTCCGGGACTACAAGCCATGGAGAAAGCCGCTGAAAACAAGGAGTTTGAGGCTGTAGCCGTAGATGATCTATCAAGGTTATCAAGAAGTAATCACCAAATGCTGACCTTAGTCCTTAATTTTAACTATCATCAGATAAAGCTAATCTCTGTATCTGATGGGATCATTGCCGATGATGACAACTCCAAGCTTGGCATTCACATCCGGGGCCTTATGAATGAGCTCTATCTTGATGACCTTAAGAAAAAGACTATGCGCGGGCTGGAAGGACAGAAAATAAGGGGCTTTAGCGTAGGGGAAAAGGTCTATGGATACTATACTGAGCCGGTTGGGGAATTAAAGCTGGATAAAAGAGGCCAGCCTAAATATGAAGGCAGAGTGCACAAGATAAATATTGAGCAAGCGGATATAGTCAAGAGGGTCTATAAGGAATTTGTTGATGGAAAAAGCCTATATGCCATAGTAAATGGCCTTAATAGTGATAAAACCCCTACTAAAAGAGGCTATCCTGGGGGTTGGAATATATCCAGCCTAAGCCGAATCTTGAAGAATGAGAAGTATACCGGCCTATGGATATGGAGAAAATGGAAAAATGTCAGGGATCCTATGTCCGGGAAGGTAAAAAAGGTAGATAGGTCAAAAGAAGAGCAAATAGCCAGGTTTAATGAACATTTGGCTATAATTGATAAAGAAACCTGGGAAAAAGCCCAGGCAAGATGGGGTATTCTCCAGGGAGCCTGGCCAGTAAGAAAGAGCTCTCTTAATAAAGGAGTGGTCCAAAAAAGCTATGTGCACGCCACCCCTTCTCACTTATTATCGGGTATCATGAAATGTCATGCCTGTGGTGGCGCTATTGTGCTTATTAGCGGTAAAGGCAGCGGGTACTATGGTTGCGCCTATAATGCTAAAAGAAAAACCTGTAATAATACCCTGCTGGTGCCGCGAATACGCATTGAGCAAGCTATAATAGCAGACCTAAAAGCAAAGATATTGACCGCGGAAAACGTAGCCTATATATATAAGAATGTAGAAAAAGTAGCTGCCAAAGGACTAAACGAGGTTCCTGAGCTTATTAAGAAAAAGAAGGCCCAAGCTGATAAGTTGCTATTGGAAATACAGAATTATCTGAATTACATTAAATGGGATTTAGACCCTATTACATGATACATACCAAAATTCAAACCCTTGCGTTATTGGATGACAGTCACAAGGGTTCGAATTGGTACTATTTGGCTTGCCAGCCGTAGCTTTAGCGAAGGCTGGCGGAGGCGGAAGGATTCGAACCTTCGGTCCAGTTACCCAGACTCCGGTTTTCAAGACCGGTGCACTCAACCGCTATGCGACGCCTCCATTATTTCTTTTCTGGTTTTTACCCCCTTGAAGTCTACGACTTCATACAGGGAGTACAGGCAAGACCGGTGCACTCAACCGCTATGCGACGCCTCCAACTCCACTGTGTAATATCTAATTTCCGTTCATCTATATTTGAAACCCGGCCGGTTTTTACCCCCTTGAAGTCTACGACTTCATACAGGGAGTACAGGCAAGACCGGTGCACTCAACCGCGGAGTTTATCCGCCAATAGGCGGACGACTCCTCCAATATATTTTATTGTGATTCCTTGGCTTTCCGAGTCCAGTTGCCCCCGAGTTTTTGCCAATTACTAAAAGAATATTTTACGTCTCTAACCCCGCTAATCATTTTTATCATGCGGTCAACATTTTTTAAGGCCCCGATCACTTCAGCATCAATACTGGGGTCAACCTTTGTACCATTAAAGACCACTTTCCCGGAAACATGAACATTCCCGCTGGTGGCACTAATCTTAAGATGTTGGGTGTCTATCCCTTTTTTGACAAATTCAGCATTGGCTTTGACATTCAATTCCCAATCTTTAACTTTAGCTATAGGCATGGATATCCTCCATGATCAGATTAACCGGAGATTAAGGTTTATTTATGACCGTCACTCCGTTAGTATATTTTTGTAATACTTCCGGTACGAGTACGCTGCCGTCTTTTTGCTGATAATTTTCCAAAATAGCGGCAAAAGCCCTGCCAATCGCTACTCCAGACCCATTCAGGGTATGGACAAATTGCAGCGTTTTGGTGTCATCACGATATTTTATATTCATCCGCCGGGCTTGATAATCAGTAAAATTACTGCATGATGAGATTTCCCGATACCGGCTTTCCCCAGGCATCCATACTTCCAGGTCATAAGTCTTGGCGCTGGAAAAACCCAAGTCTCCGGAACATAGGGCTACTACCCGATAGGGAATTTTTAGCATTTGCAGGACTTCTTCCGCGTCATGCGTCAAATCTTCCAATTCCTGGAATGAATTTTCCGGCTTAACGAATTTAACCATCTCCACTTTATTAAATTGATGATTACGGATCAATCCCCTGGTGTCTTTGCCGTAGGAGCCAGCTTCCCGCCGGAAACAGGCCGTATAGCAAACATATTTCCTGGGTAAGAGAGCTGTGTCCAGTATTTCGTCGCGGTGCATATTGGTTACCGGCACTTCAGCCGTAGGAATAAGATATAATTCATCGTCCCGGCATTTAAATAATTCAGCTTCAAATTTAGGCAACTGCCCGGTACCTTGCATACTCTGCGGATTCACTAAAAAGGGAACCCATACTTCCTGGTACCCATGCTTTTGGATATGTGTGTCCAGGAAGAAAGAGATAATTGCCCGTTCCAGCATTGCGCCGTGATTCTTAAGAATAGCAAATCTGGCGCCACTCAGCTTGGCTGCTGTCTTAAAATCCAGGATGTCTAGCGTTTCCCCGACATCAGTATGATCCCTGGCGATGAAATCAAAGTTTGGCTTGACACCCCATTCACGGATCACTTTATTGTCTTTTTCATCTTTCCCGCTGGGCACACTAGTATCTGGTAAATTAGGGATATTGAGCAACTCCTGGTTTATTTCTTCTTCCAGGACTTTAATTTCTGGATCTACTGCTTTAATCTCAGCCGACACGACTTGCATTTCCTGGATCAATTGGCTGGCATCCTGTTTTGCTTTTTTCAACACCGCGATCTCATCGCTGGCTTTGTTGCGCCTGGCTTTTAAGTCTTCAGCTTTAAGCAATAACGTTTTTCTTTGTTTGTCTTTGTCCAATAATCCCTGCAAACTGTACTTTGGACCACGTTTGGATAGCTCTGTTTGTATTAACGCTGCGTTTTCCCTGATCTTCTTAATATCCAGCATCTGTATCGCTCTTTTCTGTTAGGTGATAAATTTTAATTCGGTATGCCATACTAATGGCCCATTTACTTCTGTGGCCATTTTTTTTATTTTCACATTTTGAAAAGCTACCCGCTTAATGCTGCCTTTCTTGCGATGCTTGTTCCGGTTATAATTCTCGCCGGATAATTCCGCTTTCAGATGAAGCGGGTCAAAAGAAAGAATTTGCACAGAGGCAATCGCCTTTTCTCGTTCATTGATCTGTTTTAAAATCTCGTTCAAGAAGTTAACCAGCAACTCTTCCTTGGAAGCGCCTTGCACACTGATCTTTATCTTCTCAAGTTCTCTTATCTCGAGGACATTAAACATCATTTTCAGCATGCCTTGGGCAGCATAGTCAAATATTTGCTGTTGTTCATCAGCGTTTATCTTTAAACCAATCGTACCAAATTCCTTATATTGATCAAATGGTTCAAACTTTTTTATCATCCTGGTTATCCTGTTCATCCTTAAGCGTTTCATCTTCATGAATAAGCCGGGCAATGGACACGAGCTTATCGCCTTCTTGCAGCCTGATCAGCCGGACCCCTTGGGTATTTCGGCCCATAGTGCCAATGGATTTAACTGGCTGGCGGTTGACCACGCCCTTCTGGGTAATCAGCATAATATCGTCATTATCGGTCACGCGTTTAATAGCGATCACCTGCCCATTACGCTGGTTAGCCTTAATATTGATAACGCCTTTGCCGCCTCGGCTCTGGGTCCGGTATTCTTTGACCTTGGTTTTCTTGCCATAACCGTTTTCCGTTGCTACCAGGATGATCTCTTCCTTTTTGACAACTTCCATCCCAACCACTTGGTCTTCCGGGCGCAGCTCAATGCCGCGCACTCCTTTTCCCACCCGGCCGATGGGCCGTACTCCTTTTTCTTCAAAATGGATGGCCAGGCCGTTGCGGGTGCCAATTATTATTTCCTGTGATCCATCCGTCATTTTGACGCCCATCAATTCATCATTATCGTCCAGGTTAATGGCGATGATCCCGCCGGCCCGCGGATTACTATACTCGCTCAGAGGTGTCTTTTTCACTACTCCTCTTTTGGTGATCATAATAAGGTGCTGGTTTTCTTTATTAAAATCATGAATGGTGATAGCCGCTGTTACCATTTCATCCGGTTTATATAATTTAACCAAATTGACGATGGCTTTCCCTTTCGCCACTCGTCCGCCCTCCGGGATTTCATATACTTTGATCCAATATACCCGTCCAATATTGCTAAAGAGCAGCATATAGTCATGGGTGGAGGTGACAAAAACATCTTCAATAAAGTCATCCTCCCGCGTAGTGACTCCGGTCACGCCTTTACCGCCCCGGTTTTGGGAATGATAAGTAGAGGCCGGGATCCTTTTGACATAGCCGGCGTTAGAAATCGTCACCACTACGGATTCCTCTTCGATCAGGTCTTCCATCGACAGGTCTTCTGCTTCCTGGCTGATGATCTTGGTACGGCGTTTATCATCATATTTTTCTTTAATCTGCAGCAATTCTTCCTTGATCAAGGCTAAGACTTTTTTAGGATCAGCCAGTATCGCTTTTAGCCGCTCGATCGTTTTGAGTAATTCCAGGTATTCCCGTTCCAGCTTTTCCAATTCCAATCCGGTTAATTGCTGTAACCGCATATCTAAAATTGCCTGGGCTTGTATCTTGGACAAGCCAAAATTCTCCATTAAGGCCAGGCGCGCGGCATCTACATCTTTTGATTCTTTAATGGTTTTAACTACTTTATTGATATTGTCAACAGCGATCTTCAATCCTTCCAGGATATGAGCCCTGGCTTCAGCTTTGGCCAAATCAAACTTGGTTCGCCGAATTGTGATTTCCTGCCGGTGTTTCAGATAGAGCGACAGCATTTCCCTTAAGTTTAGCACCCGCGGCCGGTTGTTGACCAGCGCCAGCATGATGATACCAAAAGATGTTTGCATCTGGGTGTGCTTCATGAGCTGGTTGATGACCAATTCAGTATTCGTGTCTCGTTTGAGCTCGATCACTACCCGGATACCTTCACGGTCAGATTCGTCACGCAAGTCAGTGATGCCTTCAATCCTTTTTTCCTTAACCAGATCGGCAATACTTTCTAAAAGGCTGGCTTTGTTTACCTGGTAGGGCAGCTCTTTAATAATGATCGCCTCTTTGCCGCTGCCGATGGCTTCTGTTTCTACGACCGACTGCAGCATAATTGAGCCACGGCCAGTCAGATACGCATCCCGGATACCGCTTTTGCCGCGAATGGTGGCTGCGGTCGGGAAATCCGGGCCTTTGATGAATTTCATCAGATCTTTGATCTCCGCGGTCGGGGTATCGATTAAATAAACCAGCGCATCAATAACTTCGCCCAGGTTATGCGGCGGGATATTCGTCGCCATACCAACAGCTATACCGCTGGACCCATTGACCAGGAGATTGGGGAAAGCGGCTGGCAAGACAGTCGGTTCTTCCCGGTAATTATCAAAGGTTGGAATAAAATCAACAGTGTTTCTATCAATATCTTTTAACAGTTCTTCAGCCAGGGCTTCCATCCGGACTTCTGTATAACGATAGGCGGCCGCCGGGTCGCCATCGATTGAACCAAAGTTTCCCTGGCCATCTATTAATGGATGCCGCAGAGAAAATTCCTGCACCATTCTGACAATACTGTCATAGACGGACGCATCACCATGCGGATGGTATTTACCCAGCACATCACCAACCACGGTTGCGCTTTTACGATAAGCTTTATTATGTACTAATCCCAATTCTTTCATCGCATATAATATACGGCGATGTACCGGCTTGAGCCCATCGCGGACGTCCGGCAAAGCACGGCCAACTATTACGCTCATCGCATAATCTATATAAGAGCCCTTCATTTCCTCTTCAATATTGCGGGGTATAATATTATCTTTAATTACTTCGGCCATTATTCTAAACTCCTAGGGTAAAATTATATCGCTATGTTATATATCCAGATTCCTTACTTCTAACGCATGGCTTTCAATAAAGGCTTTTCTGGGCTCTACCTTGTCTCCCATGAGTGTCGTGAAGATCATGTCTGCTTCTACCACATCTTCCAGCGTGATCTTGAGCAGGCGGCGATTTTCCGGATTCATGGTAGTTTCCCAGAGTTGCTCCGGATTCATTTCACCTAGACCTTTATACCGCTGTACTGTTGTCCCCTGGGTGCCGAGCTTATTGATAAGTGCGATCATCTCTTCCAGATCATAGATATCATAGATATCGGAGTCCTGTTTTAAGCGGAATAATATTTGTTTTTTATCCGCTTCTGTAGTGATTTGATAATTACTCAGGTCGACTTCTGTTTTCTCCAGGCCAGCTAAAAGGTCGTTCAGCTTGGGGATTTCCCACAAATCTTTCACTTCCAATCCTAGCTCTTCCGGTGTCATTTCAATGGCCAGCTCCGGATTAATATCCTTTTTTTCTTTCAGGTAACTGTTTTTAAACGTCTTAAATTCTTTTTCCGAATAAATAAATTTTTCTTCCTTCTCTGTTTTGACTTTAAAAAGCGGCATTTTATCTTTGTTACGCATAGCTATAAATTCATTCCAGCCGATACCTTTGCGCTGTAGTTTACGGACCAGCAAGTCAATTTCTTTCAAGCTTTTACAAATTTGCCGGATCTGGTCTTCTTTATACTCCAGGACTTCTTTAGTCCCTTTCATTTTAAAAAGCTTGACCCCGGCTAAGCCTTGTTCCAGAATAAATTTATATAGCTGCTCTTCAGTGTCCAGATACATTTCTTTCTTGCCCTTTTTTACCTTATATAAAGGAGGCTGGGCAATATAAACATTGCCTTTTTCCACTAATTGCGGCATTTGCCGGTATAAGAATGTTAACAGCAAGGTGCGGATGTGCGCTCCATCAACGTCGGCGTCGGTCATAATGATGATCTTATGGTAGCGCAGGTTTTCCAGCTTAAACTCTTCCTGCCCGATCCCAGTGCCCAAAGCCGTGATCATGGTCCTGATCTCATCATTACCCAGAATTTTATGCAACCTGGCTTTTTCCACATTCAGGATCTTGCCTTTTAAAGGCAAAATTGCCTGAAAAGACCTGTCCCGGCCTTGTTTTGCGCTATTGTGGACAAAAATGCCGCTGGCTAAAGCAAAATTATGGGTGTTTGGCACTTCTATGTCATAAACAGCTACTTTTTCATTAATCCGCTCAATCCTTTTGATTTTATGATTATAATTTGCTGCTGCCTCCACAAATTTGTTCTTATCTCCATCAAAAAAGCGAGTCACTAAAGTTCCTAGCGTCAAAATGTTATTATTTCTTTTTAACAAGCTCCTGCGAGATTCATCGTATTGCGCTAAAACTTCTTGGCCTTGTTCCATTAATCCTTTAGCAAAAACCAGGCTATGGGTTAAGTATGTCTGGTTATAGGCTTTTTTCCTTTTTTCTCTGAATTCACCGGACCATTGATCCCGGGTCTTCTTTTGTCTCCAGACAAGCAGTGTTTGATCCTGCCATTGTGCTTTAGATTTAATAGAAAGCTTTTCTCTGGCTTCAGGATTAGTACTGAAATATTCTTTTACCCGGTTAGCTTGTTTCTCTCTGTTTTCTGATATGTTCCAGTATTCCTTTTGCGCTTTGGCCAGCAATCTTATTGTTTTGTTCCGATACTCTTCATTTTCTAAATAAAATTTCTTATAAGACCTGATCATTTGCTGTTTATATGCAGGGCTTTGCCATTGTTTTTTGGCTCTAGCGCTAAGCAATCCAGATAATTCCTTCATTTTTGCGGAAATTTTCGAACGATATGCCGGGGTTCTTTTAATCCGATTACATTTTTCTATAATCTCTTTTCTGTGTAACGTCCTGCCTGCTTGTTCTCTATGTAATGCCAAATGCTGTTCAGGTGTCATTCTCGCTATATTATCTGGATTGTTATTCAGCTTATTAAAATCCAGATGGTGCTTATGCGCCCCTGCCGTCAGATTGTATTTTCCTGAACTCAAATTGAACTGGTCTGATAATAGGTGAGTAAAAATCCATTTATTGGCTTGAGGGCTAAAGGCCATTTCATATCCGTCTATGGTTATTCTGCCGGCCTTTTTAGAAAACTTTCTTCTTAGGGGCATTAGGCTTTGTTCAGCGGTAAGCTTCCCGGCTTCGACAAATGAGCCATCCCGTAACATAAAAAGGTGATCGGGAGTACAAATAATCTCCTCTTCATTATCCAGCACTACTTTGATCACTTCTGCATTATTTTTAGTAATCCGCGGAGCGAGGATCTTCTCAATCCCGATACTGCCATCTTTTTGAATGGTATAGCAGTAATTACTTTTCCCGAGCCTGTCTTCCTCCACTAATTCTTTGAAGGTAATCTGCCTGCCGTCTGTCAAAGCTATTTTTGTCTCACCGGCAAAACAGCCCCCTGCGGAATCGCCTTCCACTATATACAGTTCGCATTTGCTGGGATCCCGCTCCGAACAATCAGCCAGTTTGCCTGGCAGGCTGGCTGCGTCCAAAGCGCCTTTTCTCCTGGTCAGCTCCCTGGCTTTACGGGCTGCTTCCCGAGCTAAAGCCGCGGTCACTGTTTTTTCTATAACCTTAGAAGCTATCGCTGGGTTTTCTTCCAAATATGAGGCCAGTTTTTCACCGACTATGGTCTCAACAATACCCTTGATATCTGAATTGCCGAGTTTGGTCTTGGTTTGTCCTTCAAACTGCGGATTAGACAATTTAACGCTGATCACCGCGGCCAGGCCTTCACGCGCGTCTTCTCCTGACAAAGTGATATTCTTGTCTTTCAGACTTTCGTTTTTCTTAATATAATCGTTTATTACCCTGGTCAGGGCTGATTTAAAACCAACGAGATGGGTTCCGCCTTCGACCGTATTAATATTGTTTACAAACGAAAAAATATTCTCTGAGTAGCTGTCATTATATTGCAAAGCGATATCCAGGATCAATTTTCCGGCTTCGTGCGTTTCCGGATTAATTTCAATGTCTTTTTCCTTAGTAAAGTAAATCGGTTCCTGATGCAGCGGATTTTTATTGGCATTCAGGTACTTGACAAAAGAGATGATCCCGCCATCATAGCAAAAGGTGTGTTGCTTGTCTGTGCGCTCATCGGTCAAGTTAATCCTGGTCCCGGCATTCAAGAAGGCCAGCTCCCGCAGGCGATTCGCTAACACATCAAAGCTAAACGTTGTTTCTTCAAAAATAGTGTCATCCGGCAAAAAGGTAATTTTTGTGCCTTGGTCCTCGGTAGCGCCCAGCGCTTTTAAAGCGCTGGTCGGCACGCCGCGTTCATACGTTTGACGGTAAGCCTTGCCCTCCCGATATACTTCCACAGACAGTTGAGATGATAAAGCGTTAACGCAGGAGACGCCTACGCCGTGCAAGCCTCCAGACACCTGGTATGATTTGTTATCAAATTTACCGCCAGCGTGTAATTTGGTCAGCACTATTTCTAAGGCGCTTTTGTCTTTGAACTGCGGGTGTTTTTCTACCGGGATGCCGCGACCGTCATCTTCTATGGTAATTTTCCCGTCATTATGGATCACAACTTCAATGTTTTTGCAATATCCAGCCAAGACCTCATCAATACTGTTATCCACGACCTCTTCTACCAGGTGATGCAAGCCCATTGAGCCGGTAGAGCCAATATACATTGCTGGCCGCTTACGTACCGGATCTAATCCTTCCAATACTTTGATTGAACTGGCGTCATATGTATCTTTGGTATTAGCTATTTTTTGTTTTGTTGCTGCCACGGATGCTGCCTCCTTAGGATCACCTTATGCCCTTAAGATTATATATTATTAGCTGATATCGCCAATTTTTGCAATAATTTCTTTGATTAGGGGTTTTTTGATCTTTTTATTAAATTCTGTTTTAATTTCCGGTTTAAGCAAACTGACTTGCTGCAGCCAGGCGGAAGAATCAACCTTGATTTCCAGCCGGCCAGCGATCAGTTTGTCCAAGCGGGCATGCTTGGCTGCCTGGCTGAATTTTTTTTCCCAGAAGGCAGCCAACACTTGCCGTTCTTCCAGGCCATTCATAAAAAAGATATCTTTAATGGCTTCTGGCAATGGCTTAAAATTTTTTAGGCTTCTTTTATTCATTCTGTCCTGGAGCAGGTGTTATTATGCACTTGGTATATCGCCCTGGGGGCGGTAATATTCTTGATCCGTTCCTGGTCTGTCGCCGCTAAAAAAACCTGCTCCTGGCCTCGTAAATATTGGACCATCTGCTCTTGCGTTTGGGCGTCTATCTCGGCAAAAATATCATCCCCAAGAATGAGCGGGCGCTGTTTTTGTTCTTGTTCAATGATCGCGGCTTGGCTTAATCTTAATATATACGCGGTAAGCGTTTGTTCTCCTTGCGACCCGAAGAGACGCAGCTGCTTGGCTCCGTCTCCTTTGTCCATGCTTACTTCGAGATCATCACGTTGCGGCCCGATCAAGGTCCGGGCTTGTTTAATTTCTTCCTGCTGGATCATGAGCCATACCTTAGGCCAATTTTTCTCTTCCACCGGGCAATTTGTTTTATACTCCAGGTTTATTTTCCTGTTTGGTTCCTGGCATAAGGCTTGCCATACTTGATTGGCCGTTTTTTGCAGAATGGTAATAATCTGCCGCCGCTTACCGGTAAGATAGTCAGCTTCTGCCTGTAACTGCTGGTTCCAAATATCCAAACTATCCGGTTTTTGCCGCTCATCCCTGATTTGCTTCAGGATTTCGTTCCGGGATAATATAATTCTCTTTAGTTTCAGCAGACGATAGCTGTATTCCGCTTCTAGCTGTATCAGTAATTGATTAAGAAAACTTCTTCTTAATACTGGTTCGCCACTGATCAGTTCCCCGTCTTTACTGGACAGCATCACTGCCGGAGCAATGGTCCTGAGCCCCCCAGGAGAAGAAATAAATTTCTTATTAACCTGTATTTTTTTTTCCTGATCCTTGGCCAGCCTGATGCCGATCTGCTGTGTGCCGATAGGATTAATAATTTCCGCGGTAATATATCCTTCAGGCTGTCCCCAGCGGATCATTTCCTGTTCATCAAAAACCCGCAAAGATCGTCCTAAATGCAGGAAAAAAATAGCTTCCAGTAAATTACTTTTGCCAGCGGCATTAGCCCCGAGAATTATATTGAGCCCTGGCTGAAAATCAATCTTGAAATCAGAGTAGTTCCTGATCTCGCGCAACTCTAGTGTTTTTAGATACATGGCCCTACAGCCGCATAGGCATAATTACATACAAGTATTCTTCATCGCTTTGTGGCTTGATCACTCCCGGACTCATTGGATTGCTTAGCTCCAGGATAATATTGGGAGTAGCCAGATTTTTTAGCGCTTCTATTAAATATTTGGGGTTGTAGGCGACTTCAAATTTGTTGCCAGTATACTCTATCTCTAGCTCTTCCTGCGCTTCGCCTAGCCCTTGAGCCATACCGGAAATAATCGCTTTGTTGTTGGCCAACTCCAGCTTAATAGATTCGGCTTTTTCTGAGGCGACCAAAGACATTCTTTTAATCGCGCTTAAGAACTTAGCTGTGTCCAGAATCAGGTCCAACGAATGTTCTTTGGGAATAACTTGTTTATAATTGGGAAATTTCCCTTCAATTAGCCGTGATACCAGCGTAGTAGCGCCAACCTTGTACGATATCTGGTTTTCAGTAAGCTCGATCTTGACTATCTTTTTATCATCATCATCACCGATTAAGCGGTTAATTTCCCGTAAGGCTTTTGACGGAATAATTACGTCTAATTTATTTTTTGTTCCCTTACTAATTTTCCCGCCATTGATATAGGCTAATCTCCGGCCGTCAGTTGCTATCATCTCGAGGTTATTATTAGATGTTTGCAGTAAGACTCCGGTTAAAACATACCTGGTTTCATCATTAGAAATAGCGAATATTGTTTTCTGGATCATGTTTTTCAGGGTACCCATTGGCGCTTCAAAAGCATTTTCTTCCTTAAAATCAGGAATTATCGGGAATTCGTCTTTAGGTAACCCCATAATCTTATAAACAATCTTGCCACAAGTGAGAATAACTTTATATTCTGGGGTCACTTCTAATTGTACATCTTGGCTTGGTAATTCACGGACAATATCAAAAAGCATCTTAGCTGGCAGGGTGATTGATCCTTCTTTGATTATTTCTGTCGCTATCTCTGTTTTTATTCCCACTTCCAAGTCTGTGGCGGCTAGTTTTAGTTTATCTTTTTGTGTCTCCAGGAGAATATTAGCTAATACCGGCAAGCTTACCCGATTGGAAATAATTGACTGGACGCTTTGTACTCCTTTGAGTAATTCAGCTTGGGAACAAACGATTTTCATCACTTCCTCCTTTTATATATTATAATAGTAGTAATTTATCTATTTAAAACAACAACAATATTAATAATAAGGCAAAGAATATGTGTATAATAGCATAAAACATTGATAGCGCAAGTAAATAATGAACTAATAAGATGTGTACAAAAGAGAATGTTATAAACACTACTAACAATAAACACCGGGAAAAATAAATATGCACAAAAAAAGCAAGTTACTCAGAGCTTATTCTTTAATTCCATGATAATTTTGTTAATTAAAGCGGCAAAAAACGGATCCACATTCATTTTCTTGCTTATTTTTTCACAAGCATACATTACCGTAGTATGATCCCGCCCGCCAAAAGCGGCGCCGATCTCCGGTAGAGAATATTCGGTCAATGAGCGGGAAAGGTACATCGCGATCTGGCGCGGAAAAGCGATAGCATCAGTTCTTTTTTTGCTTTGCATATCCTTAAAATCAATATGAAAGTGCTTCGCCACCGCTTCCTGAATCTGCCGCATGGTGATGTTCGGCTCAACATCTTTGGTGGGCAACAGATCTTTTAAGATCTCTTCTGCGAGCTCCAAAGTGACTCGTTTGCCGGTTAAGGAAGAAAAAGCCACGACCCGGATCAAAGCGCCTTCCAACTCCCGGATATTAGCTTTGATCTTATTAGCAATAAACAGCATAACTTCTTCCGGAGCGTTTATTTTTTCCAGTTCAGCCTTACGCCGTAAAATAGCGATCCTGGTCTCCAGGTCCGGCGGCTGGATGTCTGTCACCAAGCCCCATTCAAAGCGGGTAGTCAACCGTTCTTCTAATGCCGGTATTTCCTTAGGCGGCCGGTCACTGGAAAAGATCAACTGCTTATGATTATCATATAAAGCGTTAAAAGTATGGAAAAACCCTTCCTGTGAACTGCCCTTTCCGCCAAAAAACTGGACATCATCTACCAAAAGCACATCAACGTGGCGATATTTATTCCGGAACTCTCCAGGCTTGGAAAAACGGATGGAATCAATAAACTCGTTCACAAAGCGTTCGCTAGTCACATATAATAAACGCAGCTGCGGATAGGTTGCTTTGATATAATGGCCTATAGCATGTAAAAGGTGAGTTTTCCCCAGCCCCACCCCTCCATAGATAAAGAAAGGATTATAGGCTTTGCCTGGTTCTTTAGCCACAGCCTGGGCTGCCGCTTGGGCAAAACGGTTACTCGGGCCGATCACAAAACTATCGAAGGTATATTTAGGATTAAAAAACACGTCAGCAAAGGTAGACTCTGGAGTAGTCACGGGGATAGGCTCGATCTCTTCTTTGGTGATCTGCGTAGCAGGCTCTTTAAAGGCTGGAGATAATAAAAAATTAAGAGAAATTTGAGCGTCGCCATTTTCATGGTGTTTAACAAAGAAATCTATGACCGGGCGCGATAAATGCTCTATCCACCACTCCTGGAAAAAACGGTTTGGAACCTCCAGGGTTAGTGTGTTGGCATCAAACCCCACAAATTTAACAGGTTTTACCCACAGGTCAAAAGTTTCTTCTTCCAGGGTTGTTTTAATTTGATTAAGGGTTAATTCCCAAGATTCTAAAGGATTTTTCAGCATAAAGTAAGTCTCTATAAAAAAGGTTATCCACATAATTATTCACAAATGTGGATAAGTGTTATTTCCTATTGCTAAATATTCAAAAATACAGTACCAGCAGAAGGAACGACCCCTAGTATTTTTGCTTTATTTTTAGGATGGAGTTATTCTACTAAAAAAAGCAAAATAAGTCAAGTGAAAAATGCAGGACACAATACGCTATTTTAATCTTGACAGGCAGCGGAAGAATATAGTATAATCAGTACTCAATATAATAAACAACACTTCGAGGAGGAACAATGCTGCCGACATTTCGACCCAATAAGCGCAAAAGAAAAAAAACCCACGGATTTAGAAAAAGAATGAAAACCCGTGGCGGACGTAGGGTACTCAAGGCTCGCCAGGCTAAAGGGCGCAAAAGAATAGCTGTTTAAAATGATAGAGAGCTTAAGCTTAGGACTGGAACGGCAGGAGAAAATCAAAAAGAAACAAGACTTCAAAACCGTCTTTGCCGCAGGAAAGCGATATAGCAATAGCTTGATTAGTATCGTTTTTAACAGCCAACCGGTAATTCCGGGGAAGAGTTCTTCCCGGGGCCGCAGGTTGGGTGTTATGGTTTCACGAAAAGTAGGCAATGCCGTGCAGAGAAACCGGCTGAAACGATATACGCGGGAAATATTCAGGCTGCACAAGCAAGATTTTAAAAAGCCAGTAGATCTTGTGGTGATTCTGAAGCCCGCGGCCAGGGACGTGACGCGAGACATTTTTCAAACAGGATTCCTTGAATTATGCAAAAAAGCGCGCCTGCTATAATATAATGATACTCAATAAACTAGTTATTGGCATAATAAAAACCTATCAAATGGGTTCTAAGCACTTTCCTCGAGTATGCCGGTTCACCCCTTCCTGTTCCCAATATTGCCTGGAGGCGGTGGAAAAGTACGGTCTCGCTCGAGGTCTTTTTTTAGGCTTGAAAAGAATACTGAAGTGTCATCCGTTCCATCCCGGCGGACATGACCCTATCCCATAAATAAAGGAAAAACTGCATGGAAAAAAGAGTTTTAATTGCCACTTTTTTATCAATGATGATCATATTTTTATTTTGGCAGTCATTTCAAAAGCCACCAGTGGCAAATAACCAGGCAACTCAGGCAAAGGTGATGGCCTCAGGGCCAGTAGCTGCCATTGCCACGCCAGAAATCTCCAATATGGCCCAGCCCGGTCCAACAGAATCCTTGGCCCAGGCAGAACAACTGGTAAACATTGAGACGAGTACGTCTAAAATAAGTCTTGGTACCAGAGGTGGCGGTATTGTCGGATGGCAGATTAAAGATAAGAACGGCAAATGGGTAGATCTGGCTCCCAATTCTGCTAATAAACGACACCAGCTAAGCCTAGACACAAAACAAGCTCCCTATTTATCTGCCATACTATTTAATGCTGACAAAAAGGAAGTAATTTTAAAAGATTCTGAGCAAGCAACAGTTACTCTTATAGGCAAAACCCCGGAAGGATTAGAAGTTATCCGTAAATATATGTTTACTGGTGAAGGGTATCTGGTAAAAACCAGCGGTATATTTAAAAATGCAGCCAATACTCTAATAGCCGTGCCTGATTTTAACCTTTGGTGGGGCCCGGGATTAAATCCGCTGAATAATAAGGCAGAACAAAATACCGTAAATGCCTGGCTCGATGGTAAAATAGCAAGAAAGATTAAACCCGAAGGTAAAACAGGAGAAATACAGTGGGCCTCGCTGGACAGCCAATATTTTATTGTGGCGCTGCTCCCTGATCAGACCCCCTTCTCTGGCGTTACCAGTGCGAGAAATAACGAAAAAAAGGCTTCTGTCGGTTTAACGCAAAAAGAAACTCTTTTGTCACCAGGCGAAACCAGTCAATTCCAGCTTGCTGTTTATGCCGGGCCCAAAGAATACTACACCCTGAAAGCTCTGGGACCGAAACTTGAGGAAATGGTCGGGTTTGGGTCTTTAGGTAAATTTGTTTATGTAATATTAGAGTATATTAATAAAATAGTGCATAATTATGGCTGGGCGATCATTATCCTTACTTTGCTGATGCAGGTCATTCTCCTGCCCTTGACCCTGAAAAGTTACAAGTCTATGGCGGAGATGCAGAAACTGCAGCCTTTAATGAAACAGTTGCAGGAAAAATATAAAAATGAACCGCAGCGGCTGAATGTAGAAGTGATGAATTTGTATAAAACCCACAAGGTTAATCCTTTTGGCGGGTGTCTCCCCATGCTGCTGCAGTTGCCGATCTTTTTTGCGCTTTTTAATACGATTAAAAACGCCGTAGAATTAAGAAACGCCCCTTTTATTTTCTGGATCAAGGACCTTTCATTACCAGACACTATTTTTACCCTTGGCGGTATTAATGTCAATATCCTTCCTCTACTCATGGGTCTAGGTATGTTTATACAGCAAAAAATGACCTCTACCGATCCACAACAGGCAAAAATGATGATGTTTATGCCAGTGATCTTTACCGTGATGTTTTGGCGCTTTCCCAGTGGCTTAGTCTTGTATTGGTTTGTCAACAGCCTGGTGTCTATGGTCGGGCAGTATCTGGTTACGCATAAAAAATCGCCGAAGGTAGAAATAGTAAGTTAATTATCTTAAAGCAGCATCACAAGGAGTGTTTGTTTATGAAAGAAATTGAAGTCGAAGGAAAAACCGTAGAAGAAGCTATCAGCAAGGCATTGGCAGACCTAAAAGTAAATCTTGAGCAAGTGGAGATTAAGATCGTCAATGAGGGCAAGGCCGGATTGTTCGGATTAATGGGCGCCACCCCTGCTCTGATTAAAGTCAGCTTAAAGGAAGATACAGGAAGGCCTAACGAAATTAGCAGCCAGGCTAAAAAGGTCATAGATACTATTTTAGCTAAGATGCAGGTAGATAGCGAAACTAAGATTGCGATGGAAGACAACAAAATAATGGTCGATATTGACAGCCTTGACAGCGCTTTGCTGATCGGAAAAAAAGGCCAGACCCTGGAAGCCTTCCAATACATTGTTAATTTAATTATTAATAAGGAGATTAAAGCAGGCCAATATAAGGGCATAACCCTGGAAAACAAATACAAAATTATTATTGATACCGAAGGCTATCTGCTCCGTCGGGAAGAAGCCTTGGCGAAGATGGCAAAAAGCTTAGCCGAAAAAGTAAAACAATCAGGGCAGAAAACCACCCTGGAGCCAATGTCGGCCCACGATCGCCGGGTAATTCACCTGGCGTTACAAGAGATGGCTGGTATTAAGACGGAAAGCGAAGGCGAAGGATCTTTTAGAAGAGTAATAATATATCCGGCTGAGACTTAAACGAATAAATAATAATATCTTCCCCCACGTCCCCTGCTCTGATGAGCAGGGGTTTTTCATTGCTTTTGGCCAGGGTTTGGTATAAGATAATAATATCATGAAAGAAAAAACAATAATCACAGATACGATCGCCGCTATAGCTACGGCTCCGGGCGAAGGTGGCTTGGCCGTAATCAGGATCAGCGGCAGCCAAGCGGCTAAAATATTAAGCAGAATATTCAATTCCCAGCACGGTATTGATGTGGCCAAAATGACTACGCACCGGCTTTATTACGGAACTGTTGCCGCCGGGGCGGCCCAGGGGGAAGCCGTGCTGGTGACCATTATGCGCTCACCGCATTCTTATACGGGGGAACCCGTGGTGGAAATATTTGCCCATGGCGGGATCTTGATCGCCAAAAGTATTTTGCAAAGTATTGTCGGCAAAGAGGCCAGGCTGGCAGAGCCGGGAGAATTTACCAAGAGAGCTTTCTTGAACGGCAAGATGGATTTGAGTCAGGCTGAAGCTGTCGCTGATATCATAGCGGCAAAAACAGCAACAGCCCTTAAAATAGGATTAAACCAGCTGGAAGGGAAATTAGCCGGAGAAATAAAACTAATTAAGAAAAAAATCGTTAATATTATAGCGCTAATAGAAGCGGAGATAGACTATGCGGAAGAAGAGATTACACGCGTTGATACAGCTAAGCTAAGAATAGCAATTAATGACCACAAAAATAGTATAGACCGCCTTATGGCAACATATGAGCAGGGCAGAGTAATTAAAAACGGTGTGGCGATCGCTATTATTGGCCGGCCTAATGTCGGGAAATCCAGCCTCTTAAATTGTTTATTAAAAGAGGAAAGGGCGATTGTCACCGCAATCCCTGGCACGACGAGAGATGTGATCGAAGAGGTCATAAATATCCAAGGGATTCCCGTGAGATTGATGGATACGGCCGGGGTCAGGAATTCGACAGGGGTTATTGAAAAAATAGGCCTGATCAAAACGACCAAAGCTATACAAAAAGCAGATTTAATACTGTGGGTCATTGATGGTAGTAAGTATTTTGATATAAAAAACAGGGAGCCATTGAAGAAAATTAAGAATAAGCCAGTAATTATAGTGATTAATAAAAAAGATTTGCAGCAGCGTATAGGCATTAAGGATCTAGAGCATATAAAAGATTATCCAATAGTGCATCTGAGCGCCAAAACAGGAAAGGGCTTAAAAGAACTGGAAAGAACTATTGCCCAAAAAGCATTACATAATAGTACAGGGCAATCGGAGCTACTCATTATCACCAATCAACGGCAATACGAGTGTTTAAATAGAGCCAGTAGCAGCCTAACCCAGGCTTTGGATTCGTTGGAGAAGCAATTAGGATTGGAATTTGTCGCTGTCGATTTAAGAAAAAGCTTAACCAGTATAGGGGAGCTGGTTGGAGAAGTGGTTAATGACGATATTTTGCAGGTAATATTCTCCAAATTTTGTGTAGGAAAGTAAAAGTGACTAAAGAGGAGGAAGGGCATGGCTAAAGTGAAAGTCGGCTTAGCTTTAGGTGGTGGCGGGGCTAGGGGATTAGCGCATTTAGGCGTATTACAAATAATGGAAGAAGAACATATCCCCATAGATGTAATATCAGGGACAAGCATGGGAGCCATAATAGGGGCTTTATACGCTTATGAGCCTGATATTAAGGTATTACTATCAAAAGTCAGAAAATGTGTCGAAACAGGGGCTTTCAGGGCTCTCATGGTAGATTTAAATAGAGAAAAAGATAGGGAAGGCCTACTATATAAATTCAGCGGGTTTATTAAGCGGGCATATTTAAGTACTATTATTAAGGCCAGATTGAGCGTAATTCCAAAAGACCGGATTGAGAACGTCATTGTTGAATTATTGCCAGATATAAATATTGAAGACCTAAAAATACCTTTTTGTGCAACTGCTACAAACTTATTTAAAGGCGAAGAAATTGTTATTACCAAAGGATCCCTGCGTAAAGCAGTATTGGCCAGCGCGAGCATCCCGGGGATTCTGCCTCCGGTAGAATGGAATGGCGATTTGTTGGCTGATGGCGGATCCGTAAGCGAGTGTCCCATTAATGGTTGCAAGCAGATCGGGGCAGATGTTGTTATAGCTATAAATGTAAAAAGCAGAAAAAGATATTTGGAGCGCCTGGATAATGGACTGGAAGTAATCTCCAGAGCCAATTACGTAACTGGGACCAAGTTAAATGAACTTAACCTGCTAAAGGCGGATATAGTAATAAGCCCGGCAGTTGGGAATATTCATTGGGCTCACTTTAAAAGGATCGACCATTGTCTAAAGCGTGGCGAAAGAGCTGTTTGGTCAAGATTGGAAGAAATTAGGGAAATAATCAAAAAAGCGAGAATTAAGAGATTCATTGGTCAAATCTTTCAATAAGCATGATAAATGTTCCACGTGGAACATTTTTGGGGTAAAAGAGTGTTTTATTGTTTCACGTGAAACATTTTAAGGAGATTTTAGTGGAAAATACAGAAAAATTGCTTGTAGAGGCAGCAAATTCGATAGGTATATGCTTGTCCAAAGAGCAAAAAGAAGCTTTTTTATTGTATCTAAGGATCTTACAAGATCAGAGTAAAATTACTAATATAGTGGCCAATAGTGAAGCAGAAGAGATAATCCGGAGACATTTTATTGATTCTATAGCTATTCCTCCCATTCTTCACCGCCTTTTTACTGAACAAAAACAAATACGGCTGTTAGATATCGGAACTGGCGGGGGATTTCCTGGTGTTCCATTGAAGATAATGTATCCGGCAATAAACTTAAATCTAATAGAGGCCACTAATAAAAAGGTTGATTTTGTAAAAGAGGTAATTCAAAAATTAGCACTGAGCACTGTTAGCATAGTTTGGGGTAGGGCTGAGGAATTTGGCCATGAAGGCCAATATAGAGGAAAGTATGATGTAGTTGTGGCTAGAGCTTTAGCAGAATTGAATGTTTTATTAGAATTGTCATTGCCCTTTATAAAAGAACAAGGGATTTTTGTTGCTTATAAAGGACCAAAATACCAGGAAGAGATAGCCAGGGCAAAAAAGGCGCTGCTTGTGCTTGGAGGAGAAGTTCAGGATCTGATAGAAATGGATAGGGCTGGGAATAAACGCGCCTTTGTAATCATTCAGAAGGTCTCTGATACTCCGGCAAAATATCCTAGAAGGCCAGGAATTCCTCAAAAAAGGCCAATTTTATAACAAAAATGACCAAAATTGTTCCACGTGAAACATTTTAGGGCAAAACAATGGTTAATATTATTGTTCCACGTGAAACAATACAATGTTTCACGTGGCACAACTATAGGGGTGATTAATAAATGAAGCTAAAAAAAGAGCGCATCCATATCCTAACCCTAATTATTTTGGCTGCTGTATTACTGAGTTATATAGGATATATCTTTTATTTGCATACGCGTATTAAAGTTTTACAAACTCAGAATGTAGAAGTTATGGATCAAATGAGAATGCTATATGAACTGCAAAAACATGTTGAATTCTACAATGAAGATTCGAACCAGGGAGGCGCTATACAGCCTGCTAATGGAGACTCGTATTGCTCCAAAGAAACAAAGAATTTTAAAATATATGCCCATACTGAGGAAGTATGCGCTGAGGTTGCTAATGGCATAGAAGACACATATCAAAAAATTATTGAGGATTTGCACTTTAAAATAAAGCCAGCAAAAAAAATTAAAATATATATATTTAAAGACAATGAAGAATATCGCGATAAGATCCGGCAGCCAATGTGGTCTGTCGGCAGGGTTATTTATAATAAAAATAGTTTTTATTCCTATGAAGGAGTTAACTTGTCCGGGCTTATCCCACACGAAATCACGCATCTTTTGTTATACAATTTTATGGAGCGGCAATATGAGCCAGTTAGTATGCGCTGGCTGTCAGAAGGATTGGCAACATATGAAGAAAGCAAAATTATCCGTAGTTCATTAATTAATAATCTATATGGTAAAATTGCACTGCTTAAACAAGGTCAGTATTTTTCTATGCCAGACCTAATATCAGCGGAGGTACTTAAAACACATGATAATAATCTGATTAATCTATGGTATGCCCAGTCTTTTAGTATGGTAGAGTTTATGATCACACAGTTAGGTAAGAAAGAATTCAATGCTTTTTGCTTGAATTTAAAAGAATACAATAATGTCGAAAAAGCTCTTATAAGTACCTATGGTGATAAGTTTAAAACCCTTGATGATTTTCAAAGAAATTGGCTGGAATATATCCGATCTCTATAATTAATTTCAGTCCTTTTGTAGATTTTTCTTGCATTATTTATTAATTTTTGTTACAATAAATACATGAGCAAAATAATTGCAGTAGCTAATCAAAAAGGCGGGGTAGGAAAAACGACAACCGCCATTAACCTTTCTGCCTATCTTGCCCAACAAGGCCAAGAGACGCTACTGATTGATATGGACCCGCAAGGCAATACAACCGCTGGCGTTGGTATCGGTAAGAGTGAATTGAAAAGCACTATCTATAATGTGCTCATGGAAGATGCAAGTATAGAAGAGTCGATCATGTCTACAGATGTAGACTGGTTAGATATAGTTCCTGCCAATATTCACCTGATCGGGGCCGAAATAGAACTTGTTAATGTGTTTGCCCGCGAAACCCGTCTCCAGAAAGCTCTGCACAAATTATCTAGTGTTTACAAATATGTAGTGATCGATTGCCCTCCTTCTTTAGGACTGCTTACGGTTAACAGTCTTACTGCTGCAGATTCAGTTTTAATTCCCATGCAATGTGAATATTATGCCCTGGAAGGATTAGGGCAATTATTGAACACTATTGAACTGATCAGGAAAAGCCTTAATCCCGGTCTGCGCGTAGAAGGGGTATTGTTAACTATGTTTGATTCAAGGGTTAACTTATCTGGCCAGGTGGTCGATGAAGTGCGCAAACACCTCAAGAATAAAGTTTACTCGACGGTAATCCCCCGGTCTGTGCGTCTCTCCGAAGCCCCCAGCCATGGCAAACCAATCGTGATCTATGACTCTCATTCTAAAGGGGCGCTAGCCTATGCTGAGCTGGCCAAAGAAGTAATCAATCATACGCAAAAAGAAGAAATCCAGGCAGAACCTCAAGCTGAGGTCCAGGCAGAACCTCAGGAAAGTATTGTAAGTAATAACTAATTGTGGAGGCCAAACAATGCACAAAGCATTAGGTAAAGGACTGGAAGCATTAATCCCCGGCGTTACATTGACTGACGGGGATGTTTCCTTAGGCGAATCCATTACCCATGTGAGGCTGGACAATATTACGCCTAATAAATATCAAGCGCGGCATTATTTTAACGAAGAAAAAATCAAGGAATTAGCCTCCTCTATTAAAAATAATGGGTTGGTCCATCCTTTGCTGGTACGCCGGCTGGATGGCGGCTACGAATTAATCGCCGGGGAGCGGCGTTGGCGGGCGGCTAAGGAAGCAGGACTGGATGTTGTCCCGGCAATTGTGAAAGAAGTAAATGATATTGAAATGTTTGAATTGTCATTAGTAGAAAATATCCAACGTGAAAACCTGAATCCATTAGAGGAAGCAGAGGCGTATCGGCAATTAATGGATAATTTTAATCTAAACCAAGAACAGCTTTCCCAGAGAATTGGCAAAGACCGGTCTTCTGTGGCTAATATGCTGAGGTTGCTTAAACTGCCAGACGAAGTAAAAACAGAGATATTAAACGGCAACCTGTCAGCTGGTCATGCCCGGGCGATCATGGGACTGGAAAGCCTGGAAGACCAGGAATCTCTAGCACAGCGTATCTCCGGAGAAAAATTAAGCGTCCGGGAAGCGGAAGAAGTAGTCAAGAAGCTAAGAAAAATATCCATCACCACGACTAAACCAAAAAATGTTCATGTTTTAGAAGCAGAAGAAGAACTGCAACGATCCTTAGGCGCGCATGTTAATATTAAATATCGTAAAGGCAAAGGAAAGATAGAGGTAAAATTCTATTCAGATACTGATTTAGAGAGAATCATGAACGTCATGAAAGGCATCCGGTAAGCAAAAGCGCTTATAACTATTAGCCATTTGCCATACGCTATAAGCGTTTTTAGCTACGGTATTACCGTCATTATTTTCCTGGCTTGGTCCGGATATTTAGCGATAAAGAGCAACTCGTCATTAGTTAATGGTTTCTGGGTGTGTACATTTGCATACCGGGTTAGTTCTAAAACCTTAGCCGCTTCCTTGTCATTTTTAAATTGAACCTCCAGCTTACCATAGACATTACGGAATCCTTTAATACCGCTATATTCGCCGGCGATGATCTGGCGCCCTGTTTCAATAATTTCCGGCTCGCCCCGCCCTAACACCTCGAAATCATACAACTCGTAGTTTCTGCGATCTTTTAGAGCGCCGTCAGCATGAATACCAGATTCATGGGCAAAAGCATTAGCTCCTACTCCAGGCTGGTTGATGGGAATGGGCACATCAAAAGCGTACGACATGTATTTAGCCAGCTTCCAGGCCTTAGACAGGTCGATCCGGTCATCGATTGGGTACTGGCCGCCGAAAGTACTGGAATATTTAATGGCCAGGATCACTGAGACAAGGTCAGCATTTCCGGCTCGTTCTCCCATTCCGTTTACCGTGGTATTAATAAAGGCATTTACTCCGGAATCAATTGCGGCTTTGGCCCCGGCCACAGAAGTGCCGACAACCATCCCTAAATCATTATGACAGTGCAGCTCTATATCTATTTTTACTACTTGCGCCAGTTTCCTGATCCGCTCATAAATGGAGAAAGAATCATCATAGCCCAGGGTATCGCAATAGCGGATGCGGTCTGCGCCCGCATTCTTCGCGGCAGTTGCAAACTCTATTAAATACTCCATCCTGGTCCGGGAAGCGTCTTCCGCGTTTACGCCAATAGCTTCTGCCCCTAATTTTTTAGCGAGTTTCACCCCGGCTACCATTTCCTTAATAACGCCTTTATGATCGAGTTTCCCCTTGAATTTGTTGACGATCATCTGATCGCTGGTAGAAATAGACATATTAAGATATTTTAGTTTTGGTACCTTGGCAAAAGCAGTTTCTACATCTTCAGGAGTAGCTCTGATCCAGCCGCTCAAACGAATGGGGGATAGGACCCCTTTAGCTGCCAGGTCCAGATTGGCATTCAGGTAATTAGTCTCGTGGCGAGTGACTGGGAAGCCAAACTCTGACTGAAAAATCCCCATGTCATTAAGCATTAGGTTCAGCATTGTTTTTTGCAGTTTAGATAAGCCTAGCCGTGCTGTTTGTACGCCATCCCGGTTGGTCACATCGATAAAATAAATTTTATTCTGGTTTTTCTTTGCCATAGGTTCTCCTCTTTTAAGTACAGGTTTCTTGGTGTAAGTTTTAGAAGTAAGTTTGGTCTGAAGTCTAAGGTTGTTAGGCTCTAAACCAAAGACTTTAGCCCTACTTCCATACCTACCTCTACAACCTTCACCATATAACCACTGGTTTTTAGTAGTACTTGTTAATAACCGCTTCGATCCGGTCCATGCCAGCTTTGATCTTATCAAAACTGGTAGCATAAGATAGGCGGACATAGTTATCATTGCCGAATCCAGAGCCGGGAATGACCGCAACTTTAGCTTCGTTGAGCCAAAACTCAGCCAGCCCCAGAGAATCTTTGATTTCCACCCCGTTCAAGGTTTTCTTTAATAGTTTGGAAATGTTAACAAAAACATAAAAAGCGCCTTCCGGCGTTAAGCATTTTATTTTCTTGATGGCCTTGACCCGTTCCACCATATAATCGCGCCTTTTCTTGAATTCCAGGCGCATTTTTTCGACTTCATCTTGCGGCCCGTTAATTGCCGTGACGGCTGCTTTTTGGACAAAAGAGACAGGATTAGACGTAGAATGATCCTGCAAATTAGCCATAGCCTGCACTATATCCTGCCGTGCCGCGGCATAGCCGATACGCCAGCCAGTCATGGCATAGGTTTTGGAAACACCGTTAATAATGATCGTGCGCTCTTTAATGGCTGGGCCAAAACTGGCGATACTGACCGGTTTTTGGTCAGAATAGACCAGCTTTTCATAAATTTCATCAGAAATTACCAGGAAATTTTTATCCACGGCAATTTTCGCGAAGGCTTCCAGCTCCTGGGCCGTGTACATCATGCCTGTGGGATTAGACGGGCTGTTCAGGATCAACAACTTCGTTTTGGACCGGACCTTAGATAATAATTGTTCAGGAGAAATTTTAAAATTATTCTTTTCAGCAGTCTTGATAATGACTGGTTTACCGCCGCTGAGCTTGATCATTTCCAGGTAGCTGACCCAGTAAGGTGAGGCCAAAATGACCTCATCGCCTTTCTCGCACAAGACCATAATAGCATTATACAGGGAATGCTTGGCCCCGCAGGAAACAATAATTTCCGCCGGCTGGAAATCTAAGCCATTATCCCGTTTAAGCTTGGCCGCAATGGCTGATTTTAATTCCGGGATCCCGGAAGTGGCGGTATATTTGGTAAATCCTGACTGCAAAGCCCTGACCGCTGCTTCCTTTATATATGATGGGGTGTCAAAATCCGGTTCTCCAGCGCCAAATCCGATGACATCTATACCCTGGGCGCGCAGTTGATTAACCTTGGCAGTTATGCCTAAAGTAGGTGAAGGACTGATTAAAGTCGTTCTTTTTGCTAGCTGCATAAGTAATTTCGTCTTTCTTGGTAATTAGTTAGCTTCTAACTTATTTTTCATCCAGGCTAATAACAATTTCTTCCGGCTTAAACCAAAGGGCAATTTCCCGTTCAGCGTCCTTGGGGTCGCTTGAGGCGTGGATGACGTTCTCATAGACTCCCTTGGTGGTAATGCGGCCATAGGCTCCCCTGATGGTGGTAGGATCAGCCTCTTCCGGATTAGTCGCTCCAGCTATTTTGCGTACCCGGGTAATGGCGTCTTCTCCCTGGTAAACAAAAGCGATCACCCGCTCAAAGCGCTTGCCATGAAGCTTGCCGCGGAAATATTTTAGTAAGTCTTCGAAAAAGGGCTTATCCTTAAGGTGTTGATAATGTTTTTCCGCCAATTCGCGTGAAACACAGACTACCTTAGCCCCGACAATTTCCAGTTTAGCCTCAGAAAGCTTAGTTAAAATATTGCCGGTTAATGATTTTTGCAATCCATCCGGTTTGATCAAGACCAATGTTTTCTCAATCATAAATAACCCCTAGTAGTAAGTTTATGTAAAGTGGTCTTTTAACATAAAATATAGGGGTTTGTCAAGAGAAGAATATACTGGGAAAACTTATAACTCATTGACTTTATAAAGTGAAATATGCTATCGTATTTTTTTAAAGGTACAATTTATTTCCAAAGAAAGGTCTCCCCATGCTTAAGGCTATTCAAAAAATCCATAAAACCGAAACAGAAGAAAACACAAAAATAAAAAATGCGCAAATTGAAGCTGACCAGATCCTGGCGCAGGCAGAAGTGGAAGCCGCACAGATAGTAACTAAGGCCTTAGCCCAGGCAGAACAGGACAGCCAACAGATATTAGCGCAAACTAAAGAAAAAAGCCAAACCGAGATAACCCTGATTAAGCAAAAATATCAGGCAGAAATAACCGACCTGGTCAATAAGGCCAGCAAAAAAGCAGCCAAAGCCATAGAAGTAGCGATGAAAGGCCTGTAATGTCTATTGTCAAAATGAAAAAGATGCAATTATTTGCTCATAAAGAGATCAGGCAGAGACTGCTGGAATTTCTGCAGCAAGAAGGGGTTGTTCAGATAGACCCCTTAGATCATAGCCAAATGCAATCAGGATTATTGACTTATTCTGCTGTCTCTTCCCAGGATATTGATGAAACTTTGCAGGCCTTAAGGCAAATGGTTGCTTTTCTGCAGAAACATAGCCAGGTCCGTATCCCCGGGCAGATCCTGCTGGATCACCAGCAATGGACTCAGATTACACAGCATTTCAATTTTTTGGAATGTTATCATAAATGCCGCCAGGCAGAAGAAGATCTTAACCGGCTAGAAACAAAAAAACAGCAGCTAACCAGCCAACGACAGCAGCTTGTACCCTGGTTGACAGTAGGTATCCGCTTACAGGATTTACAAGCCAGCCCATATGTAACTTATCTGGTTGGCAGTCTGAAACAAAAAAAACAGGACGCGTGCCTAAAAAAACTGCAAGAAGAGATCCCCGCATTACACTATGAAATAATTTCACAGGATAAGGACAAGACATACCTATTAATAATTACATTACACGAGCATCAGGAGCAGGTTTTAGCAATACTGAAGCTAAATGATTTTAGCCAATATAATTTCCCGAAGATCAAAGTCACGCCAAAACGGCTTGATGTCCGTTTAACTCAAGAGTTGGGAAGAATAGACAAAACCTTGGAACATCTCTCAGAAGAGATCAAGAGCCTTAGCCAGAATCTTCCGAAACTTGTCAGCTTAATAGATTATTATCAAAATATCCGGGAAAATAAAATAGTACAGCGCTGGTTCCTGGAGAGCGATAAGACTTTCGTTATTACCGGCTGGCTGCCAGCAAAACAAGAACCTGCTTTTCGTAAAGCCCTCTCCCAGCATTTCCAGGAAGTAGAGCTTATAACTACTATGCCGTGCGCTGACGATCTTCCGCCGGTAGAAATAGAAAACAAAAAATTAATCAAACCTTTTGAGGTGATTACAGAGCTCTATGGCTATCCAATATATACAGGAATAGACCCCACAATTTATTTAGCGCCGTTTTTTGCCTTATTTTTCGGGATTTGCCTGGGTGATGCAGGGTATGGCGTAGTCGTTGCGGTTATTGCTGCTGTCCTGTTATGGAAAATGAGAGCACGCTTAAATCCCGGCTCCTGGCGTTTTTTGACCTTATTCCTGGTGGGCGGAATTAGTACTATTATTGCCGGTATGGCTATGGGTAGTTGGTTTGGTATATCGGTTAAATACAAGTTATTTGATCCTCTTTCCCAACTGATGCTGTTTCTGGGGATTGCCCTGGGCTTAGGAGTAATTCATATCTTTACCGGCTTGCTTATAAAAATGAAAGAAAACATTGGTGATAATGGATTTTGGGCTGGACTATGGGATCAAGGGACCTGGATCTTATTAATAATATCTCTAATTGTATATGGTATATTACAAAGCATGGGTTTTTGGCCTGGGATAGCCGCGGCAAGTGCTTTTAGCGCGATCTTCTCCGCTGGCCTGATCGTGCTTTTTCAAGCCCGCAATCAGGATAAAAATGCTACTGATAAGTTAGATAGCTATCAATTATTATATCTTTTACTGGATCTCGGTATCACGGCCTGGATCTTAAAAATACTTGCGCCGCTGGGGATGATCACTACGGTCGTATTTGGCAGTGCTATTATTTACCGCTGCCGGCATAATATAAAGGGATTTTTTGCCAGGCTGGGATTGGGTTTGTACGCATTATATGGGTTTACCAGCTATTTTGGCGATATTTTGTCCTATTCCCGCTTAATGGCCTTAGGCCTGGTTGGTGGTATCATTGCCATGGTTATTAATATCATTGCCGGTATTGCCAAAGAACTGATCCCCGGAGTTGGTCTGTTAGTGGCTATTCTAATTCTCTTAGCCGGGCATGCTTTTAATTTAGTAATGAGCATGCTTAGCGCTTTTGTGCATACAGCTAGATTACAATATCTGGAATTTTTTAATAAATTTTATGTCAGCGGTGGGAAAAAGTTTAAACCTTTTAACTGGACCTACAAAAATGTGATCCTGACCGATAACATAAAAAAATAGTTTAGAATTTAGATATTAGAATTTAGAATTTGTATCAAAAGAGGAGGATAACAATGGAATTAGGTTTTATGTTAGCTATTTTGGGAGCAGTAACAGTTGCCGGCCTGGGAGGGATTGGGTCAGCTACTGGAGTCGCGATTGCTGGCGCCGCGGCCAGTGGAATATTAAGTGAAGAACCAGAAAAATTCGGTAACACGATTGTTCTAGTCGCTTTACCAGGAACACAAGGTTTTTATGGATTTGCGATCGGGGTCATAATGCTATATTATATGGGACTTTTTGCGGCAACACCCAAAAGTATCAGTGTTGCCCAAGGGCTGGCCTTTCTGGCAACAGGCTTTTTCTGCGGCTTGGTGCAGTGGTGGTCAGCAGTATATCAGGGTAAAGTTTGCGCGTCAGCCGCCAGTATTGTGGCTAAGAATCCGGAACACTCTATGAAAGGCGTGGTTTACGCAGTTATGGTAGAGACATATGCTGTCTTGGCATTCCTGACCGCACTGATCGTCATATTAAAAGGAATAGTCCCGGGATTGCAGTAAATTTAGCGATTTTTGGAGATAAGAATGTCATTGGAAAAAATTATTGAAAGAATTACCCAGGAGTCGCTGGCCCAAGCCAACGAAATAATAGGACAAGCCAGGCATCAAGCTTCGGTGATCCTGTCTCAGGCCAGGGCCGAAGCCGCGAGCCAGGCAAAAAGCAGAGTAGAGCAAGCCCAGCGTGAAGCAGATAACCTGGCCCAGCGGGAAAAAGCTATCGCCCAATTGGAATTACGTAAAAATATGCTGGCCGCTAAACAGGAATTAATTAGTGCCATCTATAAAAACGTAGCAGAAAAAATAGCAACGATGCCGGATAAAGAATATGTCTTGTTTATCAAAAATCAAGTACTGAACGCAGTGGAAACAGGTAAAGAACAAATTATCTTTTCCCCAACAGAGGCCAGCCGGGTAGGAAATAAATTTATCTCCGAAATAAACCAGGAATTAAAAAAAGCAGGACGGGCAGGGGAATTAACCGTGGGGCCGCCAAGTAACCAGATGACCCGGGGGTTTTTATTACTACAGGGGCCAATAGCACTGAACTATTCCCTGGATTCTATCCTGGTCCGGCTGCGTGAAGAAACCGAGTTAAAAGTGGCCGAGATCCTTTTTAAGGAGAAATAAATGAGCACAGCGTATGTACAGGCTGTGGCTAAAATCAGGGCACTCGAGTCTAAGCTGTTAAATAGCCAGACTTTAGAGCAGTTGGCTAATACAGCTAATTTTGGCGATGCTCTCAATGAAGTCAAACCACGGCTCTATGGCGTTGCCACGGAGCGGATACAAAACCTGCCGGAGGCATTGGATAGTATTAACCAGGAAGAAAAATACCTGTTTGCCTGTACGGCACAACTGGTAAATGATCCTGTTCTGGCTGAGCTCATGGCTGGGTATAACCGTCTAACAGGCATAAAAGAAATAATTAAAAATACCCTCAGCTCCCGGGAACAAGTACCGTCTGTAATAAAAACCTGGCCAGAATATATCAAAGAAGCCTGGATCATGGCGCAAAAACAATATAGCGAGGCGGCTGATCTAAAAATCGTTGATTTTATCATTGACACTTACTACTGGCAAGCGCTGCAAGAAGCCTTCGGACAGCGCCGCTCTTTCTGGCTAAAAGATCTCTGCCGGTTGTCCGTAGATTTTTATAATCTCAAAGCCTGGCTCCGGTTTAAAATAAATGCCATTGCGCCTAAAAATATTACGGTTTTATTTTTAAGAGGCGGTGAAATTGACCGCACCATATTCCTAAAATCGATGGAGATGGCTGCGGATGATTTTATTCAGGTACTAAAGTATAAGCCATACGCGCCTGAATTAACAGCAGTCTGGCAGCAAGTTAAACAAAATGGAGAGTGGCAGCCGCTAGATCTTTTTTTTACTAATTACCTGATCAAGTACCTGCGCGCAACAAAGCTGGTCTATGACGGGCCTGAACCAGTATTGGCTTATCTGCTCGTCAGGCTGGCGGAATTGAATAATATTAAGGTGATCCTGAGCGGGAAATTCTATAATCTGCCTAAAGAACTTATTACCCGTCGGTTGAGTAAAACCTATGTCTAAAACAGGAAAAATTTGCTTTATTGGTGAAAAAGCGGTGGTCAGTCCATTTCGGGTTTGCGGCGCAGATGTATATTATTTTAGCCCGGACACATGGCCTGATACTACTAAAAAAATAGCGGAGCAAGACTATCAAATTATTTTCATTACGGAAGAAGTTGCTCCTTACATGATTAAGGCGCCTGAGACCAATATTGTTGTTTTGCCTAATACCGAAAGTATGTTTTTTAAAACAGGCAAAGCCAGCCAGGGTGCGGAAGAATTACGGCAGATTATTATTAAGGCGGTCGGGACGGATATACTGGTAGAATAAAAAGGTTGTTGGTTTTAGAAGTAGGTATGGAAGTAAGTCTTAGGTTTGAGGCTTAGAGACTAACTTCCATAGACTTCAGACCAAACTTACTTCCAAAACATACACCTAATAACTTTTCTCTAATTGACAAGAGTATTTAGATGGAGGAATCATGAGTGGCGGGAAGATTGTAAAAGTTTCCGGGCCGCTGGTAATTGCCAGCGATTTAAATGAGGTTAAAATGTATGATGTCGTCAAGGTTGGGCTGCCCCAATTGATCGGTGAAGTTATCGGCCTTGATGGCAACACTGCTTTTATCCAGGTATACGAAGAAACCTCCGGGATCGGGCCTGATGAACCGGTAATCAGTACCGGGGCGCCGCTTAGTGTAGAATTAGGACCTGGCTTGATCGGCGGTATCTACGATGGTATTCAGCGTCCCTTGACCGTGATCCAGCAAATGAGCGGAAGCTGGATCGCCCGGGGTATTGATATCCCCAAGCTGGACCGGAAAAAGAAATGGCCTTTCCAGGCTAAAGTAAACAAAGGGGACCAGTTAATTACCGGAGATATCATCGGGACAGTCCAGGAAACAGAACTGGTAGAACAGAAGATCATGGTGCCTCCAGGTTTGGCCGGAGAAGTGACCATGATCAAATCAGGCGATTTTACTGTGGAAGAAGTGGTGTGTCAATTAAAACAGGATGGACAAAGTATAGATATAAAAATGGCTCAACACTGGCCGGTTCGCGCGATGCGCCCGATCAAGGAAAAACTGCCTCCAATCGAGCCTCTAGTAACTGGGCAGAGAGTTATTGATACATTTTTCCCGGTAGCTAAAGGCGGCACAGCTTGCATTCCTGGCCCCTTCGGATCCGGTAAGACCGTCGTCCAGCACCAATTGGCCAAATGGGCTGATGCGCAGATAATTGTTTATGTAGGATGTGGGGAACGCGGCAACGAAATGACCGATGTTTTGCAGGAGTTCCCTAAACTGAAAGATCCACGCAGTGGAGAACCACTGATCAAAAGAACGGTCTTGATCGCCAATACCAGCAATATGCCAGTTTCCGCGCGTGAAGCCTCGGTTTATACCGGGATAACGATCGCAGAATATTTCCGGGATATGGGCTATACTGTTGCTTTAATGGCTGATTCTACCAGCCGTTGGGCAGAAGCGCTCAGGGAAATGTCTGGCCGCCTGGAAGAAATGCCCGGCGAAGAGGGATATCCGGCCTATTTATCGATGAGGCTGGCTGAATTTTATGAACGGGCGGGCAGGGTAAATTGCGCCGGCAGCGAAGAACGCGAAGGAAGCTTATCCGTGATCGGAGCAGTCAGCCCCCCTGGCGGCGATCTTTCTGACCCAGTGGTCCAAAGCACTCTGCGGGTAGTTAAAGTATTCTGGAGCCTGGAAGATAAGTTGGCTTACAAACGGCATTTCCCGGCTATTAACTGGCTGAATAGCTATTCTTTATATTTAGATAATATTAGCGCATATCTGGGGAAAAAGATCGGCCCTGATTTCCTGGTTTTACGGCGGGAAGCGATCAAACTTTTGCAAGATGAAGCTTCTTTAGAGGAAATTGTGCGTCTAGTCGGTGTGGAATCATTGTCTCCTAATGACCGGCTGACTTTGGCTACAGCTAAAAGTATCCGGGAGGATTTCCTGCACCAGATGGCTTTTGACCCGGAAGACACCTATACTTCCTTGCAAAAACAGCGCCTGTTACTGAAATTAATCATGCATTTCCATTATCTGGCCAAAGAAGGCATTGGCCGTAAACTTAATCTTGATGATATATTGAAAGATAAAGTTAAGGAAAAAATTGCTAAGGCTAAATATATCCCTGAGAATAATCTAAATGTTTTTGATGAAATATCCAAAGAAATCGATAATGTTTTTAAAGCGGTGTAATTTTTTAAACAGTCATACCTACTTCTACAACTTTTAACTTACTGCTATCTTTACAAGGAGAAAAAGGCATGTCCAAGGCTAAAGAATATTCAACAGTCACCAGTATTACCGGCCCTTTGCTGATGGTCGAGCATACGGCCGGGATAAAGTATAGCGAAATAGCAGAAATAGTCCTGAAAAACGGGGAAGTGCGTCATGGCCGGGTGCTCGAAATAAATAAGGATAAAGCCCTGGTCCAACTATTTGAAGGTTCGATGGGTTTAAATTTAGCCGACAGCCGGGTTCGTTTTTTAGGCAAAAGCTTGGAATTGGGAGTCAGCCTGGATATGCTGGGACGGATCTTTAACGGGCTAGGCCAGCCGATCGATAAAGGGCCGAACATTATTCCTGAAATAAAACTGGATATTAATGGACAGCCGATCAATCCTTGTGCCCGGGATTATCCAAATGAATTTATCCAGACCGGGATTAGCGCTATTGATGGAATGACTACCCTGGTCCGCGGTCAGAAACTGCCGATTTTTTCCGCCTCAGGATTGCCGCATAACGAATTAGCGGCACAAATAGCCCGGCAAGCTAAAGTATTAGGCCAGGATGAACAATTTGCCGTAGTTTTTGGCGCGATGGGCATCACTTTTGAAGAAGCGGATTACTTTATTACTGATTTTAAAAAAACCGGCGCTATTGAACGGGCTGTTTTGTTTATGAACCTGGCTGATGATCCGGCGATTGAACGTATTGCCACTCCACGGATGGCGCTGACCTGCGCTGAATACCTGGCTTTTGAAAAAGGCATGCATGTGCTGGTCATTCTTACCGACATGACTAATTTCTGCGAAGCCTTGCGCCAGATCTCCGCGGCCAGAAAGGAGATCCCCGGCCGCCGTGGTTATCCCGGGTATATGTATACCGAATTAGCTACTATTTATGAACGGGCCGGCAGGATCATCGGACAGAAAGGATCTATCACCCAGTTCCCGATCCTGACTATGCCGGATGATGATAAAACCCACCCGATCCCTGACCTAACCGGCTATATTACTGAAGGCCAGGTAATCTTAAGCCGTGAATTACACCGCCGCGGCGTTTACCCGCCAATTGATATTCTGCCTTCATTATCACGTCTAAAAGAAAAGGGTATCGGTGAAAACAAAACGAGGGGTGATCATGGCAGTGTTACCAGCCAGATCTTCAGCTCTTATGCCCGCGGCAAGGAAGTAAAAGAGTTAGCAATAATTTTAGGGGAAGCGGCCTTGTCCGAAACAGATAAGCTCTATGCCAAATTTAGCGATGAATTAGAAGGCTCCTTTATCAGTCAGAAAGAAAATGATGAACGCAGTATTACGGAGACTCTGGATCTGTGCTGGAAACTTTTACTGCAATTCCCGCGTAATGAATTGAAGCGGATCAAAGATGCGGATATAGAAAAGTATTTTCTGAAAGGCCAGCAATCCGAGGATAAATAATGCGGCTTAATGTCAATCCTACCAGGATGGAACTAATTAAATTACGCCAGCGGACAGCTATTGCCCGGCGTGGGCATAAGTTATTGAAAGATAAACAAGATGAGCTGATGCGCACTTTTATGGAATTAATTACCAAGCTTAAAAATAGCCGGCAGGAGGCGGAAAAGGCACTGCAAGAAGCAACCGCCAGCTATATCCTGAATAAAGCGCAAATCGGCGAAAAAACGATTGACCAGCTCTGGCAGGGGTTAAAAGCAGAGGTAGAAGTGACCTGGAGCTGGGAACCGCTAATGAACTTGAAATTACCGCGTTATCAGGTAGTTGCTAAGGCCCAGGATATCAGCTCTGGTTACCTGCAGCCAACCTTTGCCCTGGACCAGATGACTGAACAATATAAAAAACTTCTGGCGCAACTGGCAGCCTTGGCTGAGCAGGAAAAAGTTATTAAATTGCTAGCTGAAGAAATAGGGAAAACCCGCCGCCGGGTCAATGCCCTGGAATATATTTTGATCCCGAATCTGATAGAAACCATGCGCTACATTAACATGAAGCTCATTGAAAACGAGCGCGGGACAATTACGAGATTGATGAAAATCAAGGATCTAGTTCATAAAAAAGCAGCTACTTAAATAATCGTCGGAATCCGGAATATTTAGAGAGACAGAGAGACAGAATTAAGTTGACACAGCGCTAAAACAGGGGTATTTTTATATTGGGGTATAGTTGAAAAACAGATAAGGGAGGCAGGCATAATATAGAACCGTTTTTATTAGTAGGTGAGCCCGGATTAATAGGAAGGGTCTATTTTATGTCTTCTTTATTTTATAACTTAATCATTGTTTTTGGCGCTATTGCCGCTTCCTATATAATCCTGCGGCATTTGTGGAAAAAGGAATCTACCGAAGAAAACGAAAACATTCTTTCTCAACTGGATGAAGCCAGGAAAAAGATCCAGACCTATTCTTCAGAATTAAATGATCTTTTAGGATTGATGAGTTCTTTTCACCGCGTGAATTCCGCGCCAACCACCTTGAATATGGATGAAGTAGCCTGGTTGGCCTTGGATAATGCCCTGAAAATATTAGGGGCAATAAAAGGTTCTTTGTTTGTAATAAATAAGCGGACCAATCAGCTGGAACTTAAGGCAGCGATTGGTTATGACCTGAACAATTTACCAGGGGCGAATTTATCTGTCGAGCAAGTTGAAAATGGGGCACACCCGAAAGAATCCTTTCCTTCCACCCCCTCTAAAAAGGGTTCTTTTATTAGCGTGCCGCTAAAGGTCCAGAACCGTATTATCGGCATTATTAATGTTAATGAAAAGATCGACGACAGGCAGTTCGCCCCTGAAGATTTACGCGTCTTAACCGCTCTCGCCGACCAAACCGCCATTATTTTAGAAAATCTGACTTTATATAAGGATTTACAGCAAGTATATTTAGGCGTGATCAAAACGCTTTCTTTGGTTGTGGACGCCAAAGACCATTATACATTCGGGCATTCAGAACGGGTGACCAAATATGTAGTGGAAATGGCCATAGAAATGAAATTGAGCCCGGAGCTGAAGAAATTAGCTGAAGCAGCCGCGATCATCCATGATATCGGCAAGATTGGCATTAAAGAAGAGATCTTGCTTAAAACCGGCCGCCTGACAGACAGCGAATTTGAAGAAATAAAGAAACATCCAGTCATCGGACGGGATATGGTCAGGCCAATGGAGTTCCTGAGCGAATTGGCGCCATTAATATATTATCACCACCAGCATTTTGATGGCGGTGGATATCCGGATAAGGCTAAAGGGGACCAAATACCACTGGTCGCCAGGATGATCACGATAGCGGATTCTTTTGACGCGATGATCAGTGACCGGCCGTACCGGAGCGGATTACCCGTAGAAACCGCTATTAAAGAGCTCAAGCGGTGTTCCAGCACACAATTTGATCCTGACCTGGTAACTGTATTCCTGAAAGTCTTAAGACGTAATTTAAAGATAGCGTAGAGGAAAAGATGTCTTGCCCTTTCTTGAAAAAAATGGAAACAGATCTCTGTATTGCCTATCCAAACCGCCCCATCGTAGTTAATGACGGGTGTAAATTAAGCTTTTGCGAAAGTAAGAATTATGTGCAGTGCCCCACTCTAAAAGAAAGAAAATAAAAGATGAGCTTATATGTCGTTGCCACCCCCATCGGTAATTTGGGGGATATTACTTTCAGGGCGATAGAAACCCTGAAAAAAGTCAACCTGATCGCGTGTGAAGATACACGGTATACCAGGAAATTGCTAAGCCATTATGATCTTCATACGCCGGTGACCAGCTACTATGAATATAATAAGATAAAAAAACTTGATTATTTACTTGAGCAATTGATCAGCGGCAAAGATATTGCCCTGGTTTCCGATAGCGGGACTCCCGGGATTTCTGATCCCGGATTCCTGATTATCAGCGCAGCGATTAAAAACAAAATACCAGTAATCTCCATCCCCGGGCCGGCCGCGGTCATCAGCGCCTTAGTTACGGCCGGATTACCCACTGACAGTTTTGTCTTTGAAGGATTTTTGCCGCGTAAAAAAGGAAAGCTGAAAAAAGCCTTAACCGAATTAGCTGCTTTGGAAAGAACCATCGTTTTTTACGAATCTCCATATCGTATTACAGCCACGCTTAAAATCATGCAAGAGGCCATCGGTAACCAATATGTAGTAATAGCCAGGGAGCTGACGAAACATTTTGAAGAAGTACTGCGCGGTGATTTAGCTGCTCTGATCCCCCGCCTGGAAGCACAGCCGCTTAAAGGAGAAGTGGTAGTTTTATTTAATCCTTCTTTTACTAATTGAATCCTGCCAGCAAACCAGCTATAATAAATAAGATTATGTAGTGAAGTGATGCGCCCTTAGCTCATCCGCCAGCGCTAAACATCTTGCCGCTAAACGCGGCTATTCACCGCAGCGACAACATAGCTTCGGCGGACAAGGTTGTCTGCCTGCCGACAGGCAGGGAGCGAATGACGGAGTTTACCCGCCGGTAATAGTGGCGGGAAACCGATCAAGAAGGATCCGGAAAACCCCGAGAAATAAAGGAATTGATTGATATATAAAGGAAATTCAAAGCCTGCCAGTTTGTACCAATCCGTATGAATTTGCCTCTTTTTAGCCCTCACATGGACACTTTTTGGACACCAAACCGAGCGACTGATTATATAGTCGGATTTTCATCATTTATTGACCGTTGGACACGCTACCTGAAAAACCATGGTAATCAAAACATTAGTAAGGATGGGTCAAAGGATAAAAATGAAAAGCGAATTTATCAACTGGTTTATTAAAGAAGAAAAATACTTACAGAATTACCCTTTAGAAACAAATGAATTTGTGAGATTGTGCCAAAGAATGGGTGTTTTTGTAAGCGCAGTTGATCTGGAAGAATATGAGAAATCTAAATTAATTTATCCAATATTAAGATTTAATAGGCCCATATATGAAGAAGAGGGGGTTGAGTTCAGAAGAAAAGGGCAAGTCCTTAGGGCACACGCAGATTACGTAATAAATGCTGATGAAGAATTCATAAGAAAGTATAAAGAAAAAAAGTATTCTAGTTATAGTTTTGGAGAGCATGAATGGCTGGTAAAATGGGTAGATGCAGGTTTACTATATGACCCGAGTAAGAGACGCTTTATTCCTTGGGTAAATTTTAAGGCAAAAAGATTAAGTTATGATAATCAGAAAATTTTAAGCTTTTATTCAAATTTTCAATTGCTTTGGATTGATTTAATTAAGGAGAAAAGAGCTTTCTTTAAAACAATATACAAAGAAAAGGCCAATGAGCATTTATTAGGAGAAATTAGAAAATATGATAAATATTTAGAATTCTTGCTTTCAATTCAAAGTGTATATTACCCTTATGCACATTCTGATTCAAGAACAATTAGTATTACTGGAATAGATGAAAAGAAATGGCTTCTGAAGAAAAAGGCATTTAACTATAAAAGGATTCTTCAGCTTTCAAATATGAGAGAAAAAGATGTTTTGGAATTATATAGGTTACTATCCGAAAAAGCTTTAAGTATCCTTGGTGTTCATACCAGTGATTGGGTATATCTTTGGAAAAGTATTTCCTGGAATAGGAAAGATGAATTAAAAGGACAAATTAGAAAAGGTATTGAGTACTTCCAATGGGCTGTAATGATAAAAAGAGTTATAGAGGAATATTATAAAAAAGAGATTCCTGATTTGGAGGAGATAAAAACTATTTATGGTAGCAATATATTAAAATATATAAAACATGACTTTAATAAGGTAAAAAGCTATCATTTGCAGAAAAAAAGTAGATATTTCGATGATAAAAATAATATCGACTATTATCATGACAAATATAAAAGATTGTTTTATCTTTCAAACGATTTCAAGTTAGATTATCAGCCAAAGGTTTTAGTTTTCGTCGAAGGGGGGACAGAAGAATATATTTTCGCCCGTATATTTAAATGGTATTATGGCTCTCCTGAACATTTAGGTATAAACTTTATCAATTTTAAAGGTGTAGATAAGCTGCTATCTACTGCTAAAAACATGGAAAGGCTTAGAAAATTTATCATAGGCCTACAAAAGAAATTAAGAAGCAGAGTACTTTCTGACGATGAAAGAAGGGAATTAAAACAGCTCATAAGAAAGTTTAGAAACTTAGACATAGTGGTTTCTAATTGGACATCTTTTTTGAGTTATAACTTGGAAAAATGGCAAATAATACCTTTTTTTGTTTCAGATAATGAAGGGGGAATAAAGCATTTTCTGGAAGCTGAAAAGCCAATAAGATTTGCTAATGTAGTATATAATATCCCTCTTAAATGGAAGTTCTTATGGGGTATTGATAATGATAATAAGCCATTTAAGGGCAGCAGTTTGGAGCTTGCAAATTTTAGCGATGAAGAATTATCAAAATCTATTGGGGCTATTTTGCATAAAACTATTGATAAATCTCTAATTGAAAGAATAAGAGAAAAGGATACAGGCATAAATAAGATTGACCCTGAGGTTAAAATAAACAAAATGAAGATAGTGAAATTACTTTTTGATAATCTATTTATAGAATTTAAAGGCAGGGAAACAGAATTATTAAGAAGGCCAATATTTAATGTTGTTGAAAGAATTACTAACTTATCAGTGCTTAATCATCTTCCTGTAGATACAAAGATTGAATTAGAAAATAAAGAGTTTATTAAAAAAGAACTAAATTGTTAGTTATTTGCCCTATGGATTTTCTTGAAGTTTAGCTAAAGAGATGATAAAATACAGCTTAGATAATATTAAGAGGCACTATGACCAAAAAAGAAATTGAAAGTTTACTTAAGGAAAATGAAAACATTGAACTCAAATCCTCTCTTGCCGTAATGGAGGAAATCATTGAGTCTGTTTCTGCTTTTGCCAATACCAGAGGCGGAAAGATTTTAATTGGCGTTGACAATGCGAGTAGAGTTATTGGTTTGCAAATCGGCAAAGGAACGTTAGAAACCCTTGCTAACCGGATCGCCCAAAATACCGATCCTAAAATCCATCCGCATATCAGTGTTGAAAAGATAGACGGCAAAGAGATTATAATTATAGAAGTCAAGGAAAGCCTGGACCGGCTTGTTCTTGCTTTTGGCCGTCCTTTCAAAAGAGTGGGCAAAGCCACGGTTAAGATGAGCAAAGATGAGTACGAGCGGCTGATACTTGAAAAGCACAAAGATAAATTCCAGTTTGATAAGCAGCTTTGCGAGGAAGCCAAACTTGAAGACATAGACCAAAAAAAGATTAAAACTTATCTTAAATTACGTCAGAAAAACAGAAATATATCCTCGCAAATAAAGATGCCGCTTAACCAGTTTTTAGCCAATTTAAAAGCCGTAAGCGGTAAAAAACCCACCAACGCCGGCATTTTATTCTTCGGTAAGAATCCTCTTAACCTTATTTCTCATGCTCAGCTAAGATTGGTGCGGATCAAAGGAGTAAAGATATACGGCAACATTTTAGACAGGTTGGATTGCGAAGGCACGTTATGGGAAATGGTTGATCAGGCTGAGGATTTTCTCAGAAAAAGCATTCGTTTGCTTGGTTTCCGGACCGAGCAGAGTTTTCGGAGAGAGGACAGGTTTGAATATCCCATCAGGGCGTTAAGGGAAGCCATTATCAATGGCCTGATACACAGAGATTATTTCAATCTGGCTGATGTGAGAGTCTTTATATTCGATGATCGGATTGAAATAGTCAGCCCCGGGCCCTTTCCCGAAGGAGTAAGCCCTAAAAAACCAGAACATAAACCGGTAAATAAAATTCTTTCAAGCTTGATGTATGATATTGGCTATATCGAAAAATATGGTTCGGGAATATACTTGGAAAACGAACTCTGCCTCAAGAACAAAAATCCCAAGCCTATTTACGAAATAGATCCCGTTCAAACAAAAGTAATATTCAAATCGCAGGTTAAGGACATTACCGTGATTGAGATTGATGAAACAATAATGAGCCAAATAAATGAGAGACAGAAAAAAGCGGTGGCATACATTAGAGAAAGAGGAAGTATAAAAAGAGAAGAATACATTAAGATAAATAATATTTCTCATACTATCGCTTCAAAGGAATTAAAGAACTTAACTAAAAAGAATATCTTTAAAACAACAGGAAAAGGGAAATACTTAAAATACGAGTTGACGCAAGGTTGACGCAAGGTTGACGCAAGAAAAAGAAGAGACACAGCTTATCAACTGAGCCAATTTCTTGAGACAGAGAACTTTATTATTTAAGGGATAAAAGTTATGCTAAAAGACGAAAATATTCATCAATTAATTTTCAAGCTACAAGCAAAAATAGAACATGCAGAAAATATGTCATCCGGAAGCATTGAAGACGAAAGCCAGATTGATGATTTACGCCTCGAGTTTTTAAAAATAGAGGAAGCTATATAAAAGAATAACATATTTCTATGAGGTTTTGGCCCATACATAGGTGAGATATTAAAAAGGTTGTATGAGTTCTTAATTGGATGCATGTCTGCCAGTTCTCTGATGATAGAAATATCATTAATACTGGAGGTGAAAACGATGTTAACCGTAACGGCGGGGACAGTGCTCCTGGGGTGACCTGGTGACAAATGTTTCCAATATTACGAAGAGGACTATATAACTGATTCAATTAATCCCCGTTTTCCTCAAGGTAAAAATTAGGCCTTGACATCTTATTTCATATATGATACACTTTTGTCATAATTATGAAAAGCAGTAGTAATCTAATTGAACAGTTAAAATCTCTACCGTACTTCAGTAAAAGTACGGTAAAACAGCTTGGTAAGCAGCTTGGGCTTAAAAAGGCTTCGGTTGATACCTATATCAGCCGTTTTCTCAAGCGTAAAGAGATTATCCAGCTTAAAAAGGGTCTTTATGTCGCCACTGATTTTTACAATAAAAACAGGAGCGATATTTCCTATTCGTTTTATCTCGCCAACATCCTGCGGACGCCATCGTATGTAAGCTCTTGGACGGCGCTCCAGTATTATAATTTAACCACCGAATCGATCTATACCATAACCTCGATTACCCGAAAGGTCACCCGGACATATAATACAAAGGCAGGAACCTTTGCTTACCAGTCAGTGAAAAAGGAATTATTTTCTGATTTTTCCTTGGTTAAAGGATCTCTCGAATCGCCGACAGGGAAATTTGATTTTTTCATCGCGTCTCCCGCCAAGGCGCTTTTTGACCTGCTATATTTTAAAAAACATCAGTTTCGCGGGGTGCGATTTGAAGATATAGATAGGCTAATTGAAGAAATGCGCATTGATATTGAAGAAATGGACGAAAAAGATCGGAGCGCCTTTTTTACCATGATCAAGAATTATTTAAAACTATGAGTGAACAGATTCTCGCCACATTAAAAAGAAAGCTCGATGATCTTTCCGCTTATGGCGAAGTTGATGCGGAAACGAAACGTAACGCCCTTAAAGAAGAGCTGCAGTTTTACGTTCTTAATTTTATTTATCATCACCCGGAGTACGGCAAATGGATTATGTATGGTGGTTCCGCGCTTCGCATCTGCCATGAACTTGACCGAATGTCGGTTGATTTAGATTTTGAAGTTACGCAGGCGATAACTGAAAAGTTTTTAGAAGAACTGAAAAAGGAAATTGAAAAGCACTTCGCCAGCACTTACGGTACCGAACCCGATTTTCTCACCATAAAAACAACCACCGGCAGAGGACTCCTTCTTAAATTCCATGTTGGCAAAGAATTAATCATCGGCCATCCTTCTACGCAAGTACACGTTAAAATTGACCTTAACCATTTTACTGCCCCAAAGACAGTAACTGAGCGCATACCGATAAATCGCGACCAGTTTTCCTTTGTCATTACCACCTATAATATGTCCGCGCTTATGGCCAGCAAAATTGCCGCGATTTTCCTGCGCGGGACCCGTGGTGTGGGAGAAGCGGTGTATGAGGAAAAAGGGCGCGATATTTATGACCTTCTCTGGTATATGACTAAAAAAATAATGCCTGACCTTGATTACCTCATCGCCAAAGGCATTGACGTAAAGGATCCACGAGCGCTTTTTGACAAGCTTACGCTGCAGATGAACAAAGTAAGCGACGTTAATCTCAAACATGATCTCCGGCCGCTCTTTGTAAATCAGACATATATTGAAAACTGGCTGAAAAACTGGCGGGAAAGCTACTTGCGGCTCCTGGAAGGATATAAAATCACCACAGTGACAACATTGGAAAGCGTAAGGATACAGCAGGAATTTTATACGGACACTCGTTATTTTGCATATTGGTATAAAACAGAAGATGGAAAATCAGCGCGGATAGTTTATGCTCTAAGCGACTATTGGATTATGTACGGAGAGGGTGATTTGCCGACGAAAATAAACGATCAAATTATCCAGCTGGTTGCGGATGACATAAAAGATAAGCTTAATGACAAAATAAAACAGTATATAACCTTGTTTTATGAAAAATCAGAGGCCTATTTCAAGAAAACAAACAGGATAATGCTTGGCGATAGCATAACCACCAAACTTATCAGAATGACGGCTGATAAACTAAACCAGAAGGAGCAGATTGTGCTTAATAGATCTGCTCTGCTTTCCTGCGAGCTGGATGATTTATTGAAATAAGGGGTTAGCCTGACTTTCCATAGTCAAAGGATGTTAAAATTCTTTTTGACGAAACCGTGAAGTTATGGTATATATCAGTGTTACCTAGTGGATACTTTTTGGACACTAGAGGTAAAAATAGACATCACGGTCAAAAGCTAGATTTGAAATTTCTCTTATATATAAAGCGCCCTTAGCTCAGTTTCAGCCTGAGGCTGATCCGCCTCTGGCGGAGGATTAGAGCGACTGACTACGTTGACACTAGTAATATTCAGAAATGATAACACATGCGCCCTTAGCTCAGTTGGATTAGAGCGACTGACTACGAATCAGTAGGCCACAGGTTCGAATCCTGTAGGGCGCGCCATTTACTCTCCTAGAATTTATTATTAAGTAAAAAGTAAATGGCCCGCCGACGCTTATTGGCGGGCAAACCACAGATTAGGAAAAACAGATTACACAGATTAAAGCAAAATCCGCTAAATATTTTATGGCTGAGGCGCTGAAAGAAGCGAAAAAAGCAGCGCTTAAAAACGAAGTACCAATAGGCGCTGTAGTAGTGCATAAAAACAAAATAATTGGCCGTGGCCATAACCTCTCGATCAAGAATAACAATCCGACAGCCCATGCGGAAGTATTAGCCTTAGGGCAGGCAGCAAAAAAGATCAAGAATTATCGTCTCGTAGATGCGGATATGTATGTGACCATAGAACCATGCGCCATGTGCGCGGGAGCGATGGTTTGGGCCAGGATCAGGAATTTATATTTCGGAGCCAAGGATGCAAAAGCCGGGGCCTGTGGCAGCGTGTTTAATATTACTAATAATAAGAAACTGAATCACCGCATCAATATACATCAGGGTATTCTGGAAGCAGAGAGCCGTCGGCTTATCCAGGAGTTCTTTAAAAAGAAAAGAAAAAAGTAATGGAAGGGTGGCTCCCGATGTTAATCGGGACTCCCTGCGGTCGCGAGATATAGGGTAGAGCCAGTCTCGCCTGTCCTCCGTGTATGAAGCCGAAGGCTTCAACGGGGGGAAAACTGGTCGTGATGGAGGCGTCGCATAGTGGTTGCCCGCCGTAGGCGGGTAACAGTGCATCCGGTATCGCCTGTCCTCCCTGTATTGAAGTCGAAGACTTCAAGGGAGGGAAAACCGAAAATAATATGTGTTGGAAGGGTGGCCGAGCTGGTCTAAGGCGCCAGTCTCGAAAACTGGTATGGTCGTAAGGCCATCGTGAGTTCGAATCTCACCCCTTCCGTATTAAATAATTAGTCTGGCAAAAAAATTTAATGTTCTTAACCTTGTCTGCTTGTAAAAATGCGTATAAGTATAGAGAAGCAAGGGGATGACCCGCCAAAAAGATCGGCGGGCAGGCAGTGAGTTCTTTTAGATGTCCGGCAAAAAAGTGTTTTTTTGCCGGGTCAACAAGAGGAAGGGGTTCAGCGAGCCCGTTCTGTGTGGCGAGCGACGACGAAACAGCCCGCCAAAGTTCGTTGGCGGGCCCTTGTGGAGCGAAACGAGCTTGCGTAGTGAAGCGACTGGAGAGATGGCCGAGCGGTTGAAGGCGTACGCCTGGAGAGCGTATGTGGGGGTGACCTCACCCAGGGTTCGAATCCCTGTCTCTCCGCCATTACTTCACATTTTTCTCCCCCTGTCTTCAGAAACTCCCCAAACCCCGCTCAAAGGGGCTACCGCCCCTATTGCGTTCGCTCGGCTGATTTGCCAGCAAATCAAGCCGCCGGCTCACTATTACCCCTTGGGAAGTTTCCCAAAATCTCCAAATGTGAAAAAACGCGGAGCTTTTTAACCGAAATTCGAACTTTCTTCGAAGAAAATCCTTCGACTTAGCCCTTCGATAAACTCAGGGTTCGCTCAGGACAGGTCCCTTCGGAAAGCTCTTAGAAAGTGAGTTGTCATGCTCCCTCCTACGGAGCCTGTGCGCTCACATCTCGCGCCCGTTGCTGGCTAAGTGCTCCTTCTTCGTCGCACCAGCAACCCTCTTTTCCGTTCGCTCCTCCTTCGACTACGCTCAGGACTTCGCTCTCTTGGTTCGCCCCCGCTCTGCGGGGTCGTAGGGCTTAAGTACTAAGACATGGTTCCGGTCAAAAATTCCTTCCCCACAAAAATTATTTTTACAATATTAGCTTCCAAACAGGTTTGTTTTGGTGTATAATAGTTTTAGAATAATACATATATTACAATACTTGTATTATAATATCATTTATTTAGGAAGTCAAGGAAATGTTGGCTCAAAACATAAAGAGATTAAGAAAAAAGAAAGGTATTTCACAAGAGAAACTTGCTCGTCTTGCTGACATTTCGTATAACACTATAGTAAAAATAGAAGCAGGAAAGGCAAATAATCCAACAATAGACACACTATCCAAAATAGCTGATATTTTCAAGGTTTCAATAGATGAGTTATTAGGAAGAAACAACAAGAGAGCTGAAATATAGTAATCAAAACAGAATTCAAGCTTGGTCAGAAAGAGCATAAAATGTCGAATCCGGTTTTTGTTTTAGGAGCAGGTTTTTCAAGGCCAGGGGGTATTCCTGTTCTAAATGAATTCTTTGACGAAGTGAAAAAGCATATAAACGAGGTAAATTCGGACAAAGAACGGAAGAGATTTGAATATACTCTAAAACTAGAAAATTATATTATTCAAAACAAAATAAAAGAAAGACCAGATATGGAATCAGCGTTTGTTTTTATAGATGATTTACAGAAAGAGAAAATACAAAAATTACCCGGGTTTGAAATAACAGTAGAAGAGCTTCGGCGCCATTTTCTTTATACCATTTTTAGAACATTTAGTCTGTGCTGGATTCATGATAGTCCTCCATATGGACGAGGGAATAAATATAAGGATAAGGGAAAGGAATTTGTAATAAAGCATCTATATAAAAATTACATTTTTAGTCTACTTAGGACTAATGCTACAGTGATTACTTTTAATTATGATCTAATAATAGATAATTTATTAATGATGAATGATATTGTTCCAAAATATTCTAATAATAGAGTTGAATATCTTAATAAAAAAGATATTGAAGATAAAGGTCACAATTTGGAATTTTCTAATAATTTTAAGCTCCTTAAACTTCACGGATCTCTTAATTGGTTTATATGTAATAAATGTAAAAGAATTTATATTAAAATAGATGTAGAAGATAACTACTCGACAAACGGAGATGATTATACTGCAACTTCAGGGGATATATGCAAGTGTGGGCAAAGAATGGATTTTATTATTATTCCCCCCGCAGGGGGAAAGTCTAAACCTGAAAAACCAGAGTTTTTAAATAATGCATGGACTATTGCAGAAGAAGAATTAAAAACTGCTAACGAAATAACATTTATCGGTTATTCATTTCCTCACACCGATGAAAATATTAGAGAATCTTTCCAAAAACTTATTAATGAGAATAGTTTACTAAAAAGGGTAAGAGTAATCAACAAAGAAATTAATGATGAACTTGTATCAAAATACGAATGTGTGTTTGGAGAAATAAATAAAAGGAAGATTGAATATTATCAAACATCTTTTGAAGATTGGATGATTAACTCATTAGGCGATTGATTAAAATATAAAAGGCATAAATACGTGCAGGTATGATATGAAA
>CAYTYR010000002.1:0-126324 GCA_964441745.1 uncultured Clostridia bacterium
TTCATCAGTTTTGGGGAGATGGCCAAGAAAGATTTCCAGGAATTATATCAGGCCGGGGCGCGCGGCCTGCTGATGCGTTTTGAAACTTCTAATCCTGAACTGTACCGGAAGATCCATCCCGGCGCTGAATTAAAAGATCGCCTGCAGGTGATCCGTGACGCTGCCGGGCTTGGCTACCTGATCGTTACCGGCGGCTTGGTCGGATTACCCGGCCAGACCAAAGAAGATATCCTGAATGACTTGTCCCTGGCCCGGGAACTAAACTCTGAAATGGTCAGCTTTGGGCCCTGTATTCCTCATCCGCAAACAACCTTAGCCAGCTTACCCCTCCCCCAGGAAAATGATATATTAAAAGTCTTAGCCCTCTGCCGTTTTATTGATCCGGAAAGAGCTAATGTGGTGGTTACTACCGGCTTGGAAACGATCAGCCCAGACGCGCGACGGAAAGGATTATTAGCCGGGGCGAATTCGGTAATGATCAATATTACTCCTTTAGAATACAGGAAACTTTATTCCATCTATCCTAATCGGGCCCATGAAAGTGAAACTATTGCTAAACAAATAGCCGAGGTAGTATCCCTATTAAAATCTATTGGCCGGGCACCTACTGATTTAGGCAGGGGTTGATAGTAAATAGCAATTATTTTTTTATTTTTAATGTGATATATTTCACAATATACTTGACAATTATATATTATTATGCTACTTTAATAGTAGATATTGTGAAAAAAGGAGCATTAAATGATAACCACAAAAAACTGCGTGATCAGGCTTTCCCGTTATAAGAATGCCTTGAACCGGTTTAAATCTTTGGGGTTTGTCAAAGTTTTTTCTGATAACCTGGCTGATGCCGTTAGCGTTACTTCTTCGCAGGTGCGCAAAGATTTTTCTCTTTTTGGTATCTCTGGCAATAAAAAGGGCGGCTATAAGGTTGATGAGCTGGTAGAAAAGATCAATATCATCCTGGGAAAGAATGAAATACAACAAGTAGTGCTGGTTGGCGCCGGCCACATGGGCAAGGCTTTGCTAAAATATAAAGGTTTTGAAAAAGAGGGAATGAAGGTTGTCGCTTGTTTCGATATTGACCCGGTTAAGTTGAACCGCGAAGCAGCGACCCCGATTCTGCCGACCAAAGAAATGAAAGATTTCGTGCAAACCCGGCAGATCAAAGTGGGGATCATCGCGGTGCCTGATGCTGCTGCCCAGGCCGTGCTGGACCAGATGCTGGAGGCGGGGATCAAAGGAGTGCTTAATTTCGCTCCGATCACGCTGCGTGGCGCCGAGGATACGATTGTTAATAATGTCAATATAGAACTCGAACTGGAAAATGTGATCTATTATGTTAATGCTTTGGGAAAGGTTCAGCAACCCCAATGAAAACCAGGACTTTAAAATCTAAGATCCTTTATTCTTTTCTGAGCGTAATATTGATATTGGGTATATCTATTGCGCTGCTTGGTTTTTATGTCATCAAAAAAGATATCATTGAACGGGCTCAGCAGCAGGTTAAGAATGATCTGCAGGTAGCGCATATGGTTTATTCCGGGGAATTGGATAATATGAAGCAAGCTTTTTCCGTTATCCGGTATATTACTAACCTGGAAGAATTGAAATCACGGCTGGGATTAGATTATCTTTATATTATTGATGCCAGCGCCGGCAATAATATCCCCAGTGAAATAGCCAGGCAAGCGGTATTAGGTAAAAGTATTGGTGGTACCAGGATCATTGAAAAGAGTGAACTGCAGAAATTGGACCCGGTTTTAGGAAATAGATGCCGGATCGAGGTCCGCTTTACTCCCAAAGCTAAACCCAGCGATAAAAAAGTATTGGAGCAGGCCCTGGCCCTGGAATATGCCCGGCCGTTTTTTAATGACCAGGGGCAGATCACTAAGATAATTTATGGGGGTAAGATCATTAATGGCGATCTCACCTTAGTGGATAAGATCAGGGATTATGTCTTTGAAAACAGGTTATACGACGGCAAACCGATCGGCACGGTCACTATCTTTCTGGATGACACCCGGATCGCTACTAACGTGCTGGATAATGAGGGCCGTCGCGCTATCGGGACGCGTATCTCGGAAAATGTCTATGAAAACGTTGTCGGTAAAGGCACCTCTTGGCTGGACCGGGCTTTTGTGGTCACTGACTGGTACCTCACTGCTTATGAGCCGATCAGGAATATTAATGGTAAAATAATCGGTATTTTGTACGTAGGTATCCTGGAAAAACCGTTTAATGATATGCGCCGTAATATTATCCTGGTTTTCCTGGCTATCCTCCTGCTGGGAATAGTTTTAGCGGTGATGCTATCGCTTATTCTCGATGTTACCTTAGCCAAACCATTTACCAGGATGACTGAAGCTACCAGTTCCCTGGCTGCCGGTGACCTGGATCATCGTATTACGGCTGTATCGCAGATCACTGAGCTGCACCAGCTGGCCGAATCATTTAATGAGATGGCTAAAAAACTGCAGGAACGCGACGCCAATCTCCAGGAAACCAATGAAAAATTAACCGCCCTGAATAAAAGCTACCTGGACTTGATCGGCTTTGTTTCTCATGAGCTGAAAGGGATCCTGGGTTCTATCGTGATGAATATCTATTCGATCAAAGAAGGATATCTGGGCACACTGAACGAAAAACAGCAGAAGGCCATGAATTCAGCGGCCCGGACCCTGGACCATTTTGAGACCATGGTCAAAAATTACCTGGATCTTTCCCGGATCGAAAAAGGAGAACTGGAAATAAAACCTACTGCGGCTGACCTGGCTGAGGATATTGTCAAACCGGCGCTGGGGCACTTTGAAAAGCAGATCCAGGAAAAGCACCTGCAAGTCACAAACCTGGTCTTGCCGGGCATAAAGCTGTCGGCAGACAAGAACCTGCTGCTGATCGTGTGCGATAACCTGCTGGGTAATGCCTGTAAATACAGCCAGCCTGGCGCCCAGGTCATTATCGAAGGTATTATTGAACAAGATCATATTAAGGTTAGTGTTTACAATGAAGGAACTCCGATCAAGGAGGAACAGCAGCAGCAATTGTTTAAGAAATTTTCCCGGCTCGAAGGATCAGAAAAAATCAGAGGTACGGGTATCGGCCTTTATATTACCCGGCAAATTATTGAAAAACACCAAGGTAAGATCTGGGTGGAAGCCAAAGAGCACGGCAATAGTTTTATATTCATTCTAACTCGTAGTTTGGGTTAGTTTTTAAGAACCGAGACATAATAGTTCAATATTTTTCTGTATAAAAAAGTGCGAGCATACTCACAGTAGTATGTAAGCAGTTTTTTAAAAAGAAAAATGAAGAAATTTTATGTCGAATTCAAAAATCTAACACAAATTACGAGTTCACAAAAAGGAGCGGAGTAAATGAGTAATAGCCCGCAACAGGTTTTAGCGAAAGCCAGGCAAAATGCCATTCATCAGAACCTCCATAAATGGCTGGCCGCGACCAGGATCAATATCGGCATGTCCACCTGCGAGATTGCCGCCGGATCAAAAGTGGTTTGGCACGTGATGGAAGAAGAGATCAAGAAACGGAAACTGAAAGACGTTCATCTGGGCCGTAAGGGTTGTGTCGGCCGGTGTCATTTGGAACCGACAGTGGAAGTGTACCAGGCTGGCAAGGCGCCGTTCAAATATGAAAATGTCGACGCCGCCAAAGCCCGGAAGATCATTATCGACCACCTGGTCAAGAAAAATGTGCCCTGTCCCAGCAAGAAGACCGGCAAAAAACTGGTCAGTAAAGATACTTTGACTGATAAATCCCATTTTATTTTCAGTGATATAGATTATTTTAATAAACAAAAGCGGATGGCCCTGCGCAATTGCGGGGTGATCGATCCGGAAAATATAGATGATTATCTCGCGATCAGGGGCTATGAAGCCTTAGCCAAGGTCGTCGGTGAATATACTCCGGATCGGGTGATTGACGAAATGATCAAATCCGGCTTGCGCGGCCGGGGCGGCGGGGGGTTCCCGACCGGTACCAAATGGCGTTTTGTGGCGGAACAGAAAGCTGGCCAGAAATATGTAATTTGTAATGCTGATGAAGGAGACCCCGGGGCTTTCATGGACCGCAGCGTGATCGAGGGTGATCCTTTTTCCGTATTGGAAGCGATGGCCATTGGCGGTTATGCTGTCGGCGCCGACCAGGGTATTGTCTATATCCGCGCTGAGTATCCTTTGGCTGTGGAGCGGTTGAAGATCGCTATTAAGCAAGCCAAGGAATTGAATCTGCTAGGCAAAAATATTTTAGGTACGAATTTTTCTTTTGAGATAGATATCATTCTTGGAGCCGGAGCTTTTGTTTGCGGCGAAGAGACAGCCCTGATCAACTCGATTCAGGGTGAACGGGGTATGCCTAAGGTAAAACCGCCGTTCCCGTCAACCAGCGGTTTATGGGGCCAGCCTACCCTGATCAATAATGTAGAAACCTGGGCTAATGTCCCGGTTATTATTCTTGACGGGTATGCTCATTTTGCCACGATCGGTACCGAAAAAAGCAAGGGCACCAAAGTATTTGCCCTGGCCGGCAAGGTGAAAAATACCGGCCTGGTGGAAGTCCCGATGGGCACTACTCTGGGTGAGGTGATCTTTGATATCGGCGGCGGTATTAAAGAAGGGCGTAAATTTAAAACCGCCCAGACCGGCGGTCCGTCCGGCGGCTGCCTGCCGGTGCAATACCTGAATACACCGATCGATTATGATTCTCTGGCCAGCGCCGGGTCCATTATGGGTTCTGGCGGCTTGATCGTCATGGACGAGAAAGATTGCATGGTAGACGTAGCTAAATTTTTCCTGGAATTCACCCAGGATGAATCGTGCGGGAAATGTACTCCCTGCCGGGAAGGTACCAAGCGGATGCTGGAGATCCTGAACCGCATTACCAGCGGCCAGGGAGAGCTTAGCGATATAGATAAACTGGAAAGCCTGGGAGAGACCATCAAAAAGACAGCTCTCTGCGGTTTAGGGCAGACTGCTCCTAATCCAGTGCTGTCCACCCTGCGTTTTTTCCGCGCCGAATATGAAGCCCATATCAAGGAGAGAAAATGCCCGTCAGCTGTTTGCGCTGACTTATTTGTCTCTCCCTGCCAGCATACTTGTCCGGCGCATATTGACATCCCTGGTTTTATTGGTTTGATCAAGGAAGGAAAGTTTAAGGAGAGTGCGGAAATGATCTTACAACGCAATCCCTTCCCTTCTATTTGCGGCCGGGTCTGTCATCACCCGTGCGAATCAAATTGCCGGCGCGGGAAAATAGAAGAACCGGTAGCGATCATGCTGTTAAAACGTTTTGCGGCTGATTATACAGTCAGTGATGATGTAAAAATTGAGAAATATACCGGTAAACAGTTAAAAGAAAAAGTGGCCATTATCGGCAGCGGCCCGGCTGGACTGTCCTGCGCTTACCAATTGGCTAAACGCGGCTACCAGGTCACAGTATTTGAAGCAGACCGGAAAACTGGCGGGATGCTGACCCTGGGTATTCCCGAGTACCGGTTACCCAAAGAAGTGGTTAAACGGGAGATCAAGCGGATCACTGACCTGGGAGTAAAGATCAAAACTAATACCGCTCTCGGCAAAGATCTTTCCTTGCAGCAACTTAAGGACCAGGGCTTTAAAGCAGTGTACCTCGCTATCGGCGCCTGGAAAGAAGCAGCTTTAGGAATTCCCGGCACTGAACTGCTGGGGTTCCTGGGATCCTTGAATTTCCTGAAAGATTATAACTCCGAGCGGATCAAGAAAATGCACGGCGCCTATGCCTTAATGAAAGGTAAAAGCAAGATCGTCTTTACCGGCAAGAAAGTCGCGGTCATCGGCGGCGGGAACGCGGCCATGGACGTAGCCAGGACGTGCTTGCGGTTAGGGGCGGACGAAGTGCATATCATTTACCGCCGGACCAAAGACGCCATGCCGGCTATCCCGGAAGAAGTGGAAGAGGCGGGAAAAGAAGGCGTTAAATTACATTTCCTGTTAATACCGACTGCGATCAAGGGTAAGGATAACCAGGTTGTCTCCCTGGAATGCGCCTATACCCGTCCGGGTGAATTTGACCTGAGCGGCAGGCGCAAACCATTAGCCACTGAAGAGGTTTTCAACCTGCCGGTGGATGTAGTGATTAGCGCGATCGGCGGCAAACCGGATATTCCGGAAACAGTGAAAAAAGAATTAGGAGCAAAAGATAGCGGAGCGCTGAATGTGGACCGGGACACCTTGGCCACTAATGTACCGGGGATCTTTGCCGGCGGTGACCTGGTGAGCGGCGGAGCCACGGTCATTGAAGCGATTGCTGACGGAGAGAAGGCGGCGATCTCCATTGACCGTTCTTTTAAAGGTGAAGACCTGCATCAGAACAGGTATGTCATCAAGGGAGAACGGAGAAAAGTTGATTATTTCGATCCTAGTGCCGAGATCAAGGAGAAACACCGGCCGCAGCAAGCCAAGGTTAGCATGGTCAAGCGGCTGCAGGTCTTTACCGAGGTTGAATTAGGGTATTCTAAAAAACAAGCTCTCGAAGAGGCAGATCGTTGTTTGCGCTGCGACCGTCGGGAAGAGGAGTGTAAGCCATGACCAAACCAATAACCCTGACTATAGATGGGCAAAAAGTAACTGCGGCGGCGGGAACGACTATCATGCAGGCGGCCGATAGTGTCGGTTTGCATATCCCGCGGTTATGTTATCATAAAAAGTTATCCAGTATCGGCGCCTGCCGTATCTGTGTGGTAGAAGTGGCGGGGCTGAAGAATTTTGCTCCTTCGTGCTGTACCGCGGTCACCGAAGGGATGGTTGTTAAAACAAATTCCCAGGCGGTGCGCCAGGCGCGCCGGGATATTGTGGAATTGATCCTGGATAATCATCCGCGTAACTGCCAGATCTGTGAACGCAACAATAATTGCGATCTGCAGGAAATGGCTAATACTTTGGGCATCCGGGAATTTATCTATGAGGGTGAACGCAAGCGTTATGCTGTTGATGTTTCTGCCGGGATCACCCGTGATCCGGAAAAATGTATCACCTGCGGGAAATGCGTGCGGGTCTGCTCGGAATTACAGGGTGTGAACGCTTTGTCGTATGCCTATCGCGGTTTCCGGACCACGGTCTTGCCGGCCTTTAATATGCCGATCAAGGATAGTGTCTGTATCAATTGCGGGCAATGTGCTTTATTCTGTCCGACGGCAGCGATTACGGAAACCGATGCTACCGCCGAAGTATGGCGCAATCTCAATGATCCGGCTAAGACCGTGATCGTCCAGATCGCCCCGGCAGTGAGAGTGGCGTTAGGCGAAGGATTTGGCCTGCCTCCGGGAGAAGATAAAACCTATGAAGCGGTAACTGCTTTGCGCCTGATGGGATTCAAAGTGGTGTTTGATACGCAATTCTCCGCTGATCTTACCATTATGGAAGAGGGGCATGAACTTATTAATCGTTTGAAGAATAACGGGAAATTGCCCATGATCACTTCCTGCAGTCCCGGCTGGATCAAGTTTTGCGAACATTTTCATCCCGAGTTCCTGAACAACCTGTCTACGTGCAAATCGCCCCAGCAGATGATGGGCGCCCTTATCAAAACCTATTATGCCCAGAAGATGAAGATCGATCCGGCCAGTATCTATAGCGTCAGTATCATGCCTTGTACCGCCAAGAAGTTTGAAGCCAGTCGTCCGGAAATGAATGCCAGCGGGTACCAGGATGTGGATGCCGTGCTCACGACCCGTGAACTGGTAAAAATGATCAAGCAGGCCGGGATCAAATTTCATGAGCTTAAAGGTTCTGAATTTGATAATCCCATGGGTGAATCGACCGGCGCAGCCACGATCTTTGGCGTCAGCGGCGGCGTGATGGAAGCAGCCTTGCGGACAGCGTATGAAGTGATCACTGGTCAGGCTTTACCGGCTATTGATTTTAAAGCAGTCCGCGGCTTTGACGGTATCAAAGAAGCTGAAGTAGATATTGCCGGGACTTTAGTTAAGGTAGCAGTTATTTATGGTATGGCCAACGTCCATAAAGTTTTCACCGAGATAGAACAAGGAAAACGCCACTACCATTTTATCGAAGTAATGACGTGTCCGGGTGGCTGTATGGGCGGCGGCGGTCAGCCTTACCTGCCGAACCAGGCCGAAGCGCTGGATAAGGCCTGGTATGAAAAACGGGCCCAGGGATTATATAAAATAGACGAACTTAAGAAGATCCGTAAATCCCATGAGAATCCGCAGATCAAGCAAATTTACCAGGAATTCCTGAAACAGCCGTTAGGAGAATTGTCGCATCATTTGCTGCATACCCATTATCACCGCCGGTCGCCTAAAGGAATAGCTTCGAAAGTAAAAGAAACAGTCAGTATATGATAGGATAGAGACTGATGACCTATAAGTAATCTGTGTAATCAGTTTCTAAATAACATGGAGGAATCTGTGACGCAGGACAAAACCAAAACAATATCCACAGAAACGCAGGAAAAACTGAAAAAAGTTGGCGAGTTTCTAAAAACCAGTCCGCAGCTGAAGGACCAGCAAGGCCAGCTGATGGGGGCTCTGCATTATGTCCAGACCCTGTTCGGCTACCTGCCCCAATCAGCGATGGAATATATTTCTGAAAAACTTAATATCCCGACTGCCCATATTTATGGCATGGCGACGTTCTATAATTATTTTTCCCTCCAGCCGAAAGCCAAATACCAGATCTATCTCTGCAAAGGCACTGCCTGCTATGTCGCCGGTGGCGCCAGGATCCAGGAACGGCTGCGGGAAGAACTGAAGATCGGTCTCGGGGAAACCACTCCTGATGGCATGTTCGGGGTGAATATCACCCGCTGCCTGGGCTGTTGCGGGCTTTCACCGGTCATGCAGGTAAATGAAGATATCTACGTGCGCATGGTTCCGGAAAAGATACCGTCGATTTTGGAAAAATATCGCCGCCAGGATAAAAAATATGCTAAAGTGAAAGAAGCCGGGATCGGGGCGTTTGAGCAACCCGGGAAATAAGAGAGTATGATCAAAAAAATACTGATCATCGATGATGATACTGATTTTAACGAAGCCTGCCGCAATATGCTGGAAGCGGTGGACTATGAGGTGGGCGTGGAAAATAAACACGAGCACGCTTACCAGACCATTGTCGAATTCAAGCCTGACCTGATCCTGCTGGATGTATTAATGGATAACAAGCTGGCCGGCTTTGAGATCGCCGAAACCCTGGCCAAGGATAAAAAGTTCAGGGAAGTGGCCATTATCCTGCTGACCGGGTATTTTATGCGGACCGGTTTGCGCGATCTCCAGAATGAAATGATGACGAAATGGGATAACATAAAATATGTACTGGATAAACCGGTAAAACCAGCTACCCTGCTGGAAACGATAAAGAAGGTAATAATATATGAAATACATTGATGAACCAAAAATAGAAGCCCTTTTAAAAGCAGCCACTAATGTGAAGCCGGCTGAATTGGACCGCATCCTGGATAAAAGTAAATCTTTGCAAAGACTATCCTTAAGCGAAACAGCGGCTTTGCTGGCGGTAGAAGACCCGCAGTATCTTAAGAAAATATTTGCCGCAGCGTCTTTTGTCAAGGAGCATATTTACGGCAGCCGGATAGTATTATTCGCGCCACTATATATCAGTAATATCTGTGCCAACTGCTGCGCTTATTGCGCGTTTAATGCCAAAAATAAAAAGATCGCGCGTAAAGCCCTGACCGTGGATGAGATCAAGGAACAGGTTACGTTATTATTAAAACACGGGCATAAGCGCATCTTGCTGGTAGCCGGGGAAGCGGCGCCAGCCGGCAAGACTAATATTGAATATTATGTCGAATCGATCAAAGCGGTTTATGCGGTTAGTGTCGGGAAGCACCGGATCAAGAGAGTGAACATTAATTGTGCGCCTTTGACCGTGGATGAATTTAAACAATTAAAAGCCGCCGGTATCGGTACGTTCCAGATATTCCAGGAAACATATCATGAAAAGAGTTATCACCAGGTGCATATCAGCGGGCCAAAGAGTGATCCGGATAACCGTATTGACGCTGTGGACCGCGCTTTTACCGCCGGGATTGATGATGTTGGGATCGGGGTCCTGTATGGTATTTATGATTACCGGTTCGAGATCCTGGCTATGCTTATGCATATCGAGCACCTGGAAGAAAAATTCAAAGTCGGTCCCCACACTATTTCCGTACCCAGGATCGAGCCGGCCTTAGGATCTGCTTTCAGCGAAAATGTTCCCCATCGCGTTTCAGATGATGAATTCAAGAAACTGGTTGCTGTCTTGCGGTTGTCAGTGCCGTATACCGGAATGATCCTCACGACCCGGGAAACGCCGGAGATGCGTGATGAATTATTTAATTTAGGCATATCCCAGATCAGCGCTGCTTCCCGGACCTCTCCCGGCGGCTATGAAGAAACCCAGGGGAAACTGCCTAAAGATTCGCAATTTATTTTAAATGATAATCGTTCATTGGATGAAGTTATCGGCTCATTGATCAGTAAAAAATTTATTCCCAGTTTTTGCGCCGCCTGCTATCGCTCGTCCCGGACCGGGGAAGCTTTCATGAACCTGGCTAAGCCTGGCTTGATCAAAGGAAAATGCAGCGTTAATGCTTTGATCACCCTGAAAGAATATCTCGACGATTTTGCCTCACCGGAAGTCAAGAAAGCCGGATATGCTTTGATCGAGGAATACAGTCAACAGCTGGATGAGAAAACCCGGGCCGAGCTGGCTAAATATTTCGCCGATATTAATCAGGGTATTAGGGATGAGTACGTCTAAGATCAAGGATATTTTAAAACGGGTATATAACGCTCCAAGGCCGGCAGTGGCAGACCTGGAATTCCTGCTGTCATTAACCGCAGAGCCTGAAACTAGGATCCTGTACGCGTCTGCCGACCAGGTGCGGAAAAAGTTTGCCGGTAACGGCATCCTGTTGCGCGGGATCATTGAGTTTGATAATAATTGCCGGAACACCTGCCTCTATTGCGGACTGAACCGGAAAAATAAGCAGATCAAAAGATATCGCCTGACCCAGTCCCAGGTGCTCGGCAGTGTTGCCCGAATGGCGGCACAAGGGATCAAGACCGTGGTCCTGCAATCCGGTGAAGCCAGTGACCTGGATGCAGCCTGGCTGGCGGCAGTGGTCAGGGAAATTAAACAGCGCTATCACCTGGCAGTCACTCTTTCAGTCGGGGAACAAGACTTAAGAACCTATCGCCTCTGGCGGACGGCTGGGGCTGACCGGTACTTATTGAAAATAGAAACCACGGACCGGGGAATTTACCGGTCACTGCATCCGGAAATGGATTATGACCACCGGGTAAATTGCCTGCGCAATTTAAAAAAGCTGGGCTACCAGGTTGGATCTGGCATTATCATTGGGCTGCGGGGACAAACCGTGCGTAGTATTGCCCGGGATATCCTGTTTTTTAAAAAGCGGCAATTTGATATGATCGGTATCGGGCCTTTTATTCCCCATCACCAGACCAAATTGGACGGGGATAAAAAAGGTGAGGCGCTCTTGACCTTGAAGGCCCTGGCGGTTACCAGGATCGTGACCCGCTATAGCCACTTACCAGCGACCACAGCCTTGGGCAGTTTGGAAAAAGATTACCGGATCATTGGCTTGCAGGCCGGCGCTAATGTCCTGATGCCGAACTTTACGCCTCAACCTTACAAGCAGTATTATGAACTGTATCCGGGCAAAAGATGCGTGAATGAAGCAGTAGGAGCTGGCGTGCCCTGCCTGGCGGGATTGGCGGGCACTATTAAAAGGCGCCTGGATTTTTCTTACGGACATAGTTTGCTGAAAAGACAAGAATTAAATTTGAAAAAGGAGGAAGAATATGGCGAAAAAAGCGCTGATCATTGATGACGACGCAGAATACCGCGAAGCCACCACAACGTTGCTGGAAGCTAAAGGCTATGAGGTCATTACCGCCGAGAATGGGGAACAGGGATTTGAAAAAGCGAAAAGTTTGGTCCCGGATATTATCCTCTTAGATGTCATGATGACCCATAAGTCGGAAGGTTTTGATCTCGCGCGGAACCTGAAGCAGGAAAGTAAAACCAAAAATGTCCCGGTGATCATTGTTTCCGGCGTGCGGAAAGAAATGAACCTGCCGTTTGGTTTTGAACCGGACCAGGATTGGCTCCCGGTGAAGACCATACTGGAAAAACCGATCAAACCGGAGGTATTGCTAAAAGCGATCGAAGAGAATCTTAAATAGTATCTTGATGATGGAGTGCGCAATGACTGAACCTAAGTTAAGCGAAGACATTAAAAAAGTAGTAGAGAAATGGCGCAACAAGAAAGGCAGCCTGGTCATGATCCTGCATGAGATCCAGAATGCCTATGGCTATGTGCCCAGGGAAACTTCCCTGGAGCTATCCAAATATTTGGATGTGCCGCTGGCCCAGATCTATGAAGTGATCACGTTCTATAATTATTTCAAACTGGAAAAACCAGGAGCACACCGCATTTCGGTCTGCATGGGCACAGCCTGTTATCTGAAAGGATCTCCGGTTATCCTGCAGGAGTTGAAAGAACTACTGGATGTGGAAGAAGGGCATAACACCAAGGATGGTTTGTTTGCTTTGGATGTGGTCCGGTGCCTGGGGTGCTGCGGGTTGGCGCCGGTCATGATGATCGATGGCAAAGTATATGGCAAAGTAAAAAAAGAAGAGATCATGAACATTTTGTCTGAATATGGGAAAGAGGAATAACTTATGACTAAATTAACCAAGGCGAGTTTTGACCAGCATAAAGCCGCGATCCCGGCCACAAATAAGAATTGGATCAAAGTCGGTATGAGTACATGCGGGATCGCGGCCGGCGCGGAAGAAGTATTTAAAACCTTGCAGGAAGAAGCAAAAAAGAAAAACTTGTCTATTGAGATCAAAAAATGCGGTTGCCTCGGTATGTGCTATGCTGAACCATTGGTCGAAGTTCATGTCGAAGGAGTCCCGCAGGTGATCTACGGTAAAGTGAATAAGGACATAGCGATCAAAATATTGGAAAAACATGTCGGCACAAAAATGCTGGTAAATGACTATATTTTTGATTTGGCGTTAACGATGAAAGAAGTAGGAAAATGATGGAGAAAAAGATTGTATTACTTAAAGATACAAGTATCGGCGCGGCCGATAAAACCAAAGAATATTACAGCCTGATCCTGAACCTGCTGCGTGATCGTAATTTGCAGGATTCTGTGCAAGTGGTCAGGGTGGCTGATATCGGTATTTACGACCAGGGATTAGTGCTTAAGATCCTGCCTGACCAGGTGACCTACGGGAAGGTACAGGAGGCTGATCTCGCTCAGATCATAACTGAAACGATCCAGGGGAATAAGGTGCTGGACCGGTTAGCTATCAAGCTGACCGCGAAACAACTGCGTCTGGTCTTGCGTAACTGCGGCCAGATCGATCCGGAAAGTTTCGATGATTATTTAGCTGTTGATGGGTATGCCGCCCTGAAAAAAGTGATCACCGAATATAAGCCGGAACAGGTGATCGAACAACTGAAAGCCAGTGGTTTGCGCGGCCGCGGCGGGGCTGGTTTCCCGACCTGGATGAAATGGAATTTTGCCCGGCAGATCAAGGCCGGACAGAAATATATTGTCTGTAACGGTGATGAAGGTGATCCCGGCGCCTATATGGACCGCAGCGTCCTGGAAGGTGATCCGCACTCGGTGATCGAAGGGATGATGATCGGGGCTTATGCCATCGGGGCCAGCCAGGGATATTTCTATATCCGGGCTGAATATCCGCTGGCTGTGGAACGGATCCAAAAAGCCATTGCCCAATCTTATGAATATGGCTTGCTGGGTAAAAATATATTAGGTACGGAATTTTCTTTTGACGTCGAGATTCGGCTGGGAGCCGGAGCTTTTGTCTGTGGTGAAGAAACAGCTTTATTGGCGTCCATTGAGGGGAAACGCGGCACGCCGCAGCCACGGCCACCGTACCCTTCGATCAAGGGATTATGGGGCCAGCCCACGGTCATTAATAATGTCGAGACCTTGGCTAACATACCAGTGGTTTTACTAAAAGGCGGAGCCAGCTTCAGTAAAGTCGGGACGGAAAAGTCTAAAGGGACTAAAGTATTTGCCGTGACTGGCAAGATCAAGAATTCTGGTTTGGTGGAAGTCCCCATGGGCACTACTATCCGGGAAATTGTTTATGATATCGGCGGGGGTATGCTATCCGCTAAAGGGCTTAAGGCGGTGCAGACTGGCGGACCGTCAGGAGGGGTTATCCCGAAAGAATTTCTGGATGAACCGGTTGATTATGAAAATCTCCAGAAACTCGGCTCGATCATGGGTTCCGGCGGGATGATCGTCATGGATGAGGATGATTGCCTGGTGGACATCGCCAAGTTCTACCTGAAATTCTGCGTTGAGGAATCATGCGGTAAATGCGCGCCCTGCCGGATTGGTGGTTTCCAGATGTTAAGCTTATTGGAAAATATCACCAATGGCAAGGGTACCAGCGGTGACCTGGCGAAGATGAAAAGAATAGCCCAAGCGATGCAAAAAGCCTCTTTATGCGGACTCGGACAAACCGCCTCTAATCCGGTGCTGTCTACCATAAAATATTTTGCCGCTGAATATAAAGAGCATATTGAAAACAAGAAATGCGTGGCTGGTAAATGCCGTTACCTGTTGAATTATCAGATCATTCCCGATAAATGCAAAAAATGCGGTTTGTGCCTTACCAATTGCGTGTTCGGCGCCATTTCCGGCAACCGGGAACAGGGATATGTGCTGGATCAGGCCAAATGCACCAAATGCGGACGCTGCTATGAAGTATGCAAATTTAAAGCTATTGGCAAAGGATAAAATATATGAAAAAAGTTGTGAAGGCAAAGATCAACGGAATATTGATCAGGGCGGAAGAAGGGACCACGATCCTGGATGCCGCCAGGAAAGTCCAGGTAAAGATTCCTACGCTCTGCAAACATCCTGACCTGAAGCCTTCCGCCAGCTGCGGCTTGTGCATCGTCAAAATTAAAGGTGCCAATAAGATGCTGCGGGCTTGTTGTACGCCGCTGGATGAGGGGATGGAGATCATCACTCATGATCCGGAGATCGTGGATATCCGCCGGACGGTGTTGGAGTTGATCCTGTCCAATCATCCGAATGACTGCTTGAAATGTGACCGGAATAATGACTGTGAACTGCAAAAACTGGTTGCTGATTTTGGCATCAGGCAAAGCCCTTTTACCCAGGTTTTGCGTGACCTGCCGGAAGATAATTCTACTAAAGCCATAGAACTTGATCCGAAGAAATGCATTCTTTGCGGGCGCTGTGTGGATGTCTGCCAGAACCGGCAGGATGTCTGGGCCTTGTCATTTTTAGAGCGGGGTATGCAGACCAGGATTTCCCCGGCGGGTGATATTTTATTAAATGAATCTCCCTGCGTTAAGTGCGGGCAGTGTTCGGCCCATTGTCCCACGGGAGCGATCGTGGAGCAGGATGATATCGGCAAAGTCTGGGAAGCGCTGCTTGATCCGGACAAGTATTGCGTGGTGCAGATCGCTCCAGCCGTCCGGGCTTCGATCGGTGAGGCTTTTGGCTTGACCGGCAAAAATATGACTAAACAGTTATATGCTTTATTGCGCAGATTGGGATTTAAAGCTGTTTTCGATACTAATTTTGCGGCTGATGTCACCATTATGGAAGAGGCGAGTGAGTTTGAAGAAAGGCTGATCAAAGGCACTAAGCCCTTGCCGTTGATCACCTCCTGCTGTCCGGCCTGGGTTGATTTTATGGAAAAATTTCACAGCGACATGATCGAGCATTTTTCTTCGTGCAAATCGCCGCATGAGATCCTGGGCGTTTTGTCAAAAACATATTATGCCCAGAAGAATAGCCTTGATCCGGCGAAGATCACCATGGTTTCCATCATGCCGTGTACCGCCAAGAAATATGAAATTACCCGCAGTAATGAAATGTCAGCCTCCGGGTACCAGGATATCGACATTGTCTTATCCACCCGGGAATTGGCCAGGATGATCAAGCAGGCGGGTATTGATTTCCTGAGCCTGCCGGGTGAAGAAGCTGACAGCATGCTCGGTGAATATGCCGGGGCCGGTGTTATTTTTGGCGCGACCGGCGGCGTCATGGAAGCGGCTTTGCGGACCGCCTCTTATTTTGTCACTGGCAGTGACCTGGGCAAAGTTGAATTTGAAGATGTCCGCGGTTTGCAAGGCATCAAGGAAACAGAAATAGAGATCGCCGGCAAGAAGATCAGGATCGCTATCGCCCATGGTTTAGGCAATGTTGAGATCGTGCTGGACAAGGTCCGGGAAGCCAAGAAGAACAACCAGGAACTGCCGTACCATTTTATCGAGGTAATGGCCTGTCCCGGTGGTTGTGTGGGTGGCGGCGGCCAGCCGTATATGGTCACTGATGAATTACGCTTGAAACGGGCCAAAGTCCTGTACCAGGATGATACGGACAAGCAGGTCCGCTGCTCGCACCAGAATCCTTATGTCAAACGGTTGTATACGGAATTCCTGGAAAAGCCGCTTAGCGCGAAATCAGAAAAACTATTGCATACCAAATATAACTCCCGGCCGATTTATAAACGGTAGTATGGCCGACAGGAGCAAGAATGGAATTCAGGATAGAAAAGGATAGTTTAGGGGAGAAGCAAATTCCTGGTAACGTTTATTGGGGTATTCATACCCAGCGAGCGCTGGAGAATTTTGCCCTCAGCGGCAGAAAAGTCAGTTGGCCGCTGGTCAGAGCTATTGTTATGGTCAAGAAAGCGGCTTGTCAGGCTAACCGAGAATTAGGTTTTTTAACAGAAGCCAAAGCGGTAACCATTATAGCGGCTTGTGATGAAATACTGGCCGGCCAATGGTCTGATCAGTTTCCCCTGGATGCCCTGCAGGGTGGAGCGGGAACTTCAACCAACATGAACGTAAATGAGGTTATTGCCAACCGGGCCAGTGAATTATCCGGCGGCAAACCAGGCGACTATTCTTTGATCCATCCTCTGGTTGATGTAAACCTGCATCAATCCACGAACGATGTTTATCCTACGGCTCTGAAGGTAGCAGTCATATTCGGTCTCCGGGAATTGAGCCCGGCTGCCGCGCAGTTACAAGGAGAGCTCCAGAAGAAAGAGAAAGAGTTTGCGGAGATCGTCAAGATCGGCCGCACGGAAATGCAGGAAGCCGTGCCCCTGACCCTGGGAGCCGAGTTTTCCGCTTTCGCGGAAGCGGTAGCGCGTGATCGCTGGCGCACCTTCAAGTGCGAGGAAAGAATACGCGTGGTCAATATCGGCGGTACGGCGGTAGGTACCGGTTTAACCGCGCCCAGAAGTTATATATTCCTGGTAATAGACAAATTACGTGAACTGACCGGCTTAGGGATTTCCCGCGCTGAGAACGCGGTGGACCAGACCGCTAATAGCGACACTTTCGTGGAAGTAGCAGGGATATTGAAAGCCCAAGCGGTCAGCCTGATCAAGATCAGTAATGACTTAAGACTGCTGAACCTGCTGGGGGAAATAGAATTGCCCAAAGCGCAAGTCGGTTCTTCTATCATGCCGGGTAAAATAAATCCAGTCATACTGGAGGCTGTTATCCAGGCTGGCTTGAAAGTGATCGCTGCTGATAACCTGGTAACCGCGTCCGCGGTCCGGAGTAATTTACAGATAAATGAATTTTTGCCTTTGTTGGCGGAAAGTTTACTGGAAGCGGTAGAGCTGTTGACCGGAACCTGTCAAATGCTGGCCAGGCATGTCGCCGGGATAAAAGCCGATCCGGAAAAATGCCGTGAGTACCTTTCCCATAGTCCTACCCTGATCACTGCTTTTCTTCCCGTACTTAGTTATGACCAGGCCAGTCTATTGCTGGCAGAATGGCAAGCTGACCGGCAGACGAGTTTCCGGGAATTCTTGAATAAAAAATTAGGCCGGGATTTGGTAGATAAAACCCTCTCTCCTTATAATCTGTCCGCTCTGGGTTACGCAGATGAACAAAACACCTAAAGCTCTTAGATTGCATATTGGTATTTTTGGCCGGACCAATGTCGGTAAATCAAGTTTCCTGAATTTGGCCGCCGGCCAGGACGTTGCCATTATCTCCCCTTTGCCCGGCACGACCACTGATGTCGTGGAAAAAACCATGGAATTGTTGCCGGTCGGGCCGGTGGTTTTTCTGGATACGGCCGGTATCGATGACCGTTCACTATTGGCGGAGTTGAGGATAAAAAAATCCCATAAAATATTTGACCGGGCTGACGTGATCCTGCTGATCATTGAACCGGATTACTGGTCTGAATTTGAAGAGGAGATAATAACAGAAGCGGAACACCGCGGTCTGCCCTGTATAATTATCATCAATAAAACAGACCTTAAAACGCCCGGCGGGGAATTCTTAAAAAAAGTGAAAGAGAGAAGTCCCCGGGTCATTTTAACGGCGAGTTTGGGTACGGCGCGGCGCGAAATGACTTTAAATGAATTGAAGAAATACTTATTAGAGATAGTGCCGGATGAATTTCTCAATCCACCGCCACTGGTTGGTGATCTGCTAAAACCCGGCGGGATAGTAGTGCTGGTCGTACCGCTAGATCTGGAAGCGCCCAAAGGACGGTTAATCCTGCCGCAAGTCCAGACTATCCGGGATGCCCTGGACAATGACGCCGCCGCCTTGGTGGTTAAAGAAAGGGAATACGCCAGTGTCTTGGCTAATCTCCAGAATCCTCCGGAATTGGTCGTGTGTGACTCTCAGGTAGTCTTGAAAATGGTAGCTGATACGCCTAGCAACATAAAGTGCACTACTTTTTCCATACTTTTCGCTCGTCAGCGCAGTGACCTGGTAGAGGCGGCGCGCGGAGTAAGCACGATAAAAAAGTTGAAAGCCGGTGATAAGGTCCTGATCGCGGAAGCGTGCAGCCATCATCCTGTGGAAGATGACATTGCCCGGGTCAAGATCCCGCGCTGGTTGCGGCAGTATATTGGCGGAGACCTGCAGATCGATGTTTCTGCCGGAAATGATTTTCCGGAGAACCTGCGGGAGTATAAGCTGGTCATCCATTGCGGTGGCTGCATGATCAATAAACGGCAGATGCTTTCTCGTATACACCAGGCTCAGGCACAGGGCGTTCCAGTGACTAATTATGGATTAAGTATTTCTTTTGTTCAAGGCGTATTGGAGAGAGTTTTAGCTCCTTTCCCCGCGGCCTTGGCCGCCTACCGGCAAGCCGCAAAAAATAAATAGCTAATTTTTTACTTGAATTATTTTTAGCTTTATGCTTAAATGAAGACAGAGGTAAAAAATGAATAAAATATACTTGATCATAATAGCCACCTTAGTATTATGCTCTTGCGCTTCTACTCCCGGGACTACTACCAGCTCCAACCGGCAGGTCTTGTCAATTTCCGGATATCCTTCCAAGCCTGACCTGGTCGTATATGAGTATTGCAAAGCTGATGCGTACGGATCCCGGTTAACGGCAGACACCTCAGAGTTAACCTCCAGGTATTATTCGGTGAATAGTCCTCCTGAGCTGGGCTGGAACTATATCTATCTGATCCGTGATTATAAGATCCAGCAGACCATTGAAAAAGGCGATACGGCCATAGTGTATGTGATCTATGATTATATGGCCACCTTAAACATTGATAAGTCTGATGTGTATGTGGAAGATATGCCGTTTCTGGTAGAGTTTAACCTGGTCAAAGAGCGGAACTTGTGGAAAATAGCTGCTTTCAAAACCTTACCCTGCGTTTACAAGGAAACAGCGCTGGCTTATTTAAAGGAAAGATTTAAAGGAGCCAGCAGCCAGAATCAGGAAGACGCCATGCTCTCCCTCATCCAAAAGGTAAAGTCGCTGGAATAAACGCCCGCCGGGCAGGTACTAATAAATGATAGGCAGGTCAGTCAGGGTGAGAATATTTTTCCCTGACTTTTTGTTTTAGTAGGGAAATTGAAGGTTATCAGGAAATCAGAATATCAGGTAGTACGTCCTGATACCCTGATAATCTGATAATCTGATACTCTTCACCCTGATCTTCTGATGTCCTGATATTCGATTTAATATCTCACAACTCAAGGAGGCTTGACTGAACAATGATCCCAGAAAATGTAATGAAATCTCTGGCGGTGAAAACAAATTCCAAAATTGTGCTCTTGATCATGGATGGCGTAGGCGGGTTGCCTCTTAACGGTAAAACCGAATTAGAAACAGCGCGTAAACCAAATTTGGATAAATTAGCCCAGGATTCCATCGGGGGCTTGACTGATCCGATCAATCCAGGGATCACGCCGGGCAGCGGACCATCACATTTGGCGATCTTTGGTTATGATCCTTTAAAATTTGATATTGGCCGCGGCGTACTGGAAGCGGCCGGGATCGGTTTTGAGTTGACTGGCCGTGACCTGGCGGCGCGGGGTAATTTCGCGACGATGAATGATGACCAGGTGATCACTGACCGGAGAGCTGGCCGTATCCCCACCGCCAAAAACGAGCAGATCTGTGCTGAACTGCAGAGCAAGATCAAAAAAATTGATGGGGTGGAAGTCTTTATCCGGCCGGGCAAGGAACACCGTTTCGTGATTATTTTCCGTGGCGATGGATTACAGGGACCTTTGACTGATGCCGATCCCCAGAAAGAAGGTTTGAAAATCAAGTTTACGGAAGCGTCAACTCCGGAGAGCAAGAAAGCCAGTGATATTGTCAATAAGTTTATCAAGGAAGCTAATATCATTCTCCAAAGCCATCATCCGGCCAATACTGTGCTCTTGCGCGGGATTGCCAAAGTACCGCACATCCCTTCGATGACCGAACTATTCAAGCTCAACCCAGCCTGCATCGCCACCTATCCCATGTATAAAGGATTAGCCAGCCTGGTGGGCATGAAAATATTGCCGGTCGGAGATACGATCGCCTCTGAATTCCAAACACTCAAAGAACAATGGGATAATTACGATTTCTTCTATGTGCATATCAAGAAGACAGATTCTTACGGTGAAGACGGTAATTTCGAGAACAAAGTTCACATCATTGAAGAACTGGATGCCTGCCTGCCCCAATTGCTGGAATTAAAACCAGCGGTCATTGCTGTGACCGGTGATCATTCCACTCCGGCCGTCATGAAAGGGCATTCCTGGCATCCTAACCCTTTCATCCTGTACTCGGCCTATGAAAGAAAAGACCATTTGAAAGCTTTTACTGAAAACGAATGTGCCCACGGGATCATCGGCCGCTTCCCGGCCTGTGACGCGATGCAGCTGCTGCTGGCCAATGCCTTGAAACTCAATAAGTTCGGCGCTTAATATGAAAAAAGTATTAATGGTCATCGCTCATGAAATATTCCGCGATGAAGAGTACCTGCAACCTAAAAAAATATTGGAAACTGCCGGAATTAAAGTGATCACCGCGTCCAGCAGCCTGGAGCCCGCTACCGGTAAGCTTGGCACAATAGTCCATCCTGATGTCCTGGTGCAGGAAAGCCGGGCGGCAGAATATGACGCCATAGTTTTTATTGGCGGCAGCGGCTCCCGGAATTATTTCCATGATCCGGCGGCACATGCTTTAGCCAAAGAAGCGGTGGAGAGAGAAAAGTTACTGGCCGCTATTTGCAGCGCTGCTGGGATCTTAGCCCAGGCTGATGTGATCAAAGGGAAAGAAGTGACCAGTTATCCGGCTGAAGCAGAAATGATCGAACAGCATGGCGCTCATTATACCGGCAAAGATGTGGAAATTGACGGCCGCTTGATCACGGCCAATGGTCCGGCGGCGGCGGCAGATTTTGGCCGGGCGATCAGGAAGAAATTATTGAAAGAATAGAAATAATGATCTGGAATCTTAATCTTTTTGCTGCTGGTTTTACCGCGCTTATTACCCAGACTCTCTTAGTCCGGGAGATGGTTAATGTATTCAGCGGCAATGTTTTTTCCCTGGGCCTCATTTTCGCGGGATGGCTTTTATGGGTGGCCGGCGGCAGTTATCTCTCCGGAAAATTTTCCCGCCGTCTTGAACAAAATCCAAACATGTATATTATTGGCCAGGGTTTAGCGCTTTTAATCCTGCCGCTGGAAATAATCCTGATCCGGGCCTTGCGTTTACTGCTCCAGATCCCGCCAGGTCAGCTCATTGGTTTTTCACCCTTGCTCTTGAGCGCGTTGCTGGCCACGGCCCCGCTCGCTTTTCTGGTGGGCTGGCAGTTTTCCCTGGCTTGCCGTCTCCTGCCGTCTGTCTCCCTGGTGTATCGCCTTGATGTGCTCGGCAGTCTGGTTGGCGGGCTTATCCTGAGTTTGTGGCTGACCCGATCCCAGAGTCCTTTTTTTATTATTTTTACGGTTATTTGTCTTAATTTGGTAATGCTTTTTTTATTATGGCAAATTACCGGGGAGAAAAAGCGCCCCTGGCTTTTTACGGCGCTCATCATCAGCTTGATCCTGGCTCTAGGCCTGGTTTTCAGCGGCCAGTTGCCCCTGCTGGAACAATGCACTCAGCGTTTAAACTGGCCTAAAACAATTGTGCGTGATTCTGCCGTCTCACGCTATGCCCACTATGCGGTCACCGGAGAAGGGGACCTGCGTAATTTTTATGTTAATGGTTTATTAAGTTATTCCAATCCTGATCTTACCGGCAGTCAGATGCTGGCTCACCTGGCCATGCTGGAAACCCCTCAACCCAAGCGAATTCTGGTTATCGGCGGGGGCTTTAATGGTCTGCTCAAGGAAATCCTTAAATACCCTGTCTCTGAAGTTTATTATAGCGAATTAGATCAGATCCTGGTCCAGCTGGCCCAGGACCATATTATTACTGAAGATCGCCAGGCTTTATATGATTTCCGGGTCATACTGCTCAATACTGACGGCCGCTTGTTCCTGCGGGAAAGCGCTGCCGGTAAATTTGATGCTATTATCGTGAATGCCGGGAATCCACTGACTGCCGAGGTAAACCGTTTTTATACCACTGAATTCTTTCTGGCTGCCCGGAAGAAACTGACCCGGGCCGGGGTAGTGATCCTGGGCGTTGATTCCAATGAAAATTACCTGAGTCCTGAATTGCGTAATTATAATGGCTGTCTTTACTGGACCTTAAAAAGTGTTTTTACTAAAGTGATAGCCGTACCCGGTGAAACAATGTATCTCGCCGCTTCTTCCAGTGATTCTTATCTCAGCGATAATGCGCAGGTATTGACTGAACGGTTACAGGAACGTGCTGTAACCGCCCAGTATTTTGCCGCGACCATTCCTTATCTGCTGACGGCGGAAAAAATTGGGTTTACCCTGACGGCGCTGGAAGATTATCCGGCCCAAAAATTGAACCATGATTTTGCGCCGATCAGTTATTACCATAATATTATCCTGTGGGGTAAACAGTTCCAATCTGCCTGGCCCGGAATATTGTGGTCGGCCATGCAATGGAAATGGTGGCGCTGGTTATTAATCTTTGGCCTGCTGGTTTTGTCCGGCTGGCTGATTATCCGGAAAAATTCATTTGTTCTCTTGCCGACCCAGGTTTTTATCGCCGGCCTCGCCGGTATGGCGGTGGAAATGGTCCTGATCTTGTCCTGTCAGATCATGGTTGGCTATGTCTATCATCTTTTGGGGATCGTCCTGGCCTGTTTTATGTTAGGACTGGCTTTAGGATCCAGGATCAGTAATCGCTTCAATTCATCACCTGATCAGTGGTTTCCGGTCTTGTTAAAGGTGATGGCCTTGTTTGGCTTATTCATTATGGCGTTACCGGTAATATTGACACTGCTCTCTACGATAGCCTGGACTCCCGCGCTCGTTATCTCTATTTTAATGCTCACGATCATGGATGGCTTGTGGGTCGGGATGGTTTTCCCGTTAAGTTGTTTGATTAAACCCCGGCCCGGCTTGTTTTACGCCATGGACCTGTTAGGCGCTGGCGTGGGTACGATTGTGGTTAACCTGATGCTTATTCCCTTATTAGGAGTGTTTGGCGCCTGTTATAGCTTAGGCGCTTTGGTTTTGTCTGCCGCGGTCATTGGTTTTTGTTACTTTAAGGTTGCCTAATAGACGCTAGATGTGATATATTATAAAATATTAGCAGCTCAAACAGGGAGGCGTTATGTCCTCGAAAAAAGGATGTTTTGTTATCCGCAAGGGGAAGTTTTTCTGGGTGCAGTTAGTGATGAGCCATTCGGATATGGGTGGTAAAGAGTATTACATAGCTTACGGACAGTACATTAATGAAAAAGAAGCCCGTAAAATCTGCCAGAAACAGAATCGTTTTGCTCTCTGCATTGATTGCCAGTGGAAGAAAAAAGCTCTCTGCCAGATTTAGCCTCGGTGCGGGGAAGGATAGTAGGAGGATATAACTTCGTGCAAATTAAAGATTTGATCTCAATTTTAGATTTATCAGTAGCGGAAATTGAAGAAGTCTTCGCCACCGCTGCGATGTTGAAGGAAAAGCAGAAAAAGGGAGAGGAATATGCTCCTTTAAAAGGCAAAAGCCTGGCCATGATCTTTGCCAAGTCTTCTACCCGGACCCGGGTATCTTTTGAGGTAGGGATGCTGCAATTGGGCGGCCATGCGCTTTTTATGAGTACCCAGGATATGCAGTTAAAACGGGGAGAATCGATCCATGATACGGCGAAAACACTTTCTCGTTATGTCGATGGCATAATGATGCGCACTTATAGTCATAAGGATGTCCTGGAGATGGCTGAACATGCCACTATCCCGGTCATTAATGGTTTAACTGACCTGTCTCATCCTTGCCAGGCGCTAACTGATATTTTCACTATTATTGAAAAAAAGGGGAAGGCCACTGGCTTAAAGATCGTTTATCTTGGCGATGGCGATAATGTAGCTCATTCACTGGCCATTATCGCGGGTAAGCTGGGACTGCACATGGTCTTATGTGTCCCGCCGGGATATGAACCGGATAAAGGGATTATCAAGGAAGCGCAAGGATTAGCTGCCAGTTCCGGAGCCAAGCTCGAATTAAACAATGATCCGCAATCTGCCGCTGCCGACGCCGATATACTGTATACTGATGTCTGGACCAGCATGGGCAAGGAACAGGAACGGGAAGAGCGGCTAAGAATATTTAAACCCTACCAGTTAAATAACCGGCTCTTAGCCAAAGCCAAACCAGATTGCATGGTTATGCACTGCCTGCCAGCGCACCGGGGCGAAGAGATCACTGATGAAGTGATGGCCAGCCAGCAGAATATTTCTTTTGACCAGGCTGAAAACCGGTTGCATGTGCAAAAAGCCATACTCGCCTTATTATTAAAATAATTTTTATTACACTTAAATACGGGAGGAATTATGAAGAAAGTATTGATCGTCTTAGCCATAATTATAGGTCTATTAGTTCTGTTGGGCTTGGCCATAGCCGGCAAATATAACAGCCTGGTCAAGCAAGAAGAAGCGGTTAAGACTGCCTGGGCCCAGGTAGAAAATGTCTATCAGCGCAGGCTTGACTTGATCCCTAACCTGGTGGAAACAGTTAAAGGATATGCCAAGCATGAAAAAGACGTATTTATTGAAGTTACTGCGGCCAGGGCCGGGGTCGGACAAGTGAAAGTTGATGCCGGACTGTTCAATGACCCGGCAGCAATGCAATCTTTTCAAAAAGCCCAGGCCAGTCTGAGCGGCGCTTTAAGCCGGTTACTGGCTGTGGCTGAAAATTACCCGACTTTAAAAGCCAATGAAAATTTCCTGGCTTTACAAAGCCAGTTAGAAGGGACCGAGAACCGGATTGCGGTTGAGCGCAAACGGTTTAATGATATGGCCCAAGCCTTCAATACCAGCATCAGGCAATTCCCGACCAATTTTATTGCCGGGATGTTTGGCTTTAAGAACAAAGCTTATTTTGAAAGCGAACCGGCAGCAGCCAAAGCGCCAGCAGTGAAGTTCTAAACAGTGATAGAGAGTGGTAGAGTGGTAGAGTGGTAAGTGGTAAGTGGTAAGTGGTAAAGTGATAGAGTGATAGAGTGACTTAGGAGAAATGCTTGTTTAAAAAATTAGCTTTAATTTTAATTAGTATATTTTGCCTATCTGTTTCTATCGTCTGGGCGTTGGAAGTGCCGGCAAAACCGGTCAGCCGGGTGAATGACAATGCCGGTATGTTTTCTAGCCAGGCAGTCTTGGAAATGTCGGAAACACTGGGTAATTTTGAAGCTCAAAAAGGCATCCAGATAGTTGTAGCTACTTTCCCTTCTCTGGAAGGGGACAGCCTGGAAGATTTTTCCATCCGGTTGGCTGAAAAATGGAAGATCGGGCAAAAGGGCCAGGATAACGGCCTGATCATTGTTATTTTCAAAAATGACCGTAAGGTCAGGATGGAAGTAGGCTACGGCCTGGAAGCAGTCCTGACCGATGCTTTGTGTTCACAAATTATAACCCAAAACATAGTTCCTCATTTTAAGCAGGAAAATTATGATGCCGGTATAAAATCAGCAGTGACTGCTATCCTCGGTATTCTCAGTGAGGAAAGAAGCGGCCGGGTGGCGCAGTCACAACCGGTAAAAAGTATTACTTTAATTATTATCTTGATCATTGTTTTTATCGTTATTATAGTTATCAATCTAGGTGGCGGCTCCTGGTTCTCCTTAGGCGGTAACGGTTATGGTGGCGGGGGTTTCAGCGGGGGGTTTGGCGGGGGCGGCGGCTTTAGCGGTGGCGGCGGGAGTTTTGGCGGAGGAGGATCCAGCGGCGGCTGGTAATTTAATCTATGCGGACTTATAGACCTAATAAATTCTTTACTAAGCAAGAAAAAGAAAAGATCGTTGCGGCGATCAAAGAAGCTGAAAAGCAGACCAGCGGTGAGATCAGGGTCCACCTGGAAAAAAAGACTCCGGCCCCGGTATTGGAGCGGGCTCAGGAATTATTTTACCAGTTGGGCCTGGATAAGACCGAGCAAAAAAATGGCGTGTTGATCTATCTGGCGATCAGTGAAAAATTATTTGCCATTATTGGAGATGAAGGCATCAATAAGGTAGTGCCGGCAGGTTTTTGGGATGAGATCAGGAATAAAATGCAGGAGCGTTTCAAGGACGATAAATTTAGTGAAGGTCTGACAGAGGCTATCCAAAGAGTTGGGGAGAAGCTGAAGGCTTATTTCCCATATCAGGCTGACGACCGGAACGAATGCCCGGATGAGATTAGCGAGGGAAGATAAAGGGTATCAGGATATCCGGAGAACAGGAGATGGGGATCAGATTATCAGGAAGTTAAAGTATTAAGCATTTCCTGATGTCCTGATTTTCTGATATCCTGTTAACCTGAGCTTTATTAACCTGATACTCTGATGGCCGTAATTAAAAAAAGGAAAGGGAATTTACCATTTATGAAAGTTTCTCCGCTGCTGGAAAAAGTACGTAAACAAAAGCCCGTAGTCCATCACCTGACTAATTGGGTTACTATTTATGATTGCGCGGCTATTGTCAAATCTTTTGGCGCTTCCCCGGTCATGGCCCATGCTCCCGAGGAAGTCGCGGATATGGCGAAGATCGCTTCTGCCCTGGTCTTGAACATTGGTACCTTAACATCTGATTTTATTGAAGCAATGAAACTGGCCGCGATTAGCGCTAACAGCAAGGGAATCCCAGTCATATTAGATGTCTGCGGCGCCGGAGCCACTCCTTTCCGGGATATTAAGTGTTTTGAATTATTGGATCAGGTGCGTATTAATATTATTAAAGGCAATGCTTCAGAAATAGCGAAGATTGCCGGGGAAAATGTGCAGACCAAAGGCGTCGATGCTGGGAAAGTTGAAAAAAACCTGATCAGTGTAGCCCAGGCCTTGGCTAAAAACAGGAAAGCTACCGTAGTCATTACCGGTAAAGAAGATATCATAGCAGACCAGGATAAAATATTTGTAGTCAGGAACGGCGATGAGATAATGACCCAGGTAGTTGGTACTGGTTGCATGGCTGCTTCAGTCATAGGAACTTTTGCCGCGGTCCATAATGATTGGGCAGAAGCAGCTGCGGCCGGGTTAGCTTGCTATGAAATTGGGGCTGAACTGGCAGTGAAAAAAGCCCTGGGATCCGCTGACTTCAAGGTCAGGATGTTTGATGCTATTTTCAAGCTCAACGGCAAAACAGCTGATCTTAAACAAAGAATAGTAAAAAAGTGAACCCCGCTCTTCCTATATAATTAAGCCAAATATCAGCCAGATAATTTTTTTAAAAGAAGGAAGTAACTATGGATTTATGGTCAAAAGAAGTAGAAAAGAAATTTTTTAAAGACTCCTTTAGATTTGCCTCTCCCGAACAAGTCTTTTATGTTTCTAATGACAAAAGATATTTAGCCTATTGGCCCAAAAGTTATAAAGGGACCAAGTCAACTCTACAAAGTCGTAATTCTCTAATCGGAAAATTTACTGAAAAATGGACAGCTGATCTAATTCGAGAAACTATTTCAGATAAGAAACTATTTGCTGTTCAAGGGGCAAGATGTGAAGAAATAGCTTTAACAGATATGTCCCCTGCAGATGTTGTTATTTATAAAAACAAAATATGTAATCCGGAAACCACAAAATTAATGAATAGAGATAACTGTGAAAAATAAACAATTTGAAGTTAATATTTATTATACAGGTTATTGCAGTTACCAAATCGGGGCGAAAAATAAAAATGAGGCTGTTAAAAAAGCTAGGAAATTAAAAATCAATGGCAGTAAGATAATAAATAGTCTCGAAAATTGGGAAGATGCCGATACGGCGGAAGAAATGAAATATGAAAAAAGAAAAAATTAGCATACCTTATAATTACAAAACAATTAAGATAACCAAAAGCAGAATCAATAAAGGATTATTATCTATTCCGGTTTCTTTAGTTGATTATTTCCCAAAACAAAAGGGTAATATTTATGTGGTAACAGAAATGAATGATAGAGTCAGCGTGAAACATTTTACACCTTATACAAGCAGCAGTCGTGAATGTAGAATCGGAGGAATGCGAAAATTTTATGAAAAATATCAAATAAAGGATGGGGACGAGATTGTCGTCCAAATTATGGATGATAATAAGTATAGAATACTTCCGGAAAAGCAGTTCGAAAATATTGTAATAAAACTTGAAGACGAGTTTGATAACTCACAAAGCGAAGATGGGGCTGGATTAAAGTTGCTGGAGGTATCAAATTTCACAGGTTCAAAATTAAATGATACTGCGTTAAATGAATATCATAGACTTTCCGAAAGACGAGTTGAAAAGAGAGAATACAACAAAGTAAGTTTAGTCAGAAGAAAAGAAAGCGTTCCCGTTTCTCTTAAAAAACTCTTAACTGGAATTTATAATGGAAAGTGTCAAATCACTGGTTTTACTTTTACCATGAAGAATGGTAAGCCGTATTTTGAAATACATCATATCAAATCAGACTTTGGGAATCATATAAAAAATCTCTTAGTGGTAAGCCCCAATATTCACGCACAATTTACTTATGCTTTTATTGAAGAGTCTTTTGATCATGAAGGATGGTTAAGACAGGTAAAATTTAATGGGGAAAGTTTTGCAGTTAGACATATTATTGATAAAATCCCTGGAAAGTTTGAGAAAGAGGTTCATGCTGAAATATGATGCCTGGTGGCAGAGCTTGTATTAATATCGCAAATTTAGGAAGAAAACCTTATATACCACTTCATAGCTATATAATTGAAGACATGCTTGATATTGGTTATTTGATGCGGGGAGAAATTATTTGGAATAAAGCCTCAAGCGCAAGCCCTTCTACAGCTTGGGGGAGTTGGAAGTCGGCGGCAAATCCTGTGTTAAGAGATATTCACGAATACATTTTGGTTTTTTCTAAAGAATCATTTTCACGGAAAAAGGATAAGAAGGAAGACACAATTCCAAAGGAAAAATTTATTGAATGGACTAAAAGTATATGGACATTTCCTGCTATATCAGCGAGAAGTATTGGGCATCCTGCTCCATTTCCAGAGGAATTACCTCATAGATTGATACAAATGTACACTTTTAAAAATGATGTGGTATTAGACCCATTTTGTGGAGCAGGAACAGCTTGCCTTTCCGCGTTAAAGGATGGCAGGCATTATATCGGGTACGATATTAAAAAAGAATATGTTGATTTGGCAAATCAAAGAATTAAAAAGTATTTGAATCAAATGGGTTTATTTGAGTATAAAAGTGTCGAGCCGCATTCTTTTGTTGCTGAAAAACAAACAAATAGATATTCGCTAAAAAGAAAAGTAAAAAGAAAAGTAAAAAGAACACGAAGAAAGGTAAAAATAAATTGAAGTTTTTACCGAGGAAGGGCTGGGTGAAGGGGTATTATTTTGTAACTGATGCCGGATTGAGCCGTGCCGGCGCCTTAGCGGATGTAAAAAAAGCGATCCAAGCTGGAGTAGAGGTTATCCAATACCGTAATAAAAACGGGAGTACGGCGGAATTATATCGGGAAGCGCTGGCTTTGCGGTGTCTCTGTAAAAATACTTGTTTACTGATCAATGACCGGGTGGATATCGCCATGGCTGTAGACGCAGACGGTGTCCATTTAGGACAGGAAGATCTGCCGCTTAAGGAAGCCAGGCGGTTATTAGGCCGGAAGAAGATTATCGGCCTTACGGTCCATTCAGTGCCAGAGGCCAAAGAAGCCGAGGAACAAGGAGCTGATTATCTCGGGGTATCGCCGATTTTTACTACCAGGACTAAACTGGACGCCGGCAAGCCGGCTGGATTGTCTTTGCTCCACAAGATCAAGCGGAAAATATCCTTGCCGGTGGTAGCCATTGGGGGGATTACCTTGGAAAATGCGTCCCAAGTCATTTCTGCCGGCGCTGATAGTGTCTGCGCCATCTCCGCCGTCATCACCAAGCAAGATGTAAAGAAAGAGATCCTCAAGTTCCAAAAACTATTTAATAAGTAAGTTTTTAATCTGTGTAATCGCTGTAAAAAATCTGTGTAATCATTTTCACGGAGTGAAAAAAATGGAACAGCTGCCCCAACCAAAATTTAAACTGGAAGTCCCTGGCTCTGATACGGTTGTCGATTACCGTCTCTATGGAGAGTTCAAGAATGTGGGGACCTTTGAGTATGAATACCTGATCAAAGATAAACCTGGTTTAGCTAAGGCCGTTGGACAGGGCATTTTCCCTCATAAGTATGATTATAGCCAGGATTCCTACTACCAGAACATGAAAAACAAAGGTTTATTGGAAGGCAACCCCTGGGACCATATTTATACTGACAATCCGCAAGCTGATTTTTTTATCTGGGCGACTACCGATAATGTTGAACGGGGAGTGCGCCAGTTCTTTATCGGGGAGATTTTCCACCATGCCGGGTTGATTTCCCAGGCGGTAAAAGCATTTTATGCGGCCCTGGTCCATTATCCGCGCAGTATCTGCTGGTCCAATGACAACCGCAGTTTCTTCTGGTTTGTTGGCCAGGCGGCTATTGTGAAGATTAGCCATCTTTGCCGGCAATATCCGGATCTGGGGGTAAGGTTGGAAGGCGCTGATTTTAATATTGGCGGCCATCGCGAATTTCCCATGCGTAATCTTGACCTGGGCAAGGAAAAGATCGAGATTATGCCTGGATTTTTCACGCCGTGGGGCAGGAATGAGCGGATGAAGGAAGAAAAAGATCTAAACAACATGGAAGTAATCAAAACAGTAGGCTCTGGGAAAGTCCAATTGGTGCAATTTGGCAACCGGCATTGGCAGATGAGAGTCGAGGGCAAACCGTTCTTTGTCAAAGGGATCACCTATGCACCGACCAAAGTTGGAGAAACACCTTTCCCGGAAACCTTAGCCAGGTTCCCTCAGGCTGTGCCCAAAGCCAACTGGATGTGGCAGGATAGCAATAATAACGGCAAGATCGATGCTCCATATGAAAGCTGGGTTGACAAGAACCGCAACCGGATACAGGATGAGGATGAACCGGTAATGGGGGATTTTAAGTTGCTGAAAGAGATGGGCTGTAATTGCCTCCGTTTTTATCATGAGCCGGAACATAATAAATACAACTATGCCTATATTAATAAGCCGTTGCTCAGGGATATGTATCTGAATTATGGAATTCGGGTGGCGCTGGGAGATTTCCTGGGAGCGTATGGCCTGGGTTCAGGGGCGGATCCAGCCAATGGCACAGATTATACTGATCCAACCCAATGCGCCAGGATGAAAAAAATAGTGGAAGACCTGGTCCTGGACAATAAGGATGAGCCCTACGTATTATTGTGGATCCTGGGGAACGAAAATAATATGCCGGATAGCAATAGCATCAATGCGGTCCGGACCAATGCTTATGCCAATCCTACGGCTTATCTTAATTTTGTCAATGAAGTAGCCCAAATGATCCACCAGCTTGATCCGAATCATCCCATAGCTATCTGTAATAATGATGTGATCCATCTTAGTCATTTCCGGGAACTGGCTCCGGATATTGATATTTTTGGCGTTAACGCCTATAAAGGATCAGAAGGATTTGGCGAATTATGGCAGCAAGTATACCGGATCTATGACAAACCGATATTAATGACTGAATATGGCTGTGATTGCTATCATCCCGGACAGGGAGTAAACGAAGGGGAGCAGGCTATTTATCATGAAGCCTGCTGGAAAGATATTCTTTATAACCGTGCCGGCCGCGGCGGATATGGGAATTCTATCGGCGGTATTGTTTTTGAATGGCTTGATGAATGGTGGAAGTCCAACCGTGACACCTCGCCCTTTGAGCATGATACCACCCACAATGAATTATTTATTTTGCCTGATGGGACGATCAGCGAGGAATGGTTTGGCCTCTGCGGCCAGGGCGATGGCAAGCAATCGCCCTTCTTGCGGGAATTGCGCCGGGCCTACTATCTCTATAAGACAATGTGGACGGAGTGGCCGCTCTGGGAACAAAAAAAATAGGAGTTGGCAATGAGTATGGTTATTGGGTTGGTATTTTGGCTGGTCATAATTTATCTTATAGTCAGGAGATTCACTGGCGCTAACAAGAAACATTATGCCTGGCTGCAAAAACAAATAATTGACTGGGAAAACAGGAAGCTTATTTCCGTGGAACAAAGCGCCGGTATTTTAGCCTCCTATAATTTCCCGCGGGCCGATGTTTCGAAAAAGATGGATATCGTAAAAATATTAACGCTCATTGGCGCGATTTTTGTCGGCGTGGGCGTTGTTTTTATGGTCGCCAGTAATTGGCAGGAAATACCCAAGGAAGTCCGCACGATTATGCTCTTAGGGATTACGTTAGGAACGTTATATGCGGGGTATTACTATTCTTATGAAAGAACAGACTACCCGTTGCTGGGCAAAAGCCTGTTCTTACTATCCGGCTTGTTCTGGGGCGGCAGTATTGCTTTGATCGCCCAAATCTACAATATTCCCACCTCCAAGAACTGGCTTATCCTGCTGGTCTGGGCGTTCCCTCTCTTGCCGGTCGCGTACTTCTTTGAAAATGATTATACCTATATTTTATCTTCTGCCTTGTTCCTGGTCTGGAATCTTTCCTATAGCGCCAGTAACAACGTGGCTAATTACTTTTACCCTGTCCTGGTTTTTCTTATGCTCTTGCCGCTGGCCCAGCTGTTTATCAAGTGGGAATGGGTCAATGTTTTAGGTTTGGTTGTTGCCGCCGTATACGGTGTTTTCCTGAAGTATGAATATCTTGTGCTGATAAACAGCGTTGGTTTATTAGTATATTATATATGGTTCCGGAAGCAAGAGCTGTACTTGCTAGCCAGTTCCCTGTGTTTCTGTATCTGGCTGGTAACGTTCTTTCTGATCCGGGGAAGTGTTCCTAATTATTACTTTTTAGTACCTCTGTCCATCCTCTTTTATTTGTCTTATCAAGCCAAATCCCGGGTGGCTGTGGCGCTTAACCTGGCCAGCGCCTTAGTCTGGTTAAACCTGGTGTTAGCTATTTACCTGAATATTTCCAGGCAATCGTATAATGTAATAGCCTATTGTCTCTTGCATTCTTTGGCCGGGATAGTTTTGTTTGCCGTTGGTATGCTGCATAGGTACTGGAATGAAGAATATTCACCCTTGTATAAGATTACAGGTTTTGCCCTGTCTTTCGCCGGCTTTTACATCTTAGCTTTTAAACAGGTATTCGCTCTGTCGCCCAATCCCGGGCAAGGGGTGTTCTTTTTCGCGTCATTAATAATATTTGTGGCCTTGACAATGGTCCTGGCGATACTGGGATTAAAAGGTTATTTTAGTGATAAAAGCGGTAAATTGCAGTTGACCGGGTTGCTCCTGTCCGTGGCTGTCAGCATGCTGATCTTATTAAATCCGGAGCAAGTATTGCTGAATACCGTAATGGCTAACATTGTTTTGGTCGCTTTTGCCGTTCTTTGTATCTTTATTGGAGTGGAAGAGCAAACCCCTTCATTGTTTAACGCGGGGATAGTATTTTTTGTCTTATTTGTTATCACCCGGTATGTTGATATTTTCTGGAAACTAAAGGAAAAGTCTGTTTTCTTTGTGCTCAGCGGTCTGATCTTGATCTTTGGCGGCGTATATTTGGAAAAAAAGCGTCGGCAGATCGTTGAAAGGATCAAAGGCTAATGAGTAAAAAAACCATTGTTTTTATTATCGCGGCGGCCTGGTTCTTGATCGCTTTGGTTATTATCATTTCCAAAGAACATCTTCTTTCCACTGGCCAGGCTATTCTTCTGGAGACAGTACCGGTTGATCCCCGCGATATGCTGCGGGGTGATTATGTTATCTTGAATTATAAAATAAGCACTATTAACCTATCCCAGGTAACCAGTGAGCTCAATAGCTATTCCGCCGGGCAGTATGTCATGATTAAACTGGAACCAGAGGGGAAATTATGGCAGCCAAAGGCTGTCTGGGTCAAGAATGCTCCTGCCGGAGGGGTGAGTATCAGGGGAAAAGTTAAAAGCAGCCTGGGGGCGCAGCTCCGGCTTGAATATGGGCTGGAAAGTTATTTTGTGCCGGAAGGAAAGGGTTCCAAAATAGAGGAATATTTAAGAAGAAACTCAGCGGGAATGGTGACCGTAGAAATAATCGTGGATAATAAAGGCCGGGCCATGATCAAGCAGATATTAATTAATGAAGCGCCGGTCCAGTTTAATTAAGAAATATCCATATCAGAACTGACTGACATGGAATTGATAGTGTCAACCAGTTGCTTAAGATGGTAGGCATTATAATTGGTAATTTCTACGCCGATATGATAACCGTCAGGAGAACTATTGACATACTTGATCTCACCCATGATACTGGAGAACTTTTTCCCATCTTTGAAATCAAAGTTCATATTGATAATCTTGCCCTTGGTATAATGAGTGGAGGTTAAGATGCCCGCGCCCTGCAGGTTTATATCCATGATCGTACCGCTGAATTTGACCTCAGCCTGGAAGTTATCGTTAAAAGTTACCGGTAATTTAGCTTTGTAGCGGGGCAATTTACGTTTTTCAGTCACAACTATTGTCCTTTCCTTGTGAGTAGATATATTTTTTTACCTTATTTGACCGCTTAGTGTCAAGAAATATTACTGAGAGCCTGATTAACCAAGGGAGATCATAAAGTATGGAAACCAAAACAACTATTTCAAAATTTAAACAGTATTTTCTTTCCGGCGTCGCGATTATGTTCCCGGTTTTTGTGACCTTATGGGTATTAAAGATCCTCTTCCAGGTCTCAGACGGGTTCCTGGGCAGTTTTGTTAATGATTATCTTTATGCCGAGTATGGGTACTATATTCCCGGCCTGGGTATCCTGATCATGGTCTCCTTGATCGTCTTGGCAGGGTATCTTACTAATAAAGTATTTGCCCGCCGGTTTTTCCCGAAGATGGAGCGCTGGCTCCTGAAGTTTCCTCTGGTTCGTAATATTTATCCTTCGGCCAAGCAGTTAAGCAAGTTCTTTTTTAATGAATCCAGCAAGGCCAAATTCAGCCGGGCTGCCCTGGTCCATTGGCCGCACCAGGATTGCTTGACTTTGGGCTTTATCATGAATGAAGGGATTACTTGCACCGCTAATTATGGCGGACAGAATTTTTATACCGTGTATGTACCCACCGTTCCTAATCCTCTGACCGGCTTTATCAGTCTGTACCGAGTAGAAGATACTATTCTGCTGGACATGTCGGTTGATGAAGCCCTGAAAGTGATTATTTCCGGCGGGGTGATCTCTCCGAAAAACTTCACGGTTCAGCCCCCAGCGGTCCCCCCGGTACAGTAATAATACTTGACAAGTTAATAGCAATATGTTATATATGCTTATATTCGAATATGTTAATATCTAAGGGAGTGCGCAGTGGCTCAAGAGCGGTTTAAGAAACAAGCCCGATTATTCAAGATCCTGGCGAATCCAGTCCGTCTGGAATTACTGCATACCTTGTCCCAAAGGAAAGTTTGCGTTAACTCCTTGAGTGAACTGGTGTCCAGGCGGCAGGCTAATATTAGCCAGCATTTAAGCATTATGCGGAATATGGGTATCATCGATAGCCAGCGGTCCGGTAAGAAACTGTGTTATTTCATTACCAACCGGGAAGTGAAAAAATTAGTTGAAAAAATAAGGTAAGAGAATAGCCCCCCTAGTTTCTAACGAAACTGGGCAGGGGGTAAACTATGTTTAGGAGGAGAACATGAGTAACGAAGTGATCTTAAGTGAGGCCACCTTTGAACAGGAAGTATTGCAGGCAGACAAGCCGGTGCTAGTTGATTTTTGGGCATCCTGGTGCGGCCCGTGCCAGATGCTGGGCCCGACCATAGAGGAAATAGCCAGGGATTTTGCCGGCAAGGCCAAAGTCTGCAAGCTGAATACTGATGAAAACGAGGCTATTTCCGCCAAATACCAGATCAGTGCCATTCCGACTTTACTGTTTTTCAAAGGCGGGCAGTTGGTAGACAAAAGTATCGGTGTGGCTAATAAAAAAGCTATTGCTGATAAATTGACTAAGCTGCTTTAAGTTCAGATTACACAGATTACAAAGCAAGATTACACCGATTAGAACAGATAAGGAAATGGTGATGGCTAAAGATTTGGAACAGGAAAAAGAGCAGGTCAGGAAGTTTGCCAGGCGCTATTGTGAAATGACTGGGTATCAGCTCAATCCTGAAGAAAAAATAGCGGAGATGATCATGGAAGGGTTGGCCAGGAACCGGGTGAATAAAGGTTTCCAGTATTGCCCTTGCCGTCCTTTGACCGGTGATCCGGAGCAGGATAAATTAAAGATTTGTCCCTGTAAGTGGCACCAGGATGAAATTGCCGCTGACGGCCATTGCCATTGCCAACTGTTCTATAAGTAAAATAAGTTAGCGGTGTGGGGTTTTAGGTTTTGGAAGTAGGTTTGGTCTGAAGTTTGAGGAAGTTGGGCTTGAAGACATAAAACTTACTTCCCACTTCCATACTTACTTCCACACCATCTAACCTGTTACTATCGCTTCTTATCTGCTTTTTCCTTTTTCTTTATAGCATGCCAGTTCCTGACCACTTCAGCGGCATCTTTCACTTTTACTTTGCCAAAAACATGAGGATGCCGCCTTTTTAATTTCCTGGTCAAGCCTCTGATCACGTCCTTTATATCAAACTCGCCATTTTCCCTGGCTATTTGCGCATGAAAAACGACCTGCAACAGTACATCCCCAAGTTCTTCCTGCAAATGTTCCGGGTCTCCCTCATCGATAGCTTCCAATACTTCCCGGGTTTCTTCCCGCAGATACTTTTTTAAGGTCTGGTGGGTCTGGCGCTTATCCCAGGGACAGCCCTGTGGCGAACGCAGCAGGGCCATCACCCTGATCAATTCATTAAACGGAACTCTTGTTTTTTTCATAATGCCTGATTTATAGCATTATTTTTCTTGAATTTCAATACATAATGTGTTAAAAAAATAATATGAGAAAATTACTTATTTCTATTGTTCTGTTCAGCTGTTTTTTACCGGGTGTGTCTTTAGTTGCCGAAGAGCAACCCGGTCCTCTACCCCAGGGGCAGCTTTTTTTGCGGCAGAGAACAGATATCCAGCTCCTGAACCTGGTTAATAGTCTCTATCTGACCAACCCCCAGATGCAGCTTATCCTGGAACGGGCGAAAATGGCCCGGATCATGAGCCGGCTTTATGATCTTAGGTCAGAAGAACTATTACAGGCGCTTAATCCTCAGCTGTTAAAGCTAAAAGATACCCTGGCCGCAGGCCAGGAGGTGCCTGCGGAGCTAAAAGAAGCCGTGAACAAGACCAAGCAGGAATTCGAAACAGTTAAAGGAAATTACGAAAAACAAAGGTTAAAATTAGCGGCTGAGGTCAAAGAGGTCCTGGATGGAGGGCAATTATATATTATTGATAATTATCAGCCATGCTTAGCGCCGCCGCCTGGGCCTGGTTTGATCGGCCAGGCTAAGAAAATTGCAGGAGCGGAGAAGATGCTGGCTAAGGTCAGGGCCCTGCCCCAGGCAAAATATGACCGCCGGAAAAAAAGATTAGCTGGCCAGATCATCGGACAAGCCAGGAAGAAAATGCCGGCAGGCTTTATTATTGATGAAGAGAAGGAAACAACCAGGATTATTGCTTTTTTTGAGGAAGCCCGGAAGATGGATGAGGTGTCCTTTAACTTACACCGCGAGGAATTATTGACAGCTTTCAAGAGCGCCTATGTCATACCTAAACTGCCGATCGATATTACAGTTAAAATTGACAAATTTCTCTTGGATGAAAATATCATTCCCCTCTTGAAACAACGCCTGCCGTAAGCCATCTGCCCCGCAGGGAAAAATCTTGACAGAGGACCTGAAAAGGGATATAATTTAAAATCAATTGCACAATGGAGGTTTGTCAGAGTGACGGTATTAACTTTCCCCGGGGGAATTCATCCCGGCGGGAAAAAAGAACTAACCTGTACCCAAGCTGTCAAAGTAATGCCACCACCAAAAATGGTGGTTATTCCTTTATTACAGCATATTGGGGCTGCCGGCGAGCCTTTGGTCAAAAAAGGCGATAAAGTAAAGAAAGGGCAGAAGATCGGTGAAAGCAGCTCTTTGATCACGGCTCCGGTACACGCCTCTCTTTCTGGTACGGTTGCTGATATCCGGCCGTATCCCCATCCTTTAGGCAACAAAGTCCTGTCCATCATTATCGAATCAGACGGTCTGGACCAATGGGCCGATGATATTAAGCGGGATGATAATTTCTTCCGTCTCTTGCCCCAGGAAGTCCGGGACAAGTTAAGGGATAAAGGGCTGGTCGGCCTGGGCGGCGCTGCTTTCCCTACCGTCATTAAACTTAATCCACCTGAAGATAAAATAATAGACGTTATTATTATTAATGGTTGTGAATGTGAACCATACCTGACCTGTGATCACCGCTTGATGTTAGACCATCCCCGGGAGATCATCGAAGGCTTGAAGATCATTATGAAGCTGCTGGATGTGGGGAAGGGGATCATCGCCATTGAAGACAATAAACCTGACGCCATTAAAATACTTTCTGCGGCTGTTAAGATGGAACCGAACATCGAGGTGGCGGCAGTAAAAACTAAATATCCCCAGGGAGCGGAAAAACAGCTGATCAAAGCCCTCTTGAAAAGGGAAGTCCCTTCAGGCAAGTTACCCTTTGAAGTGGGTGTAGTTGTCGATAATGTCGGGACAGCGTTCGCTATTTATGAAGCCCTGCATGATAATCGTCCCTTGATCGAAAGAATGATTACTGTTACCGGGAGCGGGATCAAAGAACCGCAGAATATTAAGGTAAGAATGGGAACATTATTTAGTGACATCATTGCTTTTTGCGGCGGATTACAAGGTGAGATCGCCAAAGTGATCATGGGTGGCCCGATGATGGGTATTGCCCAGCATGTGCTGGATGTTCCGGTGATTAAAGGAACATCAGGGATATTAGTGTTAACTGCCCAGGAGGCCAAAGTTATTCCCGCTGGTCCCTGTATCCGCTGTTCTAAGTGTATTGAAGCCTGTCCGATGAATCTCACCCCTTATTTATATGGTTTATATGGCCGCCGGCAGGAGTATGAGGCTATGGGCAAACTTGATGTCGCTGATTGTATCGAGTGCGGTGTTTGCGCTTATGGCTGCCCGGCCAAGATCCCCTTGGTGCAGTATGCCAAGTGGGCTAAAATGGAAATTGCCCAAGCTAAGAAAAAAAAGGATACTAAATAATGGTTGTTGAAACAATAAAAACAAATTCTTATATTGTCTCCACCTCGCCACACCTTAAAAATACGGAAACTATCTCTACGGTTATGCGCGATGTCTTGATCGCCCTGGCTCCGGCAGCAATAGCCGCCGTCTACTTTTTTGGTGTGCCGGCTCTCTGGCTGATGCTGGTCAGTATGGCCAGCGCCATAGTGGCTGAATTTATCAGTGAAAAGATCATGAAGAGGGAAGTGACGATAACTGATGGCAGCGCTGCTGTTACTGGTTTGTTGCTGGCCATGGTTTGTCCCCCGGGTCTCCCTTTGTGGATAATCGCTATCGGCGCGGCTATTGCTATTGTTTTAGTTAAACAGGTTTTCGGCGGGCTCGGCTATAATCCTTTTAATCCAGCATTGGCTGGCCGCGCTATATTGATGGCTTCCTGGCCGGTAGCCATGACTACCTGGATCACGCCTTTTGATGCCATTACCACGGCTACTCCCTTGGCTATAGCCAAGTTTAGTTTGAGCCAGCCTTTACCATCTTATTGGAATTTGTTTATCGGTAACCGGGCTGGTTCATTAGGCGAGACCTCGGTCGTGGCTTTATTACTGGGAGCAGTGTACTTATTATATAAAAAACATATTACCTGGCATATTCCAGCCTCATTTATTGCTGCTGTTGGTTTGCTGAGCTGGTTGATGGGCAAGGATCCGCTATTCAATATATTAGCTGGCGGCTTGATCCTGGGGGCTTTTTTCATGGCTACAGATATGGTGACCAGCCCGATGACTGGCAAAGGGAAAATAATCTTTGGCTGCGGTTGCGGCTTGCTCACGATTTTGATCCGCTACCAAGGCGGATTCCCGGAAGGGGTGTGTTATTCTATCCTGATTTTTAATATGCTGACTCCCTTGATCGACAAATATACTATGCCGCGGAAATTTGGGAAGGTGAAATTATGAACTGGAAGCAGCTATTAAAATTCGGTTTTTTACTGATGCTGATTTGTGCCCTGGCGGCAGGAGCGCTGGCTTATGTCTATGCCAAGACTAAGCCAGTAATAGAACAGCGCAAAATAGAAGCGGAAAAAGAAGCTATCCAAAGTATCTTCCCGCAGGCAGCGGAAGTGAAAATAGTGATCACGGAGAAAGAAAATTATAAAGTTGTGTTTGACCAGGACCAGAAGGAATTAGGCGTCGCGATAAAAGCTGCTCCGGCCGGCTATGGCGGACCCATAGAAATACTGGTTGGGGTCACCAGGGAAGGTCAGGTATCAGCGGTCAAGATTCTAAACCAGAATGAGACGCCTGGTTTGGGGACTAAAACAACCGAGCCAAAATTTTATGAACAATTTGCCGGCAAACAGGACAAGGAACTGGCTCTGAAAAAAGACGGCGGCACTATTGAAGCAGTCACTGCGGCCACGATTTCTTCCCGGGCTGTAGCCAAGGGAGTGCAGGAAGCAGTGGAAAAAGCGGTGAAATTCTACGAAGGGCAGAAAGCTCATGAGTCTCAAAAATGATTTCTTCAGCGGCATTATCAGGGAAAACCCGGTACTGGTGCTCATGATCGGGCTTTGCCCGACCCTGGCTGTTTCCAGTTCAGCAGTGAATGGTTTTGGTATGGGGATCGCCGCCAGTTTTGTCCTGATCTGTTCTAATATTGTCATTGCCCTGGTCAGGAAATGGATCCCGGACCAGATCCGTATCCCGATCTTCATTATTATTATTTCCACCTTTGTCACGCTCACTGACTATGTGATGCAGGCTTATTATCCCGCTCTCTATAAACAACTTGGTGTTTTTGTCCCCTTGATCGTGGTTAATTGTATTATTCTTGGCCGGGCTGAAGCCTTTGCTTATAAGAATGGGGTATTGTCTTCCACTTTAGATGGCCTGGGTATGGGGCTGGGATTCACGCTAGTCATTACCGTGATCGGCGCGATCAGGGAGTTGGTCGGCAATGGCACGATTTTTAATAAAGTTGTTTTCGGTCCGGATTTTCAGCCGGCTTTGATCATGATCATGCCTCCGGGTGGTTTTATCACTATTGGCATCCTAATGGCGTTCCTGCATTATTTCCAGAATAAAGCGAAGGAAAAATAATCATGGATTCGACTAATCTTTTTGGCATCTTGATCGCTTCCTTATTGATCAATAATATTTTGCTCATCAGGTTTATTGCCTTATGCTCGTTTTTTGGCGTATCCAACCAGATGGAAACTTCCATCGGTATGGGCATGGCGGTGATCTTTGTGATGATGATGGCTTCAGCCGTGAGTTGGCTGATCTATTATTTCCTGCTGGTGCCTTTTGACCTGGTTTACCTGCGCACCGCTTCATTTATCCTGACTATTGCCGCGCTCGTACAACTGGAAGAAATGTACTTAAAGAAATATGTGCCGACACTCTACCGCGCGATGGGTATTTACCTGCCGCTCATCACTACCAACTGCGCGGTTTTGGCCGTCGCCTTCCTGAATATCGATTATAATTACAATTTTATGCAAAGCATGGTCTATACTTTCGGTGTGTCTGCCGGCTATACTCTGGCGATCATTTTGTTCGCGGGTATCAGGGAGAGAATCTCCCTGGCGCCTGTGCCTAAAGCCTTGCAGGGATATCCTATCGCGTTTTTTACCGCCAGTCTCATGTCCCTGGCGTTTCTTGGCTTTAAAGGACTATTCGGATTATAAAGAAAAAACAGTGATAAGGTATAAGTTGTAGAGGTAAGTATGGAAGTAGGTCTAAAGTCTTTGGTTTAGAGCCTTACTTCTTAAGACTTCAGTTCAGACTAAACCTACTTCCAAAACCTACACCTTCTGACTTATTTTGGAGTAAAAAAATGATTTACGCTTTACTAATACTAGGTGGTTTGGGATTGATCCTGGGCCTCGGCCTGGCTTTTGCCGGGCAGAAGTTTATGGTGCATATGGATCCCAAACAGGAAGAATTGTTGAAAGTATTACCAGGAGCTAATTGTGGCGCTTGCGGTTTCCCTGGTTGTCTTGGTTATGCTGAAGCTTTAGCTTTGGGTAATGCCGAGGCCAACAAATGCAGTGTTGGCGGCTATAAAACCACCAAGGCCATCGGTCATATCCTGGGAATAGACGTGGATGAGAAAGTAGCTGAAATAGCTTCCGTGTTTTGCCGTGGTGACCGCGAGAATTGTCCGGATAAATATATTTACGATGGGGTGCAGGATTGCCGGGCAGCCATAACTTTGTCCGGCGGGCACAAGGGCTGTATCTATGGTTGTTTAGGTTTCGGTTCTTGCGTCCGGGCTTGTCCCTTTGACGCTATTGAATGGACACCTGGTAATCCACCGAAGATCAATCCTGCCAAGTGTACAGGCTGTGGTCTGTGTTTTAAAACCTGCCCGAAAAAAGTGATCGGACTTATATCACGCGAACATGCTGTCTGTGTGTCCTGTAAAAACCTGGATAAAGGTAAAGAAGTAAGAAATGTCTGTAAAGTAGGTTGCATTGCTTGTGGCGCTTGTGTTAAAATATGTCCAAACAAGGCTATTATTCTAAAAGACAACCTCGCGGTAATCGATTACTCCAAATGTACTGGCTGCGGCAAATGTGTTGAGAAATGTCCTACCAAGACTATCATTTTTATAAAAGCCAACGGAAAATAATTAAATAAGGGTTTGCGTATGGAAAGCATGACAGGTTATGGAAGAGGGGAAGAAGGCGGTATCAGAGCCGAGATCCGTTGTACCAATCATCGGTACTGCGAGATCGGCTTAAAGATGCCCACCTTGCTTCTCCCGCTGGAAGATGAAGTGCGTAAGATCATCCAGGAGAAACTGAAACGCGGTCATATTGACGTCAATATCACCCTGGAATCAAAAACCACTCTGAAAAAGATCCTTTTTAAAGTTAATAAGGACCTGGCTCAGGCTTATACCTCAGTGCTCATTAAAATGGCTAAGGACCTGGATATGCCGGCTAATATCAGTCTGGAATTCCTGTTAAGCAAAGTTCCTGATATTATCCAGGTAGAAGAAACCCCGGTCAACCTGATGAAAGTGGTCCCTGACCTGAAAAAAGCGATTTTCCAAAGCGTCAACAATGTCAAAATGATCCGCCACCGGGAAGGGAAAGCCATTGAGAATGATTTTATTGACCGGTTGGACCTGATTACCGGTGTCGTGGCAGAAATAGAACAGATGGCTCCCCAGGTGATAGAAAAATACCGGAAGAGTTTTGAAGATCGTCTCCGGGGACTGCTTAAAGGGCAAGCCCTGGACAACAACCAGCTGATGCATGAAGTGGCGGTTTACGCGGAAAAAGTGGATATTACTGAAGAGATCGTACGCCTGCATAGCCATATCAAGCAGTTCAGCCAAATTATCAAGAAGATGACTCCGGTGGGACGCGAGCTTGATTTCACCCTGCAGGAAATGAATCGCGAGATCAATACTATCGGCTCTAAAGCCGATGAGATCGTGATCAGCCAAAAAGTTATCCAGGTCAAAGGTGAGCTGGAAAAATTAAGGGAACAAGTGCAGAATATAGTATAAATACAGTGGTAAAGTGATAGAGTGATAAAGTGGTAAGCGAACAGAGACATTAATGTAAGAGAGGAAGGGCAGCGTGAAAAAAGCCGGCAAGTATATTATGGTCTTTGTAACCTGCGCTCATTATAATGAAGCTAATGAAATAGCCCATAAGCTGGTTAAAGGCAAGTTAGTGGCTTGTGTTAATATTTTATTACATTCTGAATCTATCTTCTGGTGGCAGAAAAAAATAGACCGGGCCAGTGAGATCGTCATTATTGCTAAAACTACTGCTGCCAAAATGCAGAATTTGATCGCTAAAGTCAAAGAACTGCATAGTTACAAAGTCCCGGAGATCATAGCATTGCCAATTATAGACGGTAGTGCAGAATATTTTAACTGGATCGACGATTCAGTTAAAGAAAAGGAGTAACACAGCCTGAGATTATCAAAAGTTTTATTACTGGCTGCAGCAGCGCTTGTAATTGGCGCCATAGCTTGGGCCGAAGCGCCGGTGGCAGCCAATAATACCGCCAAAATAGGAGGCTACACCAGGCTCCGTTACCTGATTTTACCGGAGGAAGCAGATACTTTCAGGTTTGATGAATTATCGTTGACTATTAAAAACGATTTCAATGATAAGATCTTCGGTCTGGTCGGCGCTCTGGTCTATGGTGGCAACACCTTTTATCTGGAGCACGCTTTTATCGGCATTAAGGGATTGCCGCTGAATGGTATGATGTACATCGGGTAAACCCGTAATTATGCTTTCGGTTTGACCCCTAGTTATGGTAACCGCAAGACTACTAACTACGGGATCGTGTCTGATATGTTTACCCATGACCGTATTCTGGGTGTGCAGTATCTGGGCAAAGTTGAAAAGCTTGATTTCTCAGCAGACCGCGATTCTACTCTTGGCACTTTCCAGGGCCGTGATGCCAGCGACAACAAAGAAGCTGCTGCCCGTATTGTGGAGTATCCAATGTCAGTGGTTTCAGCGCTGGATTGAGTGGCACAGTCGGAAGATTGAGTATTGCTGATTTGAATTACATGAGAACTAACGTCAAAGCTGACTATGATAGCTGGACCAAGAACCGGTTTGGCTTGGACGCGAAATATACCGCTGGGAAATTCCTGGCTCAGTTTGAGTTCTATCAGGGTAAAACCAGCGGCCTTAGTCACAATGCCTGGCAGATCCTGGGCTTGTATAAGATTCCCTGCCGGAACGACAAGACGGTAGACGTTTATGCCCGTTATGGTATGGTTAACCCGGATATCGAAGCGACAGCTTCCAGTTATACCTGGGATTTGAACCAGACTGTGGCCGGGATCGTTTATTATTTCACCAAGAATATCTGGCTGCCGACCGAGCTGGAATTTAATGATGAATGCCCTAGTGATGGCATAGAGAAGATCGATAATGATGTTTACTTTACGGAGTTGTTCGTTAGTTTCTAGTAGGATAATTGACTAGATGAAAGAAGCGCTATATTATAAAATTATTAATGCAAATAAAAAAGCGGCACAGTGTGAGCTGTGCCCTTTTTTATGCGTGCTTGAACCGGGGCAGGCTGGCAACTGCGGTATTCGCCAGAACCTGGACGGAAAAATATTTTCCTTAGTTTACGGGCAATTTGCCTCGGTCAATCTTGATCCTATTGAGAAGAAGCCGTTATATCATTTCTATCCTGGCTCAGACATCTTTTCGGTCGGGACCGCTGGCTGCAATTTTCATTGCCAGTTTTGCCAAAATTGGGAGATTTCCCAAAAGAAACCGTCAGAATTGCCCTTACGGGAAATCCCCAGTGATGATGTAGTCCGGATGGCCAAGCAATATGACAGTATTGGGGTAGCCTATACTTATAATGAGCCGCTGGTTAATTATGAATTTGTCCTGGAATGCGCGGAAAAGGCTCATAAATACGGCTTAAAAAATGTCCTGGTCACCAATGGCTATATCCAGGAAGCTCCACTGCTCAGGTTACTGCCGTTCATTGATGCGGTCAACGTTGACGTGAAATCCTTCCGCGATGATTTTTACAAAAAAATGTGCGGCGGCCGCCTGGCTCCGGTCTTGCGTACCGTGGAAGCCTGTGCCCGCAAAAAGATCCATATTGAAATAACCACCCTGATCATCCCGCATCTTAATGATTCAATAGAAGAACTGGAAGACCTGACTGACTGGGTTTATGCGCTGGGTGAAGAAACGCCGTTACATTTTTCCCGTTATTTACCCTGTTACAAGATGACGGCAGACCCGACGCCGCTGGCGACATTGCATCAAGCCCGGGATATAGCCATTAAGAAATTAAAATATGTCTATCTTGGCAATGTTTTTGAGGAACGGGAAACAAAAACCTATTGCCCTCATTGCCAGGAATTAATGATCGTCAGGCAGGGGTATCGTACTGCGGTTAAGGCGGTGAAAGATAGTCACTGCGCAAAATGCGGGAATAAAGTCAATGTCATACAATAATAACTCAAAACTCACCTGTCCCCGCTTCTTTGATTTGTTCCGTAGGACAAATCAGCAGGGGAAAACTCAAAACTCAACATTGCTTTTCATAGTACTAATAATATCTCTGTTCGGATGTAAGCCCAAGGAACAAGAGGTCTATGATGCCAGGGTGATGCTGGGAACAGTGATCGAGATCAAGATAGTCGATGCTGATACCCAAAAAGCAAACCAAGCGCTCACTGCGGCTTTCGCTGAGATCAGCCGTATCGAAAAATTAATGTCCCATTTTGATCCGGACAGCATCCTTTCGCGGTTGAATAGGCAGGGTTTTTCCGAGGACCGGGAACTTAACGATCTTATCTTGCAAGCCCTGGAACTAAGTAGAATTACCGCCGGCGGTTTTGACATTACGGTAGGGCCATTGATGAATTTATGGGATTTCAAAGCCACGATCCCGCGGGTACCGGCAACGCGACAGATCAGCCAAGCGCTGATAAATATTAGTTATAAAAAAATAAATTTTGATTCCAATAAAAATAGAATTATGATAAAAAAGGGCATTGACATTGATCTGGGTGGAATTGCCAAAGGGTATGCTACGGACCAGGCCATAGCTGTATTGCAAAAAGAGGGCATCCATACCGCGTTAGTCAACTCTGGCGGAGATATCCGAGCGATCGGTAATAAGGAATGGAACATTGGCTTGAAAGATCCGCGTAGTAATAATATCTTGGCGGCCATTAGAGTTAAGGACAAGGCTGTAGTCACCAGCGGGGATTATGAGCGGTATTTCATCAAAGACGGGAAACGATATCACCATATTCTGGATCCACGTACCGGTTATCCGGCTGGCCTGTGCCAAAGCGTGACCGTTATTGCTCCGACCGCTACGGCGGCAGTGGCCTTAGCTAAAGGAATTTTTGTGGCTGGGCCGGTGATAGGACTGGAAATTGCGGCTTCACAACCGGAGACAGAGACTATTATTATCGATAACCAGGGCCGGGTACATGTATCCGCCGGCTTGGTTAAAAAAGAAAATACGTATCATCTAAAGCCCTAGTTCTAATCCCTGCCGGCCGGCCGGCAGGTGGGCAATCATCTTCATGGAGTGAAAAATGGAAAAATTCAATGAAAATGATAAAAATTATAAAAATGGCGATTGGGGAACAAAATATTTCGTGAATGGCCCGCACTGGGAAGGCGGGCTCCTTGTCTTCAAACCCGGCCAGAAGCTGGGTGAACATTTTCACCGGGAAGTTGAGGAAACATTTTATTTCCTGGAAGGCGCCCCGGTAATGGTTGTCAATGGCCAAGAACACCGGGCGCAGCCCGGCGACATATTCAAACTGGCGGCCGGTGAAAAACATGATATTATTAATGATACTGACCAGTTAATGAAGGCGATCTTTATCAAGAGCCCTTACCGGCCTAGCGATAAGATAGCAAGTTAAAATTAGTAAGAACTGAAATAAGTTGGAGGTTGTGGAAGTAGGTATAGAAGTAAGTCTAAAGTCTGTGGTTTTAACCTTAGCCCATATACTTAAGACCAAACTTACTTCTAAAACTTACACCTGATAACTGTTTTTCGAATTGACTGGTAACTGCCTTTCGCACTTACTGGCAACTATTTTAGAAAAGGATGTGACCATGAATCAATCTTCGGAAAAGCATAAACATGAAAAGCGCAAAACTAACAGGTTAAGAACCAATATCCCGTTTAAGTACTATGCCCTGAGCGGGCGGGAAGAGATCCTCAAGGAAGGAAAAATACTGGAGATCTCTTCGGAGAATGTCCTCTTTGATAATCCGGAAGGCATCAGTATCGGGGACCGGATCAGGTTTGAAGTGACTTTGCCTACACTGCTGGATGTGGTTAAGTGCTGGGGAGTTGTAACCAGGCTGGATTATGATGAGAAGCAGGCCGCGCTGGAATTTGACCAGATGGATGATGTTGGACGCAAGCAGGTCCTGACTTTTTTGGAGCGCAGTGATATTATCCGTTTACTGGAGACTACTTTAGCTGAAGGAGCTAGTGATCTGCACCTGTCAGTTGGCCATAAACCGAATATCCGGCTGGGTGGTACGCTCAAGCCGCTATCAACCCATGAGACGATCACCGGCATTATGCTTAAAAAAATGATCTATAGTATCTTATCAGAAGATCAGATAGCAGTGTTTGAAAAACGCCTGGAGCTGGATTCATCCTTTGCTTTATCACCAGTAGTCAGGTTCCGTTTTAATGTCCATATCCAAAGGGGAAATGTGGAAATAGCGTTTAGGCGGATAGAATCACATATTCGCGCCCTGGATGAATTAGGGTTGCCGCCGATAGTTGCTGATTTAGCCCGGAAAAAGAGTGGCTTAGTGATCGTTACCGGGGCTACTAATGCCGGTAAAACTACGACTGTCTCCGGCATGGTAGACTTAATCAATAATGAACGTTCATGTGTTATTATTACTTTGGAAGACCCGATCGAGTATGTCCATGATTTTAAAAAAGCCATTGTCAAGCAGAGAGAAGTTGGCTTGGATACGAAATCATTTACTATTGCTTTGAAGCATGCCTTGCGCCAGGACCCGGATGTGATCGTGATCGGTGAAATAAGAGACGCGGAAACCATGGCTACAGCGCTGTCTGCCGCCGAGACCGGTCATTTGATCATCGCTACCTTGCCGGCCTATGATTCAGTCCAGGCGATCAGCCAGATCGTTAATATGTTCCCCGTAGAACAACAGCGCCAGGTCAGAATGCAATTAGCCGAAACCTTACAAGGCTTGGTTTACCAAATGCTGCTGCCGCATGCGGAAAGGCCCTGGCAGAGGGTGCTGGCTACGGAAATACTGGTCGTGACTCCAGCGGTGCGTAATTTAATCCGCGACCAGCGGTTGGAGCAGATCCCCCTGGTTATCCAGACCGGTGGCGCTCAGGGGATGCATACTTTTGATTCTTCACTGGAACAACTGCTTCGCCGCCGGGAAATAAGCCAGGAAACAGTGCATGAACGCTGCCGGGATAAAAAGAAATTCGGGATTAACGAGTAAAAATGCGCTATAAGTTAAAAGCTGTTCCGCTGACTATGGATATTCTGGTCGTTTTCTATCTGGCCTTGTCGCTCTGGCTGGTGTATGAAGGTGATGTCCTGGGATATACGAAAATATTTAACCTGGTTCCGGACCAGCTTGCTCTTTCTAAGATATTTGTCCTGCTCTATCAGATCCGGCTTTATCTCTTTGCTATTACTTATTGTGTATTTATCATTGGTTTATACTACTTAAAAAAATGGGCTTTTATCGGTACCCTGGTCCTGAATCTTGTTACCCTGGTCACGGCTGAGCCCTTGGTCAGGGTGGTCACTTTTTTTGCCATTATTTACCTGGTTTTACAGCGTGAATATTTTAGTATCGGGGAATTTAAAAGGCCTGAATACAAGAATCTTATCCATGTTGATTTGATGAAGGGAGACAAGCAAAGGGATCAGGACGCAGAGCGTTATGACCTGAAAATAGAAGAATTACTGGCCAATGGCCAGACCGACGAAGCCATAGAATATGCGCAAGGATTAATAGCTATTGCCCGCCAAATGGCTGACACCAAGAACCTGATTTTCTATGAAAAATATGTAGAAAAAATAAATCACCTCAAGAACCGGACCATTCTGTGAAAAACAATCGCCCGTATCAGTATATTTTGGCCAGCGCCTCCCCCCGCCGCCGTCAATTACTCCAGGAAATGGGACTCCAATTTAAAATAATCCCCAGCTCGATTACAGAAAAGGTTGATCCTGTTCTTTGTCCGTCTCAGCTGGTCAAGGAGCTGGCTTGGCAAAAAGCGGCTGATGTCGCCCGGAAATTCCCAGGGAAAAAATATCTAGTTATCGGGGCAGATACTATTGTGGTCCGGAGAGGGGAGATCCTGGGGAAGCCGCGGGATGCCTCGCATGCCCGGCAGATCTTAAATAAGTTAAGCGGCAGCATTCACTTTGTCTATACCGGAGTAGCAGTGATCGATACCTCTACCGGCAAAAAGATTGTGTCTTACGAAAAAACCAGGGTTAAAATGAAAAAGTTAAGTCCGGAAGAAATAATATATCATTCCGGGCGGCATTTAGATAAAGCCGGCGCTTATGCCGTGCAGGAAGAAAAAGATGCTTTTATCGAAAAAATAGATGGCTGTTATTATAATGTGGTTGGCTTGCCTCTTAATCTTCTTAAGCGGATGCTTAAGCAGTTGGCAGCAAAGGGAATCAGGTAATCAGGAGACCAGGAGGAAGAATATCAGGACATCAGGATAGCAGGAAGTTCCTGATTTCCTGGTAACCTGATAACCACCACCTGATACTCTGATATTCTGATAGACTATACTTACTTCCAAACCCTACACCTAATAACTGTCTTTACTCTGCTTGACCAGTCATCTGTTTCTCTATTTTCTCTAAATTGTCCTCGATCTTAGCCCCAGCTTGCAGTTTTTTATACCATTCTTCAAAAGTTTGTGACTTCTTCTGCTGTAACAGGCTCTGCCTTATCGTTTCCTTTTCCTTTAACAGGTCTTCCGGTTTTGGGGCTGTTTTCTTATCTTTTAGCCGTTTAGTGGCTTCATCTGCCACTTCCTGATCAGTGACTATTATTGTTGCTGTTATTTTTTCCTGTAATTGCTGAATGATCAGGCTTTCCCTGACCTCTCTCTCAAATACGGCCGGGGTAGTGCGTATTTGCATTTTCAGGATATTTAAATATTGCTGCTTATCAAAGCGGCCATCTTTTTGGAAATAAGGCAGTTTTTGGATATAATCGCTTAACTCTTTATTAGAGACTTTGATCTTCATTTTATTAGCTTCTTGCAGCAGCAAGACCTTGCTGATCATTTCATTGAGTACCATTTTTTTCAGGTTATTGGCCATTTCTTCATTAATTTCAATGTTATACATATTGCGGTAATTATTCATCCTTTGCCCAAAAGTAGCATTGAATGCTTCATACCTGATTTTTTTCCCGTTGACCTTGGCCACCACATCAGCCGTATTGGTAAAGAAATAGCTCCCTAACCCTACGAACGTAGCCATAATAAAAATACTGACCGCGAACCATAGGAATATTTTGGTATTTTTGCGTATTGCTTTAAGCATATTCTAATTCCTCCCTTTAAAAACAATTCTTATATATACCCTAAACAGCAAAATAAAGCAAGTTTTTTTATAGTCCTGCCAAAATCTAATGCAAAGATCAGGTTAATATGATATAATTTCACATCCTATGAATACCTTAACCATCCTTTTTTACCGCGTCTTTATTTTCATCCTGCTGGGCTATCTCCTGGGCCGCAATCAGCGGTTGAACATCCAGCGGCAGTCGCAGGGAATGATTAATATTGCGATGTACGTCCTGTTCCCGGTTTTTGTGCTGGTGACCATGTGGTCAGAGCCTCTGCCCACTGCTTGTCTCTCTCAGATCTGGTTACTGGCTCTTGGAGTGATTATTGGCGGCGCGGCCTTGGCCTGGTTCTTTAGCCGGCTTTATACTGTATCCTATCGTGATTGCAGTTTACCCATCATCTTTATTAATTCAGCGTATCTCGGGATCCCGGTTAATACCTATATCCTGGGTCCGGCCGCTACCAAATATGCCATTATTTTTGATCTTGTCCCTACCATAGTCATGTTCACTTTGGGCGTGGCTCTGGTCTCCAGGGGGAATAAACTGAAAGAAATGCTGAAAATGCCCTTGGTCTATGCCGCCCTGCTTGGTATGTTGTTAAATGCGCAGGGAGTACCAGTTCCCTGGTTGGCGCTAAAAATAACCAGCCTGATTAAAGCGGTTACTATGCCTTTAATCCTGATTATTGTTGGCTATGAGCTTAAACCTTTTAAATCCTCCTTATTAAGCCAGGTATTAGTGGCATCGCTATTGCGTATGGCTGGCGGCGCTCTGCTGGCTTTTGTCCTGATGTCTTGGCTGCGGCTGGAAGGAATCCCGGCTTTGGTCTGCTTGATCAGCGCCAGTATGCCCAGCGCGGTTAATAGTTATGTCCTGGCTAAAAAGTACCAGGCCAATGCCGAATTTGCCTCAGCCGTGGTCGCTATGAGCACCCTGATCAGCGTTCCCTTAATTATATTAGGGACTTTACTTATCCAGCAATAAATGCTATAATAAAATTTCGTTATTAGTATCTATTCATTCGCGTAATTCGCTGGAGTATTTTAAATGGAAATCCCGTCTAAGTATGACTCTAAAGAGACTGATAGTAAATGGTATGATTTGCAGAGCAAGTATTTTCATGCCCAGCCTGACCCGGCTAAGAAGCCGTTTACCATAGTTATACCTCCGCCTAATGTCACCGGTTCACTGCATATGGGCCATGCCTTGAATAACACCCTGCAGGATATTCTGATCCGTTGGCGGCGCATGGAAGGATACAACGCCTGCTGGATACCAGGGACTGATCACGGGGGCATTGCTACCCAGAATGTAGTGGAAAAACTGCTCAAGCAGGAAGGAAAGACCCGTTTTGACCTGGGCCGGGAGAAGTTTTTAGAAAGAATGTGGAAGTGGCGCCAGGAAACCGGGGATACTATCTTAAAACAACTGCGAGTCCTCGGCTGTTCTCTGGATTGGGAGCGGACCCGTTTTACTATGGATGAGCAGTGTTCACTGGCAGTTAAGACGGCTTTCAGCCAGCTTTTTGCCAAAGGCTGGATCTATCGCGGTGAGCATATTGTGGACTGGTGCCCGCGGTGCGGCACGGCGCTCAATGAAAGCGAAGTGGAGCATGAACAGGAAAAAGGCCACCTCTGGTACATCAGATATCCTGTAAAAGAAAGTCAGCGGTCCCGCCACCAGAGCACCGGCGGGCAGGCAGCGGTCAGCGGTCAGCAGTTCATTGTTGTTGCTACTACCAGGCCTGAAACGATGCTGGGCGATACAGCGGTAGCGGTTAATCCCAAAGATGAAAGATATAAAAATTTTATCGGCAAAGTACTGGTTTTGCCCTTAGTGAACAGGGAAATACCAGTGGTTGCTGATGAGGTGGTAGAAATGAGTTTTGGTACTGGGGCCGTAAAAGTGACTCCAGCTCATGATCCTAATGACTGGGAGATTTCCAAGCGGCACAACCTGGCTTCGATCCAGGTGATTGATAAAGAGGGCAAGATTACGCCACAAGCAGAAGTAGATACCAGCGGACGAGTTATCCCGCAGGCTGAGGTTAAAGGATATATTGGCCAGGACCGGTATAAGGCCCGGGAAAAAGTTGTTGCCGATCTCAAGGAAAAAGGGTTTCTGGAGAAGGAAGAAGATTATACATTACCCATTACCAGGTGTTACCGTTGTAACAATGCTACCGAACCACTGGTTAGCGAGCAATGGTATTTAAAAACCAGGGAAATGGCTGATGCCGGCATGAAGGTGGTAGAAGAGGGCCAGACCAAATTTGTCCCGGATAATTGGGCAAAACCATATTTACTCTGGATGAAAAACCTGCATGACTGGTGTCTTTCCCGGCAGATCTGGTGGGGGCATCGTATCCCAGCCTGGTATTGCCTGAAATGCAACAAAGACAAGATTATTTTTAAGGATGATAGTAAGGAAAACTATATATTGCGGTCTGGCATAAAACCAGATTATGTTGGAGTTAATGCTCCGGAAAAATGCCCTCAGTGTGGTGGCACGGAATTGGTCCAGGATCCTGATGTTCTGGATACCTGGTTTTCCAGCGCTCTCTGGCCATTTTCTACTTTAGGCTGGCCGGAGAAAAATCCAGATCTGGATCATTTTTACCCTACTGCTGTACTGGTAACTGGTCATGAGATCATCTATCTTTGGGTAGCGCGCATGATCATGATGGGATTGACCCTGATGGGTCAGACTCCTTTCAGCGATATCTTTATCCATGGTATAGTCCGAGACAGCCATGGCAAGAAAATGAGCAAATCGCTGGGTAATGTCATCGATCCGTTGGACGTGAGCGCGCAATTTGGCGTAGATGCTGTGCGGTTTACCTTGGCCTATAACGGCATCCGGGGTCGGGATCTACAGCTCGGCAATGAATCTTTCCAGGCCGCGCGGTATTTTTGCAATAAGCTCTGGAATGCCTCCCGTTTAGTGCTCATGAACCTGAAAGAAGGGGCGTTTGTCAGCCTGGAGAAGATTCCCCCGGCGCATTTGGAGTTAGCGGATAAATGGATCCTGAGTGAATTCCAGAAACTGATTGGTTCAGTCAATGCGGCTCTGGAGAGTTATGATATCAGTCAGGCTTCGCGTCTGTTATATGAATTTACCTGGAGTAAATATTGCGACTGGTACCTGGAATTGGTTAAATCCAGGCTCTATATTATCGAAGAACAGGAAACGAAACAGATCGCCCAGGCAGTATTGATCTATGTGCTGGACGGTATCTTGAAACTATTACACCCGATCATGCCTTTTATTACTGAAGAAATATGGCAGAATATGTCAGCGGTCCCGCCACTAGAGCACCGGCGGGCAGGCAGCGGTCAGCGGTCAGCGGACACAGAGACCAGTCTTGCCGTGCAGGAATGGCCGAAAGCTGACCAACTCTTAATCGATGAAAAAGCTGTTGCTAAAATGAACCTGGTGATGGACACCGTATCAGCGATCCGCAATATCCGCGGTGAAATGAGGGTCAATCCTGCCCAGAAGATCAAGGCTTTGATTAAAGTTGCCGGTGAACAAAAAGAAATACTGGCAGACAATATACAATACCTTTCTACCCTGGCGCGGCTGGAGGCCTTGAACTTAGGAGAAGATATCGCTAAACCGTCAGGCGCAGCTGCCGCTGTCGTGGCTGGTATAGAAATATATATCCCGCTCGCCGGTATTATTGATATCAACAAAGAACGGCAGCGTTTGGAAAAAGAAATAGCCAAGCTGGGAGAAGAGCTGAAAAAAGTTGAAGTGAAACTTAACAATAAGGAATTCATGCACAAAGCGCCGATAGTGGAAATAGACCGGGTTAAAGGCAAGGCCGTGGAAATGAAAGAGAATAAGCAGAAACTGGAAGATAATTTACAGTCACTAAGTTGAAGAAAATCCTAATATCGAATATCGAAATTCTCCCCTGCTGATCCCGATAAATCGGGATCAAAGACGCGGGGACAGGTAAACAATATTAAATGGCCAAAACTATAATGTTGAAATGTTTAAGAATTTGGATTTAGGGTTTAGAAATTGTTTAGGGTTTAGAAATTGTTTAGGGTTTAGAAATTAGATATTAGAATTTGTATTCTAAGGGGTTAATAATGGTTCGCAGTGACGGCAGAAGTAATGAACAGATACGGCCGGTGAAGATCACGGTTGATTATATCAAGCAGGCGGAAGGATCCTGTTTGATTGAACTGGGACAGACCAAAGTGATTTGTACTGCCAGCGTAGACAACAAAGTTCCGCCGCACCTGAAAGATACCCGTACCGGCTGGGTCACGGCTGAGTATTCCATGCTCCCCAGGGCTACCAACACTCGTAACCAGCGTGAACGGACCAAACTCTCTGGCCGGACCTTTGAAATACAGCGTTTGATCGGCCGGGCTATGCGGGCCTGTGTGGAATTAAAACAATTAGGCGAAAGGACCATTATCCTTGATTGCGATGTGATCCAGGCTGATGGCGGGACCAGGGTAGCTTCAATTACCGGAGCTTACGTCGCTTTGGTCAAGGCTTTGCGCACCATGAAAGACAAAGGACTGATCAATACTCTGCCCCTAAAAAACCAGGTGGCGGCTGTGAGCGTAGGCCTGATCAACGGGGAAATATTGGTAGATCTTTGCTACGAAGAGGATTCCAAAGCTGATGTGGATATGAATGTGGTAATGACCGGTGATGGAGGATTCATAGAGGTGCAAGGGACCGGGGAAAATAGCACCTTTTCCAAGGAAGAGCTGGATCAGCTGCTGCAGTCAGCCCAAAAAGGCATTACCGAGCTGCTAAAACTGCAGAAAGAAGCCCTAAAATAAAAAAGCAGTTTTGAATTTTGAGTTCAACTCGCAACTCGCAACCCGAAACTGTTTTTAAGTAGGGAAGTGCAAGGGATTTTAATCCTTGCTATTTAGTTTTGGTTCTTTTTTTTCTGGTAAATTGCGATCCCAAGAGTTTTTGGCTGCCAGTGAGCCTGTATTTAGGCATCTACTGCGCCTGATTCTGGGGTCGAGACTTACAGAACTCGATTAGAGCTCTTTCATCTCTTGCAACTTCCCCTACGATGAATATAGCGCAATTTATTGTTCCCTGCAAGCGATATTTAAGTAAAAAAACATCGGAGTTTTAATGGGAAATCTGAAAGGACAGATGGTTATCTCCACCATCAAATATCTCAAAACTGTTTTTGGTGATGAAAACTATTCAGCAGTCTTGAGTAAAATGAGCGCGGTTTCCAGGAACGTCATTGCTGGCAATATTATGTATGGCCAAATGGTTCCCATGAAGCCATATATTGATCTTATTCGGACGGCTGACGAGTGCCTGGGTAAAGGAAATTACCTGTTATGCCGCAAAATAGGGCAGTTTGTGGCAGAAGAAGGCATTCCCAAATTATACCGTGTTTTTGTTACTACTGCTGACCCGCTGTTTGCGATCAACCGTTTACCGAATTTCTGGACTCACATGTATGATTCAGGGATTTTGACCATCCAGCACGAGACTAAAAACATTGTGACTGTAAATATCATCGATTTTGCCGATATGCATAAGGCCTACTGCTGGCAGTTGCTGGGGTATTTTGAAAAAATGCTGAAACTGGCTGGCGGTAATAACGTGAAAATAATTGAAACTGCCTGCCGGGCCAATGGCGGGGCCCAATGTACCTATTCCATTGCCTGGGAATAGATTATTTAAGTAATCTGTGTAATCTTCTTTTTGAATCGGTGTAATCAGTTAGCGGAACAGAGTGGAGCTTAACTTAATGGATCTGGTGTTGGCGACCAAGAACAGGGATAAGATTAGAGAGATCAAGCACTTGTTGCGTGGTCTGAAAACGAAAGTATTAAGTATTGAAGATTATCCTGATTTGCCGGAAGTGCACGAAGACGGCGAAACATTACGGGATAATGCTATTAAGAAAGCTGTGACCATAGCTGCTTATACCGGAAAATGGGCTCTCGCTGATGATACGGGATTGGAAGTAAAGGTTCTGAATGGGGCGCCAGGAGTGTATTCGGCGCGTTTTGCCGGTCCCGGCTGTAAATATATTGATAATAATAAAAAACTGCTGAAACTGTTAGGGGACTTACCAATAAATAAGCGCAAAGCGCAATTTAAATGCGTTATGGCTCTGGCTGATCCCCAAGGAAAAGTGCATACTGTGTCTGGCGTGATCAATGGCTATATTGGTACTAGGATGCAAGGGACGCAGGGATTTGGTTATGACCCGGTTTTTGTCGTGCCAGAATATGGCAAGACCTTTGCCCAACTGGGGCTGAAAACCAAGAACCAGATCAGCCACCGCGGTAAAGCATTGGAAAAGATCAAGAAAGTTATTCAGCGTACACTGGACAGCGTACAGCGTACAGGAAACCGGCATAAAGCGTGAGGAGCTTGTATATATCCTTATTTGCTTGTGAAAAGGTTACTGAGGTAGTTGCCCAAAGGGGTGACCCGCCAAAAAGATCGGCGGGCAGGCGTGAAAGTTGCCAGAAACGATTGAAAACACGGTAAAGATAACAACCGAGCACAATTAGGGGAAAAGGAAGTTTTCCCCTATTGGGAGGCGAAGGTAGTTAATTTTTAGCCGACATATCGGGGTGTAGCGCAGTTGGCTAGCGCACCTGCTTTGGGAGCAGGGGGTCGTCAGTTCGAATCTGACCACCCCGATTTTAAACCGTATATTCTTTCATTTTGTTTGGTGAGGAGTAAATATGAAAGATCATAATGATTTAAGTGAACTACAGGAAAAATTTGCTAAAGATTTAGAGCTTAGAGTTAAATTGCTTGATGTTACCTCTGATTCAGTAATAGTACATAGTACTACCGGCGATATTATTTTTGCCAATAATGCCGCTTGCCGGCAGCGCGGTTATTCCCGGGACGAAATGCTGAAATTTAACATAGTTGATTTAATCGCCCCAGGGTATATTGAATTTGCGAAGCAACAGATTGAAGCAATGCGGACTAAGGGCTTTGCGGAATTTGAAATTACCTCACGACGCAAGGATGGGTCAGAGTTCTTTTCTGAAGTGCATTCTTCGATTGTGGAATTAGACGGCGAAAAATTGGTTATGGGTTTTGCCCGGGATATTACCGAAAGAAAGAAAATGGAAAGTGAATTACGGGAAAGCGAAGAGCGTTTCCGTAATTTTGCCCTAATGTCCCCGGTAGGGATTTTTTTAGCCGATGCCAATGGACAGTACCAGTATGTGAATAAACGCTGGTGCGAAATAGCCGGACTTTCTCCCCTGGAAGCATCAGGCGAAGGTTGGCTTAGGGGAGTACATCCTGATGACCGTGAAAGGATCAAAGAAGGATGGAAACAATTTATCCAGACTGACGGGAAATGGATCGCCGAGTTCCGTTTTCGCGATTCATCTGCCAAGATCACTTGGGTACATAGTATAGTTAGTCCGCTGCATGATGATCAGGGAAGGGCCACAGGATTCCTGGGTACCAATTCGGATATAACTGATTTAAAAAATGCAGAAACAGCGCTGAAGCTTAATGAGGCCAGGTTCCGGGAGCTTTTTGATAATATGAGCACCTGCGTGGCTGTATATGAGACGGTTAATCATGGCGACGATTTTATTATTAAAGATGTTAATAAAAGTTTTGAACGCATAGAAAAAGCCAGAAGAGAAGATATTATCAATAAAAGCGTAACAGATGTATTCCCGGGCGTAAAGAATTTTGGTTTGTTTGATGTATTTAAGAGAGTATGTCAATCGGGCGTCCCTGAGCATTTCCCTCTTTCTTTCTATGAAGATAGCCGGATATCTGGCTGGAAAGATAATTATGTCTATAAACTGCCGTCCGGCGAGATCGTGGCAGTGTATGATGACGTAACCGATCGCAAAAAGGCAGAAGAAGAAAGAAATGAATTAGCTAAGTTCCCGGCGGAAGATCCTTTCCCGGTACTGCGTATTGCCAGAGACGGCAAGATCTTATATTCTAATAAAGCCAGTTTAGTGGTGCATGAAAAATGGAAAACTAATGTTGGCGGGGAAGTGCCAAAGCAGTGGCTTGAATTAATTGAAAAAGCTTTTGCCTCTCAACAAGTAGAGATAGCCGAGGAAGAAACTGGTAATAAGATCTTGTCATTTGCCATTATGCCGGTAGCGGAAGCTGGGTATGTAAATCTGTACGGCAATGATATTACCGAGCGTAAACGCTCCGAAGCGGCTAAGGCCGTGGCTGCGCAAATATTAGAAATATTAAATCTTACAGAGCCAACAAAAGAAAATAGCATTAAAGAAATACTCGGTAAGATAAAAGCCTATACCGGGATAGAGGCCGTAGGTATCCGCTTACATGAGGGAGATGATTATCCTTATATTGAATATAGCGGGTTCCCGGAGCACTTTATCGCTAATGAAAAGTATTTATGTTCCCACGACCAGTCAGGCCAGCTGGTTCGAGATAGCCAGGGTAATCCTTGCCTGGAATGTATGTGCGGGAACGTAATCTGCGGGAGGACAACTCCGAGCAAGCTGTTCTTTACTAAAGGTGGCAGTTTTTGGTCCAACAGTACCACTGAATTATTAGCCGCGACTACCGATGCGGATCGACAAGCCTGCACGCGTAACCGTTGCAACGGGGAAGGCTATGAATCAGTGGCCCTGATCCCCCTGCGGTCCAATGAAGGCATAATTGGGTTGTTGCAGCTCAATGATCATCGCCAAGGGATGTTTACCCTGGCGATGATCGAGTTTTTAGAAGGCATAGGCGCCAGTATAGGTATAGCTTTAAAACGTAAACAAGTCGATGAAAAACTAAAAGATAGTTTTTCAAAACTGCAAAAAACACTGGAAGGCACCGTCAATGCTTTGGCGGTGACCACGGAGAACAGGGATCCGTATACAGCCGGTCACCAGAGACGGGTCGCTGACCTGGCTTATCATATCGGCCGGGAAATGGGATTACCCGAAGAACAGGTACAAGGCCTGAAGTTGGCCGGCCTGATCCATGATATCGGTAAAATTTCCATACCCCTGGAAATTTTGAATAAACCGGGTAAGTTAAGTACAGTAGAGTTCACTCTGATCCAGGGCCATAGCCAAGTCGGTTATGATATTTTGAAAGATATAGACTTTAACTGGCCGATCGCCCAGATTGTCTTACAGCATCATGAAAGAATTGATGGTTCAGGTTATCCGCGTAAAATTGTTGATGGCGATATTTTGCTGGAGTCCAGAATAATCAGCGTAGCAGATGTCGTAGAAGCCATGGCTTCAGACCGTCCCTATCGCCCGGCGTTAGGTATTGATGCTGCCTTGGCAGAGGTCAACGAGAAAAAAGGCCAGCTTTACGACAGCCAGATCGTTGATATATGCACAAAATTATTCAAGGGAAAAGGCTATAAGTTTGAATAAGATGGGCGATAGCCACTTGGAGTAGTGTTTGGGGTGTTTACACGCCGAGGTAGCTCAGTTTCAGCCTGAGGCTGATCCGCCTCTGGCGGAGGTAGTCTTCAAATATTGCCCACGTAGCTCAGCTGGTAGAGCAAGCGCTTCGTAAGCGCTAGGTCGTCAGTTCAATCCTGACCGTGGGCTTTGTTTTTAGCTGAAGGAGCAAGAAAGCATGGCTGTAATGAAAAACTCAACCTTTCCATTTGCCGCAAAAATCATGAATTTTACCATGTATTTCTGCATTTTGGCTATTGCCCTGGCTTTTTACCTGGTCACCTACGATTCCTGCCAGATCAAAATTACCATCTTACAAATAGGCGGCGCCATTATCCTGGCCACGTGGTTGTTCCGGGCGATGCCGGAGGGCAAGTTTAATAAACAACGGCTATTTTGGGATTTACCAGTATTGCTTTATCTGTCCTGGGGAATTATCGTTTTTATCAAAACGCCTTTTAAAAATTCCCTGGCTGTAGTTGATGAGTTTACCCGCTTGATTTATTATACCGGCATCTACCTGGCGGCCAGTGATTATTTCAGCCAGGACCGGAAAATGAAGGTGATGGCAAACTTCTTACTCGTGACCGTTACCTGCGCTATCTTCTATGGCTTGATGCAGTTTTTCGGCCTGGATCCTTTCGGCTGGAGCCGCGCGTTCAGTACCCGGATTTTTTCTACATTTGGCAATCCTAATTTTTATGCCGCTTTCCTGGTCTTAACCGGTCCCTTGATCCTCAGTTATTTTTTTACCGCTAATAATAAAACAGCGAAAATAATGTCTGGACTGCTTTTTGCCGCTAATACCGCCAGCCTTTTTATTACCACCAGCAAGGGTGGTTGGCTGGGGATAGCTGGTTCCATTTCCTTTTTTACTATACTCATGGTGAAGTATGTCGTCCATAGCCGCCGGTTAAAAATGTATCTAATTACCTTTACCCTGGCGGCTATCCTGATCAGCGCTTTTGGGGTCTATCAGTATTCTCTGCAGAGAAAAGATTCCCTCCGTTTTCGTCTCCTGACCTGGCGCAGTACCATCCAGATGATCAAGCTTAATCCTGTTACCGGTAATGGACTGGGTACCTTTAGGCTGATCTATCCGGCGTATCGTGACCGGGAAATATTCCGCATCGAGGGCAAACATCAGACCGAGACTCAGCACCCGGAAAATGAATATCTGGAAATCGTCAATGACCAGGGGCTTATTGGTATCGGATTATATCTCTGGCTGCTTTTTACGATCTTTTCCCGGGGGCTGAAACGCATCAAAGGATACCTGGCTCAGACCGCCGTTATTAAGAATAAAGACAAGACTATATACCAGATCAAACCAGAGGTCTATTACCTGATCGGATATATGGCCGGGCTGGCCGGATTACTGGCGCATAATCTTTTCTGCGTCAATTTAAGATTCGTTTCCAGTGGTTTTTATTTATGGTTGTTTTTAGGACTTATTGGCGGGGCCTATCTCCCTGTGCCGGATAAAAATCAGTCTCCCCCGTCTCAGGATAAAAAAGGATTATCCGCTCCGTTTCTGCTTCCCTTAAAGGTCTTGATCGCTGGTATTACTATCTTCTCGATCATTATCTACAGCCGCTTCCTGCTGGCTGATGTACATCACAATATCGGGATCGCTTATTCAAAAATGCGTTCCTGGGAGGAAGCGATAAAAGAATTTCAAACCAGTATTGACCTTAATCCATTTTTCGTGATGAGCCGCTATTTTTTGGGAAATGTCTATAATGACCGCTGGCAAGAGGGCGATGACCAGCGCGCTCTGCAATGCTATGACGAAGTGATGTCCCGGGCGCCGCATTACGTCATGGTAAATTACCAGCGCGGGATTGTTTATATGAAAATGAAAAATTATCAGGAAAGCTTGCGGGAATTTAATGAAGCCCTGCAGCTGGATCCGGTTTATCCTTTAACTTATTATCGGATCGGTATGGTTTATCTTCAATTAAATCAACTAGATAACGCCCTGGAATCTTTTGAGCAAGCCGCCCAGATCAATCCTCAGGCGTCTGATATTTATGTTAATATCGGCAATATTTATCTGATGAAAGGGCTAGCTTCAGTGGCCGAAAATAATTATCGTCATGCGCTCAAGCTTGATCCGGCAAACTTGAATGCCCATCGTAACCTTTCGATCGTGCTGTTACGGCAAAACAGGAGAGCAGAGGCGTTGCAGGAATTGCAGATACTGCGGCAAGCTATGCCTAATGATCCGGAGATCAATAAAGCGATCAAAAGCCTTGTCCCATGAAGACCAAAAAGATTGTTGCCATTCTCTTTTTAGCAATTTTGCTTTTCACCCCGCTGATCTTCCTGACCAACAAAACTAAAAATCCTTTTTTGGTGCAGAGTGTTTTTTTGAATTTTGGCATAGCTCTGATCCTGCTTATTGTGCTGATTCGTTCCTGCCTTAAGGGTGTGGTTTTTCCCCGTTCTCCTTTTGATCGCTTCTGGGTCGGCTGGCTGGCCTTGGCCGTGGTATCTTTTTTAGTGGCTTTGTTCCAGAATCAAGGCAGAACAACAGCGATCATGGTCATGGGACTGCAAAACATTGTCTTCCTGGCGCTGAATTGCCTGGCCGTCTATTATCTGGCTTTTGTTCTTTCCCCGCGTAAGGATTTTTTGCGCGCAGCCGTCTATGTCTTAATAACAGTTGCGATCATCGCTTGTAGTTATGGGCTGGTGCAATATTTTGGGTTTGAACCATTATGGCCCAAACAGGTGCAATATTTTGAGGGGAGGATCGTCTCCACCTTTGGCAATCCGGCTTTCCTGGCCAGTTTTCTGGTAATGATCATCCCTTTAGTGGCCGCTCTTTGGCTTAACGCGAAAACCAAAGCCAGTAAGGTCATTTTGTCGCTGTTATTCTTGTTGGTGTTCACCACCTTATTAGCTACGTCTGCCCGGAGCGCCCTGGCCGGTCTGGCGGTGGCTTTTCTTATTTTTATCCTCTACCTGTATAAACTCGGCTATCGGCGCGAGATTAAAGTGTTAAGCGTCTCTTTGCTGGCGCTGGTCATTCTGGCTGGTTCTATCGTGTACTTTTCCAGCCAAAAAGACCTTTTGCGCTCCAGGATAGAAGGAGTCATCAAGCCACAGGCTTTAGGTACTTCCTTGCAGCAGCGTTTTCTTATTTGGTGTTGTTCCCTGGAAATGTTTTATCAACATCCTTTCACTGGGCAAGGGTGGGGATTATTTGAGCTTTTTTATCCTTATTACCAGTTTTCGTATCTTAAAAATCCGGCCTTTGCCTCATATCGAACGCATGCTAACCATGCCCACAATGAACTACTGCAAATCGCGGCCGAATTGGGCACCGCTGGTATCTTATTAAGCTTGTATTTTATTTCTTTGCTCACCAGGCAGGCGAAGAGACTGTTAACCAGCAAGATAACCCGTGAACAGCAACTGATCGCCCTGGGAATATTTTCCGGGATCATTGGCCTGATCGTTGACAGTATGTTTAACGTATCTTTCCATATAACTGCGCCAGCAATGGTTTTTTGGTGCCTGGCCGGGCTTCTCTCCGGCTTTAATACAATAACCGTGACCGGCCAGCCGGCAGTTTCTGGTTTTTGGCGCTTTGGGGCTTTATTACTTATTCCCGTAATTTTTCTGGTTGCCGGACTGAGCATTCTTCAACTAGCGGCAGCGGCACATCATTTCACTGGTATCAATTATGTAGCCGCCAGCGAAAAAATGACCTCAGCCGAACAACCGCAAAAATCTTCCCTCTTAGCCCTGGGTGAAAAGGAACTAGTGCAGTCTTTACAGCTCTTTCCCTGGAATAAAGAGGTGGCCTATGATCTGGGATGCATCTATTTCCGCCTGGGTGAAAAAGACCAGGCCATCGCGGCCTATACCCGCGCGATCGAGCTGGACTTTAGCTATGAGGAAATGTTTTATATGCTGGGAGTATCACTGCTGCAAGGCGGGCGTACCGTCGAAGCAGAGAAGTCTTTGCGGCAGGCTTTAACCTTGAATCCTTCTTCCGAACCAGTTAAGGCCGCTTTGGCTGGATTCGTAAAATAAATAGCGCTTGACAATGCCGTCCTGATTTCTATATCATTAATACAATAAAGTATATGGGTGATGGTTGTAGAAGTAGGTATAGAAGTAGGAAGTAGGTCTTAGGGTTTTAAGCCAAACTTCCTTAGACTTATGCTTACTTCCAAAACTTACACCCTTTAACCTACTAAATAAATAGGAGCAAAAATGCCAGAACTAAGAAAAGACCCGATTATCGGGCGCTGGGTTATTATTGCTACAGAACGATCAAAAAGACCAATGGAGTTTGAAAAAGAGGAAACGCAGGCTGATTTCAAGCATTGCCCCTTCTGCCCCGGCAATGAAAGCAAAACACCGCCGGAAATCCTCGCCTACCGGGCCAATGGCTCTAAACCGAATGAGACTGGCTGGTGGGTCAGGGTAGTTCCCAATAAGTATCCAGCCCTGCAGATTGAAGGAGCGCTGAACCGCACCGGCGAGGGTATGTATGATAAGATGAACGGATTGGGAGCCCACGAAGTCATTATCGAAACCCCGGACCATGCTAAATCGCTGGCCCAATTGGAGAATAATCATATTGAAGAGATCCTCTGGGTTTATCGCGACCGGATCGTTGACCTGAAAAAAGATTCCCGGTTTGAATATATCCTGATCTTTAAGAATCATGGCTTTTCGGCCGGAGCCACATTGCTGCATTCACATTCCCAGTTGATTGCCACACCGATCATCCCCAAGAGAGTCAACGAGGAAGTTGCCGGCAGTAAAAAGTATTATGATTATAAAGAACGGTGCGTCTATTGCGACATTGTCAAACAGGAAATTAGTTCTAAAGTACGGCTAGTCGGCGAGAATGACGCGCATATTGCCATTGCTCCTTTTGCCTCGCGGTTCCCTTTTGAGACCTGGATCATGCCTAAGAAACACTCTTGTTGTTTTGAAGACATCCAGAAAAAGGAAGTTTCTTCCCTGGCCGCGATCCTGAAAGATATACTGCTGCGGATGGATAAAGTACTGGTTAATCCATCTTATAATTTTATTTTACACAACTCACCCTGCAACATGAATAATTTGCCTTATTATCACTGGCACATCGAGATTATTCCTAAATTGACCAAGGTTGCCGGTTTTGAATGGGGTACCGGGTTCCATATTAATCCGACTCTGCCGGAAGATGCTACTAAATATTTGCGAGAAGCAGAGATCTAAATACCTCGGGAGGAAAGAAAATGAAAATTGTTATTACCGCTTCGGAATGCGTGCCTTTTGTCAAGACTGGCGGACTGGCCGACGTGGCCGGGGCTTTGGCCAAGATCCTGAAAAAAGAAGGGCACAAAGTAGTTGTATTTTTACCTAAGTACAAAAAAGTTGACGCTAAAGCCTACGCCCTGAAAACTGTTTATAAAAATCTCCAGGTCCCGGTTGGGGAAAAAATAGAAAAAGCGGATATTCAGGTTTCCACTAAAGTGGATGGTATCCCGGTCTATTTTATTGATCATCCCGGCTATTTTGACCGTGATGAACTATATCGTACCGCTAACGGCGATTATGAGGATAACGGCGAAAGATTTATCTTTTTCTCCCATGCCGTGCTGGAAGGACTGAAAGCGATCGATTTCCAGCCGGATATCATCCATGCTCATGACTGGCAGGCAGGGATGATTCCGGCCTATCTGAAAACCAGCTATAAATATGATTCTTTTTTCGCTCATACCCGGACTGTTTTCACTATTCACAACCTGGCCTACCAGGGTACCTATCCGCGCGAGGCTTTGTTCCTCAGCGGTATTTCCTATGAAGAATTTACTCCTGAAAAACTGGAATTCTATGGCAGTTTGTGTATCCTCAAAGGCGGCATAGTCTTCAGTGATATAGTTACTACCGTCAGTAAAAAATATGCTAAAGAAATTCTGACCGAGGAATTTGGCCGCGGCTTGGATGGCGTGCTCCTAAACCGGCAATCAGACTTGTATGGCATTATTAATGGCATTGACTATGACGAATGGGACCCTCAGACTGATAAATACCTGCCGGTGAATTACGACTTAAAGACCCTGGCCAAAAAAGAAGAAGGCAAAAAGATATTTTTGGAAAGTTGCAAATTGTCCTATAACAGCAAAACCCCGGTGATTGGCATTGTTTCCCGTCTCGATCCGCAAAAAGGATTTGATATTTTGGGCGAAGCCATGGAAGAATTAATGAAACTGGATTTTCAGTTTGCGCTGCTGGGCAAAGGCGATGCTAATTTACAGGAATTATTTATTTCTATTGGTAAAAAATATCCCAAGAAAACCAGCATTAATATCGGTTTTGACAATAAAGTGGCGCACCAGATCTATGCCGGTTGCGATATGTTCATGATGCCGTCCTATTTTGAGCCCTGCGGCCTGGGCCAGCTGATATCGCTTAAGTACGGGACCGTGCCGATCGTCCATGAGACCGGCGGTTTGGCTGATACGATCAAGGAATTCAGTCCATCTACTGGTAAAGGCAATGGTATTTCCTTTAAGGATTACAATGCGGTAAGCTTGATCCAGGCGGTCAAAAGGGCCTTGGCGCTGTACCAGAAAAAGGCTGACTGGAATAAAGTGGTCACGAACGGATTGAAGAGCGATTTCTCCTGGGGAAAAGTCATCCCTGAATACATTGACCTGTATAAAAAAGCTGCGGCCAAAAAGGAACTTTCCTAATTGTCCAAGAAAAATATTCTTTTTCTTCTTATAGCCATTAGCTTGCTCTGGGCTTTGCTCTTGGTGGCCCGGCGGTATGCCTGGGAAAAAAACAATAAAAGCGTAGCCATAGCCATTGACGCTGACGGATTATACGCTATGGCTCTGAGCCAAGGATTGACTTTTGAGCAAACGCTGGCCGCGGTCAAAACAGCGGGCGGGACTGCTCTGGGAATAACGGAAGATACTCTCTCTTCATTGCAGCGGCGTGGGCTGATCAAGATAGAATATGGCAATAAGAATGAACGGGTCTATGCCAGCCCGCGTTGCGCCTACGTGGTTTGTCCTGAAAAAAATCTGGCCGGTAATATTGCCGCCAGATTTTCTCTCTTCCTGGGGGCTGAGCAGGTTAAACTTTTTTCAGATTCCGGCCATTGGATCGTCAGGTTAACCGTCATTGATCCGGAACTGGAAGAAAGTTTTGGCCTGGGTTTTTCCCCGGAACTTATGAAAAGCGCGCAACAGCATGGTTTTTATATAGTTTTACGGCCTTATGGCCTAAATGGTTTGGGACAGATTAAAGATTGGTCAAATGTCCTGGCTGTAGTTTTCGCCGGCAAAAAAGTTAGCGGTTATCCGCAAGATATTTCTAAAACTGTAGCTGTGCTTTCCGCTCTACCTGCCAAGATCGGCCAGATCGAATTTACCAGCCAGGCTGGTATGGACCTTCTGACCGCCGTAGCCGGATTGCAGCATAAAGTGGTGCGGGTACACAGCCTTAGTGAAAAAGAGATCAGGGATATTGTAGACGAAAGACGTAAAATAACAGCAGGGGCCCTGATTGAGCGCTGGGCCCGTGCCGTCAAGGAACGTAACGTCCGACTGCTTTATATTCAACTATTTCCCCGTAATTTTAATGGGGTCAGTGAGACACTCTTTGATTTTAATCTTTCCTATATCCGGCGCATTGCCACACGCCTGGTAGGAGCTGGTTACCAGCTTAATGGCTTGTCCGGATTAACAAATGTGACTACGAATAAAATGAATGTCGGGCTGGTTGGCTTGGGAATATGGGCTCTGGCTGCGCTCATTGTTTTAACTTTGTGGCCGGTTACCGGTTTGACCTATACTTATAGTTTCCCTGTTTTTATAGTTTTACATGGATTATTAACTTTCGTAACTCCGACTCTGTGGTATGCCCAGAGGCTGGCTCTGGCCGCCAGTATGTTATTTCCATTTGGGGCCTATCTCTGGATGCAAAATGAAATAGGGCATAACCTGGGTCCAGGTTATTTAAAGACCGCCAGGATCTTTAGTACTGCCACTTTGATCAGTTTGGGTGGAGCGGTTTGCATTGTGGCTCTTTTGTATGGCAGTTACTTTTGGCAAAAAATCGGTTCTTTCTCTGGCATTAAACTAGCCCTTACTGTACCGTTGCTGATGATACTATGGCATAGCTTGCGCGGGGATCGGGATTACCCCTGGGCAAAATTCTGGGAACAAGCAGTTACCTATAAGCAGCTATTATTAATAGCTCTGATTGCTGCTGGTCTGGCCCTTTATTTATGGCGCAGCGGCAATAATGGCGCTTTTTTTGTTACCGCGGCGGAAGAAAAACTACGTCTGCTGCTGGACCAGTTACTGTTAGTCAGGCCCCGGACAAAAGAAATATTTTTTGGGCATCCCTTCCTGATGCTAGGCATTTACCTGGGCTTGAAAAAAGGCCGTAATTCTCTAGCCTTAGTTGCTGGCTTTGTCGGACAACTTTCCCTGGTGAATACTTTTTGTCATATGCATACACCGCTTAGTGTTTCTTTCTGGCGGGTATTTAACGGCTGGTGGCTGGGAGTCGTGATTGGCTGGGGCCTGCTTTGGTGTTACCAGGCGTACTTGAAAACTGACAAAAAAGGTGAACAACTGTGCCTAAAGTTTTAATTTCTGGTTACTATGGTTATGATAATCTCGGTGACGAGCTTATTTTAAAAGCTATTATTGAACATCTCCGGGCTATTGATCCATCTTTAGATATTACCGTAATTTCCCACAGTCCCTGGCGTACGGTTAACTTGCATCCTTCGATCGAGGCAGTATCACGGAGAGATGTCTTTGGCATTTTTAAGGCCTTGCGGCAGTGCCAGCTTTTTATCAGCGGCGGCGGCGGGTTATTACAGGATACTACTGGCCAGGGTAGCGTCTTATACTATCTGGGGTGGGGGATCATAGCCAAAAAAATATTCCGTAAAAAAGTCATGCTCTATGCCCAGGGGATCGGCCCTTTGCACAGAAGTCTCTCCCGTTCTTTGGTAGGCGCTTGGATCGGTAAAATGGACCTGATCACTTTGCGCGAAGAGAGGTCGCGGCAAATACTGCAAGATCTGCGGGTACCAGATTCTATGATTAAAGTAACCGCTGATCCAGCGCTGGGGATGACGGTAAAAAATAGCGGGTCTTTGAGCGAGAAACATCCCTTATGCATCGGCGTAGTTTTGCGGCAGGGGCCGGATAAACTGCAGGCGGTACAGCCCTGGTGCGAGATCTTGACTAATGTTAAGAATATGTATAACGCCCGGATCCTGCTTCTTCCTTTCCAGGATCCTCATGATGTGAAATTAAACCGGTCTATCAAAGAAACCATGAAAGATAAAGTGGATCTTAAATACTGGGACAACCTGGGGGATATTTTTACTTTTTATGAAAGTGTGGATATTCTTGTCTCCATGAGGCTGCATGCTTTGATCCTGGCCGCAGTTTACGGTAAGCCGATGCTGGGTATTAATTATGACCCTAAGATAGATAATTTTTTGCGCTTATTTAACCAGCAGGCTGTAACCAGGGAAAAAGTAGTGAAAACGCTGGAAAATCTTGTCTATAAACAGAAAATAATTGCGGCAGAACAGAGTGCCGTATTGCAGCAATTGCAGGCACGCGCGAGGGAGAACGCAAAATTAGCGATGGCGCTAATTAACAGTAATAAAGGGTGAAGGTTGTAGAAGTAGGTATGGAAGCAGGTCTAATGTTTGTGGTTAGAACCTAACACCCATAGACCTCAGACCAAACTTACTTCCAAAACATACACCTAGTTATTCTTAGGAGAAAACATGTTTAACAAATGGATCACTGGTTTAGTTTTTATTATCATCGGCTTATTTCTGTTGGGAGCCGCCAACCTGAATAATATTATTACCCGTTTGGAAAAGAAGCTATCAGTAGTGATCTTCTTAAAGGCTGATTTTCCCGCCGATCAGGTTATTCCTTTACAAGAACAGATCAAACTGCTGGCCAATATTGAAACCATCGAATATATTTCTCCTGACCAGGCGCTCGCTAATTTTGCCCAGGATGCAACTATTGCCCAGCAGGTGCAAGTAGTAGGGGAAAATCCTTTACCCGGATCTTTTACCATTAAAGTAAAAGATCCTGATTTGGGGCGAGTCAGGGCGCTGGTGACCCGCATCCAGGAAATGCCCGGCATTGATGAAATTAAGTTCGGTGAACAGGAAGCAGCCAAGATCCAGGGGATTATCACCAACCTGACCCAGGTTAAGAACATTACCGGCGGAATCATTTTACTTTGCTGTTTCCTGCTCCTATTCTATGTCTATAGTTTTGACCTGGCTACTGCGCTATCCCCTATTTGGGAGAAGATATTCAAGGAAAGTTTATGGCTGTACCTGGCTAGTTGTGCCGGAGCATATTTAATCCTGCTGGGCGTATTTAAACTGGCTTTTGACCGGATTGGCCGGTTTGCCTTTTTTAATCTTGAACAAGGTTTATATTTTGCTCTCTGGTGCCTGGCCTTGCAAACAGCCAGTCTCTTAGCGGCCACGAAACACCCCAAAGTCCAAAGATAAGGGCTCATGAAGAAGAGAATATTTATTTTTTACAGTATACTGATCATGTTTATTTTTGCTGGCCGGTCCGGGTCAGCTGCGAATGTTGATGAAAACCTTAACCAGGCCAAAAAAGAAGTACAGGAGAACAATAAAAATCTCGACAAAATTAAAAGCAAAATTAAAGAAAAAAGCGTTTTCTCCAACAAGCTAAAAGGCAAGGAAATTGATCTTGCCGCGGAACTGAAGCGGATCAACCAGGAGCTGGGAAAGATCCAGGCGGAGATCAACCGTCTGAACAAAAAGATCAAGCTAACCCAGCAAAAGATAAATATTACCCAGTCGAAGATAGTGGAAAAACGGTCAGCCGCTGACCAGACCCGAAAACTGCTTAGTAAGCATCTCCGGGTACTTTATAAATACCAGCAGAGTAATCTGGAGTATCTGCCGGCAGTGTTGGCTAATATCCCCTATGACCAATTGGTAAAAAGCGAAAAATATTTACGCGCTGTTGCCCAAAAAAACCTGCAGTTACATCAGCAGCTCAAAGGCCAGGAAGCTGAGATCAGCGCGATCAAAAAGGAGCTGGAAATACAGGAAAAACAGCTGGAGAAACTGCAAGCCGAAGTGAAAGGACAGGAAGAAGTAGCCATTAAACAGAAAAACCTGAAAAATGAATTGCTGGCTAAGACCAAAAAACAAAGGAAAAATACAGACGAAGAAATTGCCCAGTTAAAAAAAGAAGCGGTTGACCTGCAAAATCTGGTTGATAAATTCCGTTCCCGGATCAGTAAACTGGAAAAAGAAAAGATCAAGCAGAGGCAAAGGCTCTTAGCTGCTAAAAAAGGTTCTTATGACTGGCCAGTAAAGGGTACAGTGGTCAGTAAATTTGGCAAACAAAAACATAGTACTTTGAATACGATTGTAGTTAATAACGGGATCGAGATTAAAGCCGATGAAGGTACCGCCGTTTTAGTTATTGAAAAAGGAACAGTATTGTACGCGGGAGATTTTAAAGGATATGGGCAAATGGTCATTGTTGACCATGGAGATGATTTCTATACCGTTTATGCCCATTTGCGCAAGGTTTTGGTTAAAGAAGGGGATGCCGCGATCAAAGGGCAGGCTATCGGTGAAACTGGCTATAGCAAAAACAGCCGTAATAATGAGGCTAATGTATATTTTGAAATACGCCGGGACGGCAAGCCGGAAGATCCAATGCTCTGGCTGAAATGAAAATAGTCCCGGGAGGAGAACTGAAATAAGGTGAAGGTTGGAGAAGTAGGTATGGAAGTAGGTTTGAGGTTTGTGGTTTAGAGCCTAATTCCCATAGACTTAAAACTAAACTTACTTCCAAAACTTACACCTAATAACTATTTTAACTCGCGACTCGAGACAGTATTAAAACAGGAGGCAGCATGCGTAACTTGAGCAAAAGATACATTTTCATGGTTTTATTCATTGTGGTATTTGGCCTGATCAGTTTCACCGGTACCACCACCAAGATGTATGATGAGTTGAAGCTATTTAGCGAGGGCTTGGAACGGATCCAGAGTAATTATGTCGAAGAAGTTGATCCTAAGAAGCTGATCTATGGCGCTCTCAGCGGCATGGCCAGGTCTCTTGACCCATATTCACAGTTTATGGAACCGGATATGTATAATGAGACCAAAGTGGAGACTGAAGGAGAGTTTGGCGGCCTGGGTATCAGGATCGAGATCAAGGATGAAATTCTCACCGTGGTGGCGCCGATAGAAGGGACTCCGGCTTATAAACAGGGTGTCCTGCCCGGTGATCGGATTACTAAAATTGACGGTAAAGAAACTAAAGGATTAAGCCTGCTGGAAGCGGTGAAGCGGCTGCGCGGCGCTAAAGGGACCAAGGTAGCTATTACTATTTACCGGGAAGGCGCCAAGGACCTGCTTGAATTTACCATTGTCCGGGATATGATCAAGATCGAAAGCGTAAAATATAAGATGCTCAATGAAAAAATAGGCTACATTAAGATCAATGAATTTACCGAAAAAACAGCCTTGGACCTGGATAAGGCGCTCACCGCGCTGGAAAAATCTAACGCTGAAAAGCTGATCTTGGACCTCCGCAATAATCCTGGCGGATTGCTCAATACCTGTATCGAAGTATGCAAGCAATTTATTGGCGACAATAAACTCCTGCTTTCGATCCGGGGCCGGGATACCAAAATGAACCAGCAGTTTATTGCTGACAAGACGGCGAAACATAAGAAGTGGCCAATGGTGGTGCTGGTAAATAAGGGCAGCGCCAGTGCCAGCGAAATATTATCCGGCGTGGTCCAGGATTATAAACGGGGAACGATCTTGGGCGCCAAGACTTTTGGCAAAGGAAGTGTCCAAACCGTGATGCCGATGAGTGATGGCAGCGGACTGCGTTTAACTACGGCCAAGTATTACCTCCCCAGCGGGCGCTCGATCCATGAGATCGGCGTGACTCCGGATATAATTGTGGAAATACCCCGCGAAGATGAAGTCAAGCTGATGATGCAAATTGAAGGGATCCCGCTGAAATCAGGCGAAAAACCGGTTAAAGATCTTATTTTGGAAAAGGCGATAGAAATACTGCAGCCAGTGAAAGATGCTAACACCGCGAAAAAGGGTAAATAGTGAAGAAAAAAGCTAAAGCTTTATTAAGGGCGTTGATCATCCTATCTATTCTGGGATTGGGTGTTTATTATGTTTACTTGACGTATATCAATCCTCCGGTTGTGGATTATGACCGGATCAGTAATAAGGTGGATCAGGCGATCGACCAGGTGTTGGTGTCTTATGGGGCCAGCAACTTAAATATTATTAAAGTTTATAAGGAAGAAAAAGCACTGGCCAAAATTACCTGGATCCAGACGACCAAAGAGATCAGGTTAGCGGAAACTATTGATTTAAGCGAAGCGGGGAAAGCTTTAAAAAAAGCCATTGAAGACGAGGGAGCCAGGGTGATATCAATGAACCTGAACTCCGCTGAAAACACCTTAGTCTTGAAAGCTGGAATCAAAAATGTTGTTTTAGAAATACTGATCTTGCGCCGCCAGGCTGCCGCGCCAAAATACCGGGCTGCCATTATTATTGATGACCTGGGATATGACCGGAAAGTAGTTGGTCCACTGCTGGCGTTACAGGAGCAATTAACCTTTGCCATTATGCCGGGGGAGCGTTATTCGAAAATTATTGCTGAACAGGTGGCTAAAGCCGGCTGTGAGGTAATCCTGCACCAGCCAATGGAGCCAATGGGCTATCCTGGCATCAATGTGGGTAAGCGCGCTCTCCTGATGAAAATGGACACTCAACAAATGCGGCAAATGCTGGAAAAGAATATCAGTGATGTGCCTTATCTAAGCGGGGTAAACAACCACATGGGCTCGCGCCTGACTGAAGATGCGGAAAAAATGCAGGAAGTAATGAGTATCCTGAAAAAACACCGCTTGTTCTTTGTTGACAGTAAAACCAGCGCTAAATCCCTGGCCAACCAGACTGCCAAAAAAACTGGCATCAAATCAGCCTCAAACCAGGTCTTCCTGGATAACCAGGATGACTTGGAGTACATCAAAAAACAATTGGATACAGTGGCCGCCTTGGCGGTAAAAAATAAAAAAGTAATAGCGATCGGTCATTGCGAAAGGAAAGAAACACTGCTAGCCCTGCAGGAAAAACTGCCTGAATTCAAAAAAATGGGCATTGCCATCGTGCCGGTATCGCAGCTCGTAGAATAGAAAATTCTAAATTACAAATTACATCTCCCGATGTTCCATCGGGATTATGCTAAATTAAGGATTTTGATTGAAAAAAAATATAATTAAAGATAAAGCGTATCTTTTTGCTTTGAGCGTTATTAAATTAATTAAAAAAATGGGATTTGATCCTGCATCAAAAGTTTTAGGAAAGCAATTAGTAAGAGCAGCGACATCTATTGGGGCAAATATAGAAGAAGCTCAATCTGCCAGTAGCAGGAAAGATTTTATTAATAAAATTTATATAGCCAAAAAGGAAGCAAGAGAAGCTAATTATTGGTTAAGACTTATACGGGATGCTAGTTTATCTGATAATGATGAAATAAAGAAAATAATCAAAGATGGTGATGAAATCTACTACATACTAACAGCAATTACTAAAACAGCAGAAAATAATAGTGTGAAATCCTTAATTTGTAATAAGCGCAGCGATAAAATTTAGAATTTGGAATTTAAAATGAACATACTAGCCATTGAAACTTCTTGTGATGAGACCAGTGCCAGCGTCGTTAAAAACGGCAAGGTCATCCTTGCCAATGTTATTTCTTCCCAGATTCACATTCACAGTAAATATGGCGGAGTAGTGCCGGAGCTGGCTTCCCGGCATCACCTGGAAAATATTAATTTTGTGATTTCCTCTGCCCTGAAAAAAGCGCGTCTGCAGATGACGGATATTGACGCATTGGCAGTGACGCAAGGCCCGGGCTTGGTCGGCTCCTTGCTGGCCGGCATCATGGCGGCTAAAACCTTAGCCCTGATCTACCGGTTGCCTTTACTGCCGGTTAATCATATCGAAGGACACATCTATGCCAATTTTATTGAGCAGCAGCTTAAACCGCCATTTCTGGCCCTGGTTGTTTCCGGCGGGCATACGGAATTGATCGTCCAGCGGGATTTTAGTCATTATAAAATACTGGGTCGTACCCGTGACGACGCGGTCGGCGAAGCTTATGATAAAGTGGCTAAATTGCTGGGCCTTGGTTATCCTGGCGGCCCGGTCATCGACCGGTTAGCCAAGCAGGGGAATCCGAATTTTGTTAAGTTCCCCCGGCCGTATTTACCCGGCTCGTACGATTTCAGTTTCTCTGGTTTGAAAACTTCTGTCGTTAATTATGTCAGCGGTCAGCGGTCAGCGGTCCCGCCGCTAAAGCGCCGGCGGGCAGGCAGTGGACAGGTTAAAGATATCGTAGCTAGTTTTCAACAAGCGGTGATAGAAGTGCTTGTTAATAAAACGATCGATACGGCGCAAAAACTGAAGATGAAAAAGATCGTTCTCGCTGGCGGGGTGGCGGCGAACTCTGCTTTGCGCAGTCTTTTTGACACAAAAACAAAAAAGGCCGGGATAAAAATATATTATCCCAGTCCTGTCTTATGTACTGATAATGCCGCCATGATCGGCAGTGCGGCTTATTACCGGTTAAAAAACAAGAAATTAAAATATCACCAGAAAATGCTGACTTTCAAAGCCGAGCCTAATTTACAGTTGTAATTTTGGATGTATTTCCAGGAAGGCATTTACTACCTCCGGGTCGAATTGTGTCCCGGAGCATTTTCTTATCTCAGCGAGAGCTAACTCCGTAGCCAGGGCTGGCCGGTACGGCCTTTGGCTGGTCATGGCATCATAAGTATCAGCTACCGCAATGATCCTGGAGAGGAAAGGGATTTGGTCGCTTTTGATCTTATCCGGGTAGCCGCTGCCATCGTATCGTTCATGATGATGCCGGATAATGGGTTTAATATTTTCCAGGAACGCCACCGGGGAAATAATTTCTTCTCCCAGGGCCGGATGCTTTTTAATCTCTTCAAATTCGGCCGGGGTCAACTGGCCGGGTTTATTCAAGACTTCTTTCAAGATACCTATTTTACCGATGTCATGTAAAATACAGGCGTATTTCAGCGTGTCGATATCAGCCCGGCTTAATTTTAATCTTTTGGCAATTTCCATGGCGATGTAGGTTACCCGGTCTGAATGGCCGCGGGTATATTTATCGCTGGCTTCAATCGCCTGCGCCAATGCCTGGACAGTTTCAAAGTAGGTCCGTTTTAAATCACCGTACAACCTGGCGTTTTCAATAGCGATCCCGGCCTCATCAGCCAGCGTTTGCAGTAAATTGACATCTTCCCGGTTATAAATTTCCCCGGACAATTTCGGCCCCAGTGATAATATGCCATGCAAGTCACCCTTGATAAAGATCGGGATAGAGATCGCGGCCTGGAGAGAGCTCATTTCCTCCCTGATGATCTTAGAGGAAGAAGGTTCTGACAATTTTTCGATTTCTTCCCTGATAACCACCCCTTTGGTTGTTTTCAGCAGGTTGACCAGGTCGCTTTCCTGGTCAAATTCCAGGGCTTTGGTGAGGTCATCAAGGTTAACGGATGACTTGATCTTGAAATTACTCGTTTCTTCGTCGAACAGCATGATCGATATCTGTTTGGCGCCGAGAATGCCGCTCATCGAGACGATCAGGTTCAGCAATTCCCTCAAATCCAGGATCGAGATCAGGGTGCGGGTAAATTCAGCCAGGGCTTCCTGGTAATCATATCTTCCCCGGAAAAATATCTTATCGACGAACATTTCCACCTTATGCTTGAGCGGCTGGAAGGTAATAGTGATGGTGACCGCGGCTATACCCGCGGTTAAGAGCGAGGCATAGCCGGTATATATCCGCAGGGTCCGTTCTATGGCCACCACGATGATGACCCAGAGCGCGGTAATCGCGCCGCTCAAGATCGCATGGATAAATCCTTTTCTCAAAGCGATCTTAATATCCATGAGCTGGTAGCGGAAAATAGCTACGACCATGGCGCCAACAAAGAACAGGGAAAACGGGCTGGACAGCGCTACATAGTTAGTGATCTTGAATAAAGGCAGGACAATAGCGAGTATAAAGAAAGCAGTGGTAAAAATGAACGCGCCCCAGAAGAGATAATAACTTCTCTTTTTTTCCGATAAGTCAGTGGTTTTCCGGTAATGGCGGAATATTTTGAAGATCAGGAAGATAAATAAGGCCGCGATATAAAAACCATAAATGCCGATCAGGATGCGCCCCAGTCCGGTCCTGGCGAAATTATTGTTCAGCAGGTCACTGCGGTAACAGAGCACGGTAAAAAGCAAACCCAGCCCGCCAAAAATAAAAATATCCTTTTTATGGATGGTCCGTTCGGCAAATCCGGAAACCCAGATCAAGGCCGCGGCCATGACCAGGGCGCCCAGGGCATAAGAGGTTTGGAACCAGAAAAGGGAGGGAAACCTGGACAGGAAGTAGTTGCTGAAGCACCAGGCTGAGGTCAGGAAAGTAAAAAATTCCAGCGCCCGGTTGAAAGATCCAGGCCTGGCCTGGTAATGAATAAAGAAACCAAGCACAAAATTAATTACGCCAGCTATGATAATTGCTGTGGGCAGCATAATAAGCATAGGCAGGATAAGTATACCCTAAAAACAGCTAACTGGCAAGGTAAAAAAACCGGTAAAAAAAACCGCTTGACAACATGCCAGGCCGTGCTATGTTTATACTGGGGTAGTTGAAGTACATTTGTTACGGTTCTTTCAAAACTAATGCCAACATATCCGAAAACGCAAAGCAAGCGAAAGCTTGTGACGCAAAGCCAAAGGGGCTAAGAATAAGCCAAGCTTATTTAAGCCAGCCGTATGCCGCCGAAGTATGAATAGGACTTATCAATGCCAGCCGAGCTGTCGGATATTTATGAGACAGGTCGGCATTAGTTTTTTAGAAGTAAAAATTTAAGAGTAAGGGAGGAAAACCGAGCGATACAACTGAATAGGATCCGATAAAGGCAAACCCGCCGAAAGACGGGGACGCAAAGCCAAAGGGGCTAAAGACAGTATTCTAAGCCAGCCGTTGCTACCGAAGATCGAATGTTATACCTCTGTTCAAGCTAGCCGGGCTTTCGGATCGAAGATCCAGGAAAGCTCGGTTTTTCATTTTTAGAAAGAAGGAAACAGTGATGAGCGGCTTGAAGAGAGGACTGATAGGAATAGCGATCATAATGGGACTGGTAAACAGTCCGCTGTTCTCTATCGCCGCTGATGAAGGATTGAATGAACCACCGCGGAAAGCAGGGGAGATTCTGGTCAAATTAAGAGCTAGTGGTTCCAGCCACAGGCAAAATGTTTCTTCCAGTATTGATTCCATAAGTGCAATGATACTCAAGGAAATGCAACCGGTTTTCTCCGCCGCCCCCCAAAGTAGCGGTTCAAGCCAAAAGCAATTGAGTCCCCAGAAATCCCCTCTGGATGAAGGACTTTCGCGGTGGTTCACTGTTTCTGTTCAGGATGGCCAGGATTTGCAGGCTGCCTTAGACGCTTGCGCTGGCAGCAGTCTGGTGGAATATGCAGAACCGATCTATATCTATAGTATAGCTACCGCTCCTAATGACCCTTACTACAATGCTTCCGGTACCTGGGGCCAGCAGTATGATGACCAGTGGGGCTTAAAGAATATCCAGGCGGAAAAAGCCTGGAACATTTCCCGCGGTAATAATAATACTATTGTCGCGGTAATAGATACCGGTGTGGACTATACTCACCCTGACCTGAACGCCAATATCTGGTCCAATCCTGAGGAAATACCTGGCAACGGGCTTGATGATGATCGCAATGGTTATATTGATGATACTATCGGTTGGGATTTTATTGATGATAATAATGATCCGATGGATACGCATGGTCATGGCACTCATCTCAGCGGTATCGTCGCTGCCGTCGGTAATAACGGGCAGGGTATTACCGGAGTATGCTGGCAGGCCAAGATCATGGCTCTGAAGGGATTGACGGATAGCGGCGCCGGCGCTTCTGACAAGCTGGCCCAGGCGATCAAGTACGCGGTTGATAATGGAGCCAGGGTCATTAATCTTAGCTGGGGTGGATACGGCACCGCCAAGGTGATCAAAGATGCTCTTGAATATGCTAATAATCACAATTGTGTCATAGTTGCAGCCGCCGGAAACAACAACACCAATGCTGACAGGTTCTTCCCCGGCAATTACAGTCCAGCGATCACAGTCGCAGCTTGCAATGCCAGCGATGTCCGGGCCTCTTTTTCCAATTACGGCGCTAATGTGGATGTTACCGCCCCCGGCGTAGACATCCTTTCCCTTAAGGCGAAAGGGACGGATATGAGCCGTAAAGAGACCAATATTGTTGGCGGCGAGTATTATCGTGCCAGCGGGACCAGCATGGCTACCCCATTTGTTTCCGGTTTGGCTGCTTTAATTATAGCCAGTGACCGCAGTCTGACCAACCTGGAAGTGGCAGAAAAGATCATTACTTCTTGTGAGGATCTGGGCACAATCGGTAAAGATGACTATTACGGCTATGGACGGATCAATGCTTCCCAAGCCCTGGTCCTGGGCCGGGGAGAACAGGTCAGGATAGCTGATTTTAAAGCCATTGACACTCCCAGCGATGATGGCGACAGTATCGATGTTTCCTGGACTAGCGCTATCAGCGCCAACGTCAAAGGGTTTTCCGTCTATTATTCTGCCTCCTCTTTTTCCAGCATTACTGATGACGGAGTCCAGGTTGCGTTAGGTTCACCGGTGGACGATCCCCAGGCAGCCAGCTGTACTATTTCTGGGTTGCAGGAAGGTACTGGCTATTATCTAGCGGTGGTAGCTACTTTGGTTTCTGGCAATAATAGCTCTTTTGTGCCGGCAGATTCCCCGGCGAATTTGCTTTCCACTGACCAGCCGGTATATCCGGCACACAATATTATTAACAGCGATATTAGTGATGATGCGATTGCCTGGGGCCAGGATTTCCAGACCAGGGCTATTATTCCGCGGAGTCCTGAAAATCACAATAAAATACTGAATATCACCATCCCGCAGCAGGAAAAAACTTCCCTGGTCAGCGCCGCTGATACCAAATTATACAGCGCGATGAAGCTGGCGGCAGTGGAAGAACTTGATTCCAGCACTGTTGAATTCAAGACTAACGCTGTAATCAGCGGTCTGATCACCATCCAGCTGAGTTATCCCGGCGATATTACTGGCTGGCATGAATCCAATTTGCGGATCTACCAGCTGAATGAAAGCTCTGCCAACTGGGAAGAAGTTCAGGGCAGCCAATTGGTCCATCGTAATAGCCATACCATAGCTGTAGAAATAGCTGGCAGTGAATTAGCGGAAGGCCGGATCTATCGTCTTTTCGCGCCAGCCGGCGCCCTGGAAAATCTCGAAGAAGTGAAAGTCTATCCGAATCCCTACAAGCCCAATAGCGGTCTGGGCCACACCCGGATCACCTTTACCAATATTATGAATGAATCAACGGTCAAAATCTACACCTTGACTGGCGAGCTGGTGCGCACTTTGCATGACGATCTGGCCCTGGGTGAAGTCAGTTGGGACGCAGCCAATGAAGATGGCCAGAAAGCAGCCAGCGGCCTGTATATATTCCTGGTGGAAAGCAATGACAGCAAGCATAAGACCGGCAAATTAGCAATTATCAAGTAAGAGGGGAATCTATGAAGAGCAATTTTAAATTACAAATTACAAATGCCAAATTAAGGATAATGCTCTTGATCCTTTCATTAGTCATTTGTAATTTGGCATTTAGCATTTCCACTTGCGTAGCTAGCGGTACCGGCACGACCGGCGCACAGTTCCTGCGGTTGGGAGCCGGGGCCCGTCCGGTAGCGATGGGCGGCGCTTACACCGCGATTGCTGATGATGCCAGCGGGCCGCAGTATAATCCGGCCGGGATTGCCTTTGCTGAGCACAAAGAAGCTGTCGCCAGTTATATTGATTACCTGGAAGGTATTAGTTATGGTTATATTGGCTATATTCATCCCTTTCAGAATGGCAGTGCCCTGGGCCTGGCCCTGGCTTATCTTGATTCAGGGGCAATTGATCAGACTGACCTGGCGGGCAGTGCGATCGGTACTTTTTCCAGTACCCAGAGCCTGCTCTTATTGACGTACGCCAGGACTATTGGCTCAAAAATGTCCTTAGGCGCCAACCTGAAAGTGTTCCAGCAGAAGATCGAGCAGGAAAAGACTAATGGTTACGCCCTGGATTTTGGCGCCAGCTATAAATTATGGCCAAGCTTCTCGGCCGGAGTTAACGTTCAGAACCTGGGCCCGGGAGTAAAGTTTGTGCAGGAAAAAGATCCCTTACCGTTAACGATCAAAGCCGGCGTTGCCTATATTTTTATCGAAGACAGATTAACCTTGGCCAGTGACGCGAAATACCAGCCCAAGGAAGACAGTAAAATTAGCGAGAATGTCGGGGTCGAATACTGGGTCAATCAAAACCTGGCTCTGCGGGTCGGTTACGATACAGCTAACCTTTCTGATATTGAAAACTTTAACGGCATCACTGCCGGCCTGGGTTTCCAAATCGCTGGTTTTAATTTGCATTATGCCTGGATGCCTTACGGCATTCTCGGCGATACACACCGCATTTCTGTGGGTTATAAATGGTGAATAAAAGAAAATATCTGATAATAATGATGATGTCCTGGCTGATTCTGTCCCTAAGGCCGGTTCAGGGACAGGAGACCAAGCTTGTCTTTAATCACTTAAAAGGCGAGACCAGGGAAAATGGGTATTTAAAGTCAGTGGCTGACCTGAATCAGGCAGTGCTGGCTCATTTACAAAAAAGCACTAATAAGGTGACCGGATTAGTGGAAAGCTATATTGGTACCAGCGGCTGTTATTTTGATGAAGCCAGCAAACAATATTATACCCATCAGCAAGGCCTGCTCGACCAGCAGGCTTTTACCTATGACCAGGCTTTGGCGGTGATGATGTATTCCATGAATAACCGGAAGGGCAAGGCCGAACAGATCCTGCGGGTCTTGAAAAACAATTTTTATGCGCAAAAAAATGGTTATACCGGATTGCTGACTTCCTATCGCACTGCGGAGTTCGATATTTGGGGAGAAGACATGCTTTTAGCCGGTATTGACGGTGACCGGATACATGTCGGGCCGAATATGTGGGTCGCCCTGGCCGCGCTGCATCATGACCGGATCAATCATTCCGAGAAACATCTCGGGTTTGCCATTGATATTGCCAAATGGGCCTATGACCTGCCTCATTTTAAATTCAGCGACGGCAGCCGCGGGGCGGTCAGTATGGGCAGCGGGTGGGGCCCGGACTGGAGCAAGGTCTATTCTACGGAGAATGTGATCGACTATTATGCTGTTCTAAAAATACTGGAGCAGATCTATCATCGGGACAATGGTAAATACCGTCAGTTGTTTTTAAAGCATGAATTTGGCTTAGCCAAGATCAAGCAGGAAATAGCCTGCATTAAGAAATGGCTGTTGGAAGTTGCCTATAACCGGAAAACTCATATCTTTAACTGCGGGTATAACGAATCAGGAGTGGACGAGACCAAAGCTCTGGATGTCATCAGTTGGAGCATTGTGGCTATTGGGCCGGAGGAAATAGTGCGCTGGGGCCTGGATCCGGTTAAAATGATTGAAACTGCCGAAGAGATATTTTTAATCCAGCAGGCGGTTAATGATATCTCCATTTTCGGTTTTGATTTTACCGATGACCAAGGCAAGGATCCTAAACGTTCCCGTTTGATCTGGTGGGAAGGAACCGGGCAGATGATCGTGGCCTATCAGGTGATGGCGAAATTCTGCCGGAAAAACCAAGCCCCGGGTAAAGCGAAAGAATACGAGGGGAAAGCTATCCGCTATCTGGCGGAAATGAATAAGATGACTGTCTTAGCCAAATTGCCAAAAGGAGTGTTGCCTTATACCAGCGTGCAGCCGGGAGACCAGGAAATAGTCAATGCCTTTTTCTTTGGCTGGGAGATTCCCCGCGGCAAAGAGGGCCGCTGGGTGGCCGCTCTCTCCAGCACGATCTGGGGATTTTTTGGCTTAAGCGGTTTTAATCCTCTGGCGCTGGAACAGAAAACCATCGGCGCGCTACGCCAGTCGCCGCACGAGATGAGCGCCAGTATGGGCAAAGTCTTAAATAATTAATAAAGGGGGAAGAGAAGAAGATGAACCGTAAGCTAACCTATTTTTTTGCGTTTTTCTGGCCTGGCTGTGTTCGGTTGAGTATCTGGTCTTAGAGGAAGCGCGTTTGGCCGTTCCAGAGAGCGGTTATCACCTGTATGATGATTCCATCCCTTAAGTAATCCCCATGTTTGAAGTTGAAGGTTGTAGAAGTAGGTATAGAAATAGGTTGTAAGTCTTAGGTTTAAACTTAAGACCTTAGACTAAACTTACTTCCAAAACCTATACCTGATTACTGTTCTTCGTATTGACTATCTTTCGCATTGACTGGCAAGTTCTTCTGTGATAGAATACTTAAGTCCCTCCTTCCGTAATAATCCTTGACAAAAACAGTAAATGTGGTATATTCGTATTACCAATATGTTACCGGTACCATAAAAGGTGGCGTATGAACAAACCGGAAAATATTACCATCAATACGATTGCCGAGAAAGCCGGGACTTCCAAGATGACAGTCTCCCGGGTTCTCAATAACCATCCGTATGTCAAATCGAAAACCCGTTCTAAAATACTCAACCTGATCAAAAAATTCAAATATCATCCGAATATGACCGCGGTTAATCTTTCCCGTAAGTCTCCCCAAACTATTGCCTTAGTCATTCAATATGAACATCTGTTCACTACCTGCTATTTTACCGAGATCCTGCAGGGTATCGAAAAAGTAGCGGATGAATATTCTTATAGCCTGGTTATTCTTAATGTCACTTCCCAGCAGGAAGAAGACGTGGAAAAGATCACTAGCTGGTATTTCGGCAAGTTCGTCAAGGGCTTCCTGATCCTGGCGCCGCCGCAAAATTCGGCGCTGGTCAAAAAAATGAGGGAAGCTAATGTGCCTTTTGTCCTGATCGGCGCCAGCGGGGGTTTCAAAGGCAGTAATTTTGTCGATGTGGAAAATTATACCGGCGCCTATAAGGCGGCTAAATACCTGGTCAATTTAGGGCATCAGCACTTCGGTATTATTACCGGTCCGCCGGAGCGCGGTGATGCCCGTGAACGGGAAGCCGGATTCCGCCAGGCCCTGGCTGATCAAAAGATATCCATTGCCGAAAATATGATCGTTTGCGGTCATTTTAAGGAAGACCTTGGCTACCAGGCGATGCTGCAATTACTGATTCAGCCGAACCGGCCTACCGCCGTGTTTGCCGCTAACGACCTCATGGCTAAGGGCGCGATGATGGCGATCAAGGAAAGCAACCTTCAGGTTCCTCAAGATATTTCCCTGGTCGGTTTTGATGATATTGATATCGCCGCCCAGCTGGTTCCTCCTTTGACGACAGTGAAACAGCCGATGTTCAGGCTGGGAACGGAGGCTGCCGCTTTCCTGATCAAACATAGCTCTGATGATGACAAACCTCTGCATTTGGTCTTGCCGACGGAATTAATTATAAGAGAGTCGAGCTCAAGGATATGGCATTTTCAAAAATAATCAAAAGAACAGGATTTACCTTAGTGGAGTTGATGATCGTGGTCGCCATTATCGGCATACTGGCGGGTATTGCCATACCCCGTTATATGAATTTCGTGCAACGTTCCAGAGAAGGAGCTACTAAAGGCAGCTTAGGCGCCATTCGGTCAGCGATAGGTATTTACTATGCAGATAACGAGCATTACCCCCTGGCTCTGTCCTACGATCCCCGGACTGGCAATGAACTGCACGTGTACTCTGATGACGGTTTTAGCTGGAACATAGATCCTGATTTTAAGCAGTATCTGGATGAAATTCCTCAGTGCGAGATTGGCCCGGCGCCAACCTTCGTTGATAACCCGCATCGTTCTGATATTTGGCACCAGGGACTACACTGGTCCACACCAATCCCTTCTCCCGGGGCCGATGCTGTGGGCTGGTGGTATTTCCGCTCGACCGACACTGTATCCGGGTTAGCTGTAGTTGGCAGGCTTCATGTTAATGTCCTGGGGAATGATTACAAAGGAACTCCCTATATTTCATGGTAAAGGAGAATTTATGAAGCACAGATGGGCAGGGATTTTTACCCTGGCAGCAGTATGCTGGACGCTGCCAGTCTTAGCTGGAGAATTACAGCCGCCTACTTTCGAGCTCAAAACGATCAATAATGTTACTGTCCCGTTCCAGAACGATTTGCCTTTGCCAGGTTTTGAAAAGCAGGACCGGGTACAGCTAAATCTGGCTGGTACCTGGAAAAAAGAACGGCTGGTCATGAACCAGGAATTAACCCTGCAAAAAAGAACTGCCGAGACCATCGCCGAGTTGGAGAAAGAGAGCAATGGCCGGCATTTGGCCGCTTATGATGATAGCGCCTGGGAAAAGAAAGAGATTCCCGGGGTAGAAAATCCTTCACCTGACCGGTATGAAAGCGGTGTCTGGTACCGGCGGAATTTTGAAATAAGCAAGGAAAACGAAGGAAAATACCTGAAACTGGTTTTCCTGGCCGCCAATTACTTCACCGATGTCTGGGTCAACGGTGCCTGGATCGGCTGTCATGAAGGCGGCTATACGCCTTTTGTCCTGGATCTTACCCCGTATGTCAAATTCGGGGAGAAAAATTCCCTGGCCGTCCGGGTGGATAATATTCCCTGGGTGCCATCCGGCAACCGTGACCAGCGCAACCTGACGGTGCCTTGTTATATTGGCGACTGGTGGAATTATGGCGGCATTAAGAGAGATGTCTTTATTGAAATATGCCCAGCCATCAACATCGTGCGCGCTGATGTTAAAACAAAACCAGCCGGCCCGGATAAGGCGCAGATCAACGCCGCCGTGGTGATCGACAACCGCAGTGAAATTGACACGACGCTGAAGGTAGAAGTGTTTGTCTACAAGGCGAAACTGACTGACAAGAATATTCTGGCGGAAAATGCCAAAGAGATCATGGACCTGTCCAAACCCTTGACCGTGTGGGGAGAAAGGGCTGCTGAATTGACTGTTTTGGGCAAAGATACGGTGGCCTATAATTTTAGCCTGCCTGCTGATTGGCCTGAACTCTGGACCCCGGCCCAGCCAAACTTATATGTCCTGCAAGTTAAGGTTTATGACCTTAAGAATAAACAGCTGATCGATAAATATTATACCCAATTCGGGATCAGGGAATTTACCATTGATAAAAGCAAGGCAGCTATCCTGCTGAACGGGGAGCAGATAAAACTGCGCGGTTTGGCCCGGCATGAAGTTTATCCCGGCAGCAACGAAGTCCCCGGAAAAAAGTCACCCCTGCAGATCATTTATGACGATTTTAAGCTGATCAAAGAAGCGAACTGCAATTTTATCCGTACCGCGCATTATCCCAATCATCCTTTTACTCAGGTCATGGCAGACCGTTTAGGACTCGTGGTCTGGGAAGAAATACCGGTTTACTGGTTTGGCGGGCCGGAGTTTGATCTCCAGCGCAAGGAGCGGGGTATTGCCCGGCAGATGTGGCAGGAGATGATCTATCAGGATTATAACCGCGCCTCTGTGGCTATCTGGAGCGCTTGTAATGAATGCAGCTGGCAGACAGAGCGGGCCTTGTTCGTCAAGGAACTGCGCGATATCGCTTACCAGATCGACGGGACCAGGTTCGTCGCCCAATCTGCTTCTGGCAGTGACGCCAAGGATCCCAGCCAGAAAGATATGGACTTGCTTGGGTTTACCATGTATTACGGCGTATTCTACGGCGATGATTATTATGAAGACACCCTGGAAGCCCTGGAAGTCATGCATAAGACTTTCCCGGAGAAACCGATCATTGCCACTGAATTCGGTATCTGGGCGCCCTATCAAGAAGATACTCAGCAGTTGAAGCAGGTGCAGTTATTCAAGGAAACCATGAATGCTTTCAACAAAGCGCCTGCCGTCGCTGGCACAGTTTGGTGGACTGCTTTTGACTGGCATACCATGATCAACGATCCAGGGACCATGGGGATCATGACCATGGACCGGAAATTATATAAGAAAATATTTTCCACATTACAGCGGGAATTTGGCAATACTACGGGTAATATCCAGGTCGTCAGTCCCAAACAGGATGAAAAACTCACCGGCAAAGTTACCATCAAAGCCTCTTATATGGTCGGCAAGGATTGGCCGGTCAAAGAGATTGTCATTGATAATGAGAAAAAATATGCCATGAAAGCTTTAGGCAATAGCTATTATAGCTACGACCTGGATACCAAACTGCTGAGTGAGGGGGATCATTCCCTGGTTTTCAAAGCCTGGAGCTCATCCGGCACTGCTGTCTCCGAGGCTTTCAATGTAGTAATAGATAATGTTGACGAACCGCCGCTGGTGCAGTTTAGTCCCAAAGACGGCTCATATGTAATGAATAATGTGCTTTTAAGCGTCAAAGCTGAAGATGACCGCGGTATTGTCTCAGTCAAATATGCTATCGATGACGGCCAGTTTATCGATATGGCTGATAAAAGCAAAGGGAACTATCAAGCCCAGTGGGATGCTTCCGCTCTGGGTGACGGCTCCGTGCATGGCATTAAATTCCGTATCGAGGATACAGGCAAGAACGTAGTTGAAAAACCGGCCAAAGTTATTATTGATAATGTACCTGGCCTCTATCTGGACCTGCCCTTTGATACAGACATGATCTCTACCGCAGCCAATCTCGCTGATGGCGCCGGTTGGGATTTTCCGGCTGAAGAATTGCCTGATTCCAACCGCGATTTTATCTTCATGGGCCAGGCCAAGATAAAATATAAATTTGGCCCCAAGGAAGACGGACAAAATAATAATGTCGAATGTATTGGCCAAACCTTGAAGATCCCTAATGGCCGGTATACTAAAATGCATATCCTGGCAGCGATGCATAACGGCAGCAGCAAAGTCGACTTCACTCTGCGCTATACTGACGGCACCTCTGAATCTGTCAAGACTGCCTATTCTGACTGGTGGGGAGGCAAGCCTGTTTTTAATGATGAGCCGGCTATTGTGACTTCTTATCATCATGAAAAAGCCGGTATCCGCCAGCCGGGAGTAGCGATCTTTTCCCAAACCATTACTGTTGATCCCAAGAGGATATTAAATGGTTTAGTTACGCCTAATGATCCCAGGCTGCATCTTTTTGCTATTTCCCTGGAAGGCGAAAAGATCGATTTTAATGTCCCGGAGATTACTTTCCAAAGTCCGGCCGGCAGCGTCTATGGAGGGAAAGAAACACTGGAATTCACTATTAAAGGTGAGACGATCACTAAAGCCGAGTATTCGCTGGATGCCAATACCTGGATCAATTTGAAATCTGCCGGGAATGACGACTATATCGGCAACCTGAACACTGCCGAGCTCAAAGACGGGCCATATACTTTTTCCGTCCGGGCCTTTGATAAATATGAGCAGATCGGCGCTGCGGAAAAAAAGATCTATATCTTCAATAAGGTGAACATTATCGGTCCCGTCCCTAACGCTCCGGTCTATAAAATATGTAAAATAGCAGCCATTCCCAAGGCGCATATACAAGTCGATAAAATGCTGTACAGTATTGATAAGGCCAAAGAAGCGCCGTTGGCGGTCACGGATAAAGGTTTTTACGAGGCAGTATGGCTCGTCCCAGAAAAATTCAAGCCTGGTTCTGTGCATACTATTACCGTGACTCAAGTGGACAAAAAGGGTAAAAAAGAATTATGCTCCATTCCGGTGACCATTGGTACTCCTTTACGCGGGCATAACATTAAAGTGAACAAGGAAGTCAGGGATTGGGTCGGCACAGCTCCTGCTGAGAACAGCTGGGCCATTAGCGCCGATGAGCTGATCTGGACTGATGAGAAAAATGACGAAACCGGGTCCGGCACGTACACCTATCCGACCAATAAAGTCTTTAACAAATCTTCTGACTTGCGGGAATTCCGGGTTACCTATGATGACCAGAATCTGTATTTCCTGATCAAATGCTCCCGCCCTGGTGACTGGTGGGCGCCATTCCGCCTGATCGGCATTGATACTAACGGGGTGGAGGGCGGATTGGATAATCAGGGTACAGCTACTCTACCGGGCTTGGGAGAGATCAATGTTGCTCCGGGCCTGGCCTGTGAATATGCGGTGGGTATTTCCAGTACCTATAAAGGATTTGTCTGGGATGCAGACGGCAAGATCCTGGCCAGGAAAGAAGGCAAAGATAATGATACTGCCGGCTTCTTGATCGATGACTATAACTGGAACAATGTGGAAGCAGCCGTCCCCTGGCAGATGCTGGGTGGCAAGCCAGCGTCAGGCAAGACCTGGCGGTTTATTGTCGGTATTGGCCAGCAAGACAATGACCACTTCCGGGAGGTGAATGAAGTTGCCGCCGAATGGCATGGCGGCGGCGGTGAAGGCGCGGAAGGTGATACTGGTCCGGATCCGGATGTTTATGACCTGGCCAGCCCAGCCATTGAAATTCAGCAGAAAGAATTAAGCAGTTATCAGGCCAAGGGACTAAAAAACGACGCTTCCAGCTATGCCACTATTGAAAAGTCTTTCGTCCCAGTAACCTTTGAGTAAAGCGATTACCCGCCAAAGAGCCTCGGCGGGCGCGGCACAGATTAGATCAAAAGCTTGTAATCGGTGTAATCATCTTGATCTAATCTGTGTAATCTCTCTTAGAAATCTGTGTAATCGTATTTAAATTAAAAGGAGGGGGTACAGAGTCATGAGATTTAGAATCATGTTGGTAACACTGGCTGTCTTATTAACGGCCACCAGTGTAGTTTTTGCAGCAGAGGGGTTGAAAGGTCATTCGATCAAAGTTGACAAGAATGACAATGACTGGATCGGGACTCCGTCTGAGCAGGAAAATGCCGTTATTATCTCCAGCGGTGAATTTATCTGGAAAGATGCTAAAGGTGATGATACCGGTACTGGTAAATATACCTATCCTTCCAGCAAAGATGTGGCTAAGGGCGGTGACTTGAGAGAGTTCCGGGTCACCTGGGACAAGTATAATGTATATTTTCTCATCAAATGCGCCCGGCCGGGGAATTGGTGGGCGCCATATCGCGTCATCGGCATATCCAAAGAAGGGGAAAAAGAGGGGATGACAGTGTTGGCTCAGGGTGATGCGGATGAGATGGATCCTGAGGGCGGCTGTTTCGGCGAGATCAAAGTCGATGAATCATTGGCTTGCCAGTATGTTATTGGTATAGGCAGTACCTACAAAATGTGGATGTGGGATGTCAAGGGAAAAACCATTGCCCGGTCCACTGGTGAAAAGAGCACCGATACTCCTGGTTTTTTAGTAGCAGATGATAACTGGAACTCTGTGGAAATAGCTGTCCCGATAGAATTGATCGGCAATCCAGCCGGGCAAACCTGGAAATTTGTGGTTGGTACGGGCCTGCAAGATGCTGATCATTTCCGCGAAATATACGAAGAAGGCAATGAATGGCACGGCGGCGGCGGCGAAGGCGATGAAGATGAGAGCGGCGCTGACCCGGATATTTATGACCTGGCCAGCCCGAGCATGGAAATACAGGAAAAAGAATTAAGCAGTTATAAAGAGTCGGCGCATGCCGGTGATCCTGACGGCTTTTGCACCATTAAGGATTCTTTTGTGACCGTGACGTTCGCGAAGTAGTAAAAGGGTGAAAGGTTGTAGAAGTAGGTATGGAAGTAGGAAGGAAGTCTGAGGGTTTAAGCCCAACCTCCTAAGACTTCAGACTAAACTTACTTCCAAAACCTAAACCCTCTAACTGGTTTTAACAAAAGGATAAGAGGTTACGCTTGAGACAAGTATTAACCGTAATTACACTGGGATTGTTGCTGTTAACAGCGTGCGGGAGCAAACAGCCGGCAGAAAGAGAGATCACTTTCTGGGCCTATGCTCCCGGCGACCAGGTCAGGATACAGCTGATCGAAGGTCTGGTAAATAAATATAATCAGGAGCATCCTGGCACACGGGTCAAATTATTCTTTGTGCCGAAAGGTGATTTTAACACTAAGATCAATACTTCTATTGCCGTGGGCGCCAATCCTGACTGTTCTTACCTGGACAGCGGATTGGTGTCCCGTTTTGCCAAGGACAATATTTTGTTATGCCTGGATGATTTTGTCAATGCCGGCGATCTTGACCTGAAAGATTTTTATCCCGGCGCCATGAAGATGGTCAAATATGACCAGAAATATTACGGCATTCCCCTAAACCAGACTTGCATTGCCCTGTTTTATAATAAGGAGCTGATCAAAAAAGTTCCTACTACCTGGGATGAACTCCTGCAAACAGCCAAGGAAGTGTATGTTCCGGGTAAAATAGCGGCTTTCGATGTGCCCAAAGGAGATGGCTACGGCAGTTGGATGTTCCCGGCATTTGTCGCCAGCGCCGGCGGTACTATGCTCAATGATACTGAGACCAAAGCCACATTTAACCAGCCGGCAGGGTTGTCGGCCATGGATCTCTGGGTCCAGTTACTACAGTATTCCCCGCGCCTGATCACGGATAGCGCTAATGCTTTTGAACTGGGCCGGGTGGCTATGGCGCTGAACGGGCCTTGGTCCATTGAAGGCATTAAGACCAATTTTCCTAAATTAAAATACGGCATTGCGCTGATCCCGAAAAAAGAGCAGTATGCTACCAACATCGGCGGCGAAAGCCTGGTTATTTACCAGAATGCCAAGGATCCTCCGGCGGCCTGGGATTTTATCCGCTATCTGCTGCTCGATGAAAATCAGGTAGTGATGAGTGAAGTCTCCGGTAATTTCCCGGTAAAGAAAGCGCTCATCGACCATCCTGTATTTAAAGATGACCCGGACAAGAGAATATTCATGGAACAGATCCAGTATGCGGTCAGCAAACCGACAGTTGAATCCTGGACCAAAATAAACGATGAAATTATTGCCAAAGCTATTGACGAATCTTTAAATAAGCGGCTGAGCGTAGCAGAGGCTTTTAATAAAGCAGCTACAGATTGCGACGCGGTCTTAGCTGAAGAAAAACAATAGTAGTAGGGTGAAGGTTGTAGAAGTAGGTATGGAGGTAGGAAGTAAGTCTTAGGGTTTTTAGCCCAACTTCCTCAGACCACAGACTAAACTTACTTCCAAACCCAACACCTATTAACAGTTATTTTAAAGGGGGTTAACATGAAAAGCAAGCTGCAACTGTTGATTGTCGTAATAGCGGTTCTACTCGTAACCAGCACTGTATTTGGGTTTGACTTGGTCAAGCCAAAAACAATTCAAGTTGATAAGACTATCAATGACTGGACCGGCACTCCGCCGTCAGAAGAAAACACCTCGTGTGTTTCCAATAGCGAGTTTATCTGGAAAGATGCCAAGGGCGACGACACTGGCAACGGCAAATACTACTATCCGGCGAATCAAGAACTGGCGCGGGGAGCAGACTTGATGGAATTCAGGGTAACGTATGATGCCAAGAATGTCTATTTTCTGATCAAATCTACCCGTCCGGGTGTCTGGTGGGCCCCCTTTAAACTGATCGGTATCCATAAGGCAGGGCAAAAAGGCGGTTCGTCATTTTTCCCGCAAGGAGATAGCGATTCGCTGGAGGCAACTACCGGGGTTTTTGGTGAATTGCGTGTTTCTGAGGATTTAGGTCTCCATTGCACGATAGCTATCGCTGGCACTTATAAAGGATTTATCTGGGATGAGAGCGGCAAGCTGGTAGCCAGGAAACTTGGTGAAAATACAGATACCAAAGGATTTTTGATCGATGACGATAAATGGACCGCGATTGAAGTAGCCGTTCCTATTGCTATTATCGGCAATCCGGCCGGGCAGACCTGGAAAGTAATTGTCGGCATCGGCCAGGAGGAAAACGGCCACTTGCGGGAAATATACGAAGAAGGTAATGAATGGCACGGCGGCGGCGGGGAAGGCAAAGACAACGAAGATGGGGTAGATCCGGATATTTATGACCTGGCCAGCCCGTCCCAGGAAATACAGGAAAAAGAATTAGCCAGTTACACCGATAACGGGACACCGGGTGATGTCGCTGGTTTTGCCAATATCAGCGAATCCTTTATGACGATATATTTCGCGAAATAGTAGTAGGGTGAAGGTTGTAGAAGTAGGTATGGAAGTAAGTCTGAAGTCTTTGGATTAGAGCCTTACACCCATAGACCTCAGACCAAACTTACTTCCAAAACTTACACCCAATGACATTATTAGAAGAAGACTATGAAAACACCAAAATTTATGGCTAATAAAAAATTCAAGGATGGAATAACAGGCTATCTCTTTATTATGCCCTTGTTGATCTATTTTACAATTTTTGTGCTGATCCCGATCGTAATTTCTTTCTACTATAGTTTTACTGACTGGAACATGCGGTCCGTGCCGCATTGGACCGGGCTGAAAAACTACGCGGAACTGCTGTTTAATACACAGAAACAGCCATATTTCTGGCCGTCATTACTGGTGACGGTGAAATATATTGTTTTGCGTGTGCCGGCGGGATTGGCGTTGTCCTTGTTCTTGGCCCTGTTGCTGAACAGCCGCATCAAGGGAGAAAATTTTTTTAAGCTGTGTTATTTCATTCCCATGATCACCTCAGCCATTGCCGTAGCTGTGTTATGGAAGTGGCTCTATGATCCGATCATTGGTTTTGTTAACCAGTTCCTGGCTGGTTTTTCCCTGCCGCCTAAAAACTGGCTCAATGATGTCAGTACGGCTTTGCCGTCTATTGCGGTGATGAGCATCTGGCAGGGCGCAGGGTATGGCATGATCATCTTCCTGGCCGGGTTAAAAGGCATACCCGAAGAACTTTACGAAGCCGCCAGGATTGACGGCGCTAATGCCTGGCAGCAATTCTGGAATATTACCCTGCCCTTGCTCCGTCCGGTGACCTTTTTTCTATTGATCACGACGGTCATTGGTTCGTTCCAGGTGTTTGACCAGATCTATGTCCTGACCAGCGGACTGGGCGGACCGGAACATTCCACCTTTGTCTATATCCTGAATTTGTATAACCAGGCATTTCGCTACTACCGGATGGGTTTAGCGTGCGCCATGAGCTATATTTTATTTGTGATCATACTCGTGATCACCTGGGTGCAGTTTAAGTATATTCCGCAGAATGTAGATTAAAAGTAAAAGGGTGAAGGTTGTAGAAGTAGGTATGGAAGTAGGAAGTAAGTCTTAGGATTCAAGCCCAATTTCTATAGACCTTAGACCATACTTACTTCCAAACCCAACACCCAATAACTGTTTTTAAGAGGGCACATGGACCGTATTTCAAAATTCTTTATCTACCTAGTACTGTCTATCTTTGCCGCGGTGATGGTCCTGCCGTTTATCTGGATGTTGAGCGCTTCTCTGCGGCCGCCGCAGGATATTTATACCAGTGGCGTAAAATTGTTGCCAGTTGACCAGGCAACTGGTAAAATAAATGCGACGCTGGATAACTACCGGGAAGTAACTACCCAGCTGCCATTTGTTCGGATGTTTCTCAATAGTCTTTTTGTAGCTGTGGTGGCGACGGCCTGTAATCTTTTCTTTAATGCCCTGGCGGCCTATGCTTTTGCCAGGATCAAATTTCCTTTTAAGGATAAGATCTTTGGTTTTATGCTGGCTTCTTTAATGATCCCGTTTTACGTCATCATGATCCCGCTGGTGTTCATCACCAAGAATCTCGGCATGTATGATTCATTGTGGGGCTTGATCATTCCGGTCAGCATGTCTGTCTATAACGTTTTTCTGATCCGGCAATTTATAGTCGGCATACCCCTAGAACTGGAAGAGGCGGCAACTATTGATGGTTGTTCGCGTTTCCGTATCTTCTGGAGCATTATCATGCCGCTGTCCAAGCCGGTACTGGCAGTGGTAGGCATTTTTACTTTTATGTTCAACTGGAATAATTTTACCTGGCCGCTGGTGCTGATCATCAGCCGCAATAATTTCACCCTCCCGCTGGGCTTGGGCGCTTTAATGACCCAATCCGGCAGTAAATATCATCTCCTGCTGGCTGGGGCGACAATTACGATCATTCCAATGGTTATCATTTTCCTGATCATGCAAAAATACATCATAAAAGGAATCACTATGGGGGCAGTCAAAGGATGAATAAACGCGCCAAAAAAATTATGGCCAAAGACGGAGTATTGTATATAGATGGGAAACCGGATTTTTGCTTGAGCGCGGATTATCCATATTACCGTGATTACCGGGCAGACTGGGCGGTCAAACTAAGCGGCATCCGGAAATTGGGGATCAAATATGTATCTTTCTATATCCCCTGGCGGCATCACCTGCCGTTGGATCCATTCACGAAAAAAGTGAAAGCTGATTTTACCGGTGAAGATCAAGGCAGTACTGATCTCAAATACCTTTTGCACATTTGCCAGAAAATGGACCTGCGGGTCATTGCCAAGCCTGGGCCGTTTGTCCACGCGGAATTGAATTTTGGCGGTTTGCCGGAATATGTCCGTGCCGGAAAAGGGACTGATCTTGAACCAATGCTCAGCGCAGACGGCAAAGCGCGTACCTGGAGCGGTAAATGGGAAAATCCCTTGCCCACGCCGCTGGACCGAAACTATCTGCGCTATGTGCAATACTGGCTGGAGACAGTGACCAGGGAGATCCTGGCGCCATGGCAATATCCACGCGGTCCTATTGTCGCGGTGCAGATATTGAATGAAGGAATTTACTCTGATGCCGGCCATGGGATCGATAGCTATGATTATTCCGGCGCCGCGATCGAACAATACCAGATATTCCTGAAACATAAATATAAATCTCTGGCCCAGCTCAACAAAATATACGGTATGTCCTATAAATCCTGGGAGAGCATTGACCCGCCACGCCAGTGGGCAGGGGTGAAGCGGATCAAAGAGCTTATCTGGTACCGGGATTGGGCCGAATTTTCCGGACTGTATCTGCCCTTGGTCATCACTGAATATAAGAAGTTCATGAAAGGGATCAAGGTTCCTTTCCTGACCAACTACAACCCGCCCGGGCCGACCGCGACCCTGAAAGAAGCTTATTTTGCCAGGAATAATCCGCGGACGCTGGCTCCTTTAGCCGAGTATGGATTTACCAACTGGCTCGGAGTGATCTATAAAAATCACGAAGACTACTGCCGCTACCGTCTCATGGCCAAGAAAGCTCGCGGTATTTGCCTGGAGGAGAATTGGGGCTTCAGCCGGATCTATAATCCAGCCTATGAATATTGCCAGCCCAGCTATTTCCAATCCATGGCCTATATCGCCTTTGGCGCTGCCGGCCTGAATATTTATACAGCTGCCGCCACTGACCACTGGACCAAGGAACTGGATGCCAATCACTTACCGCCGTATCCGCATCATCCCCCGATCAAACCCAGCGGACTGTTCCGCCAAAAATATTGGACCCTGTACCAGATGACTACTTTCTTTAATCAGGAAGGGCCTTCATTGGTCAGGGAACAGGAGAAACCAGCCCTGGCCTGGGGCTTATACACACCCTATTGCCAGGAAGGCGCCTGGCATGGGGGAGTGAGTTCAGTGCATTATGGCTGGGATTCATTCCTGCGCCTGTTATCCCGGAACAATACTGAAAGCGGAGTAGTTTACCTTAAAGAAGACAGTCTGGAGTCATTGTTAAAATATAAAATTATTTTTGCCAATGGCTATGAATGGATGGACCGCGCCACCCAGCGCACCTTGTCTGCTTATATTAAAAAAGGCGGCATCCTGGTACTCACCGGTACGCTCCCGGTCCTCGATGAGAAGATGGAACCTTATACGGTATTAAGGCAAGCTTTTGGTTCGCCGCGCACAGAAAGGATTGCCCTGGCTGAATCCACCCGGGTGCTGCTGGATAAAAATAAGTTTACCTGCCGGGCGCACAAAGCCCTGGTCCATGTTTTGGTCAAAGATAATTGCGATTTGCTCGCGCAGGCTGTCTACCGCGGCCGGAAAATTAATTGCGGCTATATCATCAAAAACGGCCAAGGCCAAGGCGTCTATCTCGGCTATATTCCCTGGCTGGCCAATGATAATATTTGGACCAATGAAGGATTAGTGGAATATCTCCTGGACCGGCTCAAGATCAAGCCCTTCAGCCGGGCGATCAATTGCAGTTACCAGCCGCGGGTGGAAGTGATGCAATATGACCATCAGGACGAAGAAAAGCAGGTCTTCTTTGTCATTAATCGGGCCAGGACCAGCAAAATGCAAACTATCCGCTATACCAATGAACGCCGGCAGTTCCGCTATTTTGACATAAATATGTGCAGTAATTCTGTGTCTGCCGTCACCATTAAGAAAGGCCGGATTGCTTCGGCTTTGCTCAAATGCACCAATGATCATGAAAAAACCAGTATCAAACCGTTCCTGTCTGTCCAACAGCAAGCCTTAGGCGCTGATCGCAACTGTGACTTGGCTTTAGTTGACCATGGTGATTATTTAGAAGTGACGGTCACTAATATTATCGGCAGGGATTGTACTGAAGTGACTGTCCCGGTAGCAGTCGGCAGTATCAAGAAAGTATTTGTCCTGGATAACAACGGGGTCAGGGAACCGGTCCTGTTCGTGGCCCACGAAGAACATATTACCTTTATCGCTGAAGATATCAGTGATAATTTCAAACGCTATTTCATTATCTTGAAGAAACGTGCCTAATAAGCGGAGGGACTATGAAATTTAAAACAATAAAATTTCTCTTACTGCTGTTTGCCTTAATGAACCTGCCTGGTTTGGCAGCGGCCGCGGTCATCGACAGTATGGAGGCGGTGGCCAACTGGAACAGCCAGACCGGTGACGGCAGTACGGTCACGGTGAGTACAACGACGGGGCACTCCAGCCTGGCTTTACAGCTGGATTATTCTTTAGGGGCCAGCGCCTGGGCGCAAGCCTATAAAAATTACCAGTATCTTGATCTTTCCGCTGAATACGCTCTCCGGTTCCGTTACCGCGGTACCGGCACGGCGGAAGAATTAGTCATGAAAGTCAAGGATGCGGATGATGATATGTTCCAATATTCATTAGGCCAGGTTACCAATACTGCGAACTGGACCACGGCGACGATCAATTTAGCTGATTTTACCTGCGAGACCGCGCATTCTACCGGGAATCAGACCATGGATTGGAGCCAGGTGAAGTCACTGGAATTTGTCATCAACGATCAAGGCGATACTGGCGGCAGCGGCACCGTGGAAATTGACCAGATCGAAAAAATGGTCCAAAGCTCTGCCCAGATCCTGGTTTTACCGGTAGGCAACCTGCAGAATTTCGAGGCGGATAACAGCACAGTCATCTCCACTAAAACCGTTTTCAATTCCATCCAGGATTTCGAATCTGCTAATGGTACAACCGGTAGTTATTACTGGAGCGTCTGGAATTCTACGCCTACTTTCAGCGCCGGTACTGTCCACCGCGGCGCCCGGGCCGTAACCATGAATGCCAATGGCACGATTGGGATATACCCTGTTACTGCCGGGGCTAATGCGGCTAATGCCGATACCTTTTCTGTCTGGGTCTATGACACCGAAGGAGCCAATACCTGTGAGATGCGGCTCACTGATACCAATGGCGGCACCAAGACAGTCTGGTCCAGTAATGCCGCCGTGCAGAACCAGTGGACTGAACTGACCTGGCCGGCCGGCAGTTTCACCGGTGTGGACCTGGGTAATATCAATGATGTCCAGTTGTATGAAGCCAATAACGGCACCTATTATTTTGACGACGTCGGTTTTTACCGCCAGGAACAGAAAGAAAGCGTCGCTGATTATGCCTGGAGCATTTATCTTTCTACGCCTACCTTGGAAACCGGTACCATTCATACCGGGACACGTGCCCTCAAGGCTAACGCCGGCGGTACAGTTGGTGTCAACATCGTTAATTACACCAGCGCCGGCATCAATATTGCCGCACGCCAGAACCTTTATTTATATGTTTATGATACAGTCGGTAACAACAGCGTAGAATTAAGGCTGACTGATATTAATGGCGGCGCTAAGGCTCTCTGGTCCAATGGTACCGCTACCCAGAATGAGTGGTCTTTTATTACCTGGAACTTGAGCGATTTTGCCAGCTCAGTAGACTTAACCAAGATTAAAAATATCCAATTGTATGAATATAATCCCGGCACGTATTATTTCGATGATATCGGAGTAGAGAGCAGTTTAACCGTAGCTCTGAACAGTAATGGCTATATTGATGAAATGGAAACAGCAGCAGACGAGTCGAGCTGGTCAGCCAGCGGCGCCAGCAGTACCAACACTGCTTTGCATACAGTCACTGGAGCTGTCGGCCACGCTATCCAGCTTGATTACAATCTGGCCCAGGGCGCTTGGGTGCTCCTGTCCCGGAAATTCTCCCTCACTTTGATCGACGGTAACCAGTGTAAATTCTGGCTCAAACAGACTGGTGACAAAAATTATATCGAAGTGAAATTGAAAGATTCAGACGGTACGGTATTTTATCACAAACGCACCTACGATACTTTCAATAGCTGGATGGAGATAGTCATTCCCTACAAGAATTTTATCTGGTTTGAAAGCGGGACTGATGAAAACCTGAACCTCAGCGAGATCACCTCTATCTATTTTACGATATCCAAAAAAGACGGGACTACCGGCACGGTCCTGGTGGACGAATTGCAGTATGAACAAAAGCCAGCCATTACCCAGAATTTAGGCGAAGACAAAGTGTTACAGCAGTTAATAGTCACAGGCAATCCTTTCTCGCCCAGCGGCGAAGGCGGCAAAAATACCGTCAAGCTCAATATGCTCCTGACTGAACCGGCGTCTATCCGCCTGCGTGTCTATAACCTGGCCGGTGATGTGCTTTATGAAAAAGAACAGGATTTCACTGCCGGCAGCCAACAGGTGAACTGGGATGGCCGGGACAGCAATGGGGAAGTGCAACGCAGCGGACTTTATTTCTATCATCTTAAAGTGACCGGCCATACCAGCAGTAAAGAAGAGACTTTCAAACACATCATCGGGATAGCGAAGTGATTACCCGCCAAAGAGCGCCGGCGGGCGCAGCACAGATTACGAAGAGAGATTACACAGATTTCAAAGAGGTAAAAATGAAAAAAGCACTGCTTTTGTTATTTTTATTACTGCTGACCGCTGTCCTCTGTCCGCTGACCGCTGTAAATGCCGGGATGTTCGAACCGCTCGGCCTGGGCGCGCGGCCGCTGGCTATGGGCAAGTCTTTCACCGCCCTGGCCAATGATGCTTCCTGTATTTACTGGAATCCGGCTGGCTTGACCCAGTTGGATAAAGATGAGATTATCACCATGTACAGCGACCTGTACAATATGGGGCTTATTTCTTACCAGGGAGTGTGTTACGCTCATCCCGGCATTGGCGGCGGGGCCATTGGTTTTGGCTATACCCGGCTGGCTACTTCAGAAAAAGTGGATTTTCTTGATTTTCAGGAAAGCACTTTTATGTTTTCGTATGCCCTGAGTCTGCTGAGATATACCTCGGTCGGAATAAATTTAAAATACTACCTGGCTGATTTTGAAACCAGCGGCACCGGCGCTGGCATCGATGCCGGTATCCTGTTCAACTATAACAATATTGTGTCAGTAGGATTTACTGCCCAGGACCTTAATGAACCAGAAGTACAGTTCCAGAGCGGCGGCGCAGATAAATTACCCATGAACTTGAAAGCCGGCCTGGCCATAGCGCCGATCCAGGACCTGGTAGTCGCTTTAGATATGGATAATATCAATGAAGATGCCAAATTACACTTAGGAGCCGAGTACTGGCTGGGCAAGCATTTTGCCGTGCGGGCAGGCGGTATCAACCAGTACGAAAGCAACTGGACCTATTCCGGCGGCCTGGGTATTGTTTATAAAGCTATCAAGCTGGATTATGCCTACCAACGGCATTTTGACCTGGAAGATACGCATTTTGTATCCCTGGGATTTGTATTCTAAGGTGAAGGTTGTAGAAGTAGGTATGGAAGTAGGAAGTAAGTCTTAGAGCTTTAAGCCCAACTTCCTCAGACCTTAGACCATACTTACTTCCAAAACTTACACCTGATAACTGCTTTTAGATTATACTTAAAGGATGGGAAAATGACCAAACACACTAAGCTGATCTATTTTACACTGGCAATGCTAATACTACCAGGACCATTGCTGGCGGAACTTAATCCCAAGACTATCGATGATTTTGAACGGCCTAACCAGGGAACAGTGTACCGCGTAGAAACGCAAGATGAATCCACCCTCACCATCAGTTCTACCCATCGGGCCAAAGTGGGTATCAATGCCCTCCAACTGGAATACAACCTCAAGACTAGCCGGGCCAATGGTTCTACCGTCCTGGTGCGCTGTGAACCAGAGCTTAACGATTGGCGCAAATATGACCAGCTCTGGATCTGGGTCAAAGGCGATGGCAGCGGCAATATTTTTAGTATTTTCTTTACCGACGGCAGCGATCAGGTCTGGGAATACCAGGACCGCAATATTCTCTTAAGCCAGAAGTGGCAGCTCTTGAAAGTTGATTTTAATGAATTTACCTTAGCTGCCAAAGGCGATGCTAATAACCGCGAAATGAAAAAAAACGATATTAAAGATTATGGCTTTGGTATTATCGGCCGGACTCCGGATTCTTCCAGCGGCCTTATTGCCCTGGATGAATTTGCCGGAGCAGGAGAAGGGATCACTGCTACCAGGGTGAGGCCGGAAATGCCGAAAGTGGAAATGACCTATGGCTTCACTGGTGAATCCAATTGGCGGCGCACTCCGGAAAATGGCGAAGAAATGTACCATAGTTTTAATTTCAAGATCAACGGCAATATTGGCGATTTCAGCGCATTAGCTGAGATCAGCCCGGTATTCCAGGAATTCGGCGAATCTGCCGCTGCTGACCGGTTGGACAACCGCAGTGGTACCTGGACACCGACCGGCGCTACCTCCTCCCAGTTTATGAGAGTGGAAATACCGAATTTCCAGATGGTTGCGAGGAATATGGGATTTCTGGACTCAGTCCAGATAGGCAACCAGTGGCTCGATTACAGTAAATACACCTATGCCCCGGAATGGGGCTACAAGGGTATCTCGGTTGACAGCGCCGGCAAGGGCTATGGTTACAATGTCTTTTACCTGAAACACCGCTATGGTTCTTACACCTCCGGGACCAGGATAGATTATGATCTCTGGGGATTCAAAAACCGGGGTATTGCGGTCTATAGCTACGATTCAGCCAAAATAAATACCGATGTGTCTGCTACTGCTATTGATTCCAGTCCCACCGACCTGCAGGAAGAAAAGATTGGCCAGGATCTTGTCCTGACCTATGAAGTCACCAGGGAACTATGGAAAAAATTTATCCTGCGCGGCCGGATCGGCGCGGATCTGTACAAGGCTCTCGCCGAAGTCGACCGGACCGATCCTTACAATCCAATCTACCTCCGGGCCAAAGATTCACCGCTCTCGGAGCAAGGAAATTTATGGACCGGCGGAGTGGATCTTAACGGTCTCTGGAAAGGGTCTAATATCAATTTTGAATATCGCCATGTTTATGAAAAATTCCTGCCGCGGTGGCGTTTTGACCGCATTAATTTCGATAACGACAATGGTAACCAGGAAAGCTACAATGTCAATGCCAGCCAGGAACTGTTTGATTTTATCATCTCGGGTGGATACGTGGACCTGCAACGGCTGGCTAATCCTGAATATTACCGCTATTCCAGCCGCTGGGAGATCGGGCATAGGGGTTTTGAAGGGATAGAGATATATTTCGGCAAAGAATATTTGAATGATTATAACTACCATACTGATAGCCGGTATGGTTTTAGTACCTACCGCAATTATAAGGTTACGATCACCAATCTCTATCTGACCAGCCATCTCTCTAAAAATACCAATATCTATACTAAATACAGCCAGTGGAACGGCTGGGACCGCGGCTTGGAAGAAACCATCAATAACCATTCCCTGTCTTGGCGCGGCGAACATTATTTCCTGAAAAATATAGTCTTAACCATGGAATATACGCACACCCAATACTCGCATCCAGGCGACGAACCTACCGGCACACCTTATGATGACAACCGGACCCTGGCCACATTGAAAATGTATTTCTAGGCAAAGACAGATTACACCGATTTTTAAAAGATCCGCCAGAGGCGGACAGGGATTACACAGATTAAAGCATAAGGAGGATGTATGAGAAGAAAATTAATTGTGTTAATTTTATTTATTTTATGCGGGGGATTGCTTTTGCCGCTTGGATTGTGGGCTTTAACGTCTAACAAAGATATCACTGTTGATGACAATACCGGTGATTCGCCGCAAATTATCATGCTGGACCAGGATGAAAAAACCCTAACCCTGCAAAAACTTGATACCGGGGAAGGAAATATTATCAATAACGAAGGGGTGATCAATATCCAGCCTTCTACTGATACAGTTCATTATCTATCCCTGTCCACGGCGAGTAACCTGACGGGAATCTATTGGAAGGGCCACTATACCAATGATCCGGCGATCCGTATCAACAGTTCCGGTGAACTGGAATATCGCGATGAGGATGAGGCGACCTGGACCACCTTGGACAGCTTGGCTGGCGGTGGCAGTGGCTCCGGCGATGTAACGGGGCCGGGTTCTTCTTCAGACACCGCGATTGTCAGATTTGACGGTACCACTGGAAAGATCCTGCAGGATTCGGGCGTGGTCATTAGCGACGCGCGCGAGCTTATGGGTGTGGCAAAGATAGGATTCGCTTATACTTCTACCAGTGTAGCCTTGGCCCAAATCTATCAGCCTTCTGATGATTATGTTTTGCGCACTACAGCGAACAAACTCGATCGTGATGTGCAAAATAGTTATTTCAAAATTGTAGCCGGGACTGAAAATTCCCAGGATGCCAGCCTGGAACTGTATGGCAGTACTGCTGCCGGCAATGAAGCCAGAGCCAGAATTATTTTGCCTCCGGTAACCAGTGCCAAAGGATTTGATATTATCCAGGGCGGCGGCAGTTGGCCGACCTTGATGAGTATCGCGTCTACTGGTGAAGCGGTATTTAATAATATGACTACAGGTAATATCGCCACATTCCACAATACAGTCCAGAACCGAACCACTAACATTGACCAATGGGGCAATTTGAACATAGATACTGCTGCGTCTCTTTATGCAACCAAAATACGGATACTGGGTGGAACTTCTCCTGACAAATACACCATTTTCCAGGGTGGGACCCAAGCAGGCGATGTTACCTACACTTTGCCGGTGGATGATGGTGGTGTTGGCCAGGTACTGAGATCAGATGGCAGCGGTGTTTTGAGCTGGATCGATAATTATAATCCCGGCGGGACAGATGTCGCTGTCGCCGACGGCGGCACCGGCACCAGTAATGGCTCGATCACTGGGACTGGAGATTTGACGTTTACTACCGGAGCAGTAGATAATAAGATTTATTTTGCGACTAAGGGTTCAACTGCCTTTCCTGGAGCCCACTCTGCTTATGTAAATGAATACGGAGATTTTTATACTGATTCTGGCGCAGCTCTTTATACTAATACTATTAAATCCCAAGCTTCAGGTAATGACCTAACAATTGATACTACGGGAACAGGAGACTTGGCCTTACAGGTAACTGCGTCTGGTGGCGTGGGCATTGGTACTAATACTCCGGGAGTAAAGTTTGATATCGTAGGAGGTAGTGGACGTGTGGAAACCGGGCAGAATTGGTTGACGAATTCAGATGCCCGATATAAAACCAATATAACCACTCTTGAAGGAGCCCTGCCTAAAATATTATCATTACGCGGTGTTAGATATGACATGAAAACAGAAAAGAATATTATTCCAGGTAAAGGCAAGCAAATTGGTTTTATTGCCCAAGAGCTGGAGCAACAGTTTCCGGAATTCGTAGTTACAGACAATAAAGGCTATAAAGCAGTGGCATATGATAAACTTACAGCTATTTTAGTAAATGCTATAAAAGAACAACAAGCCCAGATCGAAGATCTGAAGAAACAAGTAGCTGAATTGTCGAAAAAATAAGTGGAGCTATTAATGAAGTTCTTTAATTTAAAACTGGTTGTGCTCCTGTCTATTCTATCAACTATCAACTATCAACCATCAACTGTCTCCGCCAGTGTGACTCTTGACTCTGGTGAAACAGTTATCCTGGCGTTGAGTGAGGAAATAAATATTTCCGGTAGTTTGACTATTGCCAACACTGCTACGCTGGATACCTCAGCCGGCGACATCGGCATCACCTTGAGCGGCAGTTGGCTCAACTCCGGCGCCTATCTCCCGGGCACGACGGATATTACTTTTACCGGGACGGGAAATTCAGCGATCACCGGGAGTAACACCTTTTGTAACTTTACCTGTACTGCGCCTGGCAAACAATTCACTTTTGAATCCGGCAAAGAACAAATTATCACCGGCAAGCTTACTTTAGCCGGCTCCGCCGCCAATAAGATCCTTTTACGCGCCTTAACTGCCGGGTCCCGCTGGTCTTTCCAGATGCAAAATAATACCCAGCAGATCGATTATGTGGATGTCCAAGACAGTAATGCGCCAGCCAAGATCATTAATTGTTATCATTCTCTTGATTCCGGCAACAATACCGGTGAATGGGAATTTGTTTCCCTGACTATTGACGATCCTGTCTCCGGAGCCACGGTTAATACTACCCCGGCCGTTTTCGGCAAAGCCGGCGCGAATGCCACAGTCAGCCTCAAAGACCAAGCTGGCCTAAAAGTAGCCACTGCTGGGGCAGATAGTTCTGGCAATTACTTTACTTTTGTTTCTACTCCCATCTCTGCCGGCGCCAACACCCTGACCGCGTATGTAGATACCATTCAGGGGCAATCTATTGATCTGACCGTCACTACCGCGCTGGCCGGGGGGCAGGTCCCGGAGATCCTTTCCCTGGCTACGGGTGACACCATTAGAGGAACGGTGCCAGATATTTCCGGTAAAAGCACTCCTGGGGCTTCAGTTAATCTTTTAAAAGTAACAGCCTTGCTTACAGCATCCCTGGTTCCCAGTTTCAGTGATGCTGAATATAGATATGACCTGATCGCGGCGGCGATAGCTGATGCCAATGGCAATTTTACTTTTGCCGCGGCTGTTTATCAAGATTATCTTATCCCCGGTGTCAATAATTTCATGGTTACGGCCAATGGCGCCCGTTCCAGTATCCTGGCGGTCAAGGTTGCCACTCCCTTAGGCATAGTTTTTGATGCTAAGACCAATCATGCCCTGTCTGGGGCGAGTGTTTCTTTATATCGGTCAAATGGCACCTTGGCTCAGCCTGGGGTTGATCTCCCGGCGGCTGACACTAATCCGCAGACAGTCGCTGCCGATGGCTCATATGGTTTTGTTTGCAACAGCGGGGATTATTATTGCACTGTCAGTTATTCAACATATCGCTACCCGTCAATCCGGAGTATCTTTGATGCTTCCAGAAAGATCATCATTGGTTCCAAAATGGATACCTTTACAGTCGGCAGCCGTATTTTCCAGATGGACCTGCCGCTTGATCCAAGTGAAGCCTTCTTCTGCTATCCCAATCCATTCAATCCCAATCAACAAGACCTGGCTATTCAATACTATTTGGAAAATGACGCTAATGTCTCTATCGCTATCTATAATCTGGCTGGGGAAATGGTCAGGAGCTGGGAGATACCAGCCGGCGGGCAATATGCCCAGGCCGGGATGAACCGGATTTACTGGAATGGCCGTAACGATGCCGATGCCAAATCAGCCTCTGGAATCTACTTTATTTTAGTGAATTGCGGCGGGTCTAAAAAGACCTTTAAAGTGGCCTTGGTCAAATAATCAGGTATTTTGCGAAAAAACCCCTTGACAGAACATGCAATATAATGTATATTTATTTCAGAAACTCCTAATTTAATAGGATAAGCTGAAATGAATTACTTAGTATTAATAAAAAATCTACAAAAACGTAAATATTTCCTTTTTTCACTGCAGGATTTGATCGTTCTTTTCCCAAATGCCGGTAAAAAGACGCTTCAAAACCAACTTACAGCCTGGGTTGGCAAAGGCTATATCAGGCATCTCAAACAAAATCTATATGAATTAATAGACAAAGGAGATCCGGATCAGGTAATTCCTGATCTCTATATCGCTAATAGGCTTTATTCGCCTTCATACGTTTCTTTGGAGACCGCTCTTTCTATTTACAATATTATCCCGGAAGTTGCTTTTGGTGTAACCGCGGTAACGACCAAGCCTACCCGTGTTTTCAAAAACCAGTACGGTCAATTTAGATATTTTTCTTGTCAGCCAAACGCCTATATCGGATATGTCATAAAAGAATATTCCGGGTATAAAGTTTTTATGGCGGAACCAGAGAAAGCGATCATTGATTTCCTGTACTTTCGGTTCAGGGGAAATGATCTTCCCAATTTTGCCGCTGAAAGAATGAATATTGCCTTACTCCAGAAATTAGATTGGCGCAAAATTTCCAAATATTGCGGGTTATATAATAAACGAATGCGTAAACATGTCCGGAAGCTAAAGGAGTACGCAGGATGCTGACCAGAGAAGGATTGCGAGCCCAAGCCAAGCTGTTAGGCTTGCCTTTAAATAAAGAAAGAGCGATCATCAGGGAGTATGCGCAGACTATTGTTTTGAAAGCTATTTATCAGAGTGAATTTGGCCGGAAATTGTTATTCAAGGGCGGTACAGCTCTGAGATTTGCTTATAACTTGGGGCGTTTTTCCGAAGATCTGGATTTTACCGGTCAGGATTTCCCGGCGGATGATTTTTCAGCCGTGATCGCTTTATGCCGGAAGGCTTTGAACCAGGAAGGATTTAAATGCGTAACCTCGGAAAAGAACAAGGAAAATATAAAAGCCGGATGGATAAAATTAACCAATATCCTGCAAGAATATAAAATTACCAATATTAAAAGTGAAAAGCTGATGATCAAGCTGGAAGTGAGTCTTCCCGAGCGCCCTCTACAAAGAGAACCGGCAGTCATAGATAAATATGGTTATTTGTTTACGGTTTCTTTGCTGGAGCAGGGCGGTATTTTTGCAGAAAAGATTGATGCTTTACTGCGTCGTTGCCGCGGCCGGGATATTTATGACTTGATTTTCCTGCTTAGAAATAAATTCTTGATCAATGAACAGGTTTTCCAGGCAAAAGGCTGGAAGATAGCGCCGCGCCAGGCAATCCTTGAAAGAATGGAGAAATTAACTCCTAAAGAATTGAACCGTTTAGCGGCGCAATTAGAACCTTTTCTGTTAAAGGAAGAAGAAACAGAGTATATAATCAATGCTAAAACATATGTGAAAGCTTTGAACATAACTTGACAAAACAGGATTTTCTGCTATATTTAATAAAAGTAATCATAAAGTTAATAGTCACAGGTTGAAGGTTGTAGAAGTAGGTATGGAAGTAGGAAGTAAGGCTTTAAGCCCAACTTCCTCAGACCTAAGACTAAACCTACTTCCAAAACCAATACCCTTTAACTGTTTTTAGTATTAATAGGAGATCTCATGTCAAAGTTTTTAGTTACCGGCGGGGCTGGCTTCATCGGCTCCAATATCACCGAAGCCCTGCTGCAGAAAAAGCACAAAGTCCGTATCCTGGACAATTTCGCTACCGGCAAGCTTTCCAATCTTGCCGGCTTCCGCTCCAAAATTGACATCATCAAGGGCGATGTCCGCGATGTCAAGACGGTCAACCGGGCAGTCCAAGGGGTGGATTATGTTCTCCACCAGGCCGCTTTGCCTTCAGTGGCCCGTTCCGTAGCTGATCCTGCTCTTAGCAATGCGGTCAATATTGACGGCACCCTGAATGTCCTGATTGCGGCCCGTGACCACAAGGTCAAAAGGGTAGTCTATGCCGCCTCCAGCTCTGCTTATGGCGATACGCCAGTCTTGCCCAAGGTGGAGACGATGGCTTCCAATCCGCTCTCTCCCTATGCGACTACTAAACTAGCCGGAGAATTATACTGCCGCAATTTTGCCAGGATCTTCGGCCTGGAAACAGTCTGCCTGCGCTATTTCAACGTCTTTGGCCCCAAGCAGGACCCGGCTAGTTTTTACAGCGCGGTCATTCCCAAGTTTATCAGTGCTATGCTCATGGGAGAATCCCCGCGTATCAATGGTGACGGCCGGCAAAGCCGTGACTTTACCTATATCGAAAATGTAGTTTCAGCTAATATCCTGGCTTGTACCGCGCCCAAGGCCTCCGGCGAAGTATTTAATGTCGCCTGCGGCCGGCGTTATACTGTGCTGGAATTAGCAGAAAAAATAGCCCGCATCCTGCGGATGGCCCTGAAACCGGAATTCGGTCCGGCCGCGCCCGGTGATGTGAAACATTCCCTGGCAGATATCCGCAAAGCCAAAAAAATATTAAAATATACCGTGAAAGTGAACTTTGACGAAGGTCTGCGCCGCACTATTCACTGGTTTATTACCGGAGGAAAACAAGATGCATGAGGAAAGACTAAAAAAGATCGTGGAGAAAAAGGCTAAAGCCGCTATTATCGGTCTCGGCTATGTCGGACTGCCCCTGGCGGTAGAATTGGCCAAGGCTGGCTTTGATGTGACAGGCATAGATGTGGATAAGCGTAAGACAGATGCTATCAACAAAGGTCTTTCTTACATCCAGGATGTACCTTCAGCCGAAGTCAAAGAGCTGGTCAAAGCCGGCAAACTCCGGGCGACCACTGACTTTAGCGTCCTCAGGCATATCGACACTATCAATATCTGCGTCCCGACGCCTTTGCGCAAATCAAAAGACCCGGATATTTCCTATATTCTCTCGGCTACTGCAGAAATAGCCAAATACCTGCACAAGGGCCAGCTCATTATCCTGGAAAGCACCACCTATCCTGGCACCACCGAAGAAGTCATGCAGCCGATGCTGGAAAAGAAGGGGCTCAAAGCCGGCCGTGATTTCCACCTGGCTTTTTCACCGGAGCGCGTGGACCCGGGCAATCCCCAGTTTAAGACCAAGAATATTACCAAAGTTGTCGGCGGCTATACTCCCCACTGCACCGAGTTGGCCGTGGCTCTTTACAGCCAGGCCATTGATAACGTCTTGCCAGTCAGCTCCACCCGGGTAGCCGAGACAGTCAAGCTGTTGGAAAATACCTTCCGCTCGATCAATATCGGCATGGTCAATGAAATGGCCATTATCTGTGACAAGCTCGGTATCGATGTCTGGGAAGTGATCGATGCGGCTGCGACCAAGCCATTCGGCTTTATGCCATTCTATCCTGGCCCTGGCATTGGGGGGCATTGTCTTGCCGCTGATGAATACATCTTCGTAAAAAATGATATGGGTGTACAGACTATTAAAATCGGAGATTATGTAAATAATTTAAGCAATTCTGATTCCACTTTAAAGCATCAACTAAGGGATATTACCTTAGTTAAACCTCAAAATGCCCAAACCCTTTCTTTTGATATGCAAAGCAAGACCTTCTCTTATAAAGATATTAATATTATGTCCAAAAGAGCATATAACGGGGAAATGAAAAGGATCAGCACTACTGATGGCCGTAAGATCACCGTCACAGATAAGCATCCCATGCTGGTTCATGATGCTGAAGGCACTATACAGATCAAATTGGCTCAAGATATTCAGCCGGGAGATAGACTGCCACTTTGTTCTTTTTGGAAAGAAACAACAGAAAATATCAGTAAAAAGTTCAAAAGACACGATTCTTTTGCTACCGTAGAAGTAAAAGCTGTTGACACCATGCCTGGGCAGGATGTTTATTCTATGGAAGTGGATGATACTAACACTTTTGTATCGTCTTATGGCATTGTTACCCATAATTGCATTCCATTAGACCCGCATTACCTGTCCTGGCGGGTACGGCTGGAAGGGTATGAAGCCAGGTTCATCGAACTGGCTGGACAGATCAACCGCTCCATGCCAGAATATGTCATCAACAAGCTCAACGATGCTCTCAATGACAAGGGTAAGTCAGTGAAAAATGCCAAGATCCTGGTCCTGGGAGTGGCTTACAAGAATGACATTGATGATGTCCGCGAATCGCCGGCTATTGATTTCATCAAGCTCCTGCAGAAAAAAGGCGCCAAAGTTAACTACCACGACCCGTTTATTCCAAACCTGGGACATGAAGGCATTAATTTAAAGTCTGTGCCCCTGACTGAGAGCACGGTCAAGTCTGTGGATGCGGTAGTCATCATCACCAGGCACAAGGCTATCGACTACAAATGGCTGGTTTCCAAGGCTAAATTGGTCATCGATACCCGTAATGCCACCAAATCCCTTGGTAAACGGGCTAATGTGGTGAAACTATAATGAATCTGCGTTGATTTATTCTTTAACTGCTAAAGGTAATTTTTCTAAAGACTGGGGCCTAAAGGAACAGATACAAAGAGCCTCGGTTTCCATAATGAGTAATATTGCTGAGGGATTTGACTGTAGTTCTAGTATAGAATTTGCCAGGTTTCTTGGAATAGCACGAAGGTCAGTTTCAGAGGTTCAAAACCAGCTTTATATTGCTCAAGATTTAGACTATATTAGTGTGGCTGAATTTAAACTCTTATATAATAACCTAGAAGAAACAAGAAGACTAATAACTGCCTTTATCAAGTATCTTAAAAGCCATAAGTCTTAACTCGCAACTCGCAACTCGCAACTCGCAACTCGCAACTCGCAACTTGGAACTCGTAACTGTATTATGCATTTCGCTTGACAAACCCGATTTTGTCTGCTATGTATCTATATATCTTTAAAACCCGCCTGCCCTCGCATCTTTGATTTGCAGGCAAATCAGCAGAGGGTAACCTTATTTTAATGTAGTTTAGTAGATTCCCTACAGGCTACAAAAGTGTATCACTACACTTATGTAGCTTTTTATTTTCAAAATAGTTGGTATAACCTGGTATAACCAAATCGTACAATTTCAATAAAATATGTTTAAAGTTTGAGGTTGTAGAAGTAGGTATGGAAGTAAGAAGTAGGTCTTAAGGCTTAAAGCCCAACTTCCAAAGACCTCAAACCAAACCTACTTCCAAAACCAACACCCAATAACAGTATTTATCTCTGTAATCGTTTTTAAGAGGAGGTTACTTAAGTATGAATGGTCATCTGACAGTATGTCAAGTTTGCCAAAGACTCCATTGCCATCCCAATACTCTCAAGAGATGGGAGAAACGGTTGAGCCTGCGTGTCAAACGGGATTACCGTAACTATCGTATTTACACCGAAGACGACATCAAGAGGATCGAATCCTATATTACCCAGGAAAAATAATTTTCCCGAAAAGGACCCCCCATGAAAAGTAGAATTTTTTTAATTATTTTTACTCTAACTGTAATCTGTCCGCTGTCCGCTGTCCGCTGTGTTTGCGCTGCTAACTTCGACGAACAGCATCCCACTGCCCGTACTGCCGGCATGGGTGGCGCTTTTACCGGCCAGGCAGATGATATCGGTGCTCTCTGGTTCAACCCCGCTGGTACAACCCAGCTGACCCAGACCCAGGCTATCTATACCAATCTATCCCCATATATCACCCGGGAGAATGTCCCCTATTATCTGTCCCAATCCTTTAGTATGGCTTTCCCTTTAACCACAAATAATGCTTTGGGCTTTGGCTGGAACAATTATCGGGTCAATTATACCTACCAGGAAAATACACTGCTGATGAATTATTCCCAGAAAATCAATCCATTTATCCCTTGGGAAATCAATGACCTGTCTTTTGGCTTGAACCTCAAAGGCCTCTTCTATGCGCCCAGTGGAGCTGGAGAGGATATTTTTGATTCCCTTTCTGGCGGTGACAAGGCCAGGAACGCTTTAGGAATTGATGCTGGTGTGCGCTATAAGATCAACACGGCGCTTAATTTTGGCCTTTCTTCTATGAATATCAATGAACCTGCGGTGCATATCACTGATCAGTATCAGCGTCTGCCCATCCAAACCAGGATAGGTCTTTCCTATAAAGTGCCCATGCCCGAAGCTCTCAAGAACATCGGTATCGAGCAAATCACTGCCAATCTCGATGGGATCCTGGCCCAGGCTGAATGGGAGTCCAATATCGGAACGGAATTATCCCTGTTCAATAATGCCATTGCCTTGCGCGGAGGAGCTAATTCAACTGAAGCGTCTGCCGGGCTTGGCCTGGGGAGCATACAAACAAAGAAATTTGCCTTTGCGTTGGATTACGCATTTATCTATGGCTACGGCCGGGACTTGCGTGACCGCCAGCATATAATATCCATCAATGTCAGCCGCCTGCTCACCAAGAAACCAGAAACAGTAGAGACGCCGGAAGAAGAAGTATCACCTTACCGTTTAGGGCCGGATGACGTCCTGCAGATCATTACCCGCAATCATGATGAATTTAGCGGCAAATTCGCAGTCGATCCCTATGGCAAGATCTTGATCCCGATGATCGGCGAGATCAAAGCCGAGGATCTGACCCGTGAAGAATTCACTGATGTCTTGAGAGAAGAAATCGGCAAATATGTCGAAGAAGCCAATGTCATAGTCTCTATTATCCAATACCGCAGTAAGGTGGTATATATCCTGGGTGAAGTGCGCACCCCTGGCAAATACCCGGTGGAAGGCGATTCTATCGCCCTGCGCGACGCTATTGCCGCCGCCGGTTTCCCGACTGGCCTGGCTGCCACCTGGAGAGTCTACATTATTAAGCCCAGGACTGTCCGCCCCAGCTACAAAATAGTGAACTTATACAAAATACTTTATCGCGGCAAGATGAAAAATAACATCATGATCACTCCTGGTGACATTGTCTATGTGCCGTCTACCATGCTGGGCAAGCTGGCTAACAGCCTGAGCCATTTGCTTGATCCATTCTATAAGACCAGGAGCCTGGTTACGCCATTATCAACACCGACGCCATTAGTCGATGAGGATACAACGAACTAATTGATAGTTAAAGGGTGAAGGTTGTGGAAGTAGGTATGGAAGTAGGTCTAAAGTTTTTAGGTTTAAAATAATTTGAAAGGTAAATAATGGAAACTAAGAAAATCATCAGGAGTTTTTACGATTTAGATGTGTATCAAAGTACATATAATGCAAGCATAAAAGTAATGACTAAGATACTTCCAACACTACCAGAAAGTGAGAAATTTGATCTAAGAGATCAATTATCCAGATCCAGCAAAGCGATACCAAGATTAATAGCAGAAGGGTATGCGAAAAAGCATCAAAAAATGGGATTCCAGAAATATCTGGATGATGCTATGGCAGAAAATAATGAAACAATCGTAAGCTTAAGTCACTGCAGAGATATTTATTCTGATAAAATTGATATTGATTTATGTAAAGAGCTTATAAACTTGTATGACATCGCCGGGAAACAGTTATATAGGCTTTCACTGGCTTGGACGACATTTAAACGGAAGGAAAGTTAGTAAGTAGTAGCCTAACACCCTACACCTTACTTCCATACTTACTTCCAAAACTTTCAACAATTAACCATATTTTAAAAAGGGGAATTAAAACAACTATGGACCAAATCACCTTCAGCATCCGCGATTACTTAATGATTTTCTTCCGCCGCAAATGGATCTTTATCGTGGCTTTGTCTCTTTGCCTCATCGGCGGGATCATCTATGCCCTTACTGCTCCCAAGGTATATAATTCCGCATCTATTATCTATATCCAGAAAGCGGACATTCTTAATCCCCTGATGGATAAGATGGCCATCACCAGCCAATATACTGAGACTGTCAAGACCATGAGAGAACGTGTCTTGAGCTGGCCCCGGCTGGTCACTATGAGTGAAAGCATTAAACTGGCCAAGAATATCAAGACGCCGCTGGAATTCGAAAAGTACATTATTAACCTCAGGAAAAGGATCAATATTGAAATGTTTAACCAGGACTTGGTGCGCATATCCTTTGAAGACCAGGATCCTTATATTGCAAAACAAGTCGTTGAATATCTCACTAATAACTTTATCGACGAAACCATCCAGCTCAAAAGCGAAGAAGCAGTCAAGGCTATTGAATTCATTAGGGACCAGTTGAATGTCTATCGCGACAGATTGGAAGCCTCTGAAAAAGACCTGGGTGAATTAAAAGTTAAAGCGGAAATTGAAAATATTGATAAACTGAAAGGGCTGATTAAAGACCAACTTTCCAGGCAAGACAAGGTGGTAATATCAGAAGTCAAAAAAGAACAGAACCCGGTCGTTAGGCAACTGAATGACCACTTGGCGAAATTAGAGAGAGAGCTCAGCGGTTTGCTCATTGACTCTACTGAACAGCATCCCCGGGTCCAGGAATTGCGCAAGGAAATCTCCAAAACCAAGGCCAAATTATCCTCGGAGCTGGAAAATACCACTTCGGTCAGTGTGGAAGAGAAATCAGCTTCTAATCCGATTTACTCTGAACTGGACCAGAGACTTAAGGCCCTGGAATTAAAACGGGAAGAATTACTGCAAAAGCAGGAAGAAATAAAAAAGAAAAGCAGTAAATATAAACTGTCTAATGTGAGCGATGCCGAGCTTTCAGCCATGGACCGCGATGCCAAAGTCAACGAAGCTCTCTACACTTCGCTCTTATCCAAGATGGAGAGCGCGCGTATCTCGCAACAGATGGAAACCCTGGACAAAGGCACCAGGTTTAAAGTGATTGACCCGGCTCGTATGCCCTTAAAGCCATCCAAGCCGAACATTTTTAAATCGCTGCTCATGAGTATTGCTTTGGGACTTGGTTTGGGCTTTGCCGGTATCTACCTATTGGAATATCTGGACCATTCCTTGAGAAATATTGAAGACGCCAAGGCCTTCTTCGATAAACCGATACTTGGCGCTATCTCCAAGATTTCCCTGGAAGAAGACGCCAATAAAAATCTCAATCGAGTCATCCGTTCATAGCTCTTGTTCTAATTGATGTAATCATTTCCAGAAAGGAAATTTAAATGGAAAACGACAATATTCACTTAGGCAAATCCAGGACTGCGGCTGTTGATGAAAAAGTCATCGTCCCCAGTACATCTTCCGGCATAGACAAAAGTATCCTGACCTATTACCAGCCCAAAGGAGCCATTGCCGAGCAATACCGCACTTTGCGCACCAATCTCAAGAGGATTAACAAAGAAAATCCAGTCAAGACCATCGTCTTGACCAGCTCAGTGCATAATGAAGGTAAATCTACTACTGCGGTCAATCTGGCCATAGCTATGTCCTATGAAAAAGAGCGTAAGATACTATTAATCGATGGTGATTTGCGCAAGAGCAAGATTCATCTTCTGCTGGGCATGACAAATACCAAAGGCCTTTCTGAACTGCTTAAGTCACGGGCTACTGCTGAAGAAGTGATACGCAACACCCAAATCCCTGGCTTGGATATCATCACCTCCGGCACAGTGCCATCGGATCCCAGTGAATTATTGGAGTCCCAGAAAATGAAGGATTTCCTCTTATCTATGAAATTACAGTACGATTTCATTATTGTTGATACTCCGCCGATCATCCCGCTCACTGATGCCGCCGCTTTAGGGGTCAATGTGGATGGGGTAGTGATGGTCGTGCAGACCAACCGGACCAAAAAGGAAGTAGTCACCCAGGCCGAGAACCTTTTACAGCAGGCAGGATGCAATCTCCTGGGCTTCATCCTGACCAATGTCGAATACTACATCCCCAGCTACTATTACAAGTATGTTTAGTATTGACAAATAGTCTACTCATGAGTATACTAATCGTAAGTAGACTATTTAGGGAAAGGCAATATGACATTCATAAACAGAAAGAAAGAATTAGCCAGCTTAAGCTCAATGTGGAAAGAACGCCGGAGCCATTTTGTGGTCATTTACGGCAAAAGGCGGGTCGGTAAGACCGAGCTTATCAAGCAATTCATGAAGAAGAAGCCGGGTATCTATTTCTTATCCGATAAAAGATCCAATCACGATCAACTGCGTGAATTAAGCAGGATGTTCGGGGAATACTTTAACGATCCTTTATTGACCAAACAAGGATTTGGTGATTGGCTGGATGTTTTCCGTTACCTTAAAAGAAATGTCCGGAAGCCATTTGTTTTCGCAATTGACGAATACCCCTATCTGGTGGAGGTGGATAAAGCTATAAGCTCGGTATTTCAGAAGGGGTGGGATGAATATCTGAAAACCAGCCAAGTCTTTCTTATCTTATCCGGCTCAAGTATCTCTATGATGGAATCAGAAGCTTTGATATATACCTCGCCCTTATTCGGACGCCGGACAGGACAATATTTGATCGAGCCAATGCCATTTCAGGCCAGCCGGAAGTTTTTCCCGAAATTAGGGTTTAAGGAGTCCTTGAGAATATATACGATAACTGGCGGTATGCCAGCCTATCTCTTGCAATTTGAGAAAAATCTTTCTCTGGAAGAAAATATTAAGCGAAGTATAATCAATAAAACCAGCTATCTCTATAATGAAATTGAGTTTATCATCAAAGAGGAGTTAAGGGAGCCGAAGAACTATCTGTCCATATTGAGCGCTATTGCCTGGGGTAAGGCGAAATTCGGGGAAATCGTCAATGATACCGGCCTGGAGAAAAACGTACTGAACAAATACCTGGACACTTTAGTCAAACTGCATTTGATAGAGAAAGAGGTCCCGATCACTGAAGATAAACCGCATAAATCCCGTAAAGGGATATACAAAATCGCCGACAATTATTTCCGGTTCTGGTTCCATTATATTTTCCCCTATAAGAGTGTCCTGGAGATTAACGACAGCGATCAGGTCCTGCGGGCTATAAAAGATAGTTTTACCGGTTTAGAAGCTCTTACCTATGAAAAAATATGCCGGGAAATGCTTTGGCAGTTCAAAGTAAAGATTTTTCCCTTTGAACAAGTAGGCAGGTGGTGGGATAAAGAGCAGGAGATAGATATGATAGGGATCAATGAGAACACAAAAGAAATAGTCTTCGGGGAAGTCAAGTGGTCAAAGAATGAAGTAGGGACTGATATATATGAAAAATTAAAAGAAAAAGCCGGGAAAGTAGCCTGGAATTCCGGTAACCGGAAGGAATATTATATTTTATTCAGCAAAAGCGGCTTTACGAAAAACATGAAAGACCTGGCCAAAAAAGAAAATGTTTTCTTAGTTCGCCAGGATAGATTGCTATCATTAAACTAAAGGAGCCCAAAATGAAAAAAGTTATATTGCTATTAAGTCTTTTACTGCTGACTGCCGTCTGCCATCTGCCGTCCAGCCACGCCGCGTTAAAAGACAATCTCTCCGAATCCTATCTCTACCCCAATCCTGTCCGCACCTCCTTGGGACATGATAAGGTGACTTTTGAAAACCTGACCAATAATGTCATTATCAGGATATTCAAAACTAATGGCAATTTAGTCCGGGAGATCAATGCCACTGACACCACTGGCGCCGTCACCTGGGACCTGAACAACGATAACGGCAAAAAGATCGCCAGCGGCATGTATCTTTATCTTATCACCAATGACCGTGGCCACAAACTCAAAGGCAAACTCGCCATCATCCGGTAAATACAGTTTTCCCCTGCTGATTTGTCTTAAAGGACAAATCAAAGACGCGGGGACAGGGGAGTTTTGAATTTAGGTAAATTAATTTTACAGGATGGATCTATTGATAAAAAACGACATTGAGAAAAGGACGCGTAACTACGCTATACAAGCAATTAAATTAGCAAAGAGTATTGAAAAAGACGATATAAATCGAATACTGATTAGACAATATGTTAGATCAGCCACATCGCTTGGAGCTAATGTAGCTGAAGCCCAAGCAGCTTCAAGCAGAAAAGATTTCGTTAATAAGATGCAAATAGCAAGTAAGGAGGCTCGTGAAACAAAGTATTGGCTAAGCATAATGCGCGATATAGAAGTTTGCACTAAGGCTAAAATAGCAGAGAACATCCAGGAAGCAGGTCAAATTATCAATATAATAACAGCTATAGTAAAAAATACTCAAAAAAATGAAGCCTATTTTTAGGCCAGGGAGGAAATAATAATGTTGTTTAACCTTAACTCAAAACTCAAAACTTATGACTCAAAACTGTTTTTAACATTGCTGCTTCTATGCGCCGTAATCCAACCACGAACTCTCTTGGCCCAAAGCCATAAAAACTCCGGCGCCAACGGCGCCCAAATATTGGAATTAAAAACCGGCGCTCGCCCCTCCGCCATGGGCGGCGCGTTTGTGAGTATCAGCGATGATTCTAATGCTGTCGCCTACAATCCAGCCGGCTTGGCTTATTTGACCAAAACAGAGCTTCAGCTCAACCAGAACAAATTATTTTCTGAAGCTACTTCCAACTACATTGGCTGGGTCTATCCCTTGGATGAAATGCATGCCCGCAATGTTTTTGACCTGGGTACTTTAGCTGGCAACCTGAACTTTGTTGATTATGGCAAGATAGCCGGTCGCGATAATTTGGGCAATGACACCGGAGAATTCGGAGCCAGGGACAGAGTCATCTCTCTGGCCTATGGCAAGGCCTTTACTACTAACTTTGCCGTTGGCTTAACTGCCAGGCAAATTCGGGAAGAGATTGCCGCTGTCACTGCCAATGGTTACAGCTTTGATGCCGGTATGCTCTTCACCAATATTATGGATACCTTTAATATCGGCATTGCTGCCCAAAACTTGGGAGACAAGATCACCTTTGAGCAGGAAGCCAATCCTCTGCCCGCCAATTATGTCATCGGTACCTCCTTAAACCTCTTTGATAACAGCTTGACCTTAGCCGCTGACCTGAACAAGCCAGTCCATGACTACTACCATTGGAACTTTGGCAGTGAATATTGGCTCACCAGTGTCTTAGCTCTGCGTCTGGGCTATGATACCAAGCATGATATCGGCAACGGGCTCTCAACAGGAATCGGCGTTAGTTTGCAGGATTTTGAATTTTCCTTTGTCCCGCTCTCTGAACTGGCGATCAACTATGCCTATGTTTCCCGCGGTGACCTTGGTGTCATCCACCAGATAGAGTTGGTGCTAAAGATAGGTATTGAGTAAAGGAGAAGTTTTAGAAAATACATATTCCGGTTTTAGAGTGCGGCCAACGGGAGTCTCCGCCAACAAGCTTTGGCGGACGCAGCGCAGAAGCCTTAGTGGAGGAGAAGAGTTTCCTGGTTATTAGATAGAGATAGTCATCAAGATTAGCATGGAATAAAGCCACTGTAAATAGCATAATTAGTATATTATACTTGACAATTTATTAGTATATATAGTATATTAATATTAGTAATTACTAAAGTAATGCACCTGCAAAACAGAAGGGGCGCTCTAAACAATGCCTGAGAATTTTAGAAGAAAAATATTTACAAATCTTAAGAGTTTTATTAAAGATAAAGAAATTATTGTTATCCATGGTTCCCGCCAAGTTGGGAAGACATGGCTTATGCGTTATATTACAGACCAACATCTTAAAGATCTGGTGCCGAATAATAACATATTCTATTTTGACCTTGAAGATTTTCGCTTATTGGAGCTATGTAATTCATCCGCCGAAGAGGTCGTTTCCTACCTCAAAGCAAAGGGGGCAGATTTTCAACAAAAAATCTTTTTACTCATAGATGAGATCCAATATCTCAACAATCCCTCTAGTTTTCTCAAATATTTTTATGATCACTACCAGGATAATGTAAAATTAATAGTATCCGGCTCTTCCAGTTTATTAATAAAGAGAAAATTTCAGGATAGCCTGGTAGGAAGAACAATGGAATTTGAGTTGTTTACTTTGGATTTTGAGGAATTCCTGAAGTTTAAGAAATATAATTACGATCTTGAAGGAGATCTGCCCAAAAAACTGCATGAAGAGTTAAAAGTACTTTACCATGAGTTTGTGCTTTTTGGCGGATATCCGGCTGTTGTATTGGAGAATGAAACAGACAAAAAAGAGTTAAAGCTGAAACAAATAATAAATACTTATATTAAAAAAGATATTCGGGACTTGGCCGAGATCAGGGATATAGATAAATTTAACAATTTGGTAAAGATGGTTTCCGCGCAAACAGGAAGTCTAATGAATGTTTTAGAGTTGGCTACTACGCTTGGCTTAGCTAAGCAAACAGTACAGGGATACCTGTTTCTTCTGGAAAACACTTACATTATCAGGAGAATTAAACCCTTTCACCGCAATATAAGAAGCGAACTTAGCAAAATGCCAAAGGTTTTCCTGGAAGATACCGGCTTGGCAAATGTTTTAATCAATAAAACATTTTCTTTTAATATGGATGGTAATTTACTGGAAAACAGCGTTTATTCCCAAATTCGCAAGAATATTCCGGTAGAAAATATTAATTATTGGAGAACCATTAAAAAACAGGAAGTTGATTTTGTAATTGATTACATCGATCGAGAAGGCAAAAAGGTGTTATTGGCTGTAGAAGTGAAAAACATGTTTCTGAATAAATATAGTTCTAATCTCCGCTACTTCAAACAGCAATATAAGCAAGCCGAGATATATTTTTGTTGCCTGGATAAAAAGGAAACATCAAAAGATAGCCAGGTTAAGATTATTTATCCCTGGGAATTATTAAAAACCCTGAATCTCAAGGTTAAGCCAGGGATTCCTTACTAATGACTCCGCCACTGCCGGTTTTAGAGTGCGGCCAATGGGAGTCTCCGCCAACATCCTCCAATAAGCTTTGGCGGACTAAAGAGCTTTGGCGGACGCAGCGCAGAAGCCTTAGTGGAGGAGAAGAGTGGGTAAAATAGGCAGCTTTCACGATTCAGTGCCTGCCCTTGCAGTTTTATATTAAGGTTATTGATAAATCCTTGACACTTAGTAGTAAATATGTTATTCTTACAGTAGTAAATATTACCAGGAGGTGATAAATATGCTCGCCAAAGTCAGTATTAAACACCAGATTACGATTCCCAAAAACATCGCGGTTGCTTTTAATCTCAAAAAAGGGGACTTTCTGGAAATTGAGAGAAAGGGAAATAAGATTATTATGATTCCAAAAGAAGTTATTCTTGAAGATAAATATCCACAGGAAAGCCTGGCGGCCGCGGAAAAAATCCTGGCCAAAGGCCTGCCTAAAGAAGAAATCACCTTTAACTCAGGGGTAGCCGTGGTAGACTTTTTTAAAAAAAGGGTTAAAAAATGAGATATTTTGTTCTGCGTTCGTTTGTCAAAAAATTTGATAGCTGCACAAAAACAGAACAGGAAGCAATTAATCTTGTCATAGAGCAAATCAAAAATTATTTGGAAACCAATCAGGAGCCTTATGGATTGAGAATTAAAAGTCTTTCCTTAAGGATTTATGAAGCCAGAGTTAATATTCACCTGCGGATTGTTTATTTTCGCCAAAAGGACATAGTAAAATTCTTTTGTTTAGGCGATCATGACGATATCAAAAGGTTTCTTAAAAACGTAAAGAAATTTCTGTAAAACTCCGCCACTTCCGGTTTTAGAGCGCGGCCAATGGGAGTCTCCGCCAAGAAGATAGGCGGACACAGCGCCGAGTATTAGTGGAGGAGTAAAGTGATTAAATGAGTAGTATTTATACGATACAATCGTATATTTTCTTGACAATATATACGATATTATCGTATAATTAGCTAGGAGGGATAAATGGAAACTCTATTTTATCGCTATAACCCCTGGTGGGAAGGAAAGTTAACTTTAGAGGGCATAATAGAGCGGTCTAAGCCGTTGTCTATAATGCGCAGAAATCTCCAGACCAAGCAGATAGTTCTCTTAACTGGTTTAAGAAGGGTAGGGAAAACCACTCTTCTTAAGCTTTTTATCAAGAGTCTTATAGAAAGAGAGAACATTGACGCGAAACATATATTTTATATAAGTCTTGATGATTATTTATTAACAAAAAAATCGATAATAGAGATAGTAGATGAATTCAGATCGATCAATAAGATAAGTTTTAAGGAGAAAGTATATCTTTTCTTTGATGAGATCACTTATAAAAAAGATTTTGAGCTTCAATTAAAGAACTTGTACGATAGCCAGGAAGTAAAAATATATGCTTCTTCTTCCAGCGCGTCTGTTTTAAGGAGCCGCAAACCTTATTTAACCGGGCGGCATGTTACTTTAGAAATTATGCCATTAGACTTTCAGGAATATTTAATATTTAAGCAAATCAATATTCAAAAAAGTGACCAGCACCTGGTCGCGTCGCATTTTGAAGGTTTCCTCTTCACTGGAGGATTGCCTGAATATGTTCTTCATGGGGATATAGAGTATTTAAAGGAACTGGTTGATGACATTATATACAAAGATATCGCTTCCTTTTATAAGATCAGAAAACCTCAAATATTAAAAGATTATTTTGTTCTGCTGATGGAACGCGCCGGCAAAGTGGTAAGTATAAATAAAATAGCTCATATATTAAAGATTTCTCCGGATACCGCTAAAAGGTATCTAAAGATGTTTGCTGATACTTATCTGATATATTTAGTATCAAGGCACGGCAAAACAAATGATAACATCCTTGCGCCCAAGAAAATCTATGCGGCTGATCTGGGGGTAAGATGCATATTTACAGGAAACAGGGATAAGGGGAGCCTTTTTGAAAACTATATTTATCTCAAGATCAAGGATGAAAATCCGAAATATCTATATCAGGATGGGACGGAAATAGATTATTTAACTGAAGATAAGACTCTTATTGAAGTAAAGTATGGGAAAGATTTAAATGAAATTCAGGAGAAATTATTTAAGAAATTCAAGGCAGATAAGAAGGTTATTATTAAAAGCAACTATGATTTGGAAAAATATCTGGAAAAAGAGTATTAGATTAACCGTAAAACTCCGCCACTTCCGGTTTTAGAGTGCGGCCAATGGGAGTCTCCACCAAGAAGATAGGCGGACACAGCGCCGAGTATTAGTGGAGGAGAAGAGTTAAGGTCACCTTCAATGCGGGAATGAAGGTGGCAGCGCATGACCCAGCAGTTTTTTGTAGGATCGGTTAATAAAACTTGACAGTTTAGATGTAAAATGGTTTATTTTTAATTAAAACTGTCGCCAAACGACAGTATTAAGGATAATATGCTAAATATTATTGAAGAAATCAGAGAAAATATTCCTCAGGATATTCTAACAGATGATATCCTTATGAATCTTAGGGATGGAAGTCCGAATAAGCGTTACGGAGTTGTTAAACGGGCGATTGCTAAAGGGGAGTTAGTCCATATTAAGCGGGGACTTTATCACTTGGCAAAAAAATATCAACGTAAAAGCCTTAATCTATTTGAATTGGCACAATGGATTTATGGGCCTTCCTATATTAGTTTTGAATCAGCTCTTTCTTATCATGGCTGTATTCCTGAATCGGTTTATGCTGTGATTAGCGCCTGCTCTCGAAATGCCAAAGAGTTTCACACCCCAGCGGGTTATTTTATTTATAAACGGATTCCTTATCCCATGCTTTATCTGGGTGTTGAACGAGTAAAATCCGAAAATAGTACGTTCTTTATGGCCTCTCCTTTAAGAGCGGTTATGGATTATGTTTATGTTTATCGAAAAAACTGGAGAGGCATTGATCCGCTAATCAAAAGTTTGCGGATAGAAGAGCAGGCCATTAATCAATGGAATTATAGTTTAGGCTCTTCTCCTTTTCAAGTGGATGAATCTGACAGTTTTGGAAGCATACACGTAAGGACTTTGAGCCGTAGATATTCTTGATCCTTGAGCCCGTAGGCTCTTCGTTGAAACACCCTGATTTTGTTATTGAGGCCTTCGACAAAGCCCAGGGAAACATTGTTCTTGTTTTCT
>CAYTYR010000003.1:0-121858 GCA_964441745.1 uncultured Clostridia bacterium
ATAATGGCAACAATGTCCAGTACCAGAACGAGTAACCCTAATATCCCATACATAAATTCCTCCTTGCAGCTTAGTCGGCAATATCCTCAACAGCTTTTCCCGTATTCTTGATATCTGTACCTGCGCCTCTTAAGGTGTTGCAGCCTACTGTTACGGCCATTAGTACTAAAGCCAAGAGCAGCAATAAAAATAGTTTTCTCATATCATTCTCCTTTTCCTTAATTTATGGCTCCAAGGCTATTTTAATTCGTTCTTGAATCCATCAATAGCCCCATGTGCCGCGTATTTCACTTTATCCCCGATCTCTGCGCCGATCTCGTAGCCGATCTTTACTGCCCGGTCGGCCGCTTCAGAGACTGCCTGCTCCGCATCAACGCCGATATGTCTAGCTGAATGGAAAACTCCTTTGAGCAAATCTTGTGTAGCCACGGCCACATCCCCTCCGGTATGCACTGTAGTCTTGATGATTAAGCTGGCCAATGCTTCGACCGGGGAATGCGCCGGCACTCCTGAAACATCCAATTCTTTTTTTGCTTTGGTCATAACCAACCTCCTGCTACTTCTTATTCTCAATAGTCATGTTATTTACCACCTTGGTCACGCCATTGACATCACTGGCCACTTTGGTAGCTATTTCTTTTCCAGCTCCGCTGGTTGTTTTGCCGCTTAACGTAACAATGCCTTTATTTGTCTCCACACTGGTTTTAAAAGCACTGGTTGATTGATGCGTTAAGAAAGCCATCTTAACCTGGGCGGTGATGGAGGCATCATCGATTTTTTCTCCCATGGTTTCTTTCGGCTTATCGGCAGCTTTTGCGACAGTCATTTCATTTTTTACGTCTTTTACGCCATTGATGTCCTTGGCATATTCACCGGCTAAATCTTTTTCCGCCTGGTTCTCGGCTTCACCGCGCAGTATGACACCACCATCGGTGACGAATACCTGGGTATTAATGCCGCTCACATACCGGTGGTAAAGAAGCGAATATTTCACCTGCATGCTGATCCAGCCATCAGATTTTTCAGCTGGGCGCTCACCTTTTAGGGTCAGTTGATTGTTTACGCTTTTGACTCCCGGCAGGCTGGCCACAGTTTCTTTCGCTAATGCTTTGTGGGATTCTTCAGATACCGTCCCCGTCAAAGTGACAAGGCCATCCTTTGACTGGGTTTTAATAGTATCATCCTTGAGATACGTTTTGAATACATAGGATTGCTTGGCGGATGATTCAATACGCTTATCAAGTTCAGAAGCGCACAGAGACGCGCTCGCGAGCAATACAACGGCCATAACCGCAACTAATATTTTCAGATACTTTTGGTTCATAAAACACCTCCCTTATTTATGGTAATTCTGTACTATTTATCTTTCTCCTTTCTGTTCACCGCGCTACTAATAAGGTCGATCAAGGCCTGATCAGTAAACGGTTTTTGTAAATATCCTGTTGCCCCTGCCTGCAAAGCCCGCTTAGTATTCCCCTGGGTTACCTCCACTGAGATCATAATAACCGGACATTTGGAGTTTGCTTTAATAAACCGCCTTAACGCTTCCCAGCCATTCAATCCCGGCAAATGAATATCCAAGATCAAACAATCCGGAGCAATTATCTGCCCAGAGCTGAAATAATCCTCTGCGGAAAGGAAAGTGCTCACCTCGAACCCATACGTCATTAATAATATTTTAAGTGAGCGGCATATCGACTCGTCATCATCAATAATAAATATGTGTATTTTTTCCTTGATCATCTACCTATCCTCTGTTTGCTTGCAGTATAGGCTTGATCATGAATAGAGTCAATTGTACCTGGGTATAATCGTAAAACGCAGGAATTAAGTGTGGTTTTTGGGGATTATTACTGGGAAATGTTTAGTGCTGGGAGGAAGTAAGGCCGGCTAGTTGAGCGAAGCGGATGAGCTCGGTAACGGTTCCAGCTTGCATTTTTTGCATGACCCGGCTGCGATGGATCTTGATCGTCTGCAGGGAGGTTCCCCGCTTGTAAGCGATCTGCTTGCTTAGCATCCCTTTGGATACGAGCCTGAACACTTCCAGCTCGCGCGGAGATAAAGTCTTGATGCGGCGTTTTATTTTTTCTATTTCAGCTTGTCCTTTAAGTTGAGCCATGCTTTTGGAGATAGCCAGGGTAATAGCATTAAGCAGTTTCTGCTTAGTAACCGGCTTGGGAAGAAAATCAATGGCTCCGGCCTTCATAGTTTTTACGCTCATCGGGATATTACCATGTCCGGTGATAAAAATGATTGGAATATTGATGCCCTGCTTTGCCATCATCTCTTGCAAGGTAAGACCGTTGATATCCGGCAGGCGGATATCCAGAACCAGACAGGCCGGCTGCTTGGGATGTTTATAGGCCAGGAAGCTTGCCGCATGCGGGAATGTTTCAACTCTAAAGCCGTATGCTTTTAGCAGCAATTTAAGGGCCCGGCAGATAGAGACGTTGTCATCAACGACATAGATAAGCGGCTGGTGATTATTCACTCAAGCATCCTTCGCGCTGATCGGAATGGTGAAATAAGACGTAGCACCGCGATCAGCATTGTTTTTGACATCCAAGCGCCCGCCATGCGATTCAACAATAGAGCGGCTAATAGACAATCCCATACCCAAACCATCAGGCTTGCTGGTAAAAAACCGGGTGAAGAGCTTCGGTATATTCTCCGCCGGCAGGCCGCCTCCTGAATCCTTCACTTCTACAATAATCGTGCCGTTATCTTGCCGCGCGGTGCGGATCAATATTTCACGGACATCGCAACTGCTATCCAACGCTTCAAAACTATTACTGATCAGATTCAGTAGGACCTGTTGCAGCTGTATCCGGTCTCCCTGGATCAACGGCAGGTCACGAGCAAAATCTCTTTTTAAAACGACATTCCTGACCGTGGCATCAGTAGTTACTAGCTCGACCGTGTCATTAATAACAGTATTGATATCGAGCGGTTTCATTTCAGGTTCACCCTTCTTCAGCAGTGAACGCAAGCGATGGATGACTTCAGCCGCCCGTTGGTCATCATCTATAATATACGAGAGGATCTCCCGCAGTTTAGGTTCCCGGTCTGCCAGTAAGCGTTGGCCGGCTTGGGCGTAAGAAAGTATAGCCGTCAGCGGCTGGCTGATCTCATGAGCCAGGGACGAGACAAATTCCGCCAATTTTCCCACTCTGGTGACGTGCAAAAGCTCTTCGCGTTGTTCATCGATCTCTTTTTGCTTCTCCCGCATCAAGGAAACATCTGTCTGGATCCCGACATAATGGGTAATATTCCCGCTATTATCACAGACCGGGGCAATGCGCAATAAATTCCAATGTTTCTGGCCATTCTTTTTATAATTAGGCATTTCTCCGTGGTAAGATTTATCTTGTTTTATCTTTTGTTTTATCTTCTCAATGACCTGATGGTCAGCATTAGAGCCATACAATAAGAAATAATTAGTGCCCAGAATTTCCCTTTTGGTATAACCAGTCATCTTTTGAAATGACTGGTTGACATAGATAATAGGATAATCCGGTTTCTGGGCATCAATAATAAAAATTCCGTCAACAGCGGATTCCATCGCCTTCGTCCGGATGTGGATCTGCTCTTCCGCCCGTATTTGTTTCTCTGCCCCATTCTTTAACTGTCCATTTTTTGTCTTTAACTCTATTTTTTGTTTCCGGATTTTCTCTTCCAACCCGGTATGGTTTTTTCGTAAACCAGCAACTTCCCCTTTGAGACGCACGCGCTCATCGTTTCGGGTTTTATGTATGGACACCCGTTTTTTATTTTTCATTTACCTTTTCCTTTATAGTTATTTAAAGGAGCCAGAACCTCTCCACTATAATTTAATATACGCCTAATCAAATTGTCAAGATTATTCACCTTGCTTTATTCATCTTGCGATCTAACTTGGGGGGGGGGGGGCAGTTTTCTTCTCAAGAGCTCCCTGAATAAGGTCAACCAAGGCCTGGTCTGTAAACGGTTTAAGTAAATACCCTACCGCCCCTGAATTTAAAGCCCGCTCATTATTCCCGCCAGTCTTATTGGCTGAGATCATGATAACCGGACGTTCGACCCCCAGGGCAATGCTCCGTTTTAACGCTTCCCAGCCGTTCAATCCAGGCATATGTATATCCATGACCAAACAGCCCTGGTCATTGTTCGGCACAGCACTGAAATATTCTTCCGCGGAAAGGAAAGTGCTCACCTCAAACCCGAAAGTCATTAACAGCAATTTAAGCGAGCGGCATACTGACGCGTCATCATCGACAATATATACGTGTTGTTGTTCTGCAGGCACCTGCGTATCCTCCTTTAAAGCTAATTAATAGGCTTAAAGTATAGCCCTAACTAAAAAAAGCGTCAATTATACCTAGGTATAATATTAGTATGGATTTGAGACGAATACAAGGAGCGACGCCGCCGGCGTATTTTTAGATACGTCATGGTACGATTTTAATCAATACCATATCATATCCGCCTTGATTGATATTGCCATCAAGATTACCATTGGTCCAGCCAGTGACATAAACACTCCCGGCGGCATCAGTGGCCACGCCCAAGCCCTCATCATCAACGCTGGTGCCAAGCTGTCTGGTCCAGAGCTTGATCCCGTTGGCATCATACATTGTTGAAAATATATCATACCTGCCTTGATTTATATTACTATCCAGATTACCCAACGTCATCCCAGTGACATAAATATTCCCGGATTGATCAGTGGCCACGCCCAAACCGGCATCATCAACGCTGGTGCCAAGCTGTCTGGTCCACACCTTGGTCCCGTTAGTATCATACTTGGTTAAAAAAGTATCCCCGGAACCCTGATTAGTATTGTGATCAAGATCGCCAAAGGTATAGCCAGTGACATAAATATCGCCGGAAGAATCGGTAGCCACGCCCCAGCCCTGATCTGAACCACTAGTGCCCAGTTGTTTGGTCCAAATCCTGGTTCCAGCGGCATTATATTTGGTTAGAAAGATATCCGTAGACCCTTGATTAGTATCGCCATTTAGAGCACCATTAGTATAGCCAGTGACATAAATATCGCCGGCTGGATCGGTAGCCAGCCCCAAGCCCTCATCGATATTATTGGTACCAAATTGCCTGGCCCAGAGTTTGGCCCCGCTGGTATCATACTTTATTAGAAATATATCATACCAGCCTTGATTTATATTGTCATCAAGATTGCCAAAGGTATAGCCAGTGACATAAATATTCCCGGAGTGATCAGTGGCCACGCCCAAACCGGCATCATCAACAGTGGTGCCAGGTTGCCTGGTCCAAATCCTAGTACCGTTGGTATCATACTTTATTAAAAATATGTCCCCGGAACCCTGATTGGCATTGCCATCAAGATCGCCAAAAGTACAACCAGTGACATAAATATTTCCTGAAGGATCGGTAGCCACGCCCCAGCCCTGATCTGAACCACTGGTGCCCAGTTGTTTGGTCCAAATCCTGGTTCCAGCAGTATCATACTTGGTAAGAAAGATATCCGCGGACCCTTGATTGGTATTGCCATCAAGATCACCATTAGTATAGCCAGTGACATAAACATTTCCAGAGGCATCAGCAGCTACTCCTACACCTTCATCAAGAGTACTAGTACCAAATTGTTTAGTCCAAGCTAAAGGAGTGACTGCTATATTCACACTTTTCTGCGTTGTACCGCTTTTGCCATCTGATACTGCGCAGTAAATTGTATATAAGCCGATGGCGGCGGGCGCTGTCCAGGTAATTTTTGAGCCGGTTCCGGCAATTGTCCCACTGGTCACGCTCCAGCTATACGCCAGGGGGTCATTATCAGGATCTGAAGCGCTGCAGGTAATTGTTGTAACCGCGGCTATGGGAATCTTTAGGTAATTTGCTGTTAATGATGAAATTACCGGCAGTTGATTGATCTCATCATCATTACTGATAGTGATGGCTATGCTTTCTTCCTCTTTCTTTTCTTTTTCCTCTTTTAACTGCTGCACCCTGGATTTAACGGCATCGGCCAGTCCCAGATGAGTGCCAGCAAAAGAATCCAAACATAAGCAGGACATTAATACCGCAAAAATTAGCCCTAAAGGGATGATTTTATAGTATTTTCTAATTTGCTCATTCATGCTCTTCATCTCCTTCTGTCTTGCCCCCAAAATGCAAATAAAGACCAATATTTGCCACAAATTCAATGCCGTGGACATTAATAGAGGAATCATCGGCATGCCTTAATGATATAAATGTGGGCGCAAAATCCAAGAGTAAGGAAAGCCAATTGGTTAAAAAATATTCCCCGCCGATAAATAAGGCCCCTTCATAACCAGTCCCGTTTGTATCCAGGGTATTAAAGCTGATATACCCGCCTTCTAAACCGGTGAACCCTTTCAGGGTATCATGGTCATAATAATTCCAGTAGCCCCGGCCAGAATATGCTTTAATTCCTGAGGCAGTCACAAACCTTCCCTCTACGGATAAAACAGGGAAATCATATTTTAGTGAAGCATAGGGATACCCCAGCCCGAGACTTAAGCCTCCAGCATAACCAATAGATGAAAAAGATAGCAATATAAGTAACAAAAATATAATTTTTTTCATTTTATACCTTTCCTTGCGCCAGCTTTTGCACGGTATCAGGGGTACCCCTGATACCGCACATATCGTACGATTTAGTTAATGGCCATCAACTAAATCTTAAGCTTTTTTGCCGAATCTTACTTTACCGTAACCGATCATACCCAGTAAGCCAGTGCCTAACAGCATCATCGTACCTGGTTCCGGGATTGCCGGAGCATAGGTCTGGATATTTGCTATTCCACCATCGATGAGCGATGTGCTTCCAATGCCATAGTATTGAGCATCGGTCTGGATCCATAATAAGCTGCTGGTTTTACCTTGTGCCATTACATAATGCGCCGCACTCACTGTTGAACCATCGGAACTTCTCTCAAAAGAGAGAGGCCAAGGATCACCAGCGGTCTGAAGCGAATCCACATTGGTTGTCCAACCACTAAAATCAATAGTGGACAATCTTTCGATCACATTTACCGATTCAGAATCGCTGCTAAACAGATACGTAAAAAGCATACCTGTCGAGTTGTAATACACCCACTGATTCAGGGTTCCAGTGAACGTGATATTACCATTGGCATCTACACCCGTAAATGGGGCATCAATAATGGAAGCTACCAAATCACCAGTCGGAGCTGCTGCTCCAGTCGTAGACACTCCAAAAGTGCCTGGCAATAACGGTATGGCAAAAGCCGTTGATGCCATCATCAAACCTAACATTGCTATTAAAATCGCTTTTTTCATAATTTTCACCTCCTCTCTTTTCTAACATGCCTTACTCAACTATATAAATAAAATCTGTTTTGCTTTACGTTCTTACTGCCGTCCGCCATCTGCGAACCGCCATCTGTCTTTACCGTGCGCCCTTACCGGTCAGCATCACCACAAAGGTACCAAAAATGATCCTGAGGTCCATTAGCAGGCACATCTTCCTTATATATAATAGGTCATAGTGGACTTTCTTCTTCACATCGCTCAGGGTAGAATCATAGTGCTGGCGTACTTGCGCCAACCCGGTAATGCCTGGCTTTACTCTCAGCCGCTTGCTATATTTCTTGATCGATTGATTCAAGGTAGGGATGATCTGGGCTCTTTCCGGCCTTGGCCCGATCATGCTCATTTCGCCTTTTAGCACATTGACAAACTGAGGGAGTTCATCCAGATGGGTTTTTCTTAGCACTCTGCCAAGCGTGGTGATCCGGGGGTCATTTTCCTGGCACCAGACAGCGCCGGTTTCTTTCTCCGCGTCTATGTTCATGGTCCTGAATTTATACATGGTAAAGGAACGGCCAAAGCTCTGCCCTGCCCTGCGGTCAGTGCCACGGCTCTCTTTGCGTCTTTCACGGTAGCGCTTGTTTTCCCCAACCCGGTCTTGCTTAAAGAACACCGATCCTTGGGAATTCAACTTGATCGCTATGGCGATCACTATCCATAAGGGAGCAGTGACTACTATGGCCAAGCCAGCCATTACTATATCCATACTTCTTTTGATCTGCCTGAAGAATCTCTTGAACGAAGCAGCTAGTAAACCAAAGATACCACTGCCGAACAATACCATCGTCCCAGGCTCAGGTATCGATATTGGTGGTTCTGCTGATGACCCCACTGGCAAGTTATGGCTAGGGATAGAAGCAAACCCCGCTGTGGCGCTATAAAGAACCGCGGCCAATATCACGATCAACAATATTATAGTATGTGCTGTGTTTATTCTTTGCATGGACGTAGTATAGGCGGAAGCCAAATGACAGTCAATTGTACTGAGGTATAACCTGGGAATTTTAAGGGATTTAGAGGAAATTATTGACGAGAAAATAAAAAGCGGCGTTTGGGGAGAAGCGGATTTACCAAGAATAAGAAAAACCGGGGGAAATGGGAAAGGAACACCGGGAGAATGTTTTTATTCTTTTAAAAATTGTATTCCGTATTCTTTATATCAAAGTCTTTATCAGTTAATCCGGTATTTATTTTCATTTTTGAATAATGATACATTTCCAGAAATTCACCCTGCCACCCGTATATCTCCGTTTTTATGGGCAGATAGGTCTTGGCATCAATGCTGATCATCATCCGATGGGCATAATATCCTTGGCCTTTAGGGAAAATAGCCTTAAAAAGCATTATTTTCTCCCCAGCCAAAGCCTGCATCCCTTCATAAGTGATACTGCCGGCCTGGGATTTTTTATACAAGTCGTAATTATCTTTGATAAGATAGACGATCTGTCCGATATAAGCCTCGGTAATATTGTGCCGGTTATTCTTCATGGCTAATTTGCCCTTGGGATCAAGACTAAAGTTATATATATTAAGGAAGCCACCCATGTGGACCTGCAGTTCATTCTTATATTTCCCTTGCACATAAATGGCTTCATTACCCTTATCTGAACCTTCGGTCCATTTAAGGTAGATGCACAGGGGTTTCTTGAATTTAACCATAATATTCTTCTGCTCCAGGATTTTCCCCTTAACCAGCTCCCTCTTATTCAAGAGGCAGGTATAATCATGTAATTGCTCATAGGAAGCTATGGTCTTAGTGAGAATAGTATCAATAGAGATCTTTTCTTCGGCCATAAGCTCAGTGCAGAGAAGCCCCAGTGCTAGCAGAGCCAAAATTATCTTTTTCATGATTCCTCCAGAACTATGCGTGATAGAATAGGTTTTAGCCGAGTTTTTTTCCAAAGGCAACCACTTTGGCTCGGATACCGGGTATTTTCTTGACTTCGCCTGATTCCCCGGCATTGGGTACCAGCAGTGACTTGAATTTCATGCCCGCATAATCAGCGGTAATGGCAAAAGGCCTCTCCAGGTCTTTTAAACCGATATCTTCATACGCGCTGGCTACCAGGGCTAAGGTCTTGCCGGTCAAGCGGGTGGTCATGGTATCATTTTTATTATCCCATTTGAAAAGGGAGAACATCCGGTCCATGACCAGCTTGAGCTGGGCGCTTGGACCGTAAAAATACAACGGGGTAGCCATAACGATCACGTCAGCTTCATTCATTTTGGCTAAAACAGGTTTGGCGTCATCACTGATCACGCATTCGTAAACAGCGGTTTTCTGGCACCGGCGGCAGGAAACGCAGCCATTAACTTTATATTTAAGAAAAGCGGTATTAATAATTTCCACCTGGGCGCCTTTAGCGCGGGCTCCCGCGGCAAACCAGTTAACGAGAATAGCAGTATTACCATTTTTTACGGGGCTGCTGGAAATGACCAATATTTTTTTTGACATAAACGCTCCTATTTCATTTAGATTAATTCGTCTTGAAGAATAGCGAAAAAATTATCCCGGGCCTGTTTTTCCTGCCAGGGTTTGTGGCCGCAGTGCTGGAGTAAATGAAACTTGAAATCCTTGAGAATAGCAGAAAGCGGTTTTTGTATACCCTCAGACGGATGAGGATCATAGTCGCCATGCAGGGCTACGACCGGGCATTGGATCTGTTGAGCCAAGGCCAGCAGCTTGCCGCTTTTCCTTAAAGCCGCGGCTTCCGGCCACACTTTATTAAAAATGCCGCCATTTAACATTATTCCGCCGGGGGCCTCTGGCCAGGGATCATAACTATCAGCTTTTGAGAACAATTCACCAAAACGCGCGAAGGACGCGACTTTGATTTCCTCCTGCTCCTGCGCGTTAAGACGGGACATCCGGGTATTTTGTATCTGCGCGGCATATTCTTCCGTAAAAGGTCCGCTGCTGACCAGGATAAGCTTATTGACCAGGGCCGGATATTGGGCAGCCAGGATCAAACTAAGCCAGGCTCCCCAGGAGTAGCCAACCAGCGTGACTGGCAGTTCGCCGTATTTTTCCAGGACAGCTTTTAATTCTTCCACCTGGCCGTTGAGTGACTGCGCGGTTTGCAGTGGTTCCAGTATGCCCCGGTTATTGGCCAGTATTTGCGCTACCAGAGCCATTTCCCCGGCAGCGCCGGGACCACCGTGGATCACAGCTACGGTATATGGCGCGCGGCCATGCTTTCGGCAATTATTAATACCTGTGCTCCTTATTTCTCCATAGCCAGTTTTTTTAACCGGGGGGACATTTTTTCCAAGGCATATCTGAAGGCAGTCCGGGGAATGGTTTTTTTATATTTCATCAGGTAGGCAAAGACTTCCGGCTCATGCTGCCGGCTGGCTTCTTTGAGCAACCACCCGTATCCTTTTTGGACCAGGTCATCCTGGTCCTCGAGCAGGATATCCGCGATCCCAAATACCTCTTTGAGGAACTTCCCTCTCCGGGCTGGCAGGATCAAGGTGACGGCGGCAGCCCGTTTGACCCACCGGTTATCAGCTTTGGCCCATACTTTTAATTCCGGCAGTAAGGCCGGATATTTTTCTACTAAAGCGCCGACCGCGTGGTTACAAAAAGTATCGCATTTGGCCCAATTATTTATGTATTCTTTGACCCATTTCTCAAATAACCGGAAATCCTCCGGCGCATATTTCTTTTCCAGGCGAAAGGCCCAATCCGCGGCAATAAATGCTTCTTCGCTGTAATCTGAAGCGAATAATTCTTCACACAAGGTAAATATTTCTTTTTTATCCAGGTTTTTTGCCTGTTGAAAAAAAGCCCCGGTGATCTTCTTCACCAGGGCTGATTTAACCCCGTAAAAAATGGCTTCTTCTTTAAAAAATCTCTGCGCGCTTTCCCTGGTCTTTTTATCGGCCTGTTTTTTCAGCTCCGCCCTGACTCCGGCTACTATCGGACTGGTCATCATTATTTCCCGGGTTCCGGCGCAGGCGCGGCAATAGGCGCGATAGTGACCGCATCCAGCGGAACCAGGACTATTTCGATCCGCCGGTTCTTGGCGCGGCCTTCCGGAGCGGCATTATCCGCTACCGGACGGGTATCAGCGTAACCAGTGATGGCTACGAGCTTTGGGTCCAGCCCTGTTTTTTCGATCAAATAGCGGGCGACGTGGGTGGCCCTGGCAGCGGAAAGTTCCCAGTTAGTTTCGTATTTAGCCTGTAATTCCCGGCTGATGGGCTTGTTATCCGTATGCCCTTCGATGCGAAATTGTTTATCCTTGATACTCTTCAGTATGGCCCCGACTTTTTCCAGTGTTTCCTGTCCCTGCTTGTTGACCTCAGCTTCACCGGAATTGAACAGGATCCGGTCCACCATATTCACGGTCAATTTATCTTTTAGCTGGGTGATCTGGATCTCCCCGCTTTTGATCTCTGACTGCATGTTTTGCATCAGGTTATCATATGTTTTTTTCAAGCTGGAGATGGAATCTTCCTTTTCCTTGTTTAAAGCATTGATCTTATCCTGGAGCGTTTGCTTCTCTTGGGCCAGGTCGCTGATCATAGCGTCTTTCTTATTTTTCGTGGCCTTAAGGGCTTCGGACAGGTTTTTATTATTACTTTCCTGCTCCGCTACGGTTTCCTCCAGCCTGGCTACTTTGCTGTTCAGGTCTTGTGTTTCCGCCTGATACCGTACCGCTTCGTCAGCCTTTATTTTATATTTACCGCTGGAAACACAACCTGCGGTCACCACTATCATCAACCCAAAGAAAAATAACCGGCGCATGATCTCCTCCTACCAAAGATTATATCGTTCTCCCCAGCTGGTATCTTCCGGGGAACTGCCAATGATCGAATTATCAATAGTTGAATGGTAATTGGCGCACACCCGGCCAACGCGGGAATCAAAAGCCCAACCACCGCCACCCGAGATCTTGCCATCCCGGGCGTTGACCGAATCAGACGGATCAAGAGGAAAAGCGGCAGTGACCTGGTAAACCGTTTTTTTCCGGAAGAATGGATCGATCGGGATCCTTTCCAGGAAAGTTTTACTATCCACATCAAGAGCAGTGCCATCCCACAGGTCATCAAGAACCGTGGGATAACAATTACTATGGGAATTAGCTTTATACGCCTCTAATGAAGCGCGAATAGTCTTTAAATTACCTTTTAGGCTCGCTTCCCTGGTTTCCCTGGTGGCTCCGCCGAACCGGGCAATGACTACCGCGGCCAGTATGCCCAGGATAACGATCACGATCAATAATTCAACCAGGGTAAATCCCGCATGATGTTTTGATCTCATTATTTTTCCTATGCCTTACATGGGTGTATTGATCGCCTGGTGAATGATCATCACCATCGGATGCCGGCCAGTGACTATAGCGTAAATCCCGGATAAAAATATTACCAGGGCGCAAACCCAGAGCAGGAATACCACGAAATTACCAAAACTCTTCAATCCCCGGGTCTCTATTTTATTCAGGGTCAACATTACGAAGTAACTGATGGCTAAAAATATCGTAGCCGGTATAATGGTATAAATGCCCAATAACCTGAAAATCTGCATTTTTCGCTCCTTTATTTTTATTCCTGATCTTCCGCCAGAGGCTGTGTCTTTATCTGAGCGGACTGTTCCACACGTTCTTTAATGCCCTCCAGCATTGACCGTTGCCGGGACGTGTTCCCGAGCGTCACTAAATATTGGCTGAACCCGGTCGGCTGATCAGGCCCTATATCAGACCTGGTCCGCATTACCAGGCGGGTACTGTTTTTATCGATCGGTTCAAGGATAAAAGCCCAACTGGCGGAGACAGGGCCTGCTGTCGTCGAATATAGCACCAGGGCCCGGTATTGGTAGAACATTTTAACGGTCCAGGCTCCTTTTTTCTTATTACTGCCGGGACCGGAGAATAAAATATCGCCAATTTTTAATTGCTGGTATTCAGGCTTGATCTGCTTCGCGCTTTCAATTTTCAAGCCATATTCCTTATCCCCGCTCAAAGGCGACCAGGCATACCAGCCGGCCCGCCCATATCCCAGTTGTATCAGCCAGGGCCAAATACTTTTTGCCGGAGCCTCAATAGTGACCGCCCGCGTCGACTGTATTTTGGCCGCGGGCACAAGTTTATCCCCGGGCAAAGGTAAAGTGGCTTCCGCGTTGTTCGTACCGGAAGAAAGAAGATGAGGATGCCATACACCATGGCCTACTTGTCCCAGATATTCCCCGGTCTCGGAAAAGCGGAACTGGCGGAACCAGTCAGGCTCAAACTCCGGTTGCGGATTACCCATCAGCAGGAGAAAGAGCAGTCCCAGTCCCAGCGGTACAGCGAGTAGTTTAAAAAACCACTTTAACATTTCAGCCACCTGTTTCTGTGGACAGGTACTTATTTTAGTTCAGAAGTGCAGTGCGGACAGCGAATCGCTTTGATCGGTATGGTTGACGCGCAGAACGGGCATTCCTTGGTAGTCGGCACTGCCGGTCCTGCAGCGGGCTGTTTTCTTAGTTTATTGATATTGTAAACCAGGATAAATACGGCAAAAGCCACGATGATAAAACTGATGATCTGGTTCAGAAATAAACCATAATTGATAGTGATCGCGCCGGCCGTCTTGGCCGCGGCGACTGAATTATACGGCCCCGGGACAGTAACACCCTCTTTGAGCACAAAAAACAGGTTGGAAAAATCTACCCGGCCCAGCAATAACCCTATCGGTGGCATAAGCACATCCGCTACCAAGGAAGAGACAATGGTCCCGAATGAAGCGCCCACTATGATACCCACCGCCATATCTACTACGTTGCCTTTGACCGCGAAATCCCGGAATTCTTTCACCATAGACATGGTCTTTACCTCCTGCTGACTATTCTATAATTTTTTATTGGGCGTTGGTGACGTAGATCGCTGAACCGGGAGCGTTAACTACGCCGGCCAGGCTGACCGTACAGTTTATATTGACCCGGTTAAGGCCATTGGACCAGATAATATAATAACCACGGGTATTAACATAATATCCATATTCCAGGCTGGTACCAGGAGGGCAGAAAGGATCAAGGAGCTCGGTCGGGGCCATGATCGGACCGGTGGTGCCAAGAGAATTACCCCCTGTCTGTACCATCAGGTGGGTAGTTTGCCAACCCGCGCCTTCAGCGCGCGGGCCGACATAGTTTCCCTGGGTGCCAAGATCAGAAGCGTCGGGGAATTTACTCACCCCGTTAATACGGGGAGCCGCGGCATATGCTTCAACCGCTTTGCGCAGGGTATCAAGATTGGTCTTAACCTTGGTTTTTTGCCCTTCCAGCGCGGCGTTCCGGAAGTAAGGCAATGACGCGCTAAGCAACAGGCTGATCAAAACAGCGACGATCAATAATTCGATCAAGGTTACGCCGGCCTGGTGCTTTTTCGCAGGATGCCGAATCGTGCTAATAAGATAATTTATAAGTCACTCCCAAAGCCAGGGTTTCTTTAAACCGTCCGCCTAAAGCGATCTCTTTATCATAGAGCCACTGGGCATAAAAATTAACCATGATGTATTTACTGATACTGACCGAAAGTATATGTTCCCAGTTCACGTCTATCGCCCGCCAATAATTCTCATTGGTCTGGCCTTTTAGACTCTCTGCTTCCGAGTTTACCAAAGCCTGGTAAACGGTCAGGTTATTGGCGTAGGTTATCTTGTTTTCCGCATAGGGAGAAGTAAAATTGCTGATTAATTGGACACCGGCGCTGCTTTGGGTTTTATTTTTGCGTTCCAGGGTATTTGGATCAAGATGGTCGCGGTCGGTCCTTTGTTTTAAAGCCACTCCCAGCCGGGTGAGCCATTCCCTTTTGTCCTTTTTGATGATCTCTTTAGCGATACCGGCGCTTTCCGTAAAAGTCGTCGGATTGATATAGCGCTTCTTGGCTGTATCCGAGGAATCATAAAATTGCGATTCAAAACGCAGTGAGGTGTACGGATCCACAGGTTTGCCCAGGGTGAACCGGAGTATGGATTCAGCGTCGATCAAGTCAGTGGATTTTACCGGGGCTCCCCATTTATTAGTGATCTCATTTTGGGAATAAGTCAGGCCGTAAGACAATTTAACCGTATTCCGGCTATTCAATTTGGAGGTCATTTGCTTTTCAGCCAATGTATTGGAATTTGCCGTCCAGGAAAGCGAGCCTGCTTCGCTGCCGGCCCAATTGCTGCTATACGCGTTCTGGGTGACCATCAGATTGTCTTCAATAGTCAACTTCCAGGACTCTGCTGCCGCGGGAACCACGGCCAAAACAGTGACCGCTAACGTGGATAAATAAAGAATTACTTTTTTCATATCCATCTCCTACTTTTTGGTAGTAGTGTCTGCTTCTATCCCGTCACTGGTTTTAGTCATGGTATCTGCCTTGACCGCGGCTAAAGATTCTTCTTTCTTTTCCGCTGTTTCTTGCAAGGCTTTCAGTTCAAAGATCCGCCCGTGGTAATAAGCCGCTGTTTTTTGCAGGTCAGGCAACCCGATCACCAGTAGATACTTTACCACTTGGGCCGCCCTAACCTGGCTTAAGTCCTTTTCTTCATTCTTTATGATCCGGTCAAGATATTGCCGGTTCACTTCTTTTAATTCCTGGCGTAAGCCGTTCTTTTCCCTTTCGACAGCCGCGAACAGGTCCTGGTTGCCGGGATCGGTAGCATCAGCGATCAAATTGTAATATTTATCGGCCAGCGTATTAGCTTCCTTCACGAATTCTTTTTTAAAGGTCGAGTCCGGAGCCAGTTTATCAGTGATCGTTTTGACGCTGGAGAGGAATAAAGCTTTTTCATCGGCTACTACCTTGCGGATGGTAAAATGGTCCTTGAGATAATCTCGCAGATAATCCGCTATTTCTTCCGCGTCTTTCTTATTCGCTCTTTTATTGACAAAATCACGGATGATCGGGGTGACCCGTTCTTCTATCTGCAAGGCGGACAATTTGGAAATAGTGGCTACATCCAACGCCAACTGCCGGGCTACCTGCAGGGAATTAAAATAATTAGTCAGCGCGGTCCGGGGCTTGTCCTTTCCCTCCAGATACCGTCCGTGCAAAAGAAATAAATTCGCCAGGCGCATAACCTTAGCCAGGGGCGGGGTTTTCTTTTCAATCAAATAGGAATAGCGCCGGCCGAAATCAAAATCACATTTATCCAGTTTTAATCCTTCCACCACCTCATTTAACGCCGGTTCGTTGTCAATGACGAATTGTTCCATTTCAGGATCTTTACCCTGCCATCCTTTACGAATGACTTTCTGCATCCGTTCCTTCAATTCAGCGCTTTCATTATATTTCTGCAGGTCAAAAGCTTTGCTATAATAAATCGCGGCATTATCCACTTCCACCGCATAAACCAGGACAGGAAGATTGACTATACCAAAGAAGACCAGGAACACGATCATAGTAGTTAAGGTTTTTTTCACCTGATTATCCTTCCCGCCATTCAAGGCGCTGTATTTCTCAGTATGAGTTTTCTGTTTCCCGTTAGCAGTATTATAATCTCTCTCCAGGCCATAAGTCAAGACTGAACCTGACAAAAAAAACAGGCTGGACACTAAAAGTGACCAGCCTGTTTTCTTAGTTCTATCCGGTAATGTTATACTAATCCCTGATCGATCATCGCGTCAGCTACTTTTACAAATCCGGCGATATTCGCGCCTTTTACGTAATTCACAAATTCGCCTTCCTTGCCGTATTTGACGCAGGATTTATGGATATTGATCATGATATTATGCAGCATCTCATCTACCTGTTCCCTGGTCCAGGACAGCCGTTCACTGTTCTGGGACATTTCCAACCCGCTGGTAGCGACGCCACCGGCATTGGCAGCCTTGCCAGGGCCATAGAGGATCTTAGCCTGCAGGAAAATCCTGACTGCTTCCGGGGTAGAGGGCATATTAGCGCCTTCAGACACGCAGATACAACCGTTCTTGACCAATTTCTTGGCATCAGCTTCATTGATCTCATTCTGGGTAGCGGAGGGGAAAGCCACATCGCACTTCACCTCCCACGGCCGTTTACCCTGGACATATTTACAACCGTATTTAGCGGCATATTCTTTGATCCGGCCGCGTTTGACATTCTTTAACTCCATGACATAGGCCAGCTTCTGGGCATCGATCCCGTCGGCATCATAAATATAACCGTCAGAGTCAGAAAGGGTCACGCATTTCCCGCCTAGTTCATTTACTTTTTCCACGGTATATTGGGCTACATTACCTGATCCGCTCACGACCACGACTTTCCCTTCCATTGATTCGCCGCGGGTTTTAAGCATTTCCTGGGCAAAATAAGTCGAACCGTAGCCAGTCGCTTCCGGCCTGACCAGGCTGCCGCCCCAGTTGAGGCCCTTGCCGGTCAATACGCCGGTAAATTCGTTGCGCAGTCTTTTGTATTGCCCGAACATGAAACCAATTTCACGTCCGCCTACGCCTATATCTCCAGCCGGTACATCAGTATCCGGGCCGATATGTCTTTGTAATTCAGTCATGAAACTCTGGCAGAATCTCATTACTTCATTATCAGATTTTCCTTTGGGGTCAAAATCAGAACCGCCTTTGCCGCCGCCCATAGGCAGCGTGGTCAAGCTGTTTTTGAATACCTGTTCAAAAGCCAGAAATTTTAAAATACTAAAGGTCACGCTGGGATGTAAACGCAGTCCGCCCTTGTACGGGCCGATAGCGCTGTTCATTTCAATGCGATACCCGCGATTGATCTGGATCTCGCCTTTATCATCCAGCCAGGGAACGCGGAAAATGATGGTTCTTTCCGGCTCGACCATTCTTTCGAGGATCTTATGCTTTTGATATTTGGGATTTTTTTCGATGAAGGGCATCACTGATTCTGCTACTTCCTGTACTGCCTGGTGAAACTCTGGTTCATTGGGGTTCTTGGTTACTACTAACTTCATAAATTCTTCTACTTTTTTAGACATCTTTTGCTCCTTTGCAAAAATACTTGCGTATAAAACAAAAAAAAAGACCATAAAGAAACTGGTCTTTTGTCCCGGACTCCCTTGTCCTGTACAAAACATTTGGCACGCCATTGTGCCGCTGATTTATTATAAAACTTATATCACAAAAAACAATACCTGTCAATACAGTATAATATATTGTTTTTATCTTTTTATCGATTTTGACAAGATGACCGCTTCGGCTATTTCCCGCATGCTTTTGCGGGCATTCATGCTTTGTTTTTGCATCCGCCGGTAAGCTTCTTCACCGCTGATTTGCGCGTCCCTGGACAGCATATCCTTGGCTCTTTCCACCAGCTTACGGGTTTCCAATTCTTCCTGGATGGACCGGGACTTTTCCAGCAAACCATGATGATCGATCACCATGGCAGCCTCGGCAGCCACAGTGGAGACGATGGCGATCTCGGTCGCGGTAAAGTTATGGATAGCCTGGGTATAACAGTTCAGGACACCGATAATTTTCCCCTGGACAGCCAGGGGGACGCTGAGGAGGGAACATAATCCTTCTTTGATGGCAATATCCGTGTTCCGGTACCGGGGATCCCTGCGGACATCCAGGACGCTGAGTGGTTTTGACTCTTCCACTACCCGGCCGGCGATGCCCGCGCCTAGTTTCAGGTTTGGTTTTTGATTATAATCCGCGCTGATCGACTGGGTGGCCCGGACCACCAGTTCTTTTTTCTTTTCATCCACCAGCATCAGAGAACATATTTTTGAATCCATAACCTCGGCCAGGACCATGACGATCAGGCGCAAAACATCTTCCAACAGCAAATCGCTGGATACGGCCTGGCTGATCCTGGAAAGCGCGGCTATTTGCTTCTTAAATGTTACTATTTCTTTGCTGGGAGGCATAAAAAATCCACCTTAGGTATTTGGTGGACAACATAGTCCGGATAGCTTCTTTGCTATCTTTTATTGTTGCTTTACAGTATAAATAACATATACCAGAGCAGGTGTCAAGGTTATTTCTTTCTGATGATCAGATGGATATTGCAGTCTTTTAACTCGACCGGATCCGGGCTGGAAACGATATTGACTTTCCTGGGCAATTCGATCGGTTGATATGATGGCGGGATATAGTTCAGATCTACATCCAGCTTGTAGTCTCCAGGCTTGATCTCCCCGATATAAAAACTGCCGTCATCAGCAGTGATAGAATCCCTCACCGTGGTTTTCTGGTCTTCGCTCATTAACAAGACACGTACCCCTGGTACTCCTTTTTCCCCGCCGCTATACGTCCCGATCTTGACCGTACCGGAGATGGCATTGGTGACGCATACGCCCAACGCCGCCTTGGAAAAGGCCCCTTCCTGCCAATATACTTTCTGCTGTCCCTGGGTGGGCGTATATATAGCGGGGAGGGAATTTTCATCCAGGCTGACCGTGACAAATTCCTTGCGCTGGTCACGCGGGACAAAGAAATAACCATTACCATCGGATTCGCCATAACTGCGGTTATTGACCTTGATGCTGATATGCGGCAGGTTAGGCTCTCCCTTATCCCAATGCCCGTTGCCATTCACATCCAGATATACTTTCCCTTCGATACCGCCCTGGTCCGGGGCAATACCGCTGCGGCTCACCCGTTTGAACCGGTAATCACTAACACTGAATAAGCCATTTAAGGAAAGATACAGTCCATAATAATATTCCCGGCCGTTATCATTACTGCCGGCTTTAAAACCCAGGCGATTGTAGCCGATTTCATCAAGTTTGAATTCGAGATACCCGCGGCTGTAATACTTGCCGGTGGTATAGGTCTTCCCCAGGTCGACCCGTGAATCCCAGATATTTTTACCGGCCCGGTTGTAGTATTTATGGTCATGTGAGAATTCCGCCTGCTTCTGGGTATCTGTCTTCCAATACGTGACGGAGAAAGAATTACGCGGGGATAATCGATAATTGGCCCGATACCTGGCCCCGTAAGAAAAATACTGGTCGATCCCGGCAATAGATAAACCAGTGGTCAGGCTTTCCGGAGCCAGAAAATCAGCTTTATCGCCAAAAACATACCTGCCTTCCAGGCTTAACGACCTGGTGACCTGGCTTTCCAGTTCAGTCATATGGGTCCGCGTAATACTGCTCTCACTGATCCCGGTCCCATCGTCACGGTCAGTGTAATAGGTGCGCAAGCGTAAAACTGTCTTGGGGATAATATTGGGGATACCCAGGCTGGCGCTGGCTATATTTTCAGACCGGGTAGCGGTCAAGCTATGGTCAAGATTATTATAGACATGCAAACCCATACCGTTCATGAACCAGCTTTTGAAAAACCGCCAGTTCGCGGAAACCAGGGTGCCCCGGCGGTCGTAGATACTGGTCACGCCATTAGTGTAGTTGGGATCATAGGAGAACCATTGTGTTTCCAATTTCAGGCTTTTCCAGCAATATTCCAATCCGGCTTTATATGCCTCGGCATTGGTTTTTGTCTTGGTATTTGTGCTGGAAGCGGCTTCCCCTTTCATCAATAATTGGTCCAAAAGTTTGATACTGGCTTGTTGACCGAAATGATAACTGGTCGACGCTTTAGAGAAAACACCGGCCTCATCCGCCGTCAGCGCGTATTTATTCTGCCCCGCCGCGGTCAAACCCAGGGTCACATTACTGGACAATCCATAGTTCAACTGCAGACCGTAAAAAACCCCTTCGGTATTAGTATTATCCTCGACTACATTTTTCTGGCGCCTGGTCCCGGCTCCGCTTAATACCGCCCATTGTTTTGCCGGCAGCAAAGCGCTGGTGCCCAATACCTGGCGGTAAAATTCTTCCACTACCCCGTCTGTACGCTTGACCACGATCTTGATCTCATTGGCTGTTTTTTCCAACAGGCCGACACTCTCGAAACGGTATACGCCAAAGCCTGGTTTGGCCAGCACCGGCTCTTCCACCAGTTTAGTCTGGATGAGACGGTTATTCACCCAGAGCTCAACCGTAGCGCCAAGCTGGGCGATCCCTTCAAAAGTACCCTCGCTCAGGAATCCCGCGGTGCGGCGGTTTAAATAGCGGTCTTTCAGCTGGCTCTTTTCTTTTTGGGGTGAAATATATTTAACACTGCCGCCGAAAACATTTACCCCTGGAGCAACCAGGTCGCTTAAACCGAAATTCGTATCGCCGATCCTGGTGACCATATTCTCCGATCGGGAGGTCCAGACCCCTTCATCAACCCAACTGAAAAACCCGGGGATCTTGGCAGCGGGATAATTAATATTCTGGCTTAGTTTCAAGCGGTAAGAACCAGCCAGGATATTACCCCATAAAGTAAGAGCCGGGCGGATCGTTGTTTCTACATGGTGCTCGTTCCGTACCCGGTGTAATTGGCTGTCACCCCGTAATTGGGCCTGGATAAATGAAAGTAATGGTTTCTTTTGTCCGGGATGCGCCGGAGCTTCGGTTTCCGGGAGCGGAGAGAAAACAGCCTGGACATCAGTGGATAGCAAGGAAGGACTTTGTGTTTTGAGGCGTTTAAATAATTCCAGGTTTTTGTCTGTCGTGGCTACATATTCATAATTTTGTTCACTCCAGGTATAGTCAAATCCGAAAGCTTCTTTCAGGATGCTTTCCGAAACATACATTTCACCCTGCCCGGTGACATCAGAGTTGCCGGTCTTGATCTCCACTGGTATGGTCTTACCATTCACCTGCAGAGTATTGGCAGAAATGTCCAACCTGGCTTCTGGCCCGGTTTCTATCTGGAAAACCAGTCCGGTGTCCTGGCGCTGGCCGGTAGCCATCAATAAGCGCAATAAACGAAAGAGCGGCACCAAACGATGCTCCGTTTTGGACAGGGCCATATCAAAATCAGCCACATAGATCCGCTGGGTGCGTTTTTTGCCCAGTAATTGGAAACCGACGACAAAAGTCTGCTGGACATTTTTTTGTGACGGGAATTCCCACAATTGAGCTGGAGGAGAAGCTGGTTGGGGTTCAGCTGACAGGGAGGTTAGGGGAAAATAATGCAAAAAAAAACAGACCATATTAATAATAGGAAACTTTTATTTCTTTTCATAAATAAAACTTGTTTCCCGGGACAAGGATATTTTCTCTTCTTTGTTATGCAGGATGATCTTCGCCGTATATTTACCCGGCGCCAGTTTTTCCTGGATATGCACGGCATTTGACCGTTCTATTTTCGGGAAAACAGCCACATTCTTGACCGGTACTTCTTTAACCATTTTACCGGCGCTATTCATTATTTGACAGGTACCGGACAGGCGCAAAACGCCCTCATTAGTATTCTTAATTTTAAACAGCATGGCCAGGTCATCTTTATCCTGCTTGGCTTCGAGACTGGTGAATTCCCCGGAAAATTTTGTCCCCTCCACCAAGCCATAGATCGGTACCAGGATAACGCTCAGGACCTCCAATTTCAAGTCCCGCCCATCTTTGTCCTTAGAGGTCACTTTCTGGCCTTTTAATGGGACAAACTGGATAGCGCACCAGTATTCACGATCTTTCAGCTTCCCTTGGGGGATAATGGAATACCTGACCATCCGGCTGGATTTTGGCGGTAAAACAAATTCCGTGGGATTAAATTTGATCCATTTGGCCAGGGAACGATCATCCGGCGGCAGTACTTGCAGGCTCCCTTTCTCATTGACGATGAAATGGACCGCGGTGGCGCGGTACCGTTCTTCCTGGGCGCCGACATTGCGCAGGTAAAAGACCCCGGAAATACGTTTCTGGGTCAGTTTCTGCTGGATCCAAGCAGGCTCTATAACTAACGCTGCTTCTGCCTTTAGGGCCAGAGCACCCGGTAAAAGGAGAAGCAGGATTAGTAAAAACATGGCAGCGCGTTTCAAGGTTTTTCCTTTCAGACACTATCTATAAGAAAATTGAGGTTGGCATTAAGTACTGGTTTATTATACTACATTCATATTACACGCACAAGAACATTATTAGTCAGCAGAGCCACCACCAACGACTGCGGCATACAGCACAACATAACCACTGTATTGTCCAACGGGCTTCTCATCATCAGAATTGCTCCAGGAAGGAACAACTTCTACATCCTGGCTGAAATGACCATTTTGGGAACTTTCAAAGATAACTTCTTCGGTCAATGAACCTACGAAGGTTCCTTTTTCAGTGGTAATACTGCCAGCTGTGTGGAATTCAGCGAACCCGTCTCCGCCGTTCATTTCATTGGCATTAGCTGGATCGATCAAGACTCCGCCACCCGCTTCGTCAATCGGTGCTACTTCTGTTCCCGCCGGATCATCGCCTTTATAGAGCTTGGTGACCAATACTGACAGATCTACTGCTTCAGTATTAGCATCAACTCTGAAGGTGATCGGGAGGGATACTTCGCCGGTCTGCAGATTCGCAGCAGCTATGTTAGCATCAATAGCTGATACAGCGATGTTTTCAACGATGTTCAAAAATACATGAGAAACTGCGTTATCGGTCGGATCGGCCATTGCGGTGCCGGCAAAACCGAGTAGAGCGAGAATTGCTAGTGCGATGATACTCTTTTTCATTATTGTTCCCCTTTTTCATTTCTGTTATTACAGTCAATGTAATTTTGATTTCCAGCATTCATGCCAACCTCAAATGGCATGGTAACAGTAATTACTTCTGACCAGTCATCACCCCCTGTCTTTTAAGATGACCCGCCTGGGAGAACTCCCTAAGAGGAAAACTAATGCGGGATGAAAGTTAATACTAAATAAAAAAAGCTACAACAATGTGTTTATCACATCATTATAGCCTGTAAATGGTTTACTCAACTATAGTTCGAAAAAATACTATTCTGTGCTTTAGCTAAGTTTAGCTATACTATACTCCTTTACCCGCTTTTTGTCAAGTACTTTTTTTGAACTTATATGCCTTTTCCCTTGTTTATATGTCTTTATGCGATGCGCACCTTACTCCGGACCTGGCCGCCAGGACCGTTGGGCTTTTTTCACTGCCTGCGCATGTTTTTTTTGGAGCATTTTTTCCTTGGCGCGTTTAGACCGCTTCCGTTTTTGCCGCCTGATCTTTTCAATCCGGCGTTGCTCGGCAGATCTCTGACCCAGGATCAAAGCTTCTATTTTATCAGCCAATAACCGCCGAGCCAGGAACCGGTTCATTACTTGCGACCGTTCTTGCTGGCACTTTATTTCCACACCAGAGGGAAGATGTTTTAAATAAACCGCGCTGGATACTTTATTGACATTTTGCCCGCCTTTACCCTGGGAACGGACAAAATGTTCGGTTAAATCCTGTTCTCTGATGCCTAAACGGGCCATTTTTTCAGCTAAGGCTTTTTCTTTTTCTAAACTTACGCCAAATAACCCCATCTGCGCTCCTACCAGGGTTTTCCTGCCCGCACGGCTTCAACATAACTGCGTACTTCATTCCTCTTGAGCAGGTCAGTTTCCGTAAAAATAGCCGAATAGCATTCTTTGGTCCCTTTAAAATACTGGGCGATGATCTGGGCAGTCACCTTCATCTTTTTTGACCGTAAGTATCCCAGGACAATAAGATATTTGCCATTAATGTCCAGGGTCGCGGCTGATTCAAAGCTGATCCCTTTAATACTGATATCGATGGTTTCTGCTTCAGCGATCAGCCTATTATCGGCCAGGGATAGGATCCCGATCCTTTCCCGGGCCTTAAATCTTGGTAACATTCTTTTATTGGTCATACACTTCACCTCATGGCTCAAGCAATTCGAAACCAGTAGCCGCTTCTTTTCTGCGCTGGGCATTATTATTGATGATTTCCAGCAGGATAACTTCGCCAACTTTCCAGGTCTCTATCCCTAAACGGATACAGCCGGTAATGGTTTCCTGATCCCGTCCTAAAGCAGCATGCATATGCAGCTTGGGCTCCCCCTTTTCATCAGGGAAGATAGCCCCGATAGCCACAGTTTCATGAATTCCGTCCAGGATCTTATTGATTGTTTCAACCGGGATCGTTTCTCCCTGTTTGGGCCCCGCAACAATATTACCACCGCTTTTAACACCGCCGATCAGAAAGCAGATCCCCCGTTTTACGGCCTTTTCATTGGCCAGGGTTTCTAGTGACTGTGGCAACCGATCCCCATCTTCCAGTCGTATTACAAAAATACGTCCGATATTACCTTCTGAATATTTCACTCCGGCTTATCCTCTAGTTTCCTATAATTTTTTCTCCATCACGGTCGCTAATAATACTGTATCTGCCACAATATCCTGTTTCTTACCTGTTTTTTTAAAGCCCAGCTTGGTACAAAAACTAAGACCGCGCAGATTACTCTCCTCCACCTCAGTCCGGATAGTCTTAATATAATCCAGCTTTTTTGCCACCTGTTCCAGTAGTAATGTGCCTATACCTTGTCTTTGTTTTTTAGGCAAGACAAATAAATGTACCAATTGCAAGGTTGTTGGTTCGATATGCAGGGCAGTGGCTACTCCGACAATAGTGCCAGTTTCATCTTTAGCGGCCAGGAAAATCACTTCAGGGTCTGAAATCTGATAGGCTAATATATCCGGATCCAGCCAAAACTCAGTCACCTTCATACTTGTTTCCGGAGATAAGTATTCATGGTATGTGTCCCGCCAGGTGGTTTTAATGACGTTACTTACGGCCGGGATATCTAATACTTTGACTTCATCAATTGTAATCATCTGCGAGCATCCTTTAAGAGAGAATAGTAGTCAAAAGGCTTAAGGTTGTTTTCCTGATACTGTAATACCATCAGATGAAGATGGGTAGGACTGTCCTTTTTTTCGGCTGAAAAACCAGTGCGGCCAATAGTGCCGATCACTTCCCCGGCTTTGAGAAATTGCCCGGATTTGACCATGACTTTATCCAAATGGGCGTAATAAAAGATCATTTGCACATTTGGATTGTAAAGCCAGGCGGCATTACCACTGCGGAGCGTACGGCCAGATTGCCAGCCGGTATGTGTCCCTAAGACCAGGCAATCCACTGGAGCGACAGCTGCTACTGGTTTATGATTGCGGTCATCAAGACAATCTTGGTCAGCATCCCGAATAAAAATATCTTGAGCCGGATGCCCGCCATGTTTATTACCATCAAAAAAATCATAGCCCTTAATTGGGCTGGCTCCATACACAATATCCGGTTGATAGAAATTACCATTTTTACCGGCAATAGCTTTTAAATCATACCCTTGCACCGGAAAAATCCACTTTGGACCATAAGCATAACTATACTGCCGCGCCAGAGTCTCCAGCTGCGACATAATGCCCGGCAGCTTTTTTCGAACCATAGTTTTGTCAATGGCTCCATCCCGGACCGCCAGTTCAAATATTTGCCATGCTTCGATCGGATCAGTTTTTAAAGTTTTATGGATAGAAATATAATAAAACAAGGAGGCATAAGCTAAAATAACCAGGAAAAATATTGTTTTTAATATCGCGCGTTGATTCATGAATCCCTTTCTACTGAATAAAATCAAAGACAGGGTCAGGCGCAGCTGCTACTTTTTCCCGTAAAATTTTTAGATCAACTTTTTTTAAGTAACGCCGCAAATTAAAGAAATATTCATGGAATCCATAGATAGACAATTCTCCCAAAGCTTTTTGCCTGGGCCATCCTTGCACATACATCCGATACAGGGCGATCATGGTGCCGGTACGGTCAGATCCATGCTGGCAATGGACAAAATATGGTTTATGCCGTTGATCAGTGATCACTTTCAGGAAAGCCGCGGCTTCTTTATCACCTATATTGTTGGCTTCCATGGGTACACTAATATAATAAAATCCCAGCCCATCCAGCCATTTTTCATCAGAGTGATTAGCACGCAAATTAATAATAGTTTTAATACCCATTTTTTTAAGTTCAGTAAATCCAGCCGGCTCTGGCTGAGCGCCGCGGTATACATCTTCTGAAACTTTTGCAAAATTACTCAGTCCCGGAAGATCATTCCGCGGCAGAGCTGACTTTTCCACCGCTGCTACCGGTAGAACCAGCATTCCTACTATTAATAAAGCAATAACGATCTTATCTACTTTCTTAAACATAATCCCTAAGAGGTTTTTGACCTTGTTAGAGACCTCCCTTAGTGAATGTTTTCGCCCAGAGCCCGCGGTCTAGTATCGGTTGTACTAATTTGCGCTCACTTTTCATCATGGCGGCCCGCATGATACGAAACTCGCCGTATTTTTTATTGATCCGGTCCATTACCCGGTCTACGGCCTGGGTGCTGGTCAATTCATCCAACAGGTATAACTGCCGTGTCCGGCAGACCAGGTTGGAGACACTGATCCCGATCAGGCGGACAGCCCGGCCTTGCCAGTCAATCCTGGTAAAGATCTTCCAAGCCTGCTGGTATATATCATAACCGCTATCCAAAAAATAATCAACAGTTAAATGACGGCTAAACGTAAAAAAATCACTATAACGCAGGATGAGGCAAACTGTCCGGCCGCAATAATTATCCTGGCGCAGGCGGACCGCTACCTGCTCACTTAAAGAAAAAATATTCCGGCGGATCTCGGCAAGATCAGCAGTGTCGCGCGCCAGCGTATGGGTGTGGCCCATGGATTTGACTGGTAGTTCATCGTCGCTGTAATGCACCGGGGTACTATCCAAGCCTAATCCCATATTATGCAATACTTCCCCGATAATGCCAAAGTGCCGGCGCAAAATACTGACCGGATAGCGGCCCAGGTCGCCGCAGGTATAGATGCCGAGGGCGTGCAGGTGCTTCTCCATCTGGCGGCCCACGCCGCACAGGTCCTTGATAGGAAGACTTTCCAGGGTACTGCGCACCTGCTCCGGCGGGACCAGGACCAGGCCGTCAGGCTTTTGCATGTCGCTGGCCAGTTTGGCGATCAGTTTATTCGGCCCGATACCGACAGAGCACGTCAAACCCATTTCTGTGACAATAGCTTTTTTGATGGCTTGTCCGACTTTAAGCGCGTCGTCATACGACAGACAGGTATCAGTGATCTCTAAAAATGCTTCGTCAATGGAAAAAACTTCTGTTTTTACCGAGAACCGTCGTAAAATACGGAATATCTGGCGGGAAGTGTCCACGTATTTAGCTAAATTGCCGATCACAAAGATCGCTTGCGGACAAAGCCGGCGCGCTTCGCCGATGCTCATGCCGGCTTTAATGCCGAAGGGCTTGGCTTCGTAGGAGGCCGCGGAAACAACCGTGCGGGTTTCGGGGTTGCCGCAGACAATGACCGGGCGGCCGCGCAAAGCAGGATTGGTTTTCTGCTCAACCGAGGCGAAAAACGCGTTCATGTCGATATGTAAGACAATGCGATTGTTCATATGCCAGCGATCTGCGTTCAGCAGTCAGTTGTCAGTTGACAGCGGTCAGCGTTCAGTAATCAGAAAAACTTTAGTAAGAGTGGTACTTGCTGTACGCTGATTTAATATTTGCGAAACACTCCCACTACTTTACCGACTATTTGTATCTCCGGGTTAATGATGGGCTGGTACGCGGGATTAGCTGCTTCCAAGCGGAGTTGGCTATGTTTGGTATCGCAGTATATTTTTTTGACCGTGACTTCCTCACCGATACGGGCCACGACGATCTCGCCGTTCTCGGTATGGCTGTTAATACGCACCAGGACAAAATCTCCCTCATAGATCCCGGCGCCGGTCATGCTGTCGCCTTTTACCCGCAGGGCAAAATCAGCGCCATTTCCCAACAGCGACTGATCCAGGTTGACATACCCTTCAATATTTTCTATGGCCAGGATCGGGACACCGGCGCGCACCTGCCCCAAGACCGGAATATTTAACAGTCTCTTGGCAGTAAGCCCGGTAATTTCCAGAAAACGCGCTTTAAATTTGCCCCGCTTGCGGATATAGCCCTTGGCTTCCAGTATCCGCAGGTAATCCTGCACCGTGCCGATAGATTTGAAGCTGAATTCCTTCATGATCTCCCGCAAAGTCGGCGGTGTCCCGTTCTCTATTTGAGTATTTTTTATAAAATCTAAAATGGCTTTCTGTTTCTCAGTAAGATTTTCCATTAACTTCTCTTTTTCTCTAAAAGCTTTTTATTTTGAGGGCTTTTAAGATAGTTCTCTTGGGAAACAACTTTTTTGCCGCTTTTGCGCTCTAATTCTTTGCGCGCATTACCAGCCACTGCCCCACCTTCACAAGCTGCCTTTTTATTCTCATTAAATCCTTGCGCGTTTCTATTAACCGTAATCTCTTTCGTAGAAGCCTCTCCCAGCATAGAGAAAATCAATTCCAGATCGTTCATATGGTCCCTGAGGTTCTCTCTCTTTAACCTTTTTAAATTCTTATGTTCGGAAGGAGTCAAACCGAAGGTCGCTCTAGAGATTTCCGCAGTCAGGATTTCATACTCTTTAGGTTCTTTTATTTCACGATTTTTCCATTGGTCTGTCAGTTCTTCCCGTATAGCAATCCCACGCATCCGTTTTTCAATCCAAGCATCGCTATATCCTTTGGCTTTATACAAAGCCCGCGTCCGTTTAGTTGCCAACTCAGGGTCTTCAATCTCCTGAACTCTTTCATAGCCTACTTTCGCCAGCCATCTTTTAAACGGTTCAGCTTTAGGGGAAGGGATAGACTGAATAATGCGAAAAATCCCTTCAGTATTAGCACAATCTGTTTCATACTTTTTGCCATCAGATGACTCTAATTTCAGTCCGTGACAAAACGTCACGATCTCACTTCCTTCTTCTTTTAATCTTTGTTTCAGTTTTCTCCAATATGCACCAGCGTCAACACTCTCGGTCAATGCCTCGCATACATCTACTACCGAAAACCACCATTCATTATTATACAAAATCTTCCTGATCTCTTTTTTCCTGAAAATAGCTATCTTGGTAACAGTTATATTTTTGGTCATGTAATCCTTCCTTTTGAGGTGACAATTTGGCACCTCAAGTTTTTAAATTCATTTTCGGGTTTCGACACCGTTTACCGTCACCCGAGCTTTTACCATACAAATGTATGGTTGTCAAGTAAAAAATAAAGGAGGCGCTTAAAAGCGCCTCCTTTATATATAGAGAATATTAGATAGCGGTTACTACTCCGGTGGCAGAATTCGTGTAGGAACCTGTACCATCAGCATTAATATGGATGGTAGCCACTGTGGCGCCGGCTTTAGAAATCGTGCCGTCCATGGTCTTATCAGCCTTGAAAGTCAGAGCGCCGCTAAACCCGCTCGTAGAAGTGAAGGTTTGGGTTCCGCCGATCGGTCCGGTGGCGCCAATAGTCACTTCTGAAACTATGGTCAGGACTTCCCCGGCACTGGTAGTGATCGTCCCGGTACCAGCCTGAGTCGAAGGATTAGCATCTGTTGGTTTATCAACCATGGTCGAAGTCAGGATCAGAGAGATCGTTCCGGCAGGAATAGCGCCGCTAACTGTATTGATCATTGAAGTAGGAAAATTATCATTGATGAATGTCGCTATCCCCGTACTAAGATCAGCCATCTCTCCCGCTGTGTTGATGGTAAACCAGGCTACTGGCTTACTATCTGACAGCTTGCAGAACATAGAAGGGATGTATCTTGGGAACAAGGCCGCAGCGCTGGCATCCTGAGGAATATCAGCAGTTGTGATCTTGCTGGCAGTCAGGAGCTGGTCAGAATATAGCTGTAAGGCATCAGCATTGGCGCCAAAAGCAGCGTCTTGATTGAAATACACCACATCCGTGCCGCTCAAGAATTTTACTTTACAGACCATACCAGTGACGCCGGTATTGGTAACTGTGTATTCACCGGTAGTATCATCAGCGGCGCCAAGATCCCCCATCGTCGAACCTACATAGTAACGGCCCCGCACGCCAAAACTGGTCGTACCTGCTCCTGCTCCCACTTTGGTCACATCATACAACGCTTCTACAGAATCAGCCAGGGCCGCATCGGTTACGGTCGTGGTAGTAGTAGTTCCTGTATCGGTTACGGTATCTTCACTGTCTTTACTGCAACCATTAAGCAATAATAATCCCATGAGCAACAAACTGGCCAGCACTACAATTTTTTTCATTACCTGGACCTCCCTTAAATTAAATACTTACGATTTGAACAAATTACGTAATGAAATAATGAAAGTGACACCCCCTTTATCGCGCAATGTCTATGATCTTATATTTCAGGATCCCCGCCGGGATCTTGATCTCTACGATGTCATCTTTCTTAAAGCCCAGCAACCCCTTGCCGATCGGCGAATTGATGGAGATCTTACCAGCGGCGTAATTAGCTTCCATTTCCGAAACCAGGGTATAGCGCTCTTCTTCATTGCAGCCGAGGTCCAGTAATTTTACGATCGAGCCGATGGAAACCTTGTCTTTAGGGATCCTGGATTCATCAAGTATCTCCGCCCGGCCCAATTTACCTTCCAGCTCATTGATCTTGTTCTCATTGAGAGCTTGCGCTTCTTTAGCCGCGTCATACTCGGCATTTTCTGAAATATCGCCTTTTTCCCTGGCCTCACCGATCTCTTTGGCTAATTGTTTGCGTTTGGTCGTTTTCAGGAAATCAATATCTTCTTTGATCTTTTGGTACGCTTCCCTGGTCAGATAAATCTTCTCCATGATTACAGCCTACTCCCCTTATTGCTCTTTAATAGTTATTTTAAAATAAGTCCGTCCAATAAAAACAACATCTCCTTCCTTCAACGGTTCCCGGCCGCGCACCTGTATCTTGCCGATAAAGGTACCGTTGGTGCTGGACAGGTCCGACACATAAGCCTTACCCTCTTGTAAACCGATAATGGCATGTTTGCGGGAAGCGCGCTGGTCATCAGCTATGCACAAACCTGCCTCTTCCCCGCGGCCGATGATAATAGAAGAATTATCCGCCACAAAAACAATTTCACCTTTACGACCGCCATTAGTGATCGTGATCGTCATTAATTTCATACCAGCAGAGCCTTAACAAATTTTTGTCCAAATCCCCTGGCCGCGTCTAAATCCGTTTCCGTCGGAGTAAAGTTCACTTTATAGCCAGGTTCAAAGGTTTTAAGTTTCAGGCTTTTGAACCTTTCTTCGATCATTTTAACTGCTTCCCCGCTCCAGCCGAATGAACCATAAGCAGCGGTTAATTTTAAATCAAGGCTCACTGTCTGGAACAGCCCAAGCACATCCCAAACCGGTTTAGGTATATCCCGGTTGATAGTAGGCGAACCGACCAGTAAACCATCTGCTTTTTCCAATTCATCCCGGATCTGGTCCAGGCTTACTTCCGGTATATGGATAACTTTTACTTCGGTTTTTTCTGTTTTTAACCCGGCGGCTATCTGCCGGGTAAGCTTGTCCGTATTTTTATGCGCGGAGAGATAAAGAACGAGAATACTTTTTTTCCCGCCGGGCAGTTTTTGCACCGTAGAAAATTCCTGGTATTTTTTTACATACTGCAGCGGATTGTCCCGGTGGATCGGACCATGGCTGGAGGCAATGACCTTGACCGGCACATCTTTAACCTTAGCAATGGCCAGCAGCACCTTTTTCTTGAACGGCCGGACCAGGCAATCAAAATAATAAGCAAAATCTTCGCAAAAGTCTCCGGCTGTATCATTAAACATCCCGGTCTCACTGTAATAATGGCTGCCAAAAGCGTCACAAGGAAATAATATCTGGTCCTCGGCTAAATAAGTAAACATGGTGTCAGGCCAATGCAGGAACGGGGCAATGACAAATTTAAGAGTACGGCCGCCCAGGTCTATAGTCAGGTCGTCACTGGCTTCTAACACATTGAATTTACTGTTGGTCAGCTCCTGGAGAAAAAGCGAGCCAGGCTTGGTAATGACTATGGTTATGTTGGGATTAATCCTAAGGAATTCCTTGATCGACCCGGAATGATCAGGTTCTGTATGGTTAACTATCAAATAATCGATCTTGGCCGGATCGCAGACAGTTTTCAGATTAACTATAAAATCCTGATAAAATATCCCTTTTACGGTATCGATCAGGGCGGTCTGATTCTGGCCCTTCACCAGGTAAGAATTATACGTGGTCCCGTGCGCGGTTGGGAACAGGTCATCAAAAAGGCGTAAATCGGGATGGATCGCTCCCACCCAGTGCACATTTTTAGCTATTTCAAACGGTTTCATAAGTATTCCTCAAAATAGTCGCTGGTCGCTAGTTTCTAGTCGCTGGTTTTTAAGGTTTTACTAGTTACTAGCGACTAGTAACCAGCAACTGCATTTTAGATTTTTTCAAACTGGTCTTTTGGCGCGCCGCACTCTGGGCAGACCCAATTTTCCGGTAATTGTTCAAAAGAAGCACCCGGGGCAATACCATTATCAGGATCACCTTTAGCCGGGTCATAGCTGTACCCGCAAACTAAACATTTAAATTTATCCATACTCCCTCCTTCGGAGGAAATTCGAAACCCGAAATCCGAAATACTAAACTTTCTGGCTTCAAATCCCTATTTATTTCTATTTATTCTTCGATAGTAATTGCTTCTACGGGGCAATTTTGGGCAGCTTCCCTGGCGGTATCTTCTGCATTAGATGGGACGACATCAACAATAACCGCTGCTAAATCGCTTTCCATTTTAAAAACATCAGGACAATTATCAGCACATAAACTGCAACCGATACATGTATCCTTGTTCACTTTCGCTTTCATGCCGCTATCCCTCCTTTATTTAATCCCTAATTCTCTTAACCGGCCTTCATAATCCTGCTCCCCGCCGGAAGTACGCCACTTGATATTCCGTTTTTGGTCCAAATAAATGATTGTAGGTAAGCCCAATACTTTATACTTACCGGTTATTTCACCTTTTTCATCAAGCAGTACCTGATAGGGGATTTTATATTTATCTACCAGCCGCTGTACGCGATCCCTGCTTTCTTTGGGATCGATATGGATAATTTCTACCCCTTTATAATTATATTTATTATAAATGGTTTTCAAGGCTGGGATCTCTTGGACACAATAAGGACACCAGGTCGCGCTGAAGACCAGGATAATGACTTTCTTTTTGGTAAAATCTTTCATTAAATTGACCTCTTTGCCAGCCAGGTTTTTTAAAGTAAAATCAATAGCCTGCCCCCCGGGACTGCCAGCCGGCGGGAGAGGACTCTGCGCCATACAGGCTAAAGCAAATCCTGCCACAAAAACAAACGCTCCAATTACGGAAACTACTTTCTTCAATGCCTTTCCTCCTTTTTAATCTGTGTAATCCTAGAAAGCCCCCAAACCCCGCTCAAAGGGGCTCCTGCCCCTATTGCGTTCGGCCGGCGATTTTACTCCGTAAAATCTAGAGCTTCGGCCTCACTGTTACCCCTTGGGGTCTTTCTCAAAGCTCTAGAGTAACAGTTTTCCCATTTGTATTAAGAAATATTCTCCCACAAAGATCATGGCCCAGGCGAGCAGTTTTTTAGTCCGTTCCATCCAAATTCCCGGTTTGGGCAGATTCACCAGTAAGCCAGAAAAAGTGCCGGCCAGGATCAAGACAGTATTCATGCCTATGGCAAAGACAAACAGGGTTAAAGCCCCAAAGAGAATATTCTGTTTGCTATAAACAAAGGCGAGCAGAACGGCCAGGACCGGAGCAGTACAAGGCCCCATCACTAATCCAGCGACCAATCCCATCAGGAAACTGCCGATAAAACCAGACCTGGTTTGTGGCAATTGTTTGATCACCTTAGGCCAAGGGAATGAAAATACTCCGAACATCGCAAGGCCCATGATGATAAAAATATTACCAATAACCAAAAATACCAGCGGACTGTTTTGAATTTGGCCAAAGAGGCTTCCTGACAAACTGGCAACCAGTCCCAATGTTGTATATGTTATCGCTATGCCAAAAGCATAAGCCAGCGATAAGAAAAAGGCCTTTTTGCGTGAACCGCTGGAACGTGCCCCGATGAACGTAATAGTTATCGGCAGTAAAGGATAAACACAGGGCGTAAAACTAGTCATGATCCCGCCCGCCAATACCGCTAATAACGCTAAGGGAGATGAAGCTTGTAAATATACCTGTAAATTACGAACTAATTCCTGCAGCATAATCTTCTTTATAATGATATTTAATATTTTGTCAAGATGTTATATGTTACCATTTGATCCTGACCCGGTATTCCACTTTGGTTTCCCCGTTTTTCGGCACCTCAATGACATATTTCAGCGTGTGGGCTTCCACTTTTTCGGCTTGATGCGAAGCCTGTAGTATTTTCCAGTCACCGGGAACAGGCTCAATAATGCTCACTTTGGTATCAGTATCTTTATGATTGCGCAAGCTGATCTGCCAGGCAACTTCATAAACATTGTTAGATACCACTTTAAAATCTGTCTGTTTCCGTTCTCCGATCACGTCAAACGCTTCGCCCATTTTGATCTTGATGATCTCGTCTTTTGGCGTATGGTCAATGTTATCTTCGCCGATGAATTGCAGGTTGCCCCGGGGATCTGATTTATATACCCGGATAATGCCTTTGGGCAAAGGCATACCCAAGCGATTTTCTTTTTTGTTGTCAATATTGATATAGACGCCGACTTTTTGGTTGGAAATTGGCTGGCCGTAGGAATTCCGGTAATAATACTCCGCCCCCCAGAAGATCAATTCTTTGCGGATCGGCACATTCGCTGCTTCCAGCAGGCTGATCTGCTTAGTCTGGTTCTGTTTAATAGTGCTTTTCCGGTCCAGGGTATACAAATGGTACTCAAAAAAACTTTCTTCCTGGAAAGCGCTTTCCCTGGCCACTGCCCCGGCCATACTCATGGCTTTATCATAACGCCTTTCCGGCTGCGCTACCCTGTTCACATCGCCGGCTACTAATTGGATACCCGCATCTTTATAGGTAGCCCCGCTTTTGTTGTCAATAGTCACCCAGCCGCTCACATCCGCGGCATTATCATCCTTATTAAGTACAGTTACGTAATCAGCTTTCCAGTTTATGCCTCCGGTCAGGTAAGTGACTTCCAGCTTCTGCGCCTTAAGCAGTTCATTTTCCAGCAGCCAGACCAGGGTCGGCTTGGCCATCAGGTTTTCCGGTATTTCCGGGTAGATTATCTGACCCGGAGAATAGGCGTAGATCTCATCACCGACTTGGAAAATTGGTCCATTATTTACGCTTAATAGTTTGGCATTATATACTTCCTCTTTTCCGGTATACTGGTTCTTTTCCCTGATCCTGACCGTCTTGCCGACAAATTTTTCCATCAACTTTTCCGGACTGAGCAGGTCGTACTCATAATTTTGTTCCAATATATTCAGGCTCAAAGGATCAGTCAGAGACTTGATGTGTACCGTGGTAGGATTGATCTGGCTGGCCACATCCATGAACTTAAGTTCAGTGAGCCCTTTAGGCAGGCTGATGTTACGGGTATCTTTCACTAATCCCAGATTGGAATTATAAATAGTGATCGCCAGGCCTTCCTGATCACTGAGGGTGCTTTTAATTCCTTCCTCCTTGGCCCATAAAAAGCTTGGCGCCATCATTACCAGCAAAACAACAAGCCATACTTGCTTACGCATACTTCCTCCTTCGGTAAAAAACCTGAGATTATCTAATAATAATTATAGTTCATTTTATTTAACTTGCAGCAAAAAGGGTACAGTCTTCATGGCTTTCTTTGTCCGATATTCCAGCCACAACTTATAAATCCCTTTTTTGGGAAAAGTTATTTTAAAATGAAGTTCTGGCCCATAAGCAGCCGCACCTTGTTCCTCAGATTGTTTTTGCAGATAAGTATCCTGATTAGCATTAATCGCTATCAGTTGCGCTCCCCGGCCAGCATAAGGCAGCAAAGTTTTTATTGGTCTGCCTGATTTTAATTCGGCAAAAATAAAAGTAAACATAATTTCTGTTTGTTCTTTTAATTCTTCCGGATTAGTGATAAAACAAATTACGGACCCGTCAGCAGTACGTTTTTCATTCTCCAGGCACATACTCACTGTCCCGAATTTATTGACCAGCTTGCCCACATCCAGCGGCACGATCTTGACGACCGGGACACTACCAGCAGGCTGGAAATAGAAATAGAGCAGATACCGGTCTTCCTCCGGGAAGATGATCTCTTGCTTAAAATCACCGGCCGCGTCCGCGACCGGGGCAAAATGATACATTATTTCCAGGTCCTTATCGACCATGACCAGATTCATCCTCTGTCCAGCTATTTCCTCCAGGTCCATCGCGCCGACATTGAAAACCAGCGGCACAGCCGTATTCAATACAGGCTTAGCCGGTTTTTCCTTAAAAGTTATTTCATAACCCCAGCTGGCATAGGCCAGACAAACTATAAATAATATACACCAGAAAGTTCTCACGGTTTCTCCTTTAGCGGATACTGATGTTTAGTAACATAAGTGATCAATAAATCCATTTTAGTTTTCGGTAAGCTGGTGAACTTTAAACCAATGAAACAACCATGCTGATTACGGGTATAATGGGCTACTGAAGCATGGACATCAGTGAGGATAATATCCTCACGCAGCATAATTTGCAGGAGCAATTTATCTACCTGGGGAAAAGGGAGAGCCGAATAAATTTTTGCCCCACCTTTGCTGATATCGACAATGACTCCTTCGCCAACCGGGGTAATTGACTCCAAGCCGAAAAATTTAACCGGAATAGCTGCCTGGTAACGTTGAATACGCGATTGTTCGGTCATGGCTGATCCTTGGTTAAAGTCAACTCGACCAAAGCCTGAATGAATTTTACATAATTCTGGCCAACTTCCATAAAGAAGCCGGCTTTATTCCCTACTCTTATTTTTCGCTGGCCCCAATCAACTATACCGCCAGACCAGTGCGGAGCCAAATCACTCATATAGCAGGCTGTATATCCTTTACCGAAACGGCCAGTCACCAGGAGCGGGGATTCTTTCGCGGCCAGACTTATTTGCGGTAAATTAATTTTAAGGTTCCGTACGGCCAATAACATTTTACTACCCGGTTTGAGCACAACCTTATTGTAGCCGCCAATTAAAGGCCCTTTTTTGAACTTTAAGTTTTTTACTTTTAAATCCCAGCCCCTTTTAGCCAGGATGATCCCCCCGGTACTGCAATTGACCCGGTCATCATGCGCTAAACAACACACGGGCAAAGCTGCCGCTAATTTTGAACGATCATAATTACCGTCATAGCCATGGAAAGAACCCCAGCCGCCGATCATTAAAAATCCCGTACCCTTAGCTACGAGCCGTAGTATGCTTTTTTGCACTGTTGGGGAGATGCGGGCAGAGGGATAATCACTTAATATTACAACATCATAGTGTTTATTAAACTGCCGATCCTTTAAAGACCGCTGGGAAGGGACATAGTCCAAGGTATATCCCAGGTGGGTGAGCACGCCATAAAGATAGCGTGCCGATTGCCTTAAATTGTCATCGCCGCAATAAAGGACGGAGATCTTATTTTTTTTCATTGGAGTTTTGGAAAAAGCATTTTATTAAGATTTTCACCTTAACTTAAAACTCAACACTCAAAATTCAAAACTGCATCTATGTTAGCCAATCAGTTTCTTAATTTGTTCCAGCAGGTCTTTGGATTCAAATGGTTTCTTGATACAACTGGCCGCCCCCAGCTCCAGCGCCCGGTCACCCAGTTCCATCACGTGGCGGCTGGAAGCGGTAAAGAGAATGATCGGGATGTCTTTCAAAGCCGGGTCATTTTTAACCGCCTTGCACACCTGATAACCGTCTAGTTTTGGCATTTTCACATCCAGGAGGATCAGATCCGGATGCTCACTCCTGGTTTTAATTAAAGCCTCTTCCCCATCTCCGGCCAATATTACATTATACCCCAGGCTGATAATCCGCAGTCTGGTTAATTCGGCAATATCTTTTTCATCATCAACCAATAATATCGTCTTGGCTTTTTTTTCTTCTATCATTTATTATCTCCTTAGCGGTCAAGCGCTCTTTCCCTGGCCAGAGCTATTAACTTTTCGTCGCTCTCACCATCATCAGGGAAGAACACTTCCCCGGCGGCCAACTCTACATTTACTTCTTCTTTATCATAAAAATGCGTCTGGCCAGGTGTTAATTTGTGTAATTTCTCCGCAAACTGCTTATAACCATTACCGTTATCTTTAACCATCACGATCACTGACCCATTATCCAGTTTGATCAGGCGGTCATCCCGCTGGATCTTCTCCTGCAATGATTGGACAATGTCATCAGTTAATATCTTGCCCCAGGTCTGTCCATAACGGGTTATTATATGCTGGTAATTTTTGATCAAGACCAGCGAGATCACAAATTTTTCCTGGCGTTGTTTATATTCATCGGCAAACTGCCTGAAAATGTCCTTATATACTATATTTGGTTCAAAAACAGGCATAGTAAAGGAAAACATACTGCCCTTATTCAGATCGCTGGCTACGGTGATCTTGCCGCTATGCGCTTCCACGATTTGCCGGCAGATGGATAATCCCAATCCGGTTCCCTTAACCCCAGGCTTTACTTCCCGGTCAACCTGCTCAAACTTTTCAAAGATCCGCTGCAAAGACTCCCGGGGGATACCTTTGCCGGTATCTTCGATGGCAAACTCGACCATTGAAGCAGTGGTACTGCGTTTGGCTTTAATGATAATCCTGCCGCCGCTATCAGTGAATTTGATACTGTTGCCAACCAGGTTAGTCAGTACTTGCAGCAACCGCGTTTCATCAGCATAGATAGTGGGGAGTCCTTCTTCTATGGAATATTCCAGAGCCAGCTTCTTGAGTTCTACCAGTGGCATCATCGTCGGGATAAAACCTTCGATCAGCCGCTGGACCGGCTGTTCCCGTTTCACCATTTTCATTCTACCAGATTCCAGCTTGGCCAGATCCAGGATATCCTGGATCAAGGTTTCCAACCGTCCAATATTTTTCTTGGCAATATTTAACACCCGCTCCTGCTCTGGTGAAATACTACCCGGCAAAACCCGGTCCATGATGAGGGAAACGCCCTCCTTGATCGCCGTCAGTGGCGTACGCAGTTCATGGCTGACGGTGGATACAAATTCATCTTTCATAATATCCAACCGCTCCAGCTTTTCATAAGCCTGACTTAACTCTTTATTCTTCTTATCCAGGTAGAGACGGACTTTCTCTAAATCCTGATTGCGTTCCTCTAATTCGCTTGTTCTCTCCCGCACTTTCCCTTCCAGTTTATTATAGAAATTTTTCACATTGTCAGCCATCAGGTTGAATTGTTCCGCCAGATCCTGTAATTCATTGCCCGTATGAACCTGGATCCGATGCTCCAGGTTTCCCTGGCCAATAATTTCCGAACCCCGGTGAAGCTCATAGACTGGCTTGAGAAAATCCCGGGCCAGGGAAACAGCAAAAAAAGGAATAAAAACGACAATAGCAATAATAACAATGAGGAATCTGGTTTTAACTTCCTGCAATCCTTCTAAGACCGTGGTTTCCGGAATACTGACCAGGATGATCCAGCGATTAAATAGCAGGTTGGGGTCAATTCCTATTTGCACTCCCCCGACATATCCATATTCTCTGGAGAAGGGGATCAAGCCGGAAGTAGCGAAAGGCGCTTCCTTCTGTTCTTCTTTCTTTTGCTCTTCATTTTCCTGGTTAAACGGATTACCACGTTTGACCTTTTGATAAACCTCATTGTCAGATAATCGTTCCTTCAGGAAGCGGGTAAAATGCATGCCATTGTCATATAACAACAGGCCACCTTCATCCAGGATAGTGACAAAAATATAACGCTTTTCGGCAATACTGCGCATGATCGTATAATGGGTGATCTCGCCAACCTTGCGCAAATCAATGATCCCGAAGATCACGCCGATCAATTTCTTGGTTTTCAGGTTCCTGACTGCCCGGCTGATCACTAATTCCGGCTGTTTATCCACTGCCCCGATGCCAGGCGCGGAAAAATAGATCCGGTCGTTATCCAGGGCCCCGACAAAATAATCCTGCGCGGAAAAATCCTGGCCTTGCCACAGGGCGGAGGTCAAAGCCAGCGGCTTGCCATTGGGAGCAATTAAGCCCAGCAGTTTATAGGACGATTCTTTTTGTTGGAATTCTTTCAGGTTGTTAATGACATCTTGCGTAATATTATCAGCCCCGGCCGAAACCGGCTGGAAGACAGAATACATGTTGGAAAGATATTCTAATTCATTGATCCTTTTATTAAAAAAAGAACTGATATTATTGCTCAGCGTATAAGAAGCGTTGGTCAAATAACCTTTGGCTTCCTTGACCAGCACATATTTGCTTAAATTATAGCCATAGACCGCGATCAAGATCGACGGGGCCAGGGAAGTGCTGAGGAAGAGAATTACAAAAACCGGGGTAAGCTTGATCTTGAATTTTTCCCAGAGGTGATATTTAGCCAGGAAATAATAAGGCAGTATAAAGACCACGATCCCAAAAAAAAGAAACGAATAAGGTTCTATTAATCTAATAAAGTTTATTACCTGTGTCCTCATATTTTATGATCTCATTTATGCCGGGGTACTCTTATCCGGATTACTTTTGCCGTCATTCATATGTACGCGTCCATACAAAAAAGTGCTGATCGCTGTTGTTTTAAGCGGTTCCAGATTTAAAAACTGCACCCCAGTGTTGAAAAAACCTTCTTTTTCACTGGGGACAACCCAGACCACCCGGACTTCAGAAGTGATCCTGGTCCGGTGCAGGCCGGGCAGGCTGAAAATAAAAATTGCTTTGCTGGCCATTTTCACCCGTTTGGGCAGCAGCACCATCATGCCCCGCTCTGAAAGATTAACTGCCTTGGTCAGTGTGCTATAGGCGCTGCCATCTTCCAGTGAAGCATTGATCACCTGGACTCCTTCTTCAAATTTTATACGCGTGCTTTGCCGGCGTTCCGGTTGTTTGAAATCGATCATGCTCTTCCCCTCCATATTTTTACAAATACAGTTTGCTAGTTACCAGTTGCCAGCCAATACGAAAAACAGTTATGAGGTGTAAGTTTTGGAAGTAAGTTTGGTCTGAGGTCTATGGGTGTTAGGCTTTAAACCACTAACTTTAGACTTACTTCCATACCTGCTTCTACAACTTTCACCCGATTACTATCGCTCGCTAATTTTGCTGCTTTCCGGTTTTACTGGCTAACTTATTTCACTGGTATACTAAAAGTAAATTTGGTACCTTTTCCCGTATCGCTATCAATAGCGATCGTACCGCCATGCATTTCCACTAATTCTTTACAAATGAATAATCCTAAACCGCTGCCACCCCGGCCGGCGCTGAATTGCTGGAACCGGCCAAAGACTTTGCCTAAATTCTCCTTGGCTATACCTACACCGGTATCCTGGATAGTCACATAAATCTTGTTCTCCTCCGGCTGACTGTAGGTAGCCAAGGTAATCTGCCCTTCATCCGGGGTAAATTTAATAGCATTACTGATGAGATTCATAATGATCTGGATGAATTTGTCATGGTCTACTTGCGTCTGGGGAATATTCCCAGGGATGGCTTTTAATTCCAGCTTTTTATTTTTAGCCCAGAGCTGGCTGGAATCAACAACTTTGAGCATTAATTCGTTAAGATCAGCCGGGGCTAACTTCAATTCCATCTTCCCGGATTCGATCTTAGAAATGTCCAGCAAATCATTGATCAGTCTTTCCAGCCGGCTAATGCCTTCGCAAGCGTCTTTGAGAAAATCATCCTGATCGTGATTGAGCTCTCCGGCAATCTTATCCTTGACCATCAACACAGCTCCTTTGATCAAGGTTAAAGGAGAACGTAATTCATGCGAAACATGAGCTACGAATTTATCTTTCAACTGGTCTATTTCTTTTTGCTTGGTCACATCACTCAATACCGACACCGTACCAACGGTCATACCGCTGGTGTCTTCAATGATAGCGCTGGAGGCGCGCAGGATTTTCCTGGTATTTTCCTGCCCGTGCACCACTATTTCCTCTACTTTGTCTCCCTGGTCACCGGTACTGATCTCTTTACTGAACGAGGCTATTTGGTGTTCACTAATATTCTCGGAGATATGCTTACCGGCCACCTTGTCTTTGGGCTTACCCAGCAATTTCTCAGCAGCTTCATTAATAAAGAGCACCTTCCCCTCTTTGTCCACTACGACTAGTCCATCGGATATACTACGCAGGATTCGCTCGGTTTTTTCCTTTTCCCGGACCAGTTTCTTTTTATCTTGGACTAACTCATTAACCGCTTCATGTACTTTTTGCTGCATCGTCTCGTCAAATTGCTTGGCTTTGGCTACCAGTTCTTTATATTCATCATAAGCGATCCTTTTCATCCGCCCGGCTTTTTTGACCACTGGTTCCATAGCACCGCCAAGTCCAGGTCCTAATCCCGGACCGAGACCAGGACCTAATCCAGGGCTTAACCCAGATCCAAAACCTGTTCCTGTCCCTATACCAGTTCCACTTTCCGAACCTGTACCGCTCCATGCGTCTATTCCAGCGCCGATGATAGCAGGCCTGTTCCGCCTCTTTGGTTTATCGCCAGCCGGGGTAGTAGTGACCCTCTCACCTTTTTTCACTTGGACAAAAGTACTTTGATTAACAATAATATGGGAGATATTCTTGTTTTTAAGTAATTGGTTTAGGCCGCCGTCCTTTACTGTTTTTTGCGGATCGCTCATGAACACTACAAATTCCTGCAATTCTGATTCAGGAACATTAGCCTCAATGGTCAAGCTTTCTACCATCAGGTGCTTCAAGGTCCCTTCCAGCAAGGCTGCGACTGGACCAGACTGTTCGGTCAGGTTGATATTTTCAATGATAATTTTCCCTTCGACGAAACCAATAGTAATTTCTTTGCGGCTGGTAAACAATTCTTGCAGTATGCCTTGCAGTTGCTTGAAGGAATCTTTGACAAAAGGATGATCAATAAAATACAGGCTGGTTTTGCGGATAGTAGAACCTAAAACCTTAGCGAGAGAGAGAAACCTGGCCAGGTCTTGCTCGCTGACTTGCGGCGTTTTATTTTCTTCAGCCATTAAGCACCTTCCTCACTTTTAACAATCCTATGCGTAATCGGTGTAATCTCTTTTAGAAATCTGGGTAATTATCTTATATCTTAACCAAATCGCGCCCTGTTTTCAAGCAAAATCTCTGTCATTTCTTTGTATGTCGAACAGAGGTAAAGCTGATTGCGCAAATTTTTGGCTCCCGGGAAATCATGGACATACCATCCCAGGTGCTTGCGCATTTCAATAATACCATGATCTCCTTTTTCTTCTTGCATTAATTGGGCTTGCTTTAAGATAGTCGGCACAATTTCACTGAACAGGGGTTTAGTATATTTCCCCTGTGCCAGAAACTCCCTGGCCTGAGTAAAGAGATATGGTTTCCCGAGCACGCCCCGGGCCAATCCCACCCCGTCACAGCAGGTTTGGGACAGGATCTCCTGAACTTGTTCAGGGGTATTTATATTGCCATTGGCCAGGACAATACCCTTAAACATTTTTTTAGCTTCCCTGATCAACTCTATATTTATCGCTCCGGAAAATTTTTGGGAAAAAGAACGGCCATGCACCATCAAGGCTTGCAACGGTATATTTTTTATGGCGTCCAGGAAAGCCAATACCGTCACCTCACCTACCTGAGTCCTGGTCTTAATAGATACAGGCAGGGTGGTATTTTCCCGGACCGCTGACAAGACTTCTCTGGCCAGCGTCAGGTTTTTCATTAAGTAACTGCCCGCCCCGGTTTTGATCACATCCTTGACCGGACAGCCAAAATTAATATCCAGGCCGGCTGGTTTCACCTGTTCAGTGATATATCTGGCAGCATAGGCAAAATGTTCCGGGTTCGCGCCGAAGACCTGGATGATGAGAGGTTGTTCCTGGGAGGTAAATTTAAATAATCGCTGGGTCTTGGGAGAATGATGGAACAAGCCAGTGACTGAAATCATTTCACTATAAACAACATCCGCACCCGCGGCCCGGCAAATCTGGCGGAATGAACTGTCAGTCACGCCAGCCATGGGGGCCAGGGCTAAGATCGGCTGCGGCAGATTATCCCAAGCAAATTCATTGATTTTTGTCATAATTGTATTATATAATACCACAAAGTTCACCAAGGAGCAAACCGAATATGACTAACTCTAAATCTAATAAAAACCCAATCTGGCAGTTTACTGACGACCAGGGAACTTTTATTATGCCTAATCCGCAAGCTCTCTCGCGGCTCTATTTCCCGTTATGTAATGAACAAGGATTGATGGCGGCAATTACTCCGGACCTGCACGGCGATATTAAAACGGGACAGAATTCCTTTCTGCTGCAACCAGTCACTGAATTTGACCTGCATAATATTAAATCCAAACGTGATTTCTGGCTTTCTATTGAAGGAGACGGAGCTTTTTCCCTGGCGACACTGGGGCGGGAAGACACCCAGCTGGAAGCTGGATTCCTATACCAGAAAATAATCCGGAAAATAGCCAAGGTAAACCTGGAAACAGAGATCACCAGCTTGGTGCCTGTCTCCGGCGAACCGCTGGAATTAATGCGGGTCACTATTAAGAATACCGGCCGCAAACAACTGGCGATCACTCCGACCTGCGCTATCCCCATCTATGGCCGGTCCGCGGAAAATTTACGCGATCATCGTCAGGTTACTTCCTTATTACATCGTATCCTGGTCAGCCGCTCGGCTATTACCGTCACGCCCACCATGAGTTTTGATGAGCGGGGCCATACCTTAAATAAGATCTCCTATATCGTGCAAGCCTGTACCGGCGCCGGCGGCTTACCGGTCGGGGCTTTCCCGACCGTAGAAGAATTTATCGGCGAGGGCGGAGACTTGACTCATCCGGGCAGTATCCTGCGCCAGGTTCCCCCTACCGCCCAGAACGGCGCCACCAGGGCTGGTAAGGAAGCTATGGGCGCTCTGCAGTTTGCCCAGGCTATTCTTAAACCAGGCAAAGAGCTCTCCTATATAGTGATCATGGGTATTACCTCTGATCCCAAAGATACCAAGCGCTGGTTAAATAAATTCGGTTCGGCTGAAAAATTCTCTAAAGCTTTAACCGCCAACCAAATTTATTGGCGGGAGCGATTGGGACAGATCACCTTTAACACAGATAATGATAAATTCAATAATTGGACTAAATGGGTCATGCTGCAGCCGATACTGCGGAAGATCTGCGGTAATTCCTTTCTGCCCGACCATGACTACGGCCGGGGCGGCAGGGGCTGGCGGGACTTATGGCAGGATTTACTGGCCTTGATCCTGATCCATCCGGGAGAAGCCAGGAGTTCCCTGATCAATAATTTCGCCGGCGTCAGGATCGATGGGTCCAATGCCACTATTATTGGCCATAAGCCTGGAGAATTCATCGCGGACCGCAATAATATTTCCAGGGTCTGGATGGATCATGGCGCCTGGCCTTACCTGACTTTAGAATTGTACTTACATCAGACCGGGGATTTTGAAATTCTCCTGGAAGAAACTTCCTATTTCCGTGATCCGCAGCTAATGCGCGGTAAACACAAAGATCTTGACTGGACTCCCCAGCACGGCCTGCAGTTGAAAACTAAAAAAGGAGAGCTTTACTGGGGCAGTATTATTGAGCACATCCTGGTGCAGCACCTGGTACAGTTCTTTAACGTGGGAGAACATAATCATATCCGGCTGGAAGGCGCGGACTGGAATGACGGGCTGGATCTGGCCAGCGAACGCGGCGAGAGTGTAGCCTTTACCGCCTTATATGCCGGCAACATGTTGAAAATCGCTGATTTACTGGAAATTCTGGGCCAGCGCAAGCAGATCACTACCCTTTCTTTAGCGACTGAAATCCTGATCCTGCTGGATACCATCGGCGCTGCTGCCAATTATAATGTGATCAGCGAAAAACATAAAACCCTGGACCATTATTTTGCCGCTGTTACCCCAGCCCTCGGCGGCAAGAAAAAAGAAGTCCCCCTGACCGCCATCATCAAGGACCTGCGCGCTAAAGCAGAATGGCTGCGCAAACATATTAATGAAAATGAGTGGCTCACCATTAAGGGAGGAATAAATTTCTTTAATGGTTATTATAACAATGACGGCCAGCGCGTAGAAGGAGAACAGGCCAAAGGCCTGCGCATGACTTTGCCTGGACAAGTATTTCCTATTATGGGACAAGTAGCTAAAAACGAGCAAATTCCCCAGATCTTTGCGGCGATCAAGAAATATTTACAAGACAAAAACTCAGGCGGATTCCGTCTTAATACTAATTTCCATGAATTGCAGCTTAATCTCGGACGGGCTTTTTCATTTTCCTATGGCGACAAGGAAAACGGCGCTTTCTTTAATCACATGTGCATCATGCTGGCTTATAGCCTCTATACCCGCGGCTTTGCCAGGGAGGGCTATGAAGTACTTAGTTCCATCTACCACATGGCTTCAGAAACCGCGCAAAGCAAGATCTATCCCGGGATCCCGGAATATTTTAACTCTGCCGGCCGGGGCATGTATCACTACCTGACTGGATCCGCCAGCTGGTTTATCGTGACCCTGTTGGAAGAAGTTTTTGGCGTCAAAGGATATTTTGGCGATCTCCTGCTTAATCCCAAATTCTCCTTAACCCAGATCAACGAATTAGGCCAGATCAGTGTGACCACTACCTTTGCCGAAAGAAGAATTAAGGTGACCTATAACAATGCCCGGAACCTGGAATATAATAAATATTCTATCCAGGCCATCACTATTAATGGTGAAAAATCAGATTTTAGGCTGATCGGCAAGGCCGCGGCCCTGATCTCCCGCCCGGCTTTGCTCAAGCGCGCTGCCAAAAAGGTTAACCTGATTGAAGTAACCCTGGAATAGCCTAAAAATACATATTAAAAATAAAAAGGAGCAGGATTTTCCCCTGCTCCTTTTTTATTATTTTACCATTTTCCACTTCCTGTCCCCCCTGCCAGTTATGCTTAGCAGAACTAGGGGGGATACCACTCTATCACTGGGTGATTTGGTTTTCCGTTCTGATCTCTTTTCTTAGTTGTTTATTTTCCCGATGTTGCTCTTCCAGGTGTTCTTGTTTTTCCGTTCTTTGCTGCTGATTATAGGTTTTGATCGCTGCTACTTTCTGTTCCTGCGTCATATTCGGATCATTGGCGATCTTTTCAAAGAAAGCAACCTTGTCAGCATGTCTCTGTTCCCGGAAACTGACATTTTCCTGGTGCTGCTGCTCAAAGTTATTGATCAGTTCTGTCTTCTGGGCATCAGTCAGTTTGTGATTATTTGCTAAGCGCTGTTGCAGGAATGCCATATTTTCTTCATGTTGTTTCTGGTTAAAAGCTTTATTTTCCTGTTTCTGCGTTTGCTTTTGCTCTTTGATCGCAGCTTTCTTCTGTTCCTTTGTTGCGCTGCCTAAACTCTCCCTTAATTCTTTATTTTCCTGGCGCTGTTCTTGCATATGCTCTTGTCTTTCAGTTCTCTGTTGCTGCCTGAATTGCCTGGTTTCCTGTCCCGTAGCTGAACCCTTGTTCAGCGCTTGCCCCTTATTTGCAGCCCCTAATATCACCGGCAATAAAAATAACCCTGCCACCGTTAACAACATTACTTTTTTCATACTGCACCTCCATTGATTTTACCTTCTACTTACATAGACGCCTGATTGACAAAAAGGATTACATCATGAAAAACACCACAAACTTTAGACCTACTTCCATACCTACCTCTACAACCTTCACCTATTACTATTGCTTCTAGCTTATTTAGGAGCTTTCCAGTTCCTGATTATTTCTGCCAGCGTCTGATAGCTTGGTTTTTCAGAAAAATCAGCACGGATCAGGCCAAAATAATCTACGCCACTGCCAAAATGATCCTGCGTATCGCGGAAAAACGCCCAGAATACTTTATCGATCTGCTCATCTTCAATAAAATCCGTGTAAATCTGTTTGACCCAGATCGCCTGTTGCTGTTCGTCAGGATTTTTGCCATTCCACCATTGTTTTACCGTCGAATTTTTAGGAACTCCCGGGCATCCCATTTCCGTCACCCAAATCCTTTTTTTACCATCTTTACTCCTGACCATGATCTTTTTAACCTGGGTAATGACGCTTTGCGCCGACTTCACGGGAGCAGGCCGCAGAGGAGAGATCAGGACATGGACATTGACGATATCAAAATAATCCCGGCCGCCGTTCTTATAGATCCATTCTATTTTATAAGCCTCAGCCAACCCACCCATGAGGATCTTGCAGCTGGGGTCTTCTCTCTTGGCTGCCTGGTAGACGTCTTTCAGCAGAGAGGTATAGCGCACCAGCATATCTTGCGGCCGCCAGTAGGTCCGGGAATCAGGCTCATTCCAGACTTCCCAGTACTTTACCTTATTTTTATAACGCTTGATCACCGCGGTGGCGAAATTAACAAAGAATTTATTTTCGCGCGGTGCCGAACACCAGAGGTAATCCGGTCCTTCTGCCGCCCATCCTGAACAATAGGAAAAAATGCCTAAAACGCGGATATTATTTTCACTCAGCAGGTTAACAATGCGGTCATAGCGGCTGAAATCCCATTTACCCTCTAATTCTTCGATATCGCTCCAGCCAAAATCCATCCGCACATAAGTGATCCCGGCTTTTTTCAGAGCCGCTGCCGCTTGATCCAGGTTTTCTCCTTTAAAGGAAAAATTGTTCCATTTATGGTCCCAGTTCAGGAAAGCCAGCGCAGCAAAAGGGTTATAACCGGTTTCCCGCCAATCATACGGTGAGGGATCGTATTGGTTGAGGATACCGTCTTGATCATAATCAGTACTGACTGGGTCAAAGGTGATCTTGTTATCTTGCGCTGATTGTAAGATTGCTTTTAATTCATTTTCAGCGGGGATAGAAGCATCATTCCGGGCATGCCAGACTGCTGAATTTTTAGAAAAATCAGGTAATGGATACTCAACCTCGTTGAATTTGAATCCGCACAGGACGATTAAGCTTAACAAGCAGAGCACCGATCTTGGCATCGTCTCTCTCCTTATAAGTGATGATATTGATCATAACTATATTACCATAAATCCTGAATTTTAAGAATACCTAAAGATAAACCCTGCATTATATTATAATGCAGGGTTTAGTTGTTATTATTATTTATCTCAAGCGCTTACCCTTCGACTTCGCTCAGGGTTGCTGGCGCAATTACCATCTCTTCCCGCCGCCACCGCCGCCGTAGCCGCCTCTGCCGCCGCCACCGCCGTAGCCGCCTCTGCCGCCACCACCATGTCTTCCACCGCCGCCGCCTTCAGTCTTGGGGCGAGCTTCGTTGACATTCAGGTTCCGGCCTTTCAAGTCCTTGCCGTTCAAACCGGCAATAGCTGCCGTGCCTTCTTCTTTAGTCGGCATTTCTACAAAACCAAATCCTCTTGATTCACCGCTGAATTTATCCTTGATTATGGCGGCAGTAGCTACCTGCCCATAAGCAGCAAAGGCTTGTTTGAGATCCTCTTCAGTTACATCTCTTGACAGGTTCCCTACGTAAATGTTCATTCTTACTCCTTTTCTTTCGATTTACCCCGTTAGAAAACTTTTCTAACCGGGTTTACTTGCTTATATTTTATTCTAAACCTCTAGTCTGTAAATTGCAAGCAAAATAATATTATTTTTCACCGGCTCCGGCAAAAAGGACAACCTGCTGGGAGACAATGTCAGCCATCAGCCTGGCTTTTAAAGGCTGCATATCTACAATTTTAACTATGTCCCTGTATTTTTTATATTCCGGCGCAAGCTGTTCCAGCATATTTGGCAGCTTTTTTAATAAGATGCGGTCAAAGATCACGGCCTTCTGCTCGGTATAGATAGCCAGGTAGAATATTCCGGTTTCTACCAGGTCCTGAAAGAAATGTGATCCAAAAGATATCTCCGGAACTACGTTAGCACTGACAAAAGACAGTTCTCCCAGTACCGTCATATTATTTATCTCTGAGAAAGATACTGGTACTCCGAGAGACGGGGTGGTCGTACCCCAACGGCCCGGGCCAAGCAACATGACCGCCATCTTATCCCTATCTTCGATCTGCCGGTTGATCACTCCGATAAGCCTGGCGATATCGTATTTCTCGGTTTGGGACAGGGCATCGTACTTTTCCGGTTGTACATAGATGATCCGGTGGATATCCTGGGACGTATTGCCGCCTACAAAAGAACCCTGGACCGCGAGGATAATATTTTCTTTCTTAATATCCTTAGGGATAACAACTTTCCGGCCTATCCCTCTGCTCTGGTGGGGACGGCATTGCAGTAAATTGATCTGGAATCCGGTTTTATCCTTAAAATTGACGGTAAATTCGATATCTACCGGGTACTGGTACGCTGCTTCCAGGAGTTTCAGGATCTGGTGCATCGTATGCACGAACGCTGTATCTTTCAACAGTTCATCAAAGGTGATCAACCAGGCTTGCCGGTCTTCCTGGCCCATTTCCCGCAAGCGGAGCAGCGCTTCTTCATCTGGTTCAGCGATATGCGCCAGGTTGAGATCCGCGTCTTCGGTCAATACTTCATTGATCGACTTGGTTTGCAGGGTATTTTCCACTACATTGATCAGATCGATCTCATGCTGGGAAAAGCGCTGGGCATTCTTCATCCCCTGGTATGGTTTCAATAATGGGGCATCTAAGGCAACGATACGCGGATAATCTCCTTCTACCCGGTTCACAGCCCTGGTTCCGAGCCCGAAGACCAGGCGTAACATGCCTGCCTGAGGGTCCATTTCCTTTTTCCAGATATAGGTATTATAGGAAATGCCTACTCCGGCTACATCAGGGAAGAAATACTTCTGATGATAGGAGCCGGAAACCCGCTGTACCAGGAGAGCCATCTGCTCATCCTGCTGGTCCAGTCCCCGTTGCAAACGATAGGTTAAAGCATCCACATTCATGGTACTGGCATATACTTGCTTCACGGTATCCAGGAAATGCTTGTATCGTTCCTCAGGAGTACCCTGATTAGCGCAAAAAATACTTTCGTATTTACCGGCAAACGCGTTCCCATAGGCATCTTCCAGCAAGCTGCTGGAACGGACAATAAACGGCGACTGGCCAAAATATTCGATCATCGAATGGAATTGCTCTTTTATTTCTTCGTTAAAATCACCGGTCAGGAATAATTCCCGTAACTGGGCCGCGGCTGGGAAATAACCTTCCTTGGTTTTTTGCTCCATGCGTTTTTTCCACCAGCCGTTTTGGACGATATAGGTGTAAAACACGTCTGAACCGATGTAATAGGAATCATGCGGTTCCAATTTTTTTTGCCAGGTATGGTCATTATTCGCCAGGACCTTTCTGGCCAACAGCATGCCTACGGCTTTGCCGCCGATGAAACCGGTACCGATCAACCGGGACTTGATGCTGACCAGGTCTTCGAGCCGGAAATTCTTTCTAGTTAATTCTAAAATGCGTTCATCCCTGGCCATCATGATCTTCAGCAGGCGGTCGATCATTTCTGCCTGTTCTTTTTTCCTGGTTTCAGCGCCGATCAATTCCTCAGCCCGTAAAAATAACAGGTCCCAGTAATCCAGGTTCCGCCGGGCGCTTTTCGCGCCCTGGGTCCCCAGGAAAGAAAATAGTTTAGCCACATCCACGCTGTTGGTTAAGGGCGTGAATTGCTCGCCTTTCTGGACATGCGGCAGGAACATGGTCGGGGAATAGCGGTTCCACACCTTGATCGGATGCACAAAATATTTATCCTCGTATTTATAGACATCGATCAACAGCTGGGTGATCTCCCGGATCCTGGCTACGGTACGGAAAGAATGTTTGTTGCGGATAATGCCGAAATAGGCGATAGTATTTAAAATAAATAAATAGGGGCAGGTGATCTTAAAAAAATTGCCGATCATCAGGTCTGTCGCCCAGGCGCTCAGGAGCTCGGAAAGGCAGTCAAAGACATAATAGACCCCTTCTCCCTCTTCCCCGATGATCTTATTAAGTTGTGTAGAAAAAGATTCAAAACCGCTATAGGCATCCAGTTTATATGTAACTATGTGTTTCCCGGCCGGGAGCAGTGGTTTATGCTTGGCAAAACGGATATAGACCACTCTTTTATGGTCTTTGATGGCCTGCTGTACAAAAGGAGTGACAAAATGCTGGTAGTCTTCGATCGTATCTACCTGCCAGACCACATTATCGCCAAGCTGTAACCCGGTGACCAGCTTATCTAAACCCCGCAATCCAGTCGTTATCCCACTCATTTTTACTGCTCCAACCTTATAAGTATCTCTACAATAAATCTTCCACTTTAGTCACCACTTTATACTCAACATCCTTAAATTCCTTAAAATGGGCTTCCCCGCACTTGATCTTCATTCTCTCTTCCGGATATAATTCATTCATTTCCCGGGTTGATTTCGTCTCCGCCACGAAATACAGCTTCTTCTCCCCTTTAAAGATCAAGGCCCAATCGGGGTTATAACTGCCCAAGGGCGTCTTTATCTTGAACCAGGCAGGGAGTTTTATGTAGAACTCAACATTATCGTTAGTCTCGCAATCACTGGCGAACCGTTTTTCCGGTTCGCTCATTGAATCTATAGAAATATAATTAGCTATAGTTTTATCCTGCTTTGATACTTGATAGAGATTCTTTCTATATGCCTCCACCTCATTGTCTTCGAATAATCTCATCTCATATTCAATACCATTGATCTTTTCATATTTTATCCCATCCACAATCATTTCGGCTAAGACATTCTTTATCTCCGCTGTCGCCATATCCATGAACATTTGAGGATTTCTCAAGATATCAACCAGCCGGCCAGAGCCTTTCAATATCCGCAAGATCGTTGATCGGGTTAATTCGGTTCTCGATTGTATATATCCCAGCACATCCGGGACATCAAACAAAGGATTTTCAACCTGAGTTATTCCCACACCCTTCTGCACTCCGGTTAATCCTTCTCTGACGACCTGCATTCCCGTTTTAACATACTTAATGATCGGCTTGCGCACCGCAGGCATATTCTTTATCTCTTTGACCGACGCTTCTATAAGCTTTTCAGTATCGAAATCAATATTATAAGTTGTTTTATGTTTTATTTTGTCCCATAGCTCCTTAAACTTCTCATCAAACTGGTAATTTTTTCTTAACCGCACTTTCACCCTTTCGTTCTTATTTCTTATCCTCTCCTTGAATTCGACTCCGCAATCCTCTTCCATTTCTTTCTGTAACTCTGCAGCGAATTCCTCGTAACTTTCATTGGCAATAACCGTCAACCTGTTAGTGTTCTTATCCTGGATCCTGTCGCCTTGCTGATCCACGCAAAGCCGCAATCCCCTGCCAATTTCCTGCCTCTTTTTCATCTCGGATCTCGTCTCGTTCAGAGTGCATATCTGGAAGACATTGGGGCTATCCCAGCCTTCTCTTAAAGCAGAATGACTGAATATAAATCTTAGAGGATTATTAATATCGAGAAGTCGTTCTTTATCCTTCATTATCAACCTGTATGTATCATCATCTGCCAGGGTTTCCCTGGATTCAGAAGAATCTTTAAAGATCCCTTTTTTGTCCTGCGCGAAATAGCCGTTATGAACGACTTCAGATTGAAAAGGGATAACTCCCTGATATTCTTTTTTCCCCGCTATTTCCTTGAATATTTCTTCAAACCAGAGGGCAAATTTTCCTTTCGCAGGGTTCCCCGCCTCATCATAACTGCGGTAGTTGGCTACCCTGTCTATAAAGATAAGCGAAAGGACTTTTATTCCTTTTTCTTTATATTTTTTCTCTTTCTGGAAGTGTTCTTCCACAGTCTTCCTGATCTGGACCTTCATAACTTCATCCAGCAGGCCGCCCCTCTGCTCTCCAACCGCCAGTATCTCTCCATTGGAGAGCTCAACCTTGCCTTCCCCCACGTCTATGGCATTAATAATATATCCTTCCCGGTAAAGCTCTCTTTTATTTGATTTTTCATACAAGTCATCTCCAACCTCAACATTCACTGTTTTCCTGATTATTCCATTCTCGCCAAGGGTATCCAAGCTTATTTTTGCCAGAGTCTTTGTTTTCTTGGCCTTAATATCTTCAACCTTCAGAAAAGCCTGATTACTGCTATTCTCGGCAAAAATTGAATCAACTTCTATCTGTTTGACTAATCCCAGATCATAAGCTTTGACAGGATTAAGGCTGTAAACAAGGTTATACAGATTTGCGTGAGTAGCAGAATAGCGGAGAGTGCAGGCAGGATTCAGATTATCTATGGCCTTTTTCCTTATTTCCGTTTCCATGTTCTGAGGTTCATCAACAATGACTATGGGATTCGTCGCCTGTATGAATTCTATCGGTTTCTTCCCGGTTAGTTTATCATTAAACTTATTAATAACATTCACGTCCTTGGCAAATGAATCAATATTGATGACCAATATCTGAATGTTATTGTTTAGAGCGAAATTCCTTAAAAGGGATATTTTCCCCGGATCATACACGTTGAATGTCGCCGGTTGTTTCTCATACAAAGACTGGAAATGGTCATGGGTTATCTCAAGGTTCTTAATAACTCCTTCTCTTATGGCGATGCTGGGGACTACGATTATAAACTTTTTGAATCCATAGCGTTTATTAAGCTCATATATGGTCCGCAAATATACATAAGTCTTTCCTGTACCTGTCTCCATTTCCACTGAGAAATTAAGACCTTGCAGGTATTCCGCTTCTTTGAGCCCATTTTTCCGCTGAATTGCCTGAAGATTTGCTAATATTTGCGCTTCTTCCAAAACTATCCCATTTCCAACACCGTTTTCAGACAGCATATAGCCGCTATTGGGAGACAAAGAAAATTCATAATCGCTCTTATTTAAAGGCTGCCCCTCGAACAGGTCAACTATGGAGTTAATAGCGTCTATCTGATACTGCTGGTTTGGATCAAAATGGAGTTTCATTATTATCCTTCTATTTAAACATCCGCAGATAATCTTTCTGTGTTTCCCTGACCATACGGGCAATAAGATCAACAAAATCCCGATCGTTTCCGTCTCGCGCTGTTTCCAAAGAAGCGATATATTCCTGCCTGACAATGGGCGGGATTATGGTTATAACATAACCTTCCTGCATTAAAATAGTGTTCATCAGCAGCCGCGCCACTCTGCCGTTACCATCCAGGAAAGGATGAATAAAAACAAATTCTTTATGAGCCAATGCCGCGAACTCCACCGGGTGTTTTTGCCGGCGCAGTCTGCCTAATTTTGGCGGCAATCGTTTCATCAACACTGGTAATTCCGCCGGTAAGGGCAAGGGATACTTGGAACCTGTAATAATAGCTCTTACCTTCCGATACTCACCGGCATTTTCCCGATCTATTCGATAATAGAAAAGCCGGTGCAAATCTTTTATCCCGCGTTCGGTTACGGTTTTTTTCCTGGCCAGTTCATACATAAAGTCATAGGCTTCGCTATGCCCGGCTGCTTCGTAATGATCTCTTAATGGTTTACCGCCAATGGTAATACCGTCTTCAATAACCACCTTAGTCTCAGATTCTGTTAAGGAATTACCTTCAAGAGCGTTACTGGCATAGGTTAACCCTATGCGGAAATATTCTTTTGTTTGCTCTAACAAATGCTTATCCAAAGGCCGGCGCTTGTTTATCTCTGCCTGTAATTTATCTATTTCCTGATAAATAGTCATTACTTAGCTCCTTTCAAAGCTCTATCTGATACTGCTGGTTTGGGTCAAAATGGAGTTTCATTATTTATTTCTCCAACTATTTCCAATATTCTTATTGACATCATGGCGCCAATGCTGTAATATTATATTAGGCAATAATGCTAATAATTTTGGATCGGGGTGTCCCCGGTCGGTATTAATGAGCGGTAAGTCCGTTGTGAATTGTTCCAAGTGTTCCCTTCCATAGGTTGGCTATAGCTTGGACGCAACAAGTTCACAGGGCGCGCTCATTTTTTATTTTATGGCAATTTTGCCTTCATTACCCTTCCCATCACATGACCATCACATAAGATTTGCTTTATTTATCAACACATTTTGCCATTTAACAAATTCACACAAACTTACAATCACATAAACCTTAAGACCATATTGGTATATACTTAGCATACTTTCTCGATTTATTCTCTGGATCAAAATCTTTAATTAATCTTGCTTTGATGGTATCAGCTATTATTCTTGAAACTATTGAGTAATTCTTTTCATCTATTTTAAATCTTTCTCTTAGAGACTGATTGGTCATGTTACTATTTGAGACATATTTTAAGCAACAATGTTGATAACATGCTCTTATTTTATCATCTTTATCCATCTGCTTTAGAGTTTTATAAGAATACATAATAACCTTCAGAAAATTATCTCCCTCAATGAATTTCGGCGCAGGTAATTGATACTCCTCTACTTTATCAATAACTTTATCAATACCGCTCCCTCTTTCTTCACAAATACCTGCCCTCCGCATAAAAGAAGCAACTTTCTCATTTCTTGACTGAGGATGATGGTCAATAAACCTTAAAGTGCTAATTAACGGCTTTCCCGGATTAGTAATTTCAATTCTATCGTTAAATATTTCAATCATAGGCCCAGTGCCAATTTCATTAAAATCCTGATGGATTAATGCATTGGCTACTAATTCTCTTATTGCTATTTCAGGATACATTTTTACTTCTTTTCTAAATGCTCTTCCTATTTCTTCATTTGCTTGCAAGTTATCATTAATATAATCAATTAATCCCTCAAATCCATTGGCATATCCTTTAGCCCCAATTTGTTCTTTTTTTGTATGTAATCTGTCATTACCCTTATATATAATAACCCTGATTGCCTTCCTATTTAATCTTTCAAAATACGAAAGATTATTGGCTATCAAAATAGTGCCCAAATTAGTAATACTATGGCTATTTATTTCTTTAAGAATAAATCTTTCTCCTTCTAAATGTTTTAAAATAGCACTTTTATCAGCGGGTAAATTCGACTTCAATATCCTAAAATAACCTGGATAATCTAATAATTCAAGTATTTTATCTTCATCCAATTCTTTCGCGGCTATGTCTTTTTCAAAACTATACGCTAGTGTTTTATTCCATATTTTTCTCGCTTTTTCTGGCAAGTCCTTTAATTTCTTTTTATAACTGCCAACTCTAATATACTCTGCCCCTTTAAAACCTACTGGCGTATTATGAGTAGCATTGATTTCAAACATTACAACAGGAACCCCTTCATACTCAAATTCATTAATTCTGAAATCAATTCTCGGACTTAGCAATCTAATTAACCAATTTTCTAATTCCTCATTACCGTTTTTTGTTTGGCTAGGCTTAAAATCTGTACCAACTACTTTATGGGTCTGATCTTCAATGCCAAAAACAAAATATCCATAGCTTCTATTATGTAAGCAAGCTGAATTAGATAAAGCAGATATATACTCCCCAATTTCATCAAGTGAGCAACTTAAATTTTGCTTGAATTCCACCCACTCTGTTTCCTTTGGCAGCATTATAAGTTCTTTTAATTTATTCTTAAGATCATCTGTGTTCATTTTATTTCCTTTGATAGATATCGCTGGTTCGGATCAAAATGGAGCTTCATGAAGCAGCCATATATTTTCCTTATATGGTTCTGAATTCTATTCCTGCGTCTTTCATTTGCAGGACGGTATTTGTTTTAAGCTTGTCATTGCCGGCAAATAAGGAATCCAGGCACAGGCATTTGGCAGGCTTTTGTTTGACTATTTCCTTGATCAGCTTGCTGTTTACCTCAGATAGAATAACAACCATTTCGCCGTTATTTACCGTATAAATCGGCGCACCGTCTATTTTTTCTTCTTTCGCGACCGTATTCAGGCCGTAACCGGTTTTCAGAAGTATTTCCCATAGCATATTGGTTTGTTTTGCCTTAGGTTTAACCGGATACTCAAAAGCATCCATCTGCTTCTTAAGTTCAGCTTCCTCTGTTATGACATCATTTCGCCAAATCTTAAAATTGGATAGCTTCAGCTTATATACTTTGAATCCCAGGTCTATTTCTTTAGGCCGCTCTTCCTTGCCTATCTGTTTAATTGCTCTGCGAATTCTTTCTTTGGCGATATCTGCTATGGTTTTATACCCGGCCTTATAAGCTTCTGTTTCTGCTTCAGTTTTTTCCGGAAGCTGGACGCAGATAAACTTTCTATTCCCCCCATCTTCCTTGTTTAAATCTAAAACAGCATGAGCAATAGTTCCGGACCCAGCAAAAAAATCAAGAATAATATCATCAGATTCAATACCGGTTATTAATTCTATTAGTTTTTTCATTAATCTTACAGGTTTAGGTGTATCAAAATACGATTCACCATTAAAAATTTCTTTAATCTCTCGTTTTGACTCCTGATTATCTCCAACTATATCTCTTGTCCATAGAGTTATGGGAGTAACTGAAGTTTTTACCTCTGATAAAAATCTTTTTTGTCTCGGAATATTGTCTCCATACTCTCCAAACCATATACGATTATCTTTTAGAAGCTCACTAAATTTTCTCTCACTAACAACCCAACATCTTCCTTTTGTCGGAAAAACTTTCCTTCCGCTTGGTAAAATTATGGGATATAGTTTTTCCTTGATTTCTGGCCCCACCGTTAAATCACCTGATGACCAAGGGCCTCTTAAATCATTATCAGGATTATGATATCTTGAATTAGTTTCTTCTGTTCTTTTTAACCCCAGCACACCTAGTTTTTCTACATTTTTTGCATAAACTAAAATATAATCATGACTCGTTGAAAATGTGGTTTTTAAATTAATGGGCGAAAATGCTTTCTCCCAAATTATACTTGCCACAAAATTCTCTTCTCCGAATATCTCATTCATTAACAGCCTGAGATTATGGACTTCATTGTCATCTATGGAAACAAAAATAACTCCGTCTTCACAGAGCAGATTTCTGGCGAGGAACAGTCTTGGATACATCATGGAAAGCCAATTGGAATGGAAATGGCCATTTTCTTTGTTATTTTTTCTAAATAGCCCTTCCTTCAACAGATAGCCTTCTTCGTCCTTTTCCCCTATTCTTTTCAGATAGTCTTCTTTGGACTCGGAAAACCGGTCAGGATAGATAAAATTGTCATTGCCGGTATTGTAGGGCGGATCGATATAGATCATCTTGATCTTGCCATAGTAGGCTTTCTGCAGGACTTTCAAGACTTCGAGGTTTTCCCCTTCAATGAATACATTGCCTGTTTTATCAAAATTGACGGATTCTTCAGGGCAAGGAGCCAATGTAGCAGTTGTAGGAGTTTGCAGGACCTTAAAAGCTTCGGACTTACCGGCCCAATTAAGGACATATCGCTCATTCTCCAGGGATAGCTCTTCACCTAAAGTAAGCTTGAGCTTCTCCTGATCTATTTTCCCTTCGCTGAATACCTCTGGAAAAAGTTCTTTTAGTTTCTTTACTTTATCCTTTTTCACATCTACCGATTTTCCATCCATTCCTGTCTCCTCTATTACAAACTTATTCAAAAAGTTTCACATAACCTTGATAAGCATATACTCGGTTTCTCCTTTGCCCCGTTAATTCTTTTAAAATATCTAATTTAAGCAGTTTTTTAGTCAAGACAATAGCATTGGGATTGGCTAATCCTGTTATTTGTTCAATATCTTTTATTCTTACCAAGGGCTTTTTATATAATGCGTTAAGCAAAACCATAGCTTTTTCTGAGCGGCCCATGCTTACCACTTTCTCTATATCCCTCTGCCTCAGCTTATGGATTTTTCTGGCAGTTTCTACCGCTCTCTCGGCAGTGTCGATTACTCCTGATAGGAAAAATATAAGCCATCCTTCAAGATCATCTTTCTCCCGAGCGGTATCAAGCTTATCATAGTAATCTTGCCTGAAACGCTTAAAAAACTCTGATATACACAAAAGTGGTTTATGGAGAATCTTCTGCTGGCATAAATAAAAAGTAATGAGCAATCTCCCAATTCTGCCGTTTCCATCCAGAAAAGGATGTATCGTTTCAAACTGGTAATGTATTAATCCAATTTTAATAAGTACTGGCAAAGGCGCCACATCATGTATAAAACTCTCTAAATTTCCCATTAAGGCTAATACTTCATGCGCTGGGGGTGGAACAAAAGAGGCGTTTTGCAAAGTCACTCCCCCTATCCAATTCTGGGAGGTTCGAAATTCACCCGGATATTTTCCTTCTCCTCTGACTCCTTTTAGGAGAATGGCATGTATTTCTTTAATGAGCCGCAAGGAAAGAGGAAGTGTTTCAAGGCGTTCCAGCCCGTAATCCATAGCTTTTATATAATTCAATATTTCTTCAACATCTTTATGTATTTCAAAATCTTCCAATTTTGCTTCTGCTTTGAGAACATCAGAAAAAGTAGCTTTGGTGCCTTCTATTTGACTGGAAAGAGCCGCCTCCTTCTTTATATACATAAAAATAAAGAAATTAACATCTGGCAATACATCAGCAATCCCATCCAATCGACCTAAAGCCAGATCCGCTTTCGAAAGAAGATCCTGCAATAAATAATCTTGCTTAATATTAAAAGGCAAGCGGTTAGGTATAAAAGCCTTATATTGCAAATCTCCTTTTAACTGATTAACATAATTCCCTGTTCTCATAACACCTCAACCGTAGATAAGATTTTTAATAACTACGATATCATTATAATTCGTAGATAGTAATTTGTCAAGTTTTTTTAATCGTAGATTAGACTAAAATTATCTATGATAATTATTAATATCATAGATTATAGCTAAGTATTATCATATATTGGCATGTAAGTTAGTAGGTAGTGAAGCAAGGGGAAAATTACTTGTTTTTGCCTTTACAGGCTTTTACGCAGATACCGCAGATGGCTTGTGATACATACTTTTGTTTTTGGAATTCTTTTAAAGCCGCGCAGCAGGCCTGATGGTCGAAATCCTGCGATTTTTCCCTGATCGCTTTGGCGGGACACACCGCGATACAGGCGCGGCAGTCAGCGCAATCAGCAGCCAATGCTTTGTCCACAGCTAACGGCATATCGGTTAAGATAGTCACCAGCCTTAACTGGGCGCCATAAGATAATGTGACCAGCAGATTATTGCGGCCGATCCAGCCTAATCCTCCCGCCACCGCAATTTTTTTATGAGACAAGTGCCCTTTCTGATTTTGCCAGTCGATTACTTGCGAAGCCGGTATAGGCATGGCTTTGTATCCCTGCTCCTGGATCAAAGCCGCCAGTTTCAGCGCTGATTGGTCCAGGAAATTATTGACCTGCCGGTAATGGTTAAAATAAAGCGGGGTGGGACGGTCACTGATCTCTGCCAAAACCTGGCTCTGCAAGGGGAAGCCCAGGGTAATGCCATAATTTAAGTCTTTAATCACTTCCGGCGGAAAAAGAAACTCTGCCTTCAGGGTACCAATATCAGCTACGCCGAAGAGACGAAAACCAAGGCCCAGGGCCTGGTCTTTGAGCTGGTCATATTGTTCTTTTGGCTGCCCCATGATTCAACTCCGTTTCAAAATATTTTTTTAAAGCCGCCAGTAATCGTAGTTCCTTTTCTTTCTTTATTTTTTCCCAGGAACTCTGCGGCGCTATTTCCTTACCGTTATTATTATAGAAACTGCCTTCGATCACTACTTTTGTGCCTTTTTCCAGGCCCATGAAAATCAGGGTATAATGTAACCCGTAAACATTATATCCAGAAGCATCATTATCACCACCGGAAATTTCCATAATACCTTTATCACTATCCAGATTGATCAGGCGGTAATCATATTTATTAGTGAATCGCATCACTGCCCGCCAGCTCTCTTCTACGGACAAGCTGGTAATGTACTCAACAGCCTCTTGATCCTGAAAAACGGCTGGTACCTTTCCCGTAGCGCAGCCCGCGGCCAGGACCAGCATGAGAATAATAAAATGGAGAGTTACCAGTTTCAAGTTACGAGTTTTATGATTTGGCATTTTTATTCCGGTGTAAGTATATCATCAAGATCGAAATGGCGGCTGGAGTGATACCCGATATGCGCGCGGCCTGACCGACCGAAGCCGGCCGGAAAGAACTCAACTTTTCCCGTACTTCCCGGGATAAAGCTAAAATGGCCTGGTAGTTAAAATCTGCCGGGATCTTCAGCCTTTCGACTTTCTTGAATTTTTCTATTTCCCGGGCTTGCCGTTCCATGAATCCGGCATACTTGATCTCTATTTCGATTTCCTGGATCTCCGCCTCGCTTAAAGCCTGTCCAGAGGGAGACAATTCAGCTATCTGTTTATATGATAGTTCATTTCGTTTTAGCAATAAAGATAATTTAGCCGGATTTTTTATCGCCGGGCTGTGCCAGAGCGCCAAGCTGTGGTTAGCTTTAGCCGGGGCGATCCTGGTTTTATTCAGCCGTTGTAATTCTGCCGTAATATGCTCTTTCTTGATTAAAAAAAGCTGGTGTTCTTTCTCACCCACTAATCCCAGCTGGTGGCCAAACTCCCGTAAACGCAGGTCCACATTGTCTTCGCGCAGGACCAACCGGTATTCGGCGCGGGAGGTGAACATCCGATACGGTTCCGCAGTCCCCTTGGTCACCAGGTCATCAATCAGCACACCGATATAGGCCTGGCTGCGGTCCAGGATAAACGGCGGCCGGCCTTGCACTTTTAAAGCGGCATTGATACCAGCCATCAAACCCTGCGCGGCGGCTTCTTCATAACCAGTAGTGGCATTGATCTGGCCGGCCAAATACAGGCCAGGCACTTTTTTCGTTTCCAGGGTTAGCTGTAATTCGGTCGGGTCCACATAATCATATTCTATGCCATATCCCGGATGCAGGATCTTTACTTCCTCTAATCCAGGGATCGTATGCAAAAATTTTTCCTGCACATCCACCGGCAAACTGGTAGAAACGCCATTGGGATAATATTCATCCGTATCCAGCCCTTCAGGTTCCAGAAAAATCTGGTGTCTTTCTTTATCCGGAAAACGCTTCAGCTTATCTTCTATAGACGGGCAGTAACGGACTCCGGTTCCCTTGATCACACCGGTATAGAGTGGAGACCGGTCAAGATTAGCCAGGATTATTTTGTGGGTTTCCTCATTAGTGTAGGTTAAATAGCACGGGACTTGTGGCAAGAGCGGTTTTTTGGTAGACAGGGAAAACGGTCGTGGCGGGTCATCGCCAGGCTGTATTTTAGTCTTGGAAAAATCTATGGTTTTTTTATCCAGCCGCGCGCAGGTACCGGTTTTCAAGCGGCCGGTCTGCAAACCCAGCTGGCGTAAAGATTCAGTCAAGCCAAGGGCTGGCTGTTCATTGATCCTGCCGCCAGGAAAATGTTCCAAACCTATATGGATAAGTCCGTTTAAGAAAGTGCCCGGGGTCAGGATCACTGTTTTACTGGTGATAGTTTCTCCCTGGCCAGTCTTGAGGCCGCTGACCTGGCCATTTTCAGTCAATACTTCCGCTGCTGCCCCCGGCTTGACTTCCAGGTTCGCCTGCCGCTGTACAGCTTCTTTCATATATGTATTATAGCGGTATTTGTCAACCTGGGCTCGCGTCGACCATACGGCCGGGCCTTTAGAACGGTTCAACACCCGGAACTGGATCCCGCAGGCATCAGTGGCTTTGCCCATTTCGCCGCCAAGAGCATCCACTTCTTTGACCAGCTGTCCCTTAGCCAGGCCGCCAACCGCCGGATTACAGCTCATGACTCCTATTTTTTCTGTGTCCATAGTGAGCAAAAGCGTCCGGCAGCCCATCCGGCTGGCTGCCAGCGCTGCCTCGATCCCGGCATGCCCGGCACCAACTACTATTACATCATAATTTTTCATAAAAAGCTTAACTCCTGAGTTAAAAGAAAAAATGCACTTTCAAAACGCAAAATATTTATTTAAATCGCTTTAATTTCTCTAAAATGCCAGGGCTAATTTCAGCCTTTGAAATAAGGCCATCGGCGATGGCCGGCGCGACAATCATATCAGTATACCCGTTTGTATAGAAACTCCATAAATCGCGTGCGATCCCGTTATGAAATTTATGAATAAAATCACTAAGCTCAAACGCGGTTATCTTGTTTTCCTTCCATTGCTTAAATTTATCTTCAAGCGATTTCAAGGCCTTGGACAGATCGCGCTCATAAGCTAATCCGGCAAGTCTGCGCAATTCTTTTCTTTCAGATTTTGTGAAGCAGTCTTTATTCACAGTCATTTCGCCGCCTCGCTCTATAACCTTACCATCCCGCTTTCAAGCTTTCCAACGCTATTTTTTTATCAGTAATTAATTTTAAAATAAAAATACTCTTTTTATTTTTTCTTTTTTCTTTTCATTAACCGAGGGGTCCTGCCTGAACCGGCTTTTTCATCAAGCTCGATACCGAACATTTCGACTGCGTCCAAATCAGCAATCACCCGCCCGGTCTTTTTATCCGCTTTCTTCAGCATCTTCTTTGATTTATCCCGCAAAGCTTCCGTAATCAGATCATCCATTTCGGTTTTACGCAGTAAGAAAAATAGCTTGGGATCATCATCCAATTTTACTCCCACCCCATAAAGCGTGGCCGCTACATGCTTGCACATACTTGCCCAGTCCGGGCAACTGCAGCTAAACTTAATCTCTTTAGGCGCCGGAAACAACCCCTTCCCTTTGGCGGTAAACAATTCCATAAGATCCTGGGGAAACCGGCCTTCAATAAGCTCTTGTAAAGATTCGATTTTCCCGGCGCATTTTTTCTTAATATCGTGCCAGGCTTCTTTGTTCAACGGATTTATTTTTACCGCTACTTTATAAGGATGCGGGCTGGTACCCTGCACCACTGCCGTTACTTCGCCCGGGTTTATTTTAAAATCCAAAACAAAACCGTTTCTAACGTAACTGCGGCCCCGGCCGATCCGGTTTGAATAATCCGCATACTTTTCCAGGTTTGCATTCCAGGCTTTGCCCCACCAGGTATGGGCCAGTTTGTTCCCCTTTAAAATCAAAGGGTTGATCTGAGGATTTTTCTTCTTTAGCTGCGCTAATTTCCGCTGCGCCTTCGCGCATTTTTCTCCAACCGAAACATACCGGGGAAATCCTGAATAACCATAGTATCCCATAAGCTTATCCTCCTGAAATTATTTTACAGCGACAGGGTAAACAGGTTCATTAATTTATCATTGTTCATTTCGGTTATCCAGGCCTCGTTTGAGCTTTGGATGATTTCGTTTGACAAGTGTGTTTTTTCCTCAAGCATGGCGTCAATCTTTTCTTCCAGTGTGCCTCTGGTGATAAACTTATGCACCAGAACATTTTTTTTCTGGCCTATCCGGAAGGCTCGATCGGTGGCCTGGTTTTCCACTGCCGGATTCCACCACCGGTCAAAATGAATAACCTGGCTTGCCGCGGTCAGATTTAAACCGACTCCCCCGGCCTTAAGCGATAATACCATAAAAGGAACATATTCATGACTTTGAAACTTTTCTACGATTTCCCGGCGTTTTTTAACCGGCGTACCGCCGTGGAGGACCAAACCCTGATGCTTAAAGATTGTTTCCAGATATTCCTTGAGCGGTCCGGTAATTTCCTTGAATTGCGTAAATACTAAAACCTTCTCTCTTTTTTCATAAATTGTTTCACAAATTTCGCGCAACCGCTGAAATTTGCCGCTGTCCGGTTCGCCATATTCATTCCTGCCCAAATATTGATCCGGATGATTGCAAAGCTGTTTAAACTTCATCAACGAAGCCAGAATCAGTCCTTTGCGCTTAATCCCCCCGGGTTCCTCTTCCAGCGCGGCTTTTAGTTCCGCCACAAGATTACCGTAAAGAACAACTTGTTTTTTGCTTAAATCCGCGTAAGTTTTCATCTCGACTTTCTCCGGCAGATCGGAAATAACAGACTTATCGGTTTTCAATCTTCTTAAAAGAAACGGCGCCGTAATTTTCTTCAGCCTGGCGTAACCGCCTGGATGGTCTTTTAATTCCTTAGAAAAATCGGAAAATTCTTTGCTGCTGCCGAGCATCCCGGGATTTAAAAAATCAAATAACGACCAAAGATCGCCTAAATTGTTTTCAATCGGCGTGCCGGTCATAATTATTCTATTGTTGGCCTGCAAATTTTTAACTGCTTTGGTTTGTTTTGTGCCGGGATTTTTAATGGCTTGCGCTTCATCTAAAATAACATAATTCCATTTGCGCGCTTTAAGCCAATCATACCTTTTGATTAAAGCATAAGTTGTTATAATAAGATCGTATTTGCCGCTAAAATCCTTGTCCCGACCGGCCTCGCCGCTATTTTTCTCAAACGAAGGATGAGCGATATAATACCTAATCTCCGGCGAAAATCGGCCTATTTCGCTAATCCAGTTAGAAATCAGGGAAGCGGGTATGATCAGCAGGCTGGCCGGATTTTGCCTGCTTGTTTTCAGCGTATTTAAGAAAGCCAACAGTTGTATTGTTTTCCCCAGCCCCATATCGTCGGCCAGACAGGCGCCAAACTGCAAAGAATGCAGGAAATAAAGCCAGTTCAACCCTTTCTGCTGGTACGGCCGAAGTTCTGCCAGAAAGTTTTTGGCGGGAGTGATTGAATCAATCAGCTCAGGTTTGCGCAGTTTTTCCACCACCCCTTTAAGCCATTCCCCGTTGGAAATACCGGCAGTCTCTCCATCGCTAACCCCCAGTTCTTTTTGTAAATTAAGCTGCAGATACATGGCCTCTTTTAAAGTTAAAGCGCCTTGTTCCATCAATTGTTGCGCTTTTTTATAGGCTTCCAGAGTTTTTTCGAGTTTTTCCGGGTCCACCTCCACCCATTTCCCCTTAATAAACGCCAGCCCGGCTGATTCATTTAAAAGTTTTCTTGCCTCCTCTTCCGACAGCTCGCTGTCGCCGCATAAAAGTTGTGTATTAAAATCAAGCAGCGAATCCTGGCCGAGAAACGACGGCGCTATATTGCCGATCCTGATATCCAGCTTTAGAACACTTGTTCTGTTCTTCCACCAGTTGGGAATCCGGCAAAGTATGCCGGATTTTTCATAGAGAGGAATTTCCTTTAAAATATCATAGGCGTCTTTGGCCGACAAGGCCAGCGGATGAAATATTTCCCCGTTTTCAATAAGCCCGGCAATGATCCGGCTGTCTTTGGCGGCTAAATAAACAGTGGCCAAAAGTTCCAGCAGTTTTTTGTTGTTTTTGCCGTATTCGGTTAAGGCATACTTTAAGGGAATATGCTTGGCTTTCCCCTGCTCGTTTAAGCCGGTAGAATAGGTGGCTAAAAAAGCAAAAGGAAACTCCTCTTTTTTACTTTCCACCAAATGAAAATAAACCCGTCCGGCCAGATGAACATCAGCGCTGAAAGTTTTAATAAAATCAGCAACGGAGCCTCTATAAGTTTTCACTTTATGGCTAAAGGTAAGGTTTAGCTTTGACCAAATATCTTTCAGAAAAGACGGGTTTACATACTCTGCCCCAACCATAAATGGCCGCCGGGACAGAAAATCGTCAATCTCGTCAGTCGTTAAAACAAGCTCTACCCGCTCGCGCAAACCCTCAAGATCGGGTGTTTGCGCTAATTTTTTTACATACCTCTCCCCTAACTTTCTAAAAAATTCCAAACTTGCCGCTAACGGCACGGCTTGATTGCAAAATCCCAGCAACAGGAGAAAAGAGCCAAAGTCTTCCCGGTAGCTTTTGTATAATTCATTTTGCAGCAATTCCTGATCCTTGTTTAGCGGCTCTGCCCTGTCCTGCCATTCCAGTTCAATACTCTGACCCGGTAAACAAACAACTGTTAATTCTTTATTCATTTTCTTTTTCCTCATATTTGATCTGTTCCATGTTGTTTATTCATATCCGGACACCAGCGTGGACCCAGCATGACCTATATATCCACATATTCTCAACCGATTCTCAACCGCGTAGGTTGAGGATTGGTTATTCAAACTTCACCTGCATTGCTTACTATCTTGAAATCAACCCCCAGTTCTTCAAAATGTTTTTTCCCGCAGTGAACTTTATCCGCTTCGTCCGGGCGCAATTTGGCAAGGTCGGCAAATGCCTTTGTTTCCCTTACCAAATACAACGTTTGATCACCCTGCTTAACGATTGCCCAATCCGGATTATATGTCCCCAGCGGCGTGGTTACCTTAAACCAGTCCGGCAGCTTAACAAATAATTTAATATCCTCACGGCTATCTAAGGCCTGCGCAAAGCGGCGCTCAACGTCAGAATCAAACTCAACCGCATCATAGACCGATTTACCAACGTCCACCTAGAACAGAAGCCACCTCGATACATTTGACCAACCGCATATCGTATGCTTTGACCGGATCCAACTTATATAGAAGGTTATACGGATTCACATGCGTAGCGGAATAACGAAGCGTACATAAAGGATTTAATGTTTCGATCGCTTCCTTGGCTTTGTCGGTGTTGTCAACGCTCTGCGGCTCATCGATAATCACAATCGGATGCGTCGCTTGAATAAACTCGATCGGCTTACGCCCGGAAAAACGATCGTTTTCCCTATGGATAACATTACTCTTCTTCTCATCATCCTTGTCCTCAAGCGTCTTGATTACTCGTAGCAAACTGCCGTACCTGACTGACCTTCTTGGAATCATACACAAAATAATCGAACGCCACGTTATTGTATAAATGTAAAAAGTGGTCGCGCGTAATATCAATGTTTTTGAGAACACCCTCCCGGATAGCAACACTGGGAACAACGATAACAAATTTCTTAAAGCCGTATTTCTTGTTCAGCTCGAAAATAGATCGCAAATAAACATACGTCTTGCCGGTGCCGGTTTCCATTTCCACAGAAAAATGCCTCCCCTGCAAGACGCCAACCTTCTCAATCTCGTCTTTCTCCTGAATCTTCCAAACGTTATCCAGAAGCTTCTCATTATCCAGCACAAGGCTATTTCCAACGCCCAACTCTCGAAGCTCAAGAAGCCCGTAAGCTGTAGTAAAACTAACCTCAAAGTCCGCTCCCGGTCAAAGGCTGGCCGTCAAATACGCTGACCACAGCATTAACGGCATTAAGTTGATATTGTTGATTGGGGTCAAATTTTAATTTCATTTCTTCTTTCTTCCATTCCCAATCTGTTTAACAATTTTGTCAAAATCACTAATATAATCCTTACCTCTCTCTTTTCTGTAAATTTCGAATTCTTCTCCGGCCTTTTGAGCGGCTTGTTCGGCGCTTATGCTTCCGGCGTCAGCAAGAAGTTTCCGCTCGCTTAATTTCAAAAATTGATCCAGTTTTTCCACCCAATCCGCCATCTTCATCAGCCTGCCATTGGTTGCCTGCAATTCCGCAAAATCAAGATACATTGATACAATCAGATTAAGCTGGTTTAGCTCTTTTTCAGAAAGATAGTTTTTCGCGATTTTAACATCTTGCGAAGTAATATAATTACCTTTAAAACTGGTAAGCCCCATTAATGGTTTTTGACTATCCGCGCGTTTTACTACAATTTCCGCCGCGGTATGGCCGTGAACCGCGTAATGCATTTTATTCTGCACAGTAGCGAAAAACTCTTTAGTAAGATTATCGTCTTTGCGGTAATCAACGCTGGTAGCGTAAATATCGGTAACTTTCTGGTAAAAATTGCGCTCACTGCTTCGAATATCGCGAATACGCTGCAATAGTTCCTGAAAATACCGCGCTTTCTGCCCGCCCTGTTTTAATCGCTCATCGTCCAATGTAAACCCCTTGACGATATACTCTTTCAGGCGCTGAGTCGCCCAAATTCTAAATTGCGTTCCGCGAACCGACTTGACCCTATACCCAACCGAAATAATGACATCTAAATTATAGCAATTTGTCGGTTTGGTAGAAAATTCGGAATTCCCGAATTTTCTCATCGTCTCCCCCTTCATAAGCTCTTTTTCTTCATAAATATTTTTTATGTGTTCATTGATTGTGGATTTTGATTTTTCAAACAACTCGGACATCTGATCCTGCGTAAGCCAAACGGTTTCATCTTCTATCTTTACCTGAAGCCTTGCCTGCCCGTCTTCAGTTTCGTAAATGGTTATTTTTGCATCCTCAACAGGTTTTTTCATTAATAATCCCCTCTTTCTCTAACCCAACAGCTAAAGAATTACCGGCATTTCTACACCGTCCTAAAATCCTCGACGCCTTTTGATTTCATAATCTGAACAGCATTTGTTTTCAGCTGATCATTACCGGCAAAACCCTGATCCAAACAAATAACCCTACTGGGCGTTTTTTCAGCCATGGCTTTGATAACTTCTTTGGTCAATTCTTTCTCCAAACAAATCAGCATCAGCCCACCCTCGATGGAATAAATCGTCTTCCCGGCCATAATGGCTTTTTCGATCTTAGTCGTTAACTCAAATCCCGCCTTTAAGAGCAGTTCAAAAAGAATGTCCTCTTGCGAACTCTTAGGATTAATATGATCTACATGCATTACAAGTTGCTTCTCAACTATCTCTTTCTGCGCGTCAATATCTCCTTCCCAAACCTTAAAAGTAGATTTGGCCAATTTGAAAACCTTAAACCCGAGAGCATTATTACTTAGCAAACTCACCTGAGATCCCGGCTCTTGTAAAGTTTTAATAATTTTCCTTAGACGCTCTTTACCAATATCGGCTATCGTCTTGAAATCATCTTTTCTGTTTTATCATCGAGAAGCTCTGGGAGTTGTATACATATAAATTTTCTTCCGATGTTATCCTGACGGTTCATTTCAAGAACGGCATGCCCAGTCGTTGCAGATCCAGCAAAGAAATCCAACACATAATCATCTTTACCTACGCCCGAGATCGACATCAAATGAGCGATTAATTCAAAAGGCTTAGAAAAAGGAAAATCTATTCCAATTTTAATCAACGCCTTAGATCCGCACGAATTTGTAAAAGATTTGTTATCAAACAAGGTATTAGGACGCAACCCCTTTTCTAGTCGCTCATTCAAATAAAGTTTTGTGTATACGTTCCAATTCGCTTGCTTCCCTTTTTGATCTAACAACGGCGACGTTTTGGTTTTCTTAAAAACAACTCGATTATCTGAAAGGTTCTTTTTGAACGTTTCTTCTGTCCATCTAAATACTTTTCCGGCCGGGGGAATCACCTTTGTCCCATCCTGACATTCAATGTAATACCTTTGATTCGGACGCAAGTCTAAACTCGGCATGTATAGCGAAACTTCGTTGTACTTACCTCTCTTATCTTCGAATTTAAAAAGGCTGACATAATCTTCGTCCGCTTGCGCAGACCGATCAGTGAATTCAGGAAGACTGGATATATGTTTTGCATACGATAAAATATAATCACACGATGGTGAAAAGTGCGTCCCCTTGTTTGAGGTTAACTTGGACACTCGAGTTACAACATCCAATGCGTTCTCCTCGCCAAATATTTCATCGCACATTTTTCTTAAATGTGAAAACTCTCCATCGCCAATGCTAATAAAGATTATTCCATCTTCGCGTAATAAATTTCTCGCTAAATACAACCGTGGATACATCATATTGAGCCATTTAGTATGGAAACGGCCACTATCTTCTGTATTGGTCGAAAAACGCCTCCCCTCATCATCCATCTGCCCTGTGTATTTCAAATATGTTTCCAAATTCTCAGCGTAATCGTCAGGATAAATAAAATCACTTCCGGTATTGTATGGCGGATCGATGTAGATCATCTTTATCTTGCCATAATACGATTTCTGCAAAAGCTTTAAAACCTCAAGGTTATCGCCTTCAATAAACAAATTCTCTGTTGTATCAAAGTTAATAGATTCATCTTTAACCGGAACAAGCGTTGCAACGCTCGGAGCCTGAATATTCTTGAAACAATCCGCTTTTCCCGGCCAATTCATCCCAAAACGTTCTCGACCAACGTCTGTATTTTCACCAATTACCACCCGTAATTTATCAATATCTATTTTTAGCCCTTCTGTGAAAACCTCGGGAAACGCCTGCTTTAATTGCCGTAATTTATCTTCCGGGATATTCATGGATTTCAAATCAGCTTTTTTAACTTCCGACATACTATTTTCTCCTTTTAAGATCAAACCACTTCCCAGCGAATCATAAATAGTGTTTCTTCGTTAATCCGGGGCTTTAATTTCTTTTCAATCTCATCTATAAGACCGTCCTTTTTATTTTCGATCACTTTAGCTTCCTGCTCATATGCCCGCCACGCGGCATCCCGCTTGGTTTCGAGTTGACGACGATCTTTCTCCAGCTTGAGTTTCTCCGGTAAATTGGACGCAAGCCGCGACCGCTTCCTTAATTGCGTTTGCAATCTTGCTTGATGGTTTATAAACATTGCGAAGACGGTGCGCCTCATCGATCACAATTAAATCCCATTGTATCTTTTTGATATAAACATCCATCTTCCGGGCAAACTGATACGAACAGATAACAACCTTCCCCTGTTCAAAAGGATTCAAATTACCTTTTTTGATTTCCTGATTAAAATGACGCATTCTCAAGAATAGCGGACGAGAGAAAAAACTTATCAAGCAATTCCTGATTCCACTGTTTCCTAAGATTGGATGGAACAATAATGAGAATCTTTCGTTTGCGCTCAGCCCACTTCTGGGAAATAACCAAGCCAGCCTCAATCGTTTTTCCCAAACCAACCTCATCAGCAAGAATTGCCCCTTTGGACAATGGCGACCGAAAAGCAAACAATGCGGCTTCTACCTGATGAGGATTAAGATCAACCTGTGCGTCCGCTAAAGACGCGGCAAGCTTCTGGATGCTGTCTGATGCGCTCCGCTTGGTTAATTCATAAGCAAAATATTTAGCGTGATATTCTGTTAACATTTATTCTTCCTGGAGGCTATAATACCCTTTTAATGTCGCCGCCTGATTACAAGCGCAACCCCTCCTTCCAATCGCGCGTATCCCTTACGGAACAGGCCGAATTTCAGCAAAATCTTGAGGGCAAGGTCAATTGCGCTGGCAGGACATTCTCTCCTTGACAAAAAAACCCCATTACTGGGGTAAAATTCTTTTTAGATCAAGGAGATATTCTGCATAATGTCACTTATTCATCTCCGCGGTCAAGAGGATAGCTTCAGCTATCTGTTTCATGCTCTTGCGGGTATTCATGCTTTGCTGCTGGATTATTTTAAAGGCCTCAGCTTCATTCATCGTGTATTTTTGCATGAGGACCCCCTTGGCTTTTTCCACTACTTTCCTGGTTTCCAGCGCCTCTTCCATTTCTGCGGCTTTATCGAACAATTTGGTGTTTTCTATGGAAATAGCTGCCTGGTTAGCAACCGATTGCAATACTTTGATCTCTTCTTCACTAAAAGAATGTTCATGGGCAGTGTAGCTGTTAATCACCCCGATCACCTTATCTTTGATCATCATCGGGACAGAAAGCATACTAATAATGCCTTCCTTGCGGGCGACTTCCGGGTATTTATAGGCTGGTTCCCGGGTGACATTCAATACCATCACCGGCTTCTTTTCTTTCACTGCCTGACCGCTGACGCTTTCTCCCACCTTTAAATTTGGTTTTTTAATATAATCAGGGCTCAGGGATTGGGTGGCTTTGATCTCCAGCTCTTGCTTCTGGTCATCCAGCAGCATAATTGAACATATTTTTGAGTTCATCATTTCCGCGGTCATAGTGACTACCAACTGCAGGATCTCCTGCAAATATCTCCCCGAAACGATAGTGGTAGAGATCCTGGAAATCGTATCCAGGCGCCGTGATTTTTTGCTGGATTCTATATCTAACCTGGCTTTTTCGATGGCTGATCCGACCTGGGTTCCGATCACTTCCATTAATTTCTTATCCCGGTCCGAATAGCGGTGGGCTTGGCGATGCCGTATGTTTACCACCCCAATAACTTCATTCTTGGCTATAATCGGCACAGCCAGGATCGCCTGAAACTTATCTTCCGGTAATCCCTGGAAAAACTTGTAACGCTGGTCTTTCATGGCGTCTTTATTAATCGCGACAATTTTTTTCTGCTTAGCCGCCGTACCCGCAATACCCTCACCAATATTGAGCCGCACCAAGCCGACAGTCTTAGGATGCAGGGGTTTCGCGGCCCGCAGGACCAAGTGTTCTTTGGCTTCATCAAAAAGGAATAGATGACAGGCATCGCTTTTGGTTATGGCCGCAGCTACTTCCAGGATCTTGCCTAGTAATTCATCGAGATTGGTGATACTGGAAATAACCTCGCTGATCCGGTAAAGGACCGCGGCTTCTTCTTTTTTCTCTTTCAGCTGTTTTTGCAGTTCTTTAATAGTAGTTTTAGTCATATTATTATTATATCATAACTGCCGACCATAGTAAATGCCAAAATATTATTTAACTTACCTTTTACCTAAGCGTAATATGCCCTTATTATACATTCGTTATACTTATTGTAATAAAAAAGGAGAAAATTATGAAAAACAAAGCAGATTTACACATCCATACTTACTACAGTGACGGGCTGGACAGTCCCGAACAAGTGGTCAGGACAGCTTCGATCAAAGAACTGGCCGTCATCGCGATCTGTGACCATAACCGCATCAAAGGCGCCCAAAAAGCGCAGAATTTCGCCCAGAGTCATACCTATATGGGAGTAGAAGTAATCATTGGGGAAGAGATCACTACTTTGAACGGTCATATTCTTGGCTTATTCCTGCATGAACGTATTAAGCCTGGCTTAAGCGCTGAAGAGACCATCGAAAAGATCCATGCCCAAGACGGGTTGGCCATATTACCGCACCCTTTCCATTTTTATATAGGTAAAAAACGGGGCAATGTCTCTGCCGGCAAGCTTATCGACACTTTAAAAATAGACGGGATTGAAGTTATCTGTAACTCCAGTATAGCCAGCTGGTGGGCCAATATGAAAGCTGCCTTGAAGAATGCCTCCAGTATGCATACGGCCATTGGCTCAAGTGACGCCCATGATTCCCATTTTATCGGGCACGGGTATACCTTGTTCCCAGGGAAAACCGCGGCGGAGCTGCGCACAGCTATAGAAAATAAAAAATGCACCGCCCACTATCATTTCTGGTCTTTAAAAGATCTTTGGCGGTCGCTGCACACTGGCTTGCAGAATTTAGCCAGGTATTATTTTAATTCCGGCATAGAGACAGAATAAAACATTGCAATTAACTATTAGCTTTGATAAAATAAACCCATAATCTAGCCGGATATTAAGAAGGAATTACATGGCTAAAGAAAAAATACTAATTGTGGAAGATGAAAAAGATATTGTAGAATTATTACAATACAACCTGGAAAAAGAAAACTTCAAGATCCAATCCGCCAGTAACGGCCAAAGAGCGCTCGATCTGGTACGAAAAAACCATCCTGACCTGGTCCTCCTGGACCTGATGCTGCCGGAAATAGACGGTCTGGAAGTATGCCGCATCCTGAAAAAAGACTCTAAGACCAGCCATATACCGATCATCATGCTGACCGCTAAATCATCCGAAAGCGACAAAATTGTCGGACTTGAACTCGGAGCTGATGATTATATTACTAAACCCTTCAGTATGAAAGAGCTCATCGCCCGTATAAGGGCACTGCTGCGTCGACTCAATCCGGAGAACAAACAAGCGGAAGTTATAAAGATCGGTGACGTTTTCATAGATTTCAGTAAGTATTTGGTAACCCAGAAGAGCAAGCAAGTAGATCTAACCACCAAAGAATTTGAACTGCTCAAAGCCCTGATCAATGCCCGTGGCCGGGCCATATCCCGTGATTCTTTACTGGAAAATGTCTGGGGCTACGAACATTCCCTGGAGATTACCACCCGCACTGTGGATGTGCACATCCGCTACCTGCGCAAAAAATTAAAAAGCCTCGCTGACCGTATTATTACCATCAAAAATGTCGGCTATCGTTTAGAACTGGAAGGCTGATCTCCATGCAGATCAATCTTTCCACCAAACTTATCCTTAATTACCTTCTCTTAGTAGCGCTGGTTTTCTCGTGTACTACTTTTATTATCCTGCATAAATTAAATTATGAATCAAAAGTCCAGCTCGAAAACGAACTGGTAACAAAAGCGCAGTTAATTTCCGAATTTATCCCCGCGCCGATCATTAAACAGAAAAACACAAACCAGATCCAGCCCCTGGTCATGATCGCTAAACAAAAGGCCCAAGCCCGGATCACTATCATCGCCAAAGACGGCCAGGTACTGGGTGACTCTGAATCCGATCCCGGGGTCATGGAAAACCACCGTACCCGCCCGGAAGTAATAGATGCGTTGCAGGGCAAAACAGGAGTCAGCACCCGCTATAGCTATACCCTGCAAAAAAACATGCTCTATATCGCGCTGCCAGTCAAAGCTATCCGGGGAGAAATCAGCGGGATCATCAGGGTCGCTTTGCCCATCACCACGGTTAATACTTTGACCGTCAATATCTTGCCAAATCTCTGGATCGGCATTATCGTAGCCCTGGTCTTGACTATTATCCTGGGATATGTCTCTGCTTATGTCATTACTAAACCGATCCGCCAGATCAATGACCTGACCCAGCAGGGGATCAAAGGCAATTGGTCCCAGAAAATACCAGTCAGCGCCCAGGATGAAATAGGGAGTTTGGCCAGGTCATTAAATCTCTTGTTCCGGCAGGTCCAGGAGAATATGGAAGCTATTAGAAATGAACAAAACAAGATCACGGCCATAATTTCCAGCATGAGTGAGGGAGTGATCGCCTGTGCTACAGACAGCCGGATCTTATTAATCAATAAATCCATCGAGAATATTTTTAGTGTGGCCGCGGCGGATTGCCAGGGCAAGATGCTGTTGGAAGCAATACGTAATAATGAGCTGGATGAAATATTAAATCTGACCCTGCAATCCGGACAGGCGCAACAAAGTGAATTGTCAATTCTTGTGCCCATACAAAAGATCTTCCAGATATATGCCAGTCCGCTTAAAAAAGAAGACCAGACCATCGGAGCCGTCCTGGTCATGCATGATATCACCGAATTGAAACATTTGGAAAATGTGCGCAAAGAATTCATTTCCAATGTTTCCCATGAATTAAAAACTCCTCTGACCTCTATTAAAGGTTTTATCGAAACCCTGCTGGACGGCGCCTTGGAAGATAAAAATAATAGCCGGCGTTTCCTGACTATTATCCAGGATCATGCCGACCGGCTGGGCAAGCTCATTAATGGTATCCTGGAATTATCCAAACTGGAATCCAAGGAAATAAAATTGGATATCAAACCAGCAGCCCTGCCAGAGCTCATTAGGAAAACAGTAGAAACCTTTACCCCGCAACTAGTTAAGAGCAAAGTTACCTGCTCGGTAGATATTAAGGAAACTCTTCCCCTAGTCCAGGCAGACCAGGATAAAATTGCCCAGGTACTGATCAACCTGCTGGACAATGCCATTAAATTCAATAAAGAGAATGGCAGTATCACCGTAACTGCCGCAATCCAGGATGATTCTATTAAAATAAGCATCAGCGACACCGGCCTGGGCATCCCGGAAAAAGATCTGCCCCGCATTTTTGAAAGATTTTACCGCGTAGACAAAGCCCGCTCCCGCGACCTGGGAGGAAGTGGACTGGGATTATCTATAGTAAAGCATATAATCGAAGCCCATCAGGGCCAGGTCGGCGTAGAAAGCATCGAAGGAAACGGCTCCACTTTCTGGTTCACCCTGCCTAGGTAACCCGGCAAAATCAAAATTTTAAACTTGCAACCCCTGTTTACTACAATAAACAGGGGTTTTCCGTTTTACGCAGATTTTACTTATTGCTAATTCATTCTTATTCCCTATCCTTTATATTTATCCCAGATAAAACAGCAGAGGAGGAAATCCCGGGAGGCCCGGGATAAGAACTTATGAACAAGAAGATCATTTTAATCGTTGAGGACGACCTGCCTATTATTGAATTGCTTACCTACAACCTGAACAAAGAAGGATTCAATGTCATTGCCCTGCCCAACGGGGAGACAGTGTTGGAGCTGGCCGGTAAGGTCAAGCCTGACCTGATCATCCTGGACCTGATGATGCCGGGACTAAATGGCCATGAAATCCTGTATCTGCTTAAACGCAATATGCAGTTATACCAAATCCCGGTCATTATTATCAGCGCTTTGATCAATAAAGATGTCATTAACAAATCTTTTGAACTAAAAGCGGCAGAGTATGTCGCCAAGCCTTTTAATGTCGGTGAATTGATTAAAATAGTGCGCCGGGTACTGTCCCAGGAAGCGGTTGCGGTTTAACTTACATTTTACTTGATATTCATTTCACCCTAACATCCTTTATTTATAATTAACTCATACATAATGCAACTATGCCTCACGAACAACCTAAAAAAGGAGGTGTCCAGTAAATGTTCATTTTGTAATCGTTTTTAGAAATCTGTGTAATCATTTTAATAAAGGAGGAAGACATGTTGAAAGCCGTAAAAACAGCAGTTGTTTGTATGTTACTGTTAAACTTGAGCCAAATAGCCTTTGCCGCTGCCGGAGATTGGACCTTTAGTGGAACCAACTGGTTAAGGACACGGGTAATAAGCAAGGACCTGCAAGGTCCGCTGAAGGATACTGATAAAACTACTGATTCCGGATTTTCGGTAGATCGGGGTTATGTCCGGTACGCCTACCAGTTCACTGATACGATCAAAGGACAATGGACGGCGGATTTCTTTTCCGCTAAGACCGGTGATTTCAAGGATGGCGCCGGGATTAAGCTTAAAGAAAGCTATGTGGACCTGCCGATAGGGATCCCGGAAGGAAAATTGACATTCGGTTTACAGAAGAACTATCTCGGCTTGATCTATGATTATGATTACCGTATTATCGAGAAGGAATTTATAGACCGGAATGGTATTGATGCTTCAGCAGACAATGGCCTGGTGCTGAACGGCTACTTCCCCATGGGCTATGGCGCTTATGCTGTCGGATTATATAATGGTGAGGGGTATAAGAAAGCCCTTAGTCCTGATGTCAATACCGAGTTGGCTGTGGTGGCTGATGCCAGGTTTATTCTTATTCCCGGCTTGACAGTGGGCGCCAGCTATAAGCGCGACTTGCAGGGAACTGTAGCCGCCACCGGCAACAATGCTTATAATACCAATAACCTGATGGTCGGCATGATCCGCGCCGCGTACGGACAATTTGATCTGTGGGGCGAATACATTGACCAAAAGATCGATACTTACAGCACGACTACTAACACCTTCACGGATATTAAAAAGAAAGGCTTCTCCCTTATGCCCTCGTACCAGGTCAATGCCGACTGGACTATCCTGGCCAGGTACGATAGCTGGGATCCTAACGCCGATTCTACTAATGATAAAGTCAATACGATAATAGCCGGTGTAAATTATGCTATAACCAAAGGCGTTTTACTGCAATTGAATTACCAAAAAGATGATCCGGAAAACAGCGCCACCGCTTCAACAACTCAATACCTGGCGCAGTTAGCCTGGAGTTTTTCGAGAGTGTTTGTACAATAGAGACGATTACACAGATTAGAAAGAAAGATTACACAGATTAAAAAGGAGACGACGATGAAAAAAGTAGTAAAAGCAATATGTATGCTAAGCATCTTAAGTTTGATCGCCGGCAATGTACTGGCGGGGCAGAAATTGACCATGAGCGGCTCCACTACGGTTCTGCCGATCGCCCAGAAAGCGGCAGAAGAATTTATGAATGCCCATCCTGACGTGGATATCAGTGTCAGGGGCGGCGGTTCCGGCGTTGGCGTCGCGGCAATTATTGACGGCACTGTAGATATTGGCAATTCTTCCCGCGCCGCTAAAGCCAAGGAGATCGCCACCGCCAGGGGCAAAGGGGTTAATCTATCCGGTACGATAATCGCCAAAGACGGTATCTGTATCATAGTTAATAAAGCTAACAGTATCAGCAGTATCTCCCTGGAGACGGCAAAAAAGATCTATACCGGCGAGATCAGTAAATGGAGCGAAGCCGGGGGCAGCGGCAGTACGATCGTAGTTATTTCACGGGATACGGCCAGCGGCACTTTTGAGGTTTTTAATGAAAAAGTGCTCAAAGGCAGCAAAGTAAGGGAAGACGCCATGATGCTGGCTTCCAACCAGGCCATCTTAACCTCTGTGTCCACTACCCCAGGAGCTGTCGGGTACATTGGATTAGGTTATGTCACGGATGAAGTCAAATCCCTGGTGGTCAATGGGGTCACGGCAACGAAGGAAACCGTGATCAGCGGCAAATATCCGGTAAGCCGTCCATTATATATGTATACTAATGCCGCGCCTAAGGGCCTGGCTAAGCAATTCCTGGATTATATACTCAGCCCTACGGGACAGAAACTAGTAGAAGAAGTAGGATTTATCGCAGTAAAGTAAGAACGCCATCGTTCTTACACCCCGGCTAAAGGCGTCAGGGATTCACCTCCCCACGCCTTTAGCCAATCGTTTTTATTAAAAGGATCAAATAATGGCTAGTAACAAGAAAATTAGAGAACTAATACTTGAATGGCTTTTTCTTTTCTTTGCTTTCCTATCCAATATTTTATTAGTCGGTATTATCATCATACTTTTTAAGGAAAGCTTACCCCTATTCAAGGAAATTAAAGTCCTGGATTTCCTGCTGGGCCGGCACTGGTATCCCACTTATGACCCGCCGGAATTCGGCATCCTGCCGCTGATACTCGGGTCACTATGGGTAACTATCGGTTCTTTACTGGTGGCAGTACCGCTGGGACTGGGCGCGGCTATGTATATATCTGAGATCGCTTCAACTAACTTAAAAGAAATACTGAAACCGGCGGTAGAGGTGTTGGCCGGTATTCCCTCCGTCGTACTGGGATTTTTCGGTATGGTCGTGATCGCCCCTTTCCTGCAGAATGTTTTCAAGCTGCCTACCGGGCTCAATGCTTTGAATGCCTCTATTTTGCTGGGAATTATGGCTATCCCCACTATCACCAGCATTTCCGAAGATTGTATTTCCGCGGTACCGCGCGGATTCAAAGAAGCTTCATACGCTTTGGGCGCCAACCGCTGGGAGACTATGATCAAGGTCACTGTCCCGGCGGCTTTTTCCGGCATCAGTTCAGCGGTCATTTTGGGCATGGGACGCGCGATAGGCGAGACCATGACCGTGCTGATGGTCGCCGGCGGCGCGGCTATTATTCCGCATTCATTCCTGCAGCCGGTGCGGACCATGACCGCTACCATAGCCGCGGAAATGGGCGAAACCGCTATCGGCAGTGAACATTATTTTGCTCTGTTTGGTATCGCGGTAGTGCTTTTTATCCTGACCCTTATTTTTAATATCATCGCGGACCTGGTCGCCCAACGCTTCAGGAAAAGGATCGTCTAGTGCTGAATATAAGTAATCGTAAATGGCGTGAGTTCAAACAACAAATAGGTTTTATGGCCGTGCGCCTGGCCGCACTAATAATCTTCATTATCCTGGGTATTTTGCTCTACTTCATATTCAGTCGCGGCATTACCGTGATCAGTTGGGACTTCCTGACCAAGATGCCGGAGAAAGGTATGACGGCCGGAGGCATATTCCCGGCCATATTGGGTACTTTTTATCTTACTATGGGAGCCATACTGTTCGCCCTGCCACTGGGTATATTGGCGGCTATTTATATGACTGAATATGCCACTCAGGGGAAGATCATCCGTATTATCCGTATTGGTATCAGCAACCTGGCCAGCGTGCCTTCAATTGTTTTCGGGTTATTTGGTTTGGCGCTTTTCGTTAATTACCTGAAGTTCGGCGTTTCCATTCTTTCCGGAAGCTTGACCCTGGGGATCATGATCCTGCCGGTAATAATCAGGGCCAGTGAGGAAGCTTTATTGTTAGTGCCTCAAGGTTTCCGTGAAGCATCCCTGGCTTTGGGCGCGACCAAGTGGCAGACTATCTATAAGATCGTATTGCCTAATGCCAGCGGCGGGATCATTACCGGGGCTATACTCGGTGTCGGCCGGGTAGCCGGGGAAACAGCGCCTATTCTATTCACTGCGGCAACTTTTTATATCCGGAAATTGCCTGATTCCATTTTCAGCGAGGTCATGGCCCTGCCCTATCATATCTATGCTTTAATGACCGAAGGCAGTCATCCTAAAGAACAAAAAGCCATCGCTTATGGCGCTTCCTTAGTGCTTATTATTATGGTCCTGGGGATCAACCTGTTAGCGATTTTTATCCGTAACCATTACAGGAGGAAAAAGAAATGGTAAGTAGTATCGGGAACACCAATCTGCGCATGGAAGTAAAAAACCTTAATTTTTATTATGGCCGGAACCTGGCTTTAAAAAATATCAATATGGGAATAGAAAATAACAAGGTGACCGCAGTGATCGGTCCGTCTGGCTGCGGCAAATCCACTTTTATCAGGATCTTGAACCGGATGAATGATATAATCATTGGCAGCCGGGTGGAAGGCGAGATCCTGCTGGACAGGGAAAATATCTATGATCCCCGCATGGATGTGGTGGAGATACGCCGCAAGATCGGCATGGTGTTCCAGAAATCAAATCCTTTTCCCAAATCCATTTTTGATAATATTGCTTATGGCCTGCGGATCAATGGCCTGAGTAATAAAACAGAAATAACCGATCGGGTGGAAATGAGCCTGAAAAATTCCGCTCTCTGGGAAGAAGTACAGGACCGCTTGGATGATAATGCTTTTGAACTGTCAGGCGGGCAGCAGCAAAGATTATGCATTGCCCGGGCTTTGGCCATCGAACCGGAAGTGATCTTGTTCGATGAGCCTTGTTCCGCTTTGGACCCTATCTCCACTGCCAAGATCGAGGAATTGATCAACCAGCTGAAAGAAAAATATACTATTGCTATTGTCACCCATAATATGCAGCAAGCGGCGCGTATTTCTGATTATACCGGGTTCTTTCTGCTGGGGGAGTTAATCGAATTCGATAAAACGGAAAAAATATTCACCAATCCGGCTCGGAAGCAGACTGAGGATTATATCACCGGCAGATTTGGATAAATCCCTTGAAACAGAGCAAGGTTTTTGCTATACTAAGTCCATGCAAAAACCAATGCTCGTCTTTTTTTTATGTCTGCTGGTCATTACTAGTTGTGCCCGTAACGAACAACAGAAAGGTATCACTGTCGCGGGATCGACCAGTGTCCAGCCTTTTGCTGACAAATGGGCAGAAGTATATATGGAGGAACACCCTGACCGCGTGGTTAATGTCCAGGGAGGTGGATCCAGCGCCGGGATCCAGGCAGCAAAGAGCGGAGCGGCGAATATCGGTACTTCTTCCCGTGAACTAAAGACAGATGAAAAAGACTTAAATGAAATTGTTGTAGCCCGTGATGGATTGGCAGTAATAGTACATCCTGCCAATCAAGTTAATAACCTGTCCATGGTGCAGTTGAAAGACATCTTTGCCGGAACCATCCTGAATTGGAAAGAAGTGGGTGGTATTGACCGGCCGATCACAGTGGTTACACGCGAGGAAGGCTCTGGAACCCGTGGCGCTTTCCAGGATATGGTCATGGGGAAAACCCGTATTTGCAAATGGGCTATTGTTCAGGATTCTAATGGAGCGGTCAGGGAAATCATCTCTGGCGACCCCCATGCCATGGGGTATATATCTTTAGGCTTGGTGAATGATAAAGTAAAAGCTTTAAAATTAGATAACATTACTGCTACTGACGAAAATATAATTACTAAGAGATATAAACTGGTTCGTCCTTTCTTGTTTGTCACCAAAGGACAACCAACCGGACAGGTCAAGGATTTTATAACCTTTGCGCTTTCCCAGGAAGGCCAGAGCCTCGTAGAAAAGGAAGGTCTTATTCCAGCCAAATGAACAGGATTGAAAGAAACGAAAAACTCATAGAGCTGGCTTTACTCGTCTTAGCTTTCTCCGCTGTTTCCATATTGGTGGTGATCACTCTCTTTATTTTCAAAGAGGGCACTCCCATTATGTTCAAATATGGGTTTAAAAATTTTCTTTTAGGCACAGATTGGTATCCTACGGAACATAGTTTTGGCCTTTTATCGATGATCATTGGATCGATCATGGTGACTATCGGCTCGCTCTTTATCGGGATACCTTTTGGCCTGGCTTGCGCGATCTTCCTGACTGAATTTTCCACTAAGCGTCTCCGCCAGATCATTAAACCTATTATCGAGCTATTAGCTGGAATACCTTCAGTGGTGTACGGTTTTATGGGAGTCATCATCCTGGTGCCTTTTATTCGCGAAAAATTCGGCGGACCAGGGTTCTCGGTATTGGCTGCATCCATTATTCTGGGTATCATGATCTTACCCACTATCATTAGTATTTCCATAGATTCTTTGCAGGCGGTACCGCGGAGCTATCGCGAAGGCTCGATCGCCTTGGGCGCCACTAAATGGCAAACCACCAAAATGGTTACCCTGCCGGCAGCCAAATCTGGTATTATCGCCAGTATCATTCTGGGTATGGGCCGGGCTATCGGGGAAACCATGGCCACCATTATGATCGCCGGTAACGCGGTCATGATCCCTCACTCTATTTTAGATCCAGTCCGGACTTTAACCTCTAATATAGCCTTGGAAATGGGCTATGCCAGCGGTGAACATCGCCAGGCTTTGTTTGCTACTGGTGTTATATTATTCATTATTATCATGGTCTTAAATACAATTGCCAATGCCACTTCCGCCAAGGGAAAGGCAGCTAAGTAATGTATATCAATCCTAAACTTGAACAAAAAATGGTACAATCAATCCTCTGGCTTTTTACCCTTATTACTATATTCATACTTTTTTTCATTATTTTTTATATTCTGCGTAAAGGCCTGCCGGTATTAAACTATACTTTTTTAACAACCAATCCCATGGATATGGGGAAAAGCGGCGGTATCTATTCTACGATCATCGGCACCATAGCCCTGACTATCGGGGCACTTATTGTAGCCACTCCCCTAGGAGTGGGAACAGCCATTTATCTTAATGAATATACCAGGGAAAGCAAGATGACCAAGGTTATCCGCTTTGGTTCTGAGTGTCTGGCAGGTATTCCCTCAATTATCTTTGGGTTGTTCGGCTTTATTTTATTTGTAACTAAATTAAAAATGGGTTGGTCCATATTGAGCGGCAGCCTGACCATGGCTTTCATGCTCCTGCCGACTATCATCAGGACCAGTGAAGAAGCGCTAAAGTCTGTACCATATAATTACCGGGAAGTAAGTTATTCCCTGGGTGGCACCAAATGGCAAACAGTCACTAAAGTGGTTTTCCCTTCCGCTCTACCCGGAATATTGACCGGTATCATCTTGAGTATTGGCCGAAGCGTTGGTGAAACAGCGGCTACTATTTTTACGGCTGGCAGCGCTTTGCGTATGCCAACTTCTATCTTTTCATCCTCACGGACTATGGCGGTACATTTTTATATCCTGGCCCGTGAAGGGATCTCCATGCCCAACGCTTATGGCACAGCTGCTGTATTGATCATTACTATTTTATTTATTAACATTATTTCGTACAGGCTGATGCATCAATTCATGAAGAAGTATTCATAAGGATTTAGCACCAGACAGGACACCTAATGGCAAACATTACTATCAAAGCAAATAATTTCAGCCACTATTTCGGCGCTAACCAAACGCTGAAAAATATAAATCTGGATGTTTACCAAAATGAGATATTGGGCATCATCGGCCCTGCCGGCAGCGGCAAATCCACTTTCCTGCGGGCGCTTAACCGGCTCAATGACCTGACCCCGAAATCACGGATAGAAGGATCACTATATATTGACGGCCAGGATATCTATACGCCGGAAACGAGCGTGATCGAACTGCGGCGTAAATTAGGCATGGTCTTTGCCACACCGGTACCCCTGCCCCGCTCAATTTACGAAAACGTGGCTTTCGGGCCTAGAATGGCCGGATTAGCTGGTAAAAACCATTTAAAAGAACTAGTTACTGATTGTTTGATTAAATCAACCTTATATGAAGAAGTCAAAGACCGGCTTGATTCCAGCGGCCAAAAACTTTCCGGTGGGCAGCAGCAGCGGCTGTGTATCGCCCGCATCCTGGCCTTGAAGCCTGAATTCATCCTACTGGATGAACCGTGTTCGGGATTGGACCCGATTTCAACCATGAAGATCGAGGAATCACTGCGCAATCTAAAAAAGGATTATACTATTATCCTGGTAACCAATAACACCAAGCAGGCCGCCCGGGTAGCCGACCGGACGGCTTTTTTCCTGAGCGGAGAGCTGATCGAAGTCGGACCGACAGACAAGATCTTCACCACTCCGGCCGACCAGCGGACCAATGATTATATATCGGGAAGGTTCGGATAGAAAGACGATTACATAGATTAAAATGCAGATTACACAGATTTTTTAAAGGTGTCTATGAGTATAATAGAAGTAAATAATTTATCATTATTTTACGGTAATTTTCAGGCGTTGAAAAATATTAACCTGAATATTGAAAAACAGAAGATCACGGCTTTAATTGGGCCTTCCGGCTGCGGCAAATCCACCTTCCTGAGATGCCTCAATCGGATGAATGACCTGATTGAAGACGTACGCATAACCGGATCAGTGAAAATAGCGGATAATGACATTTATCATAACGGATACGATTTATTAGCCTTACGTAAGAATGTCGGCATGGTCTTCCAAAGACCAAACCCTTTTCCCTTAAGCATTTATGACAATGTCGTTTATGGTTTGAGGGTACATGGTATTCTGGACAATAAAATAATGGAAGAAAAATTGCAATGGAGCTTGGAATCAGTGCACCTCTGGGATGAGGTAAAAGACAAACTTGATACTAATGCTCTCGCTCTTTCCGGTGAACAGCAGCAGCGGCTCTGTATTGCCCGGCTGGCGGTAGTGGAACCGAAAGTCCTGCTGATGGATGAACCTTGTTCGGCATTAGACCCTATATCCACCGCAAAAATTGAAGATTTGATGTATGAACTTAAAAAGCAATATACGATAATTATCGTAACGCACAATATGCAGCAGGCCGCCAGGGTATCTGAATATACCGGATACTTTTTATTAGGGGACTTGGTAGAGTTTGGTGAAACCACCCAGATCTTTACCAGTCCGAAAGATAGCAGGACAGAAGATTATCTGACGGGAAGATTTGGCTAATAGTAAAACAATTTTGAGTTATAAGTTTTAAGTTTTGAGTTTAGGTGAATTTCTTTACCATAATTAATAATTCTCCGCCTTTAAGCTTGGCGGATCCGCCTCTGGCGGAAAAACTCAACATTCAAAATTCAAAACTGTATTAAATTTTAGGAGGAAACAATGCAGCGACATTTTGACGAAGAATTAGCAGACCTGAGCAAAGAAGTTTTGCGTATGGGCAGTTTAACTGAAGAATCAATTTATAAATCAATTGAGGCTCTTAAAGCTCTCAGTGCCGAACAAGCTAAACAGGTGATCATAGAAGATAAAAAAATAGATGAAATGGAATTAGCGATAGACGAAAAATGCCTCGATTTGTTGGCTTTAAATCAGCCCATGGCTATTGACCTGCGCTTCATTACCATGACGATGAAGATCTGCACGGACCTGGAACGCATCGCTGATCTGGCTGTGGATATTGCCCAGCGGTGCCTGGAAATAGCAGGCAAACCCCAGCTTAAACCACTGATTGATATTCCCAAATTAGCTACCCTGGCTCAAAGCATGGTCAAGGAAGCGATCGATGCGTTTGTACATAAGGATGTAGAGCTGGCTAAAAAAGTCATTTTACGCGATCCGGAAGCTGATAACCTGCGTAATTTGGTCCAGTCTGAGTTGATCAAGGATTATATTGCCAAAGACCCAACGACTGCGCCAAGGGCTGTACCCCTACTGCTGGTAGCGCGCCATTTAGAAAGAATCTGCGACCATACTACGAATATCGCTGAAGATGTCATCTATATGGTTGAGGGAAAAATAGTGAAACACCATTTGGAAGCATTAGGATCATAACACTTATTATTTATTAACCTATTTACAGCAAGCCTGAATTCTGCTACACTACTAAAGTGATTACACCGATTTCTAAAAAAGATTACCCCGATTAAAAAAACAAGTTCTAATCATCTTGCTCTATCAGTGTAATCTCATTTCTAATCTGTGTAATCGTATTACAAGGAGGCAGGAACGTGAAAAATGTAGCCAAATGGCTGTTGGCAGGGATAGTGGTAGCTGCTGTTTCCTATTTTATCAATGCCCTCTTTACCATTCTCTTTAAGAATTTCTATGCCCAAACACCTGCGTTGATCAAACCCTTAAGTAATGTCTGGATGGTCCAAACCCTGCTGGGTAACTTTTCCAGCGGGCTTATCTACGCCTTAATGTTTACAGTCTTGCAGCATGGTATTCCTGGCAAGGGGATCACTAAAGGATTTTTTCTGGGGTTATTGCTGTGGGCTATTACTGTTCCGCCGCTCTTGATCACCTATAATACCAATATCGATATCAAACTTATTCTCTCGTGGCTGTTAACCGGGCTTATTGCTACCCCGCTCGCTTGCATCGCGGTTGTTATTATCTATGAAAAGGTCACTGATCGGGAGAAGTAACCACCTAATTAATCTTGTTTCGATAAAGCTATCATTCTATCAATAGCCAGTTTCGCTTTACTGCGGACTGGCTCTTCTACTTTCACTGGGTAGATCATATCCCGCAAGGACCAATAGATATTTTCCAAGGTGACCAATTTCATATTGGAGCAGGCAGCTTGCGTATTGGCAGGATAAAACTGCTTATCCGGATTTTCCTTTTTCAGTCTGTGCAGCATACCAACTTCTGTACCGACAATAAATTCTTTTTCTTCTTTCTCCCTGGCATAAGCGCTCATACTGCCTGTTGACAGTACGGCATTAGCTAACATGGTTACATCGCTCCGGCATTCCGGATGGGCCATGACCAGCGCCTCCGGGTATTTCCTCTTCATTTTAAGAATATCATCGCTGGTAATGCGAACATGAGTTGGGCAATAACCTTCCCAAATTATAAATTTCTTACCCGGCACTTTCAGCTGTGTATAGCTGCCTAAATATTTATCAGGGATAAAGATGATCTCATCAGCAGCAGTTAAGGAATTGACTACTTTCAGGGCATTAGAACTGGTACAGCAAATGTCACTTTCGGCTTTTACCGCGGCAGTTGAGTTAACATAGCAAACAACTTTAGCCTGGGGATGCTGTCTTTTCAGCTCCCGCACATTTTCAGCATTGATCATACTGGCCATGGGACAACCGGCTTCATGATCCGGTATTAACACAGTTTTTTGGGGAGAAATAATAGCCGCAGTTTCAGCCATAAAAAACACTCCGCAAAAAACAATTATCTTGGCCTGTGTTTCGCTGGCCTTCAGGCTCAGTTCCAGGGAGTCACCGACAAAATCAGCTACTTCCTGCACTTCCGGCAGTTGATAGTTATGTGCCAGTATCACCGCATTTTTTTTCTTAGCCATATCCTTTATTTCATTTAACAATCTGGATATATCCATTATTCCCTCAAAGTTGAAAAATCCTTGTTAGCCCCGTTTTACGGGACTAACAAGGTGAACCTGAAGCCCGCAAGAGATACTATCTCCCGCGAGCTATCTTCGTTTCCCGCCGCAGCAATGAGCTACTGGACGCAGAAAATACTTTCTGGAAACTCTTGCTCTCATGATAATCACCACCCTCCCCTAAAACAAATTCGAAATTCGAATAGCGAAATTCTAAACTCTATTGTTTGCGCATTTTATTTATTTGAACTTGTTTAGTATTTCGGATTTAGAGTTTCGTATTTGTTCTTAATTTACTGCTTCCACTTTTTTCACTTCCGGGACATCTTCCTTCAGGATCCGCTCAATGCCATTCTTTAAGGTCATCGTAGCCATGGGACAGCCCAGGCAGGCGCCAAGTAATTTCACTTTTACCACTCCTGTCTTTTCATCGATATCTACCAACTCTACACTGCCGCCATCCGCTCCCAGCATTTTGGCGACCTTGGCCAAGCTTTTTAACACTTTTTCCTTCATGTATAACCCCCTATTTAAAACAATTTTGAGTTTTGAATTAAGGTTAAAACTTAATTATTAAATGCTTCTATCAAAACTCGTGACTCGCGACTTGCTACTTTTTTTTGTATAATGGTGACATTTCCCTGAGTTTTTTAACAATTCTTGGCAATGCTTCTAATAAATATTCAACATCTTCATCAGTATTAAGACGGCCCAGGCTGAAACGAAGACTGCTATGCGCCACTTCCGGGCTTACTCCCAGCGCTTTGATCACATGGGAAGGCTCTAGTGAGCTGCTGGAACAAGCTGAACCAGTTGAAGCAGCGATCCCCTCCAGGTCCAGGTTAATCAACATTGATTCACCTTCTATATATTTTATAGTCACATTAACATTGTTTGGCAGCCGTTTAGTAGGATGACCGTTTAATTCTGATTCATCGATCTTTTCCAAAATTCCTTTGATCAGCTTGTCACGCAAGATAGTCACGTGCTGGTGGCGTTCCTGTTTTTCCTGTATCGCCATTTCTACTGCTTTGCCAAATCCTACTATACCGGGGACATTTTCAGTAGACGCGCGACGCCTTCTTTCCTGTTCCCCCCCATGCAGAAACGGCAGGATGCGCACGCCTTTCCTGATATACAGTAAGCCCACTCCTTTAGGACCGTATAATTTATGCGCGCTGGCGCTGAGCAGATCAATATTAAGTTTCTCTACATCCAGGTCCAGGCTGCCAAAGGTCTGTACAGCATCGGTATGAAAATAAATCCCTTTCTCCCTGGCTACTTTCCCGATGCCGGCGATCGGTTCAATCGTGCCGACCTCGTTATTAGCGTGCATTACGGAGATTAAGATAGTCTGCGGCGTAATTGCTTTAATAATTGCTTCCAGATCCACCAGACCATATTTATCAACCGGTATATAGGTAACCTTGGCGCCGCGGTGTTTTTCCAGGAACTTACAAGTTTCCAAGACTGCATGATGTTCGATAGTCGTAGTAATAATATGATTGCCCTTCTTAGCATTAGCCTCAAAGACACCGATTAAGGCGAAATTATCTGCCTCTGTGCCACCACTGGTGAAAACAATCTCCTCACTCTTGGCATTAATATATTTAGCGATCAAATCCCGAGCCTGGGTGACAGCAGCCTGCGCTTCCTGGCCAAAAGTATGAAGACTGGACGGATTACCGTAAACCGTGTCAAAATAGGGCTGTATCGCCTTAATTACTTCCGGATGCACCGGAGTAGTCGCGGCATAATCAAAATAACGTCGTTTAACATCCATAGTTTCACCTCATATACCCAATTTTTGCCTTAGAACGTGAGCACCGAGACGAGAGAGGCTAAGCGCTTTTCGAAGTAAAAATTTGAAAGCATACTCACAGCAGTATGGTTGAGAATTTTTACACAGAAAAGAGCTAGCATCTTTCGTCGAATGCCACGAGCCTAAGGTAAATTTTGGGTTAAATCATGCAAAGTTCGTTCGTTCAATACTTTATTTACTGCTTCCTGTAATTCCACCCAAACCGGCCTGGTCAGGCATTCCTTGATCTTACTGCAGCACTTATCCCTGGATTGCTTAGTACAAGAGATCAGCTGGATCGGGCCTTCCACCGCTTTCACGATATCCAATATCTTGATCATTTTTGGATCTTTTTTCAAGACAAATCCGCCCTTGGCGCCTCTGGTACTTTCTACTAATCCATTCCTTCTCAGTTTAACCAGCAGTTGCTGCAAATAAAATTTCGGAATATGTTGTTTCTGATAAATCTCTTGGGCTGATACCGGGGCCTGGCCATAACTCTGGCCCAGCTCTACCATAGCTAATAATCCATAGCGGCAACGGGTTGATATCTTCAGCATTTCTTTTTATCCCTCTTGTCACAGTATACTATATATGACTTATTTTGTCAAGTATTAAATAAAAACTAAAGATAGTACATTTTCAGCTCGTGAGAGCGGCGTTTCTCTTTAGCTTTCTTACACAAGTAAGCAAAGGTAGTTTTATCAACAATCCCTTCGGTCATGATCCGTACTTTATCCCAAATTGGCCGGAATACACAGTGAGATTCTTCAGTACACTTCTTATAGCAACTCTTACTTACACAGGTAATAGGAGAGATCGGCCCTTCCATGAACCTGATAATTTCACCTATCCTGATCTTTTTTGGTTCTTTGGCCAGATAGTACCCGCCTTTTGCTCCCCTTTGGCTGTTGACATATCCTGGTCCTTTTAAAGACAGCAGTATTTGCTCTAGATACTTTAAGGGGATATCCTGCCGCCGAGCGATATCCTGGATCTTGACCAAGCCTTGGTCATAATGCAGGGCCAAGTCCAGAATTGCTTTTAAGGCATAATCACCGCGAAAAGATATTTTCATCGTCCCTCACCACACACTTAAGTAACGTTCTCCAGTGTCACATAAAATAGTAACCACTGTTTTATCTTTTCCCAATTGTTCAGCTACCTGCAACGCCGCAAAAACATTAGCGCCAGAGGAAATGCCGGCCAATAGTCCTTCTTCCCGGGCCAGCCGTGAAGCAGTAGCAAAAGCATCTTCATCCTGTACTTTGATTATTTCATCAATAATTTTCCGGTTCAGGACTCCCGGTACAAACCCGGCGCCAATACCTTGTATTTTATGCGGACCCGGCTGCCCGCCTGACAAAACAGGACTATTAGCCGGTTCTACTGCTATTACCCTGATTTTTCTGGCAATATCTTTCTTTAAAGCTTCACCTACGCCAGTTAGCGTCCCTCCGGTACCGACAGCAGCCACAAAAGCATCAATATTACCTTTAGTTTGGGCTATGATCTCCTGAGCAGTAGTCAAACGGTGAATCTCCGGATTGGCCTGATTATTAAACTGCATCGGCATATAATAATCAGAATGGGCTTCTGCTATTTCTTTGGCTTTTCTTACTGCCCCGCCCATACCTTCTGCTCCTGGAGTTAATAAAAACTCGGCGCCATACGCAGTCAGGAGTTTACGACGCTCTATACTCATAGTTTCCGGCATAGCCAGTATTAACTTATATCCCTTGACCGCGGCGACCAAAGCCAGACCGATACCCGTATTACCGCTAGTAGGTTCGATAATAGTCCCGCCTGGTTTCAGCCAGCCTTTTTTCTCTGCTTCCTCGATCATCGCCAGGCAGATCCGGTCCTTAACACTGCCTCCGGGATTGAAATATTCCACTTTAACTAGCACTTTAGCATCGTCTGACCCGGTAAGCTTGTTAAGTTGTACTAATGGAGTATCCCCGATCAGCCCCAGGACATTTTTTGCGATTTCCGGTTTACCCATAATAACTCCTTCGGAGTAAATTCTAAATCCGAATATCTAAATCCTAATCTGTGAAATCGTTTTTTAATCAAATCTAATTTCCATTGCTTTGACGGGACAAACTTTGACACACATTTCACAGGCGATACAATGGTTGCTATTAAAAGTAACCTGTCGCGTTTTCTTATCCAGTACTAAGGCCGGCGTTGGGCATACTGAAATACATAAACCACACTGGGTGCAGCGCTCTTCATTTTTGCTGATATTTTGGCCTAATTGTTCAATAGTCACTCCCGCTTTGGTCAGAAATTCTATACCCTTATTATAGTTTTCTTTCTGGCCTTTTAACTCCAGGGACATGATCCCTTCCTCGGAAGGAGTAACCTGGGCTTTAAGAATATTAAATTGCAGGTTATAATCCTTTACCAGATGATAAACAAATGGTTTCTCCACCAAATTTTTCGGAAATCTTAATACTACTCTTCTACAAATAGCCATATATCCTCCTTACCGGGGGTTGACTACACAGATTATAATATATCTTATTAAATTGTCGGGGCAACTGGTCTTTCTTTTAAGAGTTTAGCCGCGACCCCATTATCTGGGCCAGGCAGGTTTTGCACTGGCTTGGCTAATTCAAAACTTCCTTTTTTGATCCATTCCTTTAACGTTGCCGCAATCTCCCTGGCCACTGAATAGCTGGAAATCGGCGCCGTAGGGATTTTTTTGCCCTGTACCTCTATCTCTCCGCTAAACAATTGGGCATAGTTGACTTCCCCAAGACTTCCCCCTACATTATTAGGATAATTCTTGCCATAATCAATAACTTGACACCAGAGATCCTGGTTTTTAACAGCTGTATATTGGCAAATCTCCTCATTCAGGATGGGTATAGGAACCCCAATGCCAACGGTCATAGTTGAACCATAGCCTAGAAAAGAACTCCCTCGTAAATATTTTGCGCTCATCTGTTTCAGGTCACCAATCACTGAAAGTGTCCCGGCGCCAGCCTGCGGCACGCCATTTTCTTTACGTTTTACAGATGGATTATGTTGAGTGCCATTCCAGGCTACATAACCAATTCCACCACCCAAGAAAATCCTGGTGCCAATACCTATCGTCTTGTAAAGTGGATCATTTAGTAATGGAGATAACTGCGCCGCACTGCAAAAATTGGCATTACCAAGATTTGGTTGCAAAACTCCCATATAGGTATAAATAATCTTATCCGTCAGGTTCACGGCGCAATTATAGTTCTGATAAGCATTGCGCGGGCTGAACAGAATAGCCTCGTTTATATCTCCAAGATTAATAAGAGTCTCCAACTTCTTCCGCGGATAGCAATCAGTCCCATAAGCGGTAGCCCTGAGCACCAGGTCCTTGCCACTTACCAAGTCTTCGATCACATGTCCGCCGCCATAGCTGAATTCACCAGGGAAAACTTTATTGCGGGGATCATCATCAGGAGTAGCGGTAGCTCCCAAATACACATCTACCGCAGCCAAACCAGTATATACTGGCACTTCGTTTAAATAAGCATGCCCGCCTCCTAATTTAATACGCGGCGTAGAATGCCCAAAATTTAAAAAAGTACCGCTGGAACACATTGGCCCAAAAGTTCCGGTAGTGACCACATCCACTTCATAGGCAGCCTTTTTTAAACCCTTTTCCGCGACAATGTCGATTATTTCTTCAGCCGTCACTACTACTGCCTGCCCTTTTTTGATCTTTTCATTTATTTCTTCATAAGTCTTAGCCATAGCCCGAACTCCTTCCAACTAAGTAATATTATATAATCTCTATCTAATAAGTAGACAATATCACAAATAACTAACCCTGTCAAGCTGAATTTAACAGGGTTATGTTTAGCCGGCCTATTATTTATTTCGTGCAGTGCACATCACAGATGTCATCCGGATTGACCGGAGAGGGTTTGCCGATCTTTTTATAATAATCATCGATCGCCGATTTCAGAGCCTGTTCCGCCAGGACCGAACAATGCATCTTGACTGGCGGCAAGCCGCCCAAGGCTTCAGCGACCGCCTTATTGGAGATGACCAGCGCTTCGGGAATGGTTTTCCCCTTCACCATATCCGTGACCATCGAGCTGGTGGCAATCGCTGCCCCGCAATTGTGAACGGCAAAGCCTTTAACTAAATATGTATTTGGTTCAGAAGCAACCTGAAAATTATAAACTTTTCCGCTGTAATCCAAGGTTTCAATTTTACGAATCGGCACTAAAAATTTTCGACCGTTAAAATGAACAAAACGATGATTTCTTTCCATTTTAAAAGATACTAAATATTGCTCCGAATCTTTGAGTTTTCTGCCTTCAATTACACAGTTTGTTTTATAAATCTTCCTGATTGAACTAAAATTCCCACCCCTGGCTAATATTTCCTGGAGTTGAACAGCCAATAATTTCGACGTAGTTATCATCCTGTAAGTGTCGCTATTGTGAGTTCTTCTCTTATAGCTATCACCGTCACCAAGAAGGTATTTCTCTACTAGATGCCACTGCTTTTCAAAAGGCAAAGTAATGATCTCTTCCGCGAGTTTCTTATGGCATGCTAATTTTCCGCAATACTTGACTAAAAAGGAAACCAACTTCCTAGAGCAAATATATACTTCCGTTACATTATCTCTTGTTCTGGATTTCGCTTCCTTGCCGCAGAACTGACCCAATAGGTCTTTTGTTTCCCGGATCAGATCTGTTTCATTTTTATTGAACGCAAAAGCAACCGCGTTTCCTTTTGCTATGATATATCCTTCAGATAAATAATATCCCATAAGTTTCATTATGTCTACCGTAAAGAAAGGATTATCCTTAACTGTTTTGTTCACCGTAAATAATAGATAATCTCCAACTTTTAATTGATCTGCCCTGATAAAATCGGGATCGGTTCCAAGCAGCTCCTTTTTCCCCATCCGCAGCCAATCGCATTTCGGGCCAGATTTCCTGGCTCCTTTTACCTTTGTTCTTTGCAAGCATAACACCGGGTGATTCGGAGTTACGGCAAAAGCATTGTAAGGAGATACAAAGGGTTCGATGCAGCAGATTTTCCCGCAAAAATCCCGTGTATAAGTTTCCGCGACTTCGGTCTGTTCGCCATTGCTGTTGATCACTGTTGCTCTCTTGGCGATATCGGGGACTCGCACCCAATCGCCTACACCGGCTACGACTTCCTCATTTGCCGGAAGACAACCAAAAGTCTTAAATTTGGCATCAGTGATAATACCATCTTTTACCTTTATATATAGCTCCATAATATCACCGCAGATCGCGTTACCCACATGGCCGATGCCATCAGGGTTTTCCATTTCCCCGACATTGTGAGGATTACGGAAATGCTCCATTACTTTTTCACTATACTGACTCATTTTTCCCCTCTGCTTTTTCTAATGGTATGGTGAAATAGAAGGTACTGCCCTTGCCCACTGTACTTTCTACCCACACCTTGCCTTGGTGATTTTCAATAATGTTTTTGACCAGGGTCAAACCCAATCCCAGTGATCCGCTTCTGAATTCAAAGGTCCCGGATGAATGCTGGTCATCAGATTTTATTTCATAAAAACTTTCAAAAATATTTTCAAATTCATTTTCCGGGATCCCGATGCCGGTGTCGGCGATCTCAGCCTGGATCTTATCCGGGAACGTTTTGGTCCTGATCGTGATCTTTCCTTCATCTGGCGTGAATTTAATCGCGTTCATGATCAGGTTAGTCAAGACCTGGTTCATTTCCCGCCGGTTAAACTTAGCCAACGGTAAATTAGGGTCAAGCTCTAAGGCCAGCGCTTGTTTGCGCTTCTGCGCAAAAATCTCCATATCACCGTAAACCTCTTTGACCATATTATTTAAGTTGGCGTCATCCTTTTTTTCCAGTTTATCTTTTTGTTCAGTTTTAACCATATCCAGGATATTATCAATAGTTTGCAGGTAGCGATTGATAATTTCCTTGGCTTTGCCGCATTTTTGCTTAAATTCTTCTTCTTTGTTCTTGAACATACCCAGCTCAAAGAGGCTGATATACCCGTTAAGCACAGTTAAAGGGGTACGAAACTCATGGGAGGCTACGGAAATAAATTTAGACTTCATTTTTTCTTTTTTTATCAGGTCCTGATGGGCTTTTTCCAAAGCGGCTTTGCCCCTATTTTCCAGCTGGACCAGGATATTGACTGTTAAGCCGATGATAATAAAAATAATAAGCTGCAAAATATTATCTATCAGCCAGCTGGTCCCTAATTGCGCTGGCGGCGGCCAAATCCTTAACATGTAAAAAAAACTGCTGATAAAGGCTGCCGCGGTCACTCCGATCGGCCCCAGCTTAAAAGCGGCAAAAATGACCGGAATGTAATATAACTTACTGAAAACACTATCTAAAAAAATATTATCCTTAGGACTAAAGAAATGAAAAAATGCGATAATCGCTATAAAAATGAATAAGACGAAAAAATCAATGGTTACTTTTTTGTTTTTCATCGATCACCTCGGTTAATCGGGCAAATTCAGTAAGGCTGAGGGTCTCAGCCCGCCGGCGGGATTCTATGCCTGCTTCTTTCAGGCCTTGTTCAAGCAGATCCGCGGCCAGGCCATAGTTGTGTTTCAAGCTATTCAGGATAGTCTTTCGTCTCTGGGCAAAGGCGGCTTTGACCACTTTCTTGAAGGTGACACTGTTAGATACTCTTTCCCTTGGCTGCGATAAAAAATCTATTTTAATAACCGCGGAATCGACTTTAGGGACAGGACTAAAACAATAAGCCGGCGCCAGACGGATAATTTGAACTTCAGCGTAAAATTGCAGCATGATCGAAATAACGCCATATTCCTTGCCGCCGGGGGCGGCTGCCAAACGCTCGGCTACTTCTTTTTGCACCATAATAATGGCTTGGCTAAATTGCGGATTGGCCAAGTGCCAATCAAGTAACTGGAAAATGATCGGGGAGGTAATATAATATGGAACATTAGCTGTGACCTTGAACGGCATATTCATTAATTCTGCCGGCAGTTGATAACTCATAATATCCTGGTGCAAGATCACCACATTAGGATATGGTTTTAAGCTTATCCGCAACTCTTGTATTAACCCCGGATCGATCTCGACAGCGATCAATCGCTCCACCTGCGGGGCAATCAACCTGGTCAACACTCCCCGGCCAGGGCCAATCTCTATCACCCGGTCATTTCTGGTCAAAGAAGATGCTGTTATTATATCCAAAGCTACTTGCTGGTCAGTAAGAAATACTTGTCCCCATTTTTTCACTTATCACCAAATCGGCAGGCTTTGGCCGCTACTTTTAAGGCTTCCAGCATACTGCCTGAATCAGCGACCCATTTACCAGCCAGGTCAAAAGCAGTGCCATGACAAGGTGAAGTACGGACAAAGGGCAAGCCCAGCGTCATGTTCACGCCTCTCTTATAGGCCAGCAGTTTGATTGGGATCATGCCCTGGTCATGATACATGGCAATAGCCAGGTCATACCTGCCGCCGGCGGCATAATAAAAAGCCGAATCACTGGAAATCGGCCCATCTACATGATAGCCTTTCTTTTTCGCCTGAATCACGGCCGGGATGAGGATATCTTTTTCTTCAGCGCCCAAGATGCCGCTTTCACCAATATGCGGATTTAAGCCGCAAACCACAATCCGGGGTGAATCAATGCCAAAAAATTTCAGGCCTTTATCCCCCAGCTCTATTGCTTCCATTATTTTTTCGGCGGTAATATTCTTGCTAACATCTTTCAAGGCCATATGCCTGGTTAATAATATAACTTTTAGCGTGCCGCCGGTTAAGAGCATGACGTATTTGCTGGTATTGGTCAGCTCAGCCAAAAGTTCGGTATGGCCATTATATTTGAATCCGGCCAAATGCAGGGCTTCTTTGCTGATCGGCGCGGTTACTACCCCTTGGATCTCCCCGGCCAGAGCCAGGCGGACTGCTTCTTTGATATATCCTACCGCCGCTTCCCCGCACATTTTCTGGACCTGGCCGATCTTCAATTCATCCATCTTGATATTATCAACACTGATGATATTAATGCGCCCGAATTCAAAGACCGCTTCACCGGGTTTAGTGATAGCCTTGACGGAAAAGCTTTTAACCGGGAAGCGCTTGGGATCCTGAAAAATCTTAATATCCCCGATCAAGATGGGCCGGCAAAGATGATAAATCTCCGGCTCCAGGCAAGCTTTGGCGATAATTTCGGGGCCAATACCGGCAGCATCGCCAATCGTGATCCCTAAAACGGGTTTTTCCTGTTCAACCATATCAGTTATTCCAACTCATGGGTTTCGATTTTTGATTTACCCTTTAAATCCTTGAGCCATTCTTCAAATTTCTTTTCCATTGACTGTTGATAGAGCATATTTTGGACATACTCTTTGATTTTCACATTCTTGCCATTGCCAACTGGCACTTCATCATCCAGTGTCAGCTGTTTGGCTGGTTTAACTTCTTCTACCTTGATCAAATGATAGCCAAAGGAAGTCTTGACTGCATCGGTTACCTGTCCTGGTTTTAGGGCAAACGCGGCCTTGCTGAATTCAGGAACCATCGTCTCCTTAGTGAAAAAGCCCAAGTCTCCGCCATTTTCCTTGGAACCCGGGTCTTCTGAATACTCTTTAGCTAAAGCGGCAAAATCTCCGCCTTTTTTGATCTTGGCCTGGACTTCCTGGATCTTTTTCAGGGCGGCTGACTGGGCTTTCAGGTCAGCTTTTTCTTCCACCCGGATCAGGATATGCCGCGCCCGTACCTGTTCATCTTGTTTTAGTTCTTTTTTATGTTCATCATAATATTTCTGGACTTCGGCTTCGGTAGGCAGAACCGCTTTGCTTTTAATCTCTTTATCGATCAACTGCATGACCATTAACTGTTCCTTAATATCATTTTCGAACGCTTTTTCCGTATATCCCTGACGCTTTAGTTCCTCTTTATATTCCTGGAAATTATTATCTGGCTTAAACCGCTTTTTAACCTCATCGACGCCTTTTTGGATATCCTGTTTGGTCACGATAATATTTTGCTTTTTGGCTTCCTGCCGCAGCAGCTTTTCTTCGACCATTTGGTTCAGCATCTCTTTTTTCATTTCCTTAAGCTTTTCCTCGGCATCAGTCCCTTTGTAGGCCTGGCGGTATTGCTCGATCATCGGCCCGGTCTTTTTATTGAAATCTTCCAGGGTGATGATCTCGTTATTGACCACAGCAACGGTCTTATTCACTACTTTCGCCAGTAAAGCGCCGCTGTTAAACAAAGTAATTAAAGCAGCCAGCCCCGCTAATGCAATTAATCCAGCCTTTTTCATTATTTTACTCCTTCACTATTGACGGAGGTGGAACTACCGGCAATGTTAATTTCTTTCAATTTATCAGTATTGATCTTGACATGCCACTTTTTCTTCAAACCCTCGATCCATTGGTCAAATTTATTCTTTTCTACTACCCGTTCTATATCAGCCTTGGCTTCCTCAAAGCTCTTTTCCCCGGCCGCTTTTTTGTCAATAAGTTTGATAATATGGAAACCAAACGCGGTTTTGACCGGTTCACTAAGCTGTCCCGGAGTAGTTAAAGCAAAGGCGCTTTTTTCAAATTCAGGCACCATTTCGCCTTTACTGAAGTATCCCATTTCCCCGCCGGTTTTGCCGGAAGTGGTATCCAGGGAAACTTCTCTGGCCAGTTGGCCAAAATCAGCGCCTTTTTTCAACTGCGCTAAGATCTGTTCGGCTTGGGCTTGTTCTTTCACCAGGATATGCGCCACTTTTATTCTCTCCAGTCCGGTAAACTCGCTTTTATGCTGGTCATAATAATTCTTGGCTTCAGCTTCGCCGGGTTTTAGCTGGGATTCCCTGATATTTTTTATCATCTCTTCTAATAAGATCTGATCTACGATTGTGTTTATTTTTGCCTGAACGGTTTTTTCCTTATCCAGGTTGCGCTCTTTGGCTTCTTGTACGATCAATTGCTCTTTGACCAGCGCGTCCAGCATGGTCTTTTTATCTTCATCGGTCCGGATCAAAGCCTGATACTGCGGTGACAACTGCTTTAACCGATCAGTAAAATCACTGCTGGTTATAACTTTAGAGCCAATATTAGCCAAGACTGTTTGCTTGCGTGAACAGCCGGCCAGTACTACGAAAAGCAAGGCTGCAGTGGCCAAGATTACTTTCTTATTACTATTCATCAATACCCCCTATTTTCCATGTAATTAAATTTTATTTATATCACACTTTTAGAGTCTCTGCAAGATATTTCTTAAAATTCCCCGGGATCCCTTTTTCACTACCAGCGTAAACGGCGGTCCGGCCAGGAAACTCACCTCTCCGGGAAACCGTTTGGCTAATTGCACTAAAGCGGTTCCCTCAACCTTTGTTTGGGGATGGAAAATGAATTCCCAATGGTCTTCCTGTTCGTTGATTTCCTCGATCAGCAATCCCTGGCACAAGACGCGCAACTCGATGATTTCGATCAGGTTCAGTACTTCCAGAGGCAACGGGCCATAACGATCCTTGATCTCACCCTGGATTTCCTGCAGTTCAGCGAGATTGTTCACCTGTGAAAGCTTTTTATATATTTCCATCCGGGATAGTTCGTCACCAATATAGGGTACTGGCAAATAGGCTTTGATCCGCAGGTTTATACTAGGGGTAATGGCAATCTCTTTTTCCTGTCCTTTCAAGCGCTGGATATTCTCCTGCAAAAGCTTGCAATACAAGTCGAATCCCACCTTGGAAATATAGCCGCTTTGCTCCTTACCCAGTAAGTTCCCGGCGCCGCGCAATTCCAGATCCCGCATGGCTATTTTGAAACCAGAACCAAGCTGGGTAAATTCCTGAATGGCTTTGAGCCGTGCCGCCGCATCCTGGGTAAAGATAAAATTCCCGGGATAGAAGAAATAGCTATAAGCCCGGCGGCTAGACCGGCCCACTCTGCCCCGCAACTGGTACAGGTCAGCCAGTCCGAATCTCGTGGCATCATCCACGATCAAGGTGTTGACATTGGGCATATCCAGGCCTGACTCAATGATGGTGGTAGCGACGATCACATCAAATTTCCTGGCCACAAAATCAAGCATGATCTTTTCCAGTTCGCGGGAATTCATCTGGCCATGAGCTACTTTGATCCTAGCTTCTGGCACCAATTCGGTTAATTTTTTAGCGCACCGGTCGATAGACTGGACCCGGTTATGCACATAAAACACCTGTCCGGAACGGGAGATTTCATGGAGAATAGCCTGGCGGAGAACTTCGTCATTATGTTCCATTACATATGTTGAGACCGGTAAACGTCCTTCTGGGGGATTATTGATCAAACTGACATCCCGGATACCGCTCAAAGACATTTCCAGTGTCCGGGGAATAGGAGTCGCCGTCAGGGTCAAGACATGCACATTCCGGCAGAGCTGTTTTATCCTTTCCTTATGGCTTACCCCAAACCGCTGTTCTTCATCCACCACCAGCAGGCCCAGGTCCTTGAATTTAATATCTTTTTGCAGCAAGCGATGGGTCCCGATAATTATATCCACCAAGCCTTTCCCCAGGTCTTTGATCACCTGGTCATGTTCTGCTTTACTGCGGAACCGGGACAGCATTTCCACGCGCACCGGGTAATCAGCCAGCCGTTCCCGGAAGGTATTCAGGTGCTGTTCAGCCAAAATAGTAGTCGGGACCAGCACTGCTACCTGCTTATTATTGTTCACGGCTACAAAAGCGGCCCGCATGGCCACTTCGGTCTTGCCATAGCCGACATCGCCACAGACTAAACGATCCATTGGTTTTTTCCCGGACATATCATTTTTCACAGCCTGGATAGCCTGCCTTTGATCCGGGGTTTCTTCATAAATAAAAGCGGCTTCAAATTCCTGCTGCCAGTGGGTATCAGTGTTAAAAGCCTGGCCCTCAATAATGGACCGCTCACTGTATAAACCCAATAATTCTTTGGCCAGCTGCAAGGTCGATTCCTGGACCTGTTCCTTGACCCTCTGCCAGGTATTACCACCCAAACGGTACATTTTAAGCCTGGCGATACCGGGATGAGCTCCGGCGGAAACATATTTTTGTACCAAATTCATTTGTTCTACCGGTACATAGAGGCGGTCGCCTTCAGCATACTTTAGGGACAAAAAATCTTCTTCTTTGTTCCCGATCACCAGGCGCTGGATCCCTTCGTAGACACCAACACCATATGTTTCATGCACAATATAATCATGCTCTTTCAGGTCAGCAAATGGATTTAAGGACAAGGTCGCCGGTTTTTTTATTTTGGCCAAATATTTGCGTTCCAGGTACCGGCCGAAGATCTCTTCATCGCTGACTACCGCTAATTTTAAGGCGGTTGATTCAAATCCGCCGGAAATAACCCCGATTTGCATGCGGCAAAAATCAGCATCTGCCGTCAGCAGTTCTTGCAAGCGTTGTTGTTGCCCGGCATTATCAGCAATCAGGGTCACCGCATATCCCTGGCTGCGCCACTGTTTCAGCCTTTCCCTCAACCGGGGGATAGAACCATGAAAGCTTTCCATCGGTTGAAAATCAAAAGACTGCGTTTGCGGCGAGCAGGTCAAAGTTAAGGATAATTCCTGGGCCAGGAAATCTGGCGGCAATCCTTCCAGGGGTTTCAATAATTCATTTTTGATCAGGATACTATCTGCTTGAAAAATCGACCACAGTGGAGAGTTCGTATTGTCTGAACGTAAAGGCAGGACCGCGATCTTTTCCAGGGTATTTACTGACCGCTGGGTAAAACTTTCAAATTGCCGCAGGCTTTCCAGCAGATCGCCGTTGAATTCGAGCCGGACAGGATGATCGGTCAACGGTATAAAGATATCGATGATCCCGCCACGGACAGAAAACTCACCAGGCCTTTCCACAAAAGGAGTGCGCTGGTATCCGGCAGCTACCAAATTAGCGGTAAGTTTTTTTAAGTCAATGGTTTGCCCGGCAGTTAAAGAGAAGCGCAATTGTTCGTATTGCGGTAAAGGAATAATGGACTGGGACAGTGCTTCGCGGCTGATCACACAAAAAAAACTGGTCTTACTCCTGATGGCTTCCAGTAATTGCAGATAACCGTATTCATCATCCAAAAAAATATTCACTTCTTCAGGACCGGCAAAAAGAAGCAGGTCTTCATAGAATTTCAGGCTGGGCTCTTCCTCCCCGGCAATGAGCAGGGGACGACCTAGCTGTCGCCCAAGGGCCTGGGCGAAAAGAGCTTTGCCCGCCCCGGCTAAACCGGTAACTTCAGGCTTCTGATGAGCCTGCACAGCAGCCAGGATAGCTGCAAAAGCCGGCTGGCTATTAAAAATAGTAGCGCTGGATAAATCTTTCATTAGACTATGGCTCTTAGCTCTTTCTTGGAAATCTTCCCGATGGCGGTTTTCAAGGCGCAAAAACATAGCCTCACTAGCTCGCTGCGCTGATTTCGAAAAACGCATTGTTTTCCTCGGCGAGGAAAATGTACTCAATTCTCGCTTGAGTTCCCCAAAGTACGGGATAAAGAGTCCCTGCCAACTCAAGCATCCGTAGGTTTTATATACGGCATCACCGGCCGCGCTCGGCCTTTCAGATTGCGGTGAAATGTCCTTTTATTCTTTAAAATATTAGTTACCTATCGAAAATCTAAGAGCCTTAGATATTTTATCTTTTCTTCCAGCATTAATAACCCCATCTCCAGAATGAATACAATTAGAAATTCCTATTAAATTTGCTGACGCTTCTTCAATATTATCCTTTTCTGGTACTATGTTAAGTAAAGCGAATAATCTATACCAATAAATTGCATTGCTCCTTGCGATCAGAGTACTCGCATGTTCCCTTAAAATTAATTGTATTTTATCCAATTCATCCCTTGCGCCAGTCCCTGGATTAGTATATATATTTGCATAAAAGACTAGAGCATTGCTAACGTTTTCAATACATTTAGCTAGATTTTGTATTGGATCAATAAAAAACTTAGATACTAATTGACCAATAGTATATACTAAAACACTTCCGATAATTGTAAGAGAAGACATTAAAACTATTTTATAAAATTCATTCATAAATCACCTCATCGATATAAACATTTACTTTGGGGACATTATTCTCATTACAAATTAAAGAAACCCGCCCTCATATTTATTTGATTTGCCTTAATTTGCTTACTAACTCAGCTACTTCCTTGCCTTTTTGCTCAATTATATCTAGCAATTCCTCAGGCGTACGAGTATCTATTACTGTTTTGATATTAGGATTAACAGCTTTAAGATCAAAGTTGTTTTCTTCAATTATAGCTCTGGTTACGGTCCAACTTCGTTCGCTATCTGCTCTTTTAGGTAATAGCCTAAAGAATTCTTCAAATTGAGCCAGAGTTAACGGCTTCTTTTTAGCTACTTTAATCCCTGATAAGTCGTAATACCAGATCTTCTCAGTAGATTTGCCTTTGGTGAAGAACACTATATTAGTTTTTACCCCTGCACCTGCTGATGTGAAAACTCCCGGAGGTAGACTTACTATGCACCAAACATCACAATCATCCAATAATTTTCTTTTGGTTTGGACAAAAGCAGCCTCATTGTTCCTAAAAAGAATGCCCTCATCTAAGACAATTCCGCATCTGCCCCCAGATTTCAGACTTGCTATGACATGCTGGAGGAAAAGGACCTGAGTTGAGCCTGTTTTATAGGCAAATCTGGTCTGTGCATCTTTACCTTCCTTCCCTCCAAACGGAGGATTCATAAGCATCACATCAAATAACGGCGGCGCTCCTTGAAATAAACCGCCATAGGTTTCAGCTCCGGTAAGTGTATTTCCATGCCATATATGAGGATCGTCAATCCCGTGCAGGATTAAGTTCGCCAAAGCTATAGGATAAATTGCATTATCTTTCTCACGTCCAAAAAAAGTCTTTTCCTTTAAAGTTTCTAATTGATCTGGCCCTTTAATCTTCTCGTTATTTTGCCCGGCCATATACTCAAACGATTGAGCAAGGAAACCACCTGTCCCGCAACCAGGGTCGTATATTGTCTCGCCGACTTTAGGATCAATGACTTTTACCATAGCACGGATTACTTCCCGCGGGGTAAAGAATTGCCCGCCATCATTACCTCTTTCACCCATTTTTAGGAGCAAGCCCTCATACACTTGGGAAAGTGGAAAGACATGAGTTGGATCAACATTGGCATGACTAATGTCATTAACCTTATCTAATATATCAAGAAAGTTCCGTTCCGTATCTATTCGGGTCCTCTCTACACCAGACATTATTTCGCTAATTACTTTCTGCCTAGTTGTAGCATTAGGCCTTTCCCGTAGTTTCTTAAGATATGGGATTAACTCGCTATTAATAAAACCGAAAAATGCTCCTAAAGCTGCGTTTTGCAATTCAAGCCGCTTTTTGCCATTAGGTTCGGCCCAATCTTGCCAGCGATATGGGGCAGTAAGTGAAGGTGAATATTCATGGCCTACTGCTTTTGCTTCTTCTTGTTCACGTATTTCTTTCTCATCAAGTATACGAAGGAAAAGAATCCAAGTTAATTCTGGAACATATTGCAATGCCCCAGCGCAGTTTGATCTGCGCATAATATCGCAGATAGATTTAACTACAGTATTTACTGATTGCTGTGTAGATAATTTTTTACCATTGCCCTTATTAACATGTATAACTTTTGTCATTTTATAATTCTCCATTAAATGCTCGTTGCAATACTGCCAAAGCAAGAGTCCCAATTAAATTTGGTTGTTCTTCCATATTCTTTATTAGTTCTTTTGATTCTTCTAGCTTTTCTCTTAGTTTCATGCTTATTAATTGCTGTTCATCAAGAGATGGTATAGGAATTTGTTGCTCAAGAACCTGTTTATCAGTAACCGCCGGATAAAGTGCTCCTTTAACTAAACTGGATAATCGTTCTATAAAATCACTATTTTGGGTATATAGGAAAAGGTAGCGGCTGTCTAAATTTGCTTTAGGCCGGAGGACACAAAAACCCGTACTACAGATTTGATTACTAAATTCGTTAGATATCAATGCAACAGCATTAAGATTAGGACGCGTCGTAGAAAGAATCACATCGCCTGAATAAACAACCTGACGAGCTCTACTGGGAGCATTAATACCAAGCAATATTTGTGGAGTAGTGATTATTTTCCGTTTATTATCAATACTTGATATATCAATATAAATAAATTCTTTAGTTGGCTCAATTCGTGGGTCTCTTGTTGCTATGTTCTTTTCACATACTTCACCCAACTTCTTCTTTGGCCATTTTTGGGCTTTGGGGCTATTAAAAACCTGACGAAGATAGGCACTGGGTAAAGATTTGGCAGCTTCTATTTGTGTCTCGCAAGCAGCTTTGGCTTTTGCTACAGAGGACATTTGGGTTTGGAGAATAGAAGCAATGCGTTTTTGATCAGATAAGTGAGGGAGCATAATTTCTAAATTCGCCAATTGTGAAAACCTTAGATTCTGTATGTTTGCACCGCGTGCCTGTGTATCTCGCCAAGCAAAGTAGTTTGGCGATTTAAACCAAAATCCCATATAATCTGCAAAGATGGTTTCTTTTGGCCGCACAATTCCACAAAATGCACCAACAGAACCTTCCCAATCTTCCTTTAATTGTGCAGTTTTACCAACAACCAATGGGCTGCCAGATGACATACAGATTACTATATCTCCCTGCCTTAGATGTTGCTCATTTGCAACCTTATTTTCCATTACCCATATTAAATCACTTTCCAAATCCAACTTGGATGCAATATTACCAGCTCGTAGAATAGGCAAGTACTTTGGTAAAGACGTTGTGCTAATTTCTGATTTGTCAAAACTCACACCTCTAATAAACTTGCACAGTCCACCAAGTTTAACTTTCTTCCAATCTTGAGCTGTCATGCAGCAAATATCCTCTCTTTTGTTTCGGTGAGAACGCGTGATGGGTCATCGTGTAGTCGCAAAGCTTCTAAACCACCAGCCCTGACTACTTCGGGTACCTGGAAGATATGTGGGTTTTCTAAGCTTTCGGTTCCGTTATTGGCAAATTGGCTTGCGAGCGCTTTTACAGTGTTTGAGGTTTGCGCTGGCATATTTTTCAACCATTCTTCATGCTTATAAGTAAATGCATCTACTCGATCAATTCTTGTTTTTGGAATCGAGCCATAGCCTATTTCTGCCAAGACATCATATAAATCATAGCTTCCCATGTCTTCTAATGCACGAATAAGAATTGCTGATCGTCCCCCATCTGGTAGATGTTCTATAAGCTCCCCTCTTTCTTGAGGTATTATCCAGTGTTTCCTGAATTCATTTATTGTAGGAGCTTCTTCTACTAATTTGGCTGCCAGCTTCTCCTTGTATTCTTCTACGGTTACAGGCATGGCTCTACCATCTACCATTGTCAATATATACCGGCCTGCATCGGTAATTCTCACGTCAAAGCCTTTAACATTAATAATAGGTTCCGGCGGTAGAGGTTCAGTCCCTGGCCCAGCTGTAGTTCCTGGACCGTATTTTGTTTTGAAATCTTCGCCAAATAGTCTCGTAGCGTTGGTATAATCGTAAATTCTGAACATTAGTTTATTTGAAGGTGGATCAAGCCGTGTGCCACGGCCAACCATTTGGTAAAAAGCTATCGGAGAACGAACATACTTAAAGAATACAATATTGCGCACTACAGGAACATCGACTCCTGTTGATAATAAATCAACTGTGGTAGCAATAAAATGAGACCGGGAAGCTCCTCGTAAATCAGCTAGGTATTGATTACCATCTACACTGGCAGTGCATTTGAAAGCATATGGTTCAAGTCTTTGACAATTATTCTTATTACACCAGTCGGCATAGAGATTATTCAGAGTGACAGCTACTGCATCTGCATGCCTATCCCTAACGCAAAATATGATTGTTTTTTGCTCTGGGCCGCCAGTGTCTAATAAGAACTGAAAGAGGTCACTACACATTGCAAAAACCCTATCAGGTAATAGGATTTTATCTTCGAAGTCTGCCTTTCCATAAACAGGACGGATGTCTGTTTGATGCACTGATTCTCCTGTATTAGCATCGGTTGGCTGACGCGATATTATATCGTCTATCTTAATGCCAGTTTCATCAAGATTTACCCTACCCTTTTGAATTTCGCAAGCAGCTAAATAGCCATCTTCGATACCTTGTGCCATGTCGTATTCGTATACAGGTTCCCCAAAGTGTCGTAAATTATCAGCGTTTATCTGTTCATCTATTTGTGTTTCTTTGGTTTTTTCGGTGACCTTTAATTGTCTTGGGGTCGCAGTGAGGCCTATTTGAACTGCCTGTGGATTCCTTTTTAACACTTCTGACCACTTACCCCAGGCAGAACGATGGCATTCGTCAATAATAATATGTGAAAAATAGTTCTCCGGATAAAATGTAGTTAGAAAATTAGCAGTCCCGTCATCATTATCTACATCCAATGTTTGATATGTAGCTATGTGAATTCTGGCGTTCTTGGCATTATTAGTGCCATCAGGTTTCTTATATACTTCGGCAGCGTCAGTGCCAAATACATTCTGAAAAACGCCAAGACCTTGTGATCGTAGTTCATCTCTGTCGCATATAAAAAGTGCTCGTTTCAAGAGACCCGCTTCACCTATTTTCTTGAGCAGATGTACTGCGATGAAGGTTTTTCCAGCTCCTGTAGCCAAAGATAGCAAAGCTCTCTTTAGCTGACCGGACTGCTCGCTCTTGGCTATTTTCTCAAGGACAGCCCTAATGGCAGCATCTTGATAATAGCGCCTAGTAGCCTCTCCACCTGGATATGGAATTAGTAACGGCTTTGCTACTGGATCTGTGAGCTTGAATCCATGATGTTTTTCGTATCTGCTTTGAAGTTCGTCAGGAGTTGGGAATTCAGTTAATTGCTTTGGAGAGCTCGTTTTCCCAGTTAAGCTGTCATATTCTACAAAGAGATGACCATTCGTAGAGAATACAAATGGTACATTCAATCTTTTACAATCAGCATATAGTTTCGCTTGTTCAAGTCCATGTGCTGGTGGTAAATGCTCTGCTTTTGCTTCTATAATGGCTACAGATAATGCCTGAGTACCGATATTTATCTTGATTCTCAGCAAATAGTCTACTTTGCCTTTAGACCGCTTTTTAGGCTTACCTTCAATAATTTCTATGGCGCCAGCTGTTTCCTCGCGCTTGATAAGCTCTTCTGTCCAACCCCGTTTGTGGATAGTTGGATCAATTAGCTTTGCCCTAGTATCTGCCTCATTAAATGTCATGTCTTATTCCTTTAATTGTGCTGCAATTATAATATTTGCTTCTCTAATAGCCCTATTTATAAACATCTCTTCCTCGTCTTTATCAACTGCCAATTTTTCTGTGCGTATATGTTCTCTATAAAGTTGAATCCCTGGAGAGTTCTTATCCCTATAATATTTCTGCAGTATATTTTTGGAGCGTTCCTTTAAATCCACATATGAGCCAAATTGTTCCCAAAACAACACAGAGAATCCTTTCTTTCCGATATTAGAATGAATAATGTTTATAATATCCCCTGAGTGGATACTTGCTTTGTTAAGATCGTGCTTATATTCTTCCGGGCCTCTAATATTATTATATCTATCGTCCAAGGCGAAGAGCTTAAACATAACTAATGCTTGCGGGAGAATTATGCGTATAGTTGCTTCTGCTGCCGTCCCATTCGGAAGAGTTCCTTTAATCACTTGGCAAAAAGATTCTTTTAAAGCAATTTCAGCTCCAAGGCAATCCCGTGCATGTAATCCTTCTTGGATTCTTACTCTTTTGTCTTTATTAATCCTGTCTTGCTCACTTCCCATAAATTCAATTCTCATTATTTCTTTGCTATTTGGTAAGGTTTTTATAAATTGAAAGTTCTTGGCTTCTGGAACGACGCCATAACCCAATCTGGCTAGAATTTCTGCAACCTTTTGAGACTTTTCTCTTAATGAATAGACATCAAGAACAAAATCAAAATCTATAGTTGGCCGTACTTTTTCAACCATAAAATGAATGGCTTGCCCCCCGGCTAGTACAAAATCACTGGCCAAATCCCCTAATTCAATTAATAATTCAAGCAAGTATGCTTTTTGTGGCTCTTTAATCATTTCCCGACCATCTCTTTTTAATGACATTCTCTAAAACATATTCAGCTTGTTTTAGCTCTCTGCCTCCTTTGGAGTAGCAATCTAAATATATTTGAATATCCGAAGCAATACGCATTCCGTCCATTTCCTTGGAATACATAAATACACCTTCATCAGAGGGATAATAGAGCTCAAACCCTGGCCCTATACTCTGTCTTAAGGGATCTATTATTTCAGGTATCTCCCAATTGTTTTTATTAATAACATAAAGCATAATTTTATCTATTTCTAAATACGGGGCAACTATATTAGCAGCTGTTGACCCCATTAAAATAGAGTTCGCAAAATCAGGAAGCTCAGTTATTAATTGTTTAACAGCATTCGTTACATTTGTTCCATATGGATTATTACTAAAGGAGAACTTCTTACTTACTCTTTTATTCATCTCTTTATATTTGTCTGCCCATTTAAAAAGCAACAGTTTGGGATCGGCAACTATTATTTCTCTTTGATCTCGCCTAATAAGTAATTCCTCTTCTAATGACTTTGTGGTCTTAGAAATAGAGGCAAGGCTTAGTTTAAAATCCACCTTTTGAATATCTGATTCCATATTAAGTTCTTTCTCTATTTCTGAAATACTCCATTTTCTTTTAGGATCTTGCAAAAGAACACGTAAAACCCTAGACGAAGCGCCCCAGAATGGATTTCTTAAAATCTGCTTCGTTGGGAATTTATTTTGCTGTCCTATTCGTTGAATCATGATTTTACCAGGCACACTGATAAATATGTTTCCAGATAAATCTATGAAGTTAATCCCGTTTTTGAGACAGTAATTTTGGCTATTAGTTGTTAGATAGGGAGTTATAAGCACATAGATTTCTTTAGGGCTGGATTTCTTTTGGCGTACAAACATTGGGGTAATCTGATCCAGAAGCTTTGGAGTAACCTGATTCTTTATTTCTCCGTAAAGAGTAATTGGTATACCTGAAAAATCCATCTTAAGTTCAATATCAGATTGCATTGACGGAATATTAGTACAATACAGGTTATTATTAATGCTATTATAAGATTCAGCAAATATATTAGAGAGTCTAATACCCCCTAGGCCTTCAAATAGATTTTTTTGTTTAAGCTGTTCAATTATCTCTTGTTCCTTCATAGGTTACCTCAAATATACTTGTATTTTCCTCTACAGCATTAATATATCATGTAATAAAACATCTGTCAAGAGGAAATATTTCTTTATAACTACTATTTTACTAAATAGTAAATAATACAATTAGAGGAAATATTACATCTGGTAATTAGAGAACATAGTGGATTTTCATATATTTTAGACTATGGCTCTTAGCTCTTTCTTGGAAATTTTGCCGGTGGCGGTCTTGGGCAGGGCTGCCGAAAAACGGATCAGGCGGGGAACTTTATAATTAGCCAAATGGGCCCGGCAGTAATGGGTAAGTTCTTTGGCCGACAATACTTGATTTTCCTTCAGTACGACAAAAGCTACCGGTATTTCACCATGATGTTCATCTTTCTTACCGATCACGGCAGTTTCCAATACCTGGGGATGGGAGAGGATAACATCCTCTACCTCCCGCGAGTACACATTCATACCATGCACCAGGATCATATCTTTCTTGCGGTCACAGATATAGAGATAGCCATCCTGGTTCACCCGTCCCATATCTCCGGTAAAAAGCCAGCCGCCCCTAAAGGTTTGGGCGGTCAGTTCCGGGGCATTATAATATCCCTGCATGATATTGGGGCCGCGTACCGTGATCTCCCCTACTTCATTAGTTCCTAATTCTTTCCCGTTTTCATCGACTATCGCTACCTTAATACCCGGTAATGGCTTGCCGATGGAACCAGGCCGGCGGACATCAGACACAGGGCTAATACTAACCACGGGCGAAGCTTCTGATAAACCATATCCCTCAATTAAAGGTATTTTAAATCTTCTTTCAAATCCTGCCTGGACCTCTGGCGGTAGTGGCGCCCCGCCGGAGACACATAAACGCAGCGGTAACATCCAAAAAAAGAAAAAGGACGGTATTTTGGCTCTTAATAACAGTTTATAGACTAAAGGGATAGAGACAAAAATGGTAATGCGATCCAGCGCCAGGCTCTTAATCACCCGGTGAAAGGGCATCACTGATTCCAAAATAACAGTTTTTGCTCCCAGGGAAAGAGGCAAAAGAACGCAAACGGTAAAACTAAAAGCATGAAACATCGGCAGGAATAAGATAAAGCAATCGTTTTCTTTAAGCTCGATCGCTTTAGCACAGCTATGGATATTGGACAACAGGTTATCATGAGTAAGCATGGCTCCTTTAGGATATCCTGTGGTCCCCGAGGTATAGAGAATCACCGCCAGGTCGTCTTTTTGTCCAGACAGCACCGGCCAATTGATAGCTTGAGGCTTGACCAGCTCTGGCCAGGAAAGCAGGCCCGGTTCTTTTTTGCCGATACAGATAAGATCAAGAGTTGCCGTATAAAGAGACCTGATCTTTTTTACAGTCGGCAAGAATTTTTCCGCGGTGATCAACAGTTTAATCTGGCAATCTTGACAAATATAGACTAATTCTTCTGCCGTCAGGAAAGTATTGAGCGGCACTACTACGGCGCCGGATTCCAGGCAGGCAAAATAAGCAATAACATATTCTGGGCAATTTTTCAGTAAAATGCCAACTCGCTCGCCTTTGGCCAAATGGGCCTGTTGCTGCAAGTTAACAGCCAGCGTATTTACCTGCCGATATAATTGCTGATAGGTAATATTCTTACCTTGGTATTTAAGAGCGACCCTATTCGGGATCCTCAGGCTTGCTGACCTGACGATCCCTGGCAAGGTAGTCATGCAGTCCATCCTTTTCATCCTGGCTGAGATCCTTTTCAGGATTGAAAGCCGTAATTTTCCCCTGGTAATCTTTATATGGATTACTTTCTCCGGTTAACAAATAAAGCGCTTTGGCGATCTGACGACGAACATTAGCCCGAAATTCAGAATCAAGCATTTCTGTTAGCAGCGCTATGGCTTCGGGATCCCGGCTTTTTCCCAGGGCTTCTACGGCTATTTGCCGGATTGTCTCCCGAGGATCTTTTAATTTTTTCACGATCAGCTTCCGGGCTTGTATATCTTCAATATTGGCCAAAGCCTTGAGCGCCCAGGCGCTAATATTTTCTTCTTGTTTAACGAGCAGTAATGGCGCTAAATAGGGAATAGCCTTGGTACTTTTGGTCAGCCCCAACGCAAAGATTATTTCCGGCCAACGGCTTTGGTCTAGATTAGTTAACAGCGAAGACAAAGCCGGTATGGCTGCTTCTCCGATTAGGCCCAGAGACTTGATCGCTTCAGTATTATTAGGATTTGTTTCCTGCAGGGCAATGACCCGCAGGAACGCCACAGCCCTGGATTCCTGGTGTAAACTCAATATCTGCATGGCTGCCAATTGCTGCTGGACATCGTCACCCTGCCGTAATTGGCTTAAATACCCATCTAGCGCCTCTGCCGGCAATGGTTCTATTTCCACCTCTATCGGCTTGCTGATTATTTCTCCTGTCCATAATTGTTGCTCGTTATCCCGGTCATATTGTCTATTATGATATAGGCCGACGATAGTATAAGTACCGGGACCCAGCCGGCCATGCGTCTCTTCAACGGCCAAATAGTGTTCAAATACTTCACCGGGATTGACCACGGTAATCTCTTCCGCCGTGGGTTGTTTGCGGAAGACATATTGTCCCACCGGCAGGATCCGGTTATTTTTCTCATCATATATTCTTAACGCGTATAGCCACCGTGAGCCATTCGCCCAGGAAAGATTATTCAAGTTAACCGGTTGTTTACCGTTATTCTTAATCATAAACTGGAGCTGCACCTGCTCCAGCACAGCATAGCGTGTTTTAACTGGCTTGATCGTCAGTTTTAATGTTTCCGCCGCGCCAAAAACAGCCGCGGGTAAAAGCCAGGCCAGGAAGAAAAAAATGGACAACAAAAGTTTCTTTTTCACTTGCTATCCTCTCTTTAATACTTGTTTATTAATTAACCCTTCGCATAAAAATATTCAGTAACATCTATATTATAAGTTTGCGGCGCTAAAGCTTCGACAATAGAATATTTAAATGTTTTAGCGCCGCTGGCAATTTCTTCCAGGTTCACAATGACCGGATCCTGGCCTGCGGCCTGCTGTTTGACCAGGATTACTTTCGGGCGCAGGATATTACTTAAATTATTCGCATAGACTACGGCTAATTCGTTATTATCAAGCCTGACCAGGCTCCCGACTGGATACACACCCATCAATTGCACAAAGGCTTTAGCCAGGACCGGATCAAAAAAACTGCCCTTCTTGCTAATAATCAAGCCGATAATACTGGCGGGGAGAGCCGGGGCATGATACACCCGCAGGCTGGTGGCGGCATCATAGACATCACAAATAGTAACCAGGCGGGCCAGCAGATTAGTTTCCTTAAGTTTTCTCACTTGGGGATAACCGCTTAGGTCATAACGCAGATGATGCTCAAAAGCTACCACCAGGCTCAGTTCGCTAATACCCGGGGTCTGACTAAGCACTTCTGCCCCTTCGACACTATGGCTTTCCATTATTTTCCACTCGGCTGGAGTCAGTTTGCCCTGTTTATTGAGTATTTCCTTGGGGATACGTACTTTGCCGACATCATGCAGCATGGCCGCTTCTCCCAGCAAATGCAATTGCTCCAGGTCCAATCCCAGCAGTTTGCCGAGATACAGTGATAAAATTGCCACATTCACTGAATGGTTAAAAGTATACTCGTCAAAATTCTTCATCGTGGTTAAGCCTAAAAGATATTTGTCATTATTATTAATAGCGCTGGTAATATCAGTAACCACCTGGCGCACATTATTCAAAGCAAATCCCTGTCTATTTTCCACGTTATGCATTACTTGCTTGATCACATCAATACTGCCAAAAAAAGTACCTTGGGCTTTATTCCTGGCGGCGGCATCAAACTTCATCTCTTCGCGGCTGCCAGATTCTTGACTCTCTGCGTTTTCTACCTTGATCAAAGCGCCAAGCTGGATGTTGCTGATGTTTTTCTCTTTCATTTTACCGGCCACCAAGGCTGAATCACAACCATCACCAGACTCCCGGCCCAGGAGCTGGATAAAAGCGGCTAATTCCTCTCTGGTCACCGCGGCCAAAAAGGTTAAACTGTTAATCTTCCTTTTTTCAAATTCTGACATAAACTGGCGCAGGCTCAGCGTATCTTCGACCAAAGCCATCTGACCGAGGTATAATTCATTTTCCACTATACTAAATGTGGCTTCCGGCCGATATTTAAATAGTTCCGCCAGGGTTTCCTGGACCAATTCCAGGGAATGGACAAAATAAGGATGCTCCGGCGGATAGAGCTGCGCACTCTTAATGGCGGCCGGAATTTGTTTTAACAGCCGGTGCGCGATAGAACGCAGGTTCTGGCTGGTAAAAAAAGAAATGTTTTTATCGATCATATATTTTTCTTACCTTTGATCTGCTCCAGAGCCTTGCCCGCTTCCGAGAGCAGTGTTTTTCTGGGTCCGATAAATCCGACCCATTTCCCCTGGACCAGTTTTGCCAAAAAAGGTTCCGCTTCCTGGGCTTTTAACAAACCCAATGATTCTATGGCTTCCCGTTTCAGGCTTAAGTTCCAGCCGAAGGGGTCGAATTTTTTCACGATCTGCAAAAGGACCGGGATCGCCCGCTGGTTCTGCATATTGCCCAACCACTCAATAGCCACAATCTTCACTTGCTCATCTTTATCATTGAGTCCTTGCACCAAGTAATCAAAAATCCTGGGATTACCGCTTAATCCCAGGCTTTTAATCACTTCCACCCGGACCCGGGCATTATCGTGTTTTAACAGATCGCCAAGCCGACTGAGGCTGCGGTCGTTATTAATCAGTCCTAAAATAAGTACAATATTACGAACCAGATGCCAGTTAGGATCAGCTAATTTATCCCATAAATATTCCAGATTGTCTTTACTAACTTCACTGATTACCTGGCACAATAATCTTCTGATCGTCAGCGTTTCTTCTTCTCCCAATAATTCTATCAGGAAGGGCGTACTATCACCCGGCAAGCTGGTCAGATACTCCTGTATCAGGACATGCTTGACATCATCCTTTTCAATATTTCTGACAGTGTCAACCAGTTTTTGGGCTATTTCCCTGGTGCCCAGGTTAATTAATAGTTGCTGGGCGGACTTCCGGCTCTCAGCATGAACAGAAGGGTCTCCGGCTATATCTCTGACGGCTTTAAAATACTTTAGGGCCCAATCAATAATGCTATTATCCAGATAGATCCTGACCCTGTTTTCATACGTTTGAGCCAAGACCTTATTTTTCTCCGGGGTATGTTCGATCATCAGTAATTCCGTCATCACCTGCAGGAAGGCCTCTTCCTTTTGAGACGGGGTATTGATCTGGGAAAGTTTAACAATTTCGTTAAGTTCCTGTTCTGTATAATAACTTAAGTCTGCCAATATATTATTAATGTCCGGCGGTACTTGATACTGTATTTCCGTAATTTCAGCCGGACTAAGAGCTACCTGTTGCTGTGGTTTTTGCAATGCTGATTTTTCGTCAACAGCCAAGTGATCCGCAATTTTTAATTCTTTAAAAAGTGAGCTTTTGCTTTGATTGCTCATCGGCAACCCGTTAACCAGCGCGGTGATCTCTGCCTGGCTGGCGCCTGAATTCATTTGTCCCTGCAGCAGCTGGGTCAGGTCATTGGTTGGCATCTCTCCCAGTAACTGACTATAGGCAGGATCATTTTTGGCAGAGGCAGATATATGTTCAAGCAGGGCTTGTTTGATCTCCGGCGCAAAAGCCCCGAGACCTTTGGCTAATTGCTGATAAAGATTTTTTTGCTGGTCGATAGGCTGCTGCTGCGCCAAGGATACCAGTTTGCCAAAAGCCTTGATGATATAATCCTTTTCTGCTGCTCCTCCCGGCTCGCTGCCTTCGGCACGAGCTAAGGCTGACAGCATCTCACCCAGGCGGGCTGGCTTAGACATTAACGTTCCTAATAACTGGAAGGCGGCGCAGGATGGGGTCTTCTCCTGACCGCCTAAAAAATCAGCCAGCAGGATTACCGCGCCCAAATTTTCGCCGGGCTCAGATTCCTGCTCCGTGGTTTTTTCAAACCCCTGAATACGAAAGATCTCCCGCCGCAAGGTTTCATTGATCTTGATCGAGGTAAACTGCGCCGCTTCCCAAAACGTTTCTCCGCCTTCTTTTTCCACGATTTGGGCAGGATCGGTACTAAGAAATTGCAGGAATTTGACCAGCTCATCATCAGCTAAGCCCTTATTGAATGTCAGCTCCCTGATGCCCAGGCGGTAGATTTGCATGGATAGATTCTCTAATACTTCGTCACCCTTATTCAGCGGCTGACCGCCGACAAAAATATACTGCCTTTTCAGGCGAAAACGCAGAGTGTCAACAGTAGTAAAAAACTGGTTGATGGCTTGTTTAAGCTTATCGACAGAACTCATCAGGAGGGGATGTTGCAGGGGATACAAACGAAATGATTTTAGCGCGGTTTGCAGGTTCATTAACAGGTCACTGATCAGCTCAATAGATATCGGAGGCTTATTTGGTTGGCTCATAATTGATTGTCAATCCTTCTGCACTGCCAGCTATTTATTTATACAATAACATATCCAGGGAGGAATGCAGTTTTGGCGGGAATGTTTTATATAGCTGCTTATACATTTCCGTATAGACATACTCTTTTTCCGGCAGGTCCTTGTGCGTATGTTTGATATTATTCAGACACAGGCAAACATCTTTGCAGCATTCGCAAAGATGGACTACCAGCTCCTGGACATTTTTACCGGAGCGGTTAAGGTTTTGGGCATTTCTCAGGGCAAATGAGGCTTTGTCTTTCCAGATCGCGGCCCCGCTTAAATAGGTATAAGCCAGAGGATAGGAGACCATCTTAGTTTGTTCCATTTTTTTAATATTCGATTGTAACAGTAAGATCCTCTGCCCCAGCAGAATATCCAAGGTAGCATCCAAACCGGTTAAGGTTTCATCAGAAATACGCTGGAACCTGGCCGGGTCAAGATGCGCCACCGACATGCGCCGTAAAACATAATACGCGTGCAGGAAAACTTCCCGCAGTGAATCTTCTTCCAGTGAAGAGACCCAGTTACTGGCTCTTTTGATCATCCGTAAATGCAAGGCATATTGTTCTTCCAGATCCACTTGCATTAAATTCTGCTGCAGCATTTCCCTGACTTTGAGCTTGGAAGTGGCTTTATGGCCGTATGAATTATATAAAGAATGAATGATCGTGGTTAATTGCCGGCCTGGTTCCCAGAAGATAAAAGGCCATCTTTTCCAAAGTTTCTCTCCCACCTTATAGCCATTGTATTCGGCTATGCCCAACGGCGGATACTGCCCGTCAATATTGACGATCACCCGGTTCTCCGGGAACCAGCTGATCTCATCAAACTTGATCCGGGGAAAGGAAGATTTGGGCTTTTCATCTAAAATCGTATCCGGGGTGACAAACCGGATCTGGGCGACATTATCAGCCATGACATTCATCCAGGCGGCGCCGATAATACCCAAAGCCCATTCACCAAAATTCAGCATATCCAGCTTCTGCATGGAAAAGATCACGCCATTATCCGGTACATCTGTAATTACTTGCCGCAATATATTCGTATATTCGTCAATCGCTTCCTGCAGGCTGAGTGGGAATTTAAGATACTGGCCGGTAGTGTATTCTTCAGTGAAAACCGGGTATTCGCCCAGCAGATATCCCTGCTGGGCTGCCCATTTCGGTTTTAACCTGGTCAATACTTGCCATAATCCCTCTGAAGCCTTATGGTTCCGGGGAAAAACTACTACGCCGTTTTCAAATTGCAGCGGTGTAAATTCAACCTTACCCGGCGGCGTCACCGTAAAATTAAAGAACTGGTCTTCCAAATGCGGGGCCAGAACATATTCCAGGCCAGCCTGGGCAAACGCATCGGTTTTTTTACCGTCTATAGAACACTCCGGCGGGAAGACCCCTTTATGCTTGATATAACGAGCCAGGGTAATTTCCAATACATCCTCAATAAATTCAGTATTCATGCGTACTTCGTCGGCGACCTCTTCCGGACTGGTCAGGAGGATATGCGCTTCATAAGCAAAATTCAGGATAGGATAAATAGACCGCTCCTGGTAAGCTTCGCGTAATTTGGTAAACGTTTCCGGGGCGATATTGCGCAGTTGGCTCAGGATTTCATTAGAGGCAGCCAGACAGATGGGAATATTGAGGTTTTTAGAAAGTTGGATCAAGGCCAGGAAGGTGTCCCGCACCAGCGGGGCATTTTTTGCTAAGACATTATCAAAAGGGAGCAGTTTTTTAATATCAGGATCTACTGCTTCCTGCAAGATTTGGTTCCCTATTTCCTTGCTGGCTTCGTGGGCATGAAATCCCAGCACAACATAAACATTTTTCATAATGTAGTCATTTTACAACGATCTGAAATTATTTGCAAGAGTTTTATAGGTAGCAGGACCCTAATAAAAAAATCTGCTCCCTAAAGGAGGAAAGCCACGGAGAGACCTCCCGGGAGCAGATAAATAGGCATATTCGGTTTTCATTTTCACAATGTAACATTATCATACAAACTGTATTTTGTCAAGCTAAATTTAAGGCCGCTAATGTCTCCCCGCTTTAATTCCGTCTTCATCGTCCTTCATCGTTTTAATACGCAGGTTTTCTTGATTTTTATCT
>CAYTYR010000004.1:0-113730 GCA_964441745.1 uncultured Clostridia bacterium
GGTAGCGAAATTCCTTGTCGGGTAAGTTCCGACCTGCACGAATGGCGTAACGATCAGAGCGCTGTCTCAACGAGAGACTCGGCGAAATTGTGATACCGGTGAAGACGCCGGTTACCCGCAGGTAGACGGAAAGACCCCGTGGAGCTTTACTGTATCCTAATATTGGATTTTGGAATTGTTTGTAGAGGATAGGTGGGAGGCTTTGAAGCGCTGGCGCTAGTTGGCGTGGAGCCATCCTTGGAATACCACCCTTATGATTCTAGGGTCCTAACTCCTTGCCGTAATCCGGCAGGAAAACAGTGTTAGGTGGGCAGTTTAACTGGGGCGGTTGCCTCCTAAAATGTAACGGAGGCGCCCAAAGGTTTCCTCAGCGCGGTTAGAAATCGCGCCTCGAGTGTAAAGGCATAAGGAAGCTTAACTGTGAGACAGACAGGTCAAACAGGTGCGAAAGCAGGGCTTAGTGATCCGGCGGTTGAAAGTGGAATTGCCGTCGCTCAACGGATAAAAGCTACCCCGGGGATAACAGGCTGATCGGGTCCAAGAGTTCACATCGACGACCCGGTTTGGCACCTCGATGTCGGCTCATCGCATCCTGGGGCTGGAGAAGGTCCCAAGGGTTTGGCTGTTCGCCAATTAAAGCGGTACGTGAGCTGGGTTCAATACGTCGTGAGACAGTATGGTCCCTATCTACTGCGGGCGGAGGATATTTGAGAGGAGCTGTTCCTAGTACGAGAGGACCGGAATGGACAGACCGCTGGTGTACCAGCTGTTCCGCCAGGAGCATTGGCTGGGTAGCTACGTCTGGAAGAGATAAACGCTGAAAGCATCTAAGCGTGAAACTCGCCTCAAGATTAGATATCCCGGGACATAAGTCCCCTAAAGACCACTAGTAGACTACTAGGTTGATAGGTTAGAAGTGTAAGCGCCGTAAGGCGTGTAAGCCCAGCACCACTTTCTGTTATTAAATAATAGTTAATGATAGAAAGTGGTGCTGGGTAAAGCTTACTAATACTAATAGGTCGTGCGGCTTGACCATATTTATTGATTTTGTTTTCTATTGGCTTAAGTGCACAAAGATGTTCTTTTTATACATATTAAATAAATTATATTCAAACTCTATAAAGCATAATTATATCCAAGCCACGGTAATTAGACGAAGATTTTCTTGGTGATTATAGCGGAGGGGTCACACCCGTTCCCATCCCGAACACGGAAGTTAAGCCCTCCAGCCCCGATGGTATCATATGGGTAACTGTATGGGAGAGTAGGACATCGCCAGGTTTATAATTCTTCAAGGAGTGGATGTATTTGGAGCATAAGGTCGTAGCGCACTTTTTGACCAAAGAGATCAAAAAGGGAACAACCTATGATTATACCAGTGAATCGCCGATGATGCATTTATTGGTCACGGATGATGCTGGGAAAAAACAGGTTGATCGCGTAAATATAGACCTAGTTAAAGCTATTTTCTTTGTGCGTGATCATGAAGGAAACAGCCTTTATAAAGAAAAAAAGGAATTTGAGCCGGGCAAGACCGTATATGGGAAAAAATTGTCCATAGAATTTCATGACGGCGAAAAGATCGTCGGTTATTCAGTCAATAATCCTTCCCAGAAAAAGCGGTTTGTCATGATACCGGCCGACCCAAACGGGAATAATTTAAAAATACTGATAAATATGGATACTATAAAGGACCTTGTTTATCTATGATTGTACCTGAAGCTAAAACCAGGAATATATAAAGGCATTGTTATTTTAAATAACAATGCCTTTTTTTATTTAGGAACGATTACACAGATTATATAAAGAGATTGACACACCTGCCTGCCGGCAGGCAGGGATTCAAGCCAAAAAATATTTGCTCTAATCGGTGTAATCTTCTTCTGTAATCGGTGTAATCAAAGGAGGCTTCTAATGAAAAAGTATGAGGCAGGGAACATCCGTAACGTGGTCCTAACCGGGCATGGCACGGTCGGCAAAACCAGCCTGAACGAAGCCATGCTTGCAAACTGCAAGATGACTGACCGGTTGGGCAAGATCATTGAAGGGAATACGGTCAGCGATTTCCGCGAAGATGAGATCAACCGCAAGATTTCCATTAACCTGTCGTTATCCTATTGCGAATATAAAGACACCAAAATAAATATTATCGATACTCCCGGTTACGCGGATTTTGTCGGCGAGGTGATGAGCGGCCTAAAGGCGGCGGAAGCGGCAATTGTGGTGGTGGATGCGGTCAATGGCTGTGATGTTGGCACGGAAAAGGTTTGGAAATATGCCGAAGCGAACAATTTGCCGCGTATTATCTTCGTCAACCGGATGGATAAGGAGAATGCTTCGGTAGAGAAAGTGCTGTCCACTTTGAGTACAAAGCTCGAAAGTAATTTTGTACCTATTCAGCTTCCCGTCGGTATTTCCGGCACATTCAAAGAGGTGATAGGACTGTTAAAATTGAATGATGTCCCGGCTGAAATGAAAGCGCAAGCTGAAGAATATCATGATAAATTAACTGAGGCTATTGCCTCGCTGGATGAAAAGATGATTGAAGAATACCTTGAAGGCAAAGAGCTGACCAGGGAAGAAATAGTCAATGGCCTGCAGCAAGGCATGATGGAAAAAAAGCTTGTCCCTGTTCTTTTCGGCTCTGCTACTAATAATATCGGCGTGAATCAACTGCTGGATTTTATTGTGGAATATTTGCCGTCTCCGGCTAAAAATCCTCAAATTAAGCCCGCCGACCCGGTTTCCGCGCTTATTTTTAAGACACATATTGAACCACATATGGGAGAAATAGCTTATTTGAAAGTTTATTCAGGGACAGTTGTTCCCGGACTTGACTTGTTGAATAGCCATAAACGTGCCAATGAGAGGTTGGGGCAGATTTCAGTGGCGCTGGGTAAGAACCGGAAAGATGTGGAAGGATTGGCGGCTGGCGATATCGGCGCGGTAGTAAAATTAAAAAATAGCGCAACCAATGATACTTTGTGCGATCCAAAACATGAAGTGACGATAGAACCCATTAATTTTCCGCATACGCTGATGGATATGGCAGTGTTCGGTAAGAGCAAAGAAGAAACTGAAAAGATAGGGCATGCCATTCATATTTTGATGAAAGAGGATCCGACCATAAGGTATGGCCTGAATCCAGAGACCCATGAAAGTATCCTGTCCGGAATAGGCAGTTTGCAGCTGGAAGTGTTATCCAGCCGCCTGAAAAGCCGCTACGGCGTGACCATGGAATTGAAAAAACCAAAAGTGCCATACCGGGAAACTATCCGCGCCAAAGTGGAAGTACAGGGCAAGCATAAGAAACAATCTGGCGGCCACGGCCAATATGGTGATGTCTGGATCAAGGCAGAGCCGATGGAAAGAAGCAAGGGTTTTGAATTCGTCAATAAGATCGTCGGCGGGGCTATCCCCAAGAATTATATCCCGGCAGTGGAAAAAGGGATTAAAGAGACCATGGATATGGGTATTTTGGCCGGCTATCCTGTGGTCGATATACGGGTAATTTTATTTGATGGCTCTTATCATGATGTGGACTCAAGCGATATGGCTTTTAAGATCGCTGGCAGTATGGCTATACACAAGGCAGTGGAAGATGCCAGGCCTTATTTGCTGGAGCCGATCATGAGCGCGGAGATCTATACACCAGAAGAGTTTACCGGGACGGTAATGGGCGATCTTAATTCGCGCCGCGGCCGGGTACTGGGTATGGATAAGGAAGGCCGGGAAACCGTAGTTAAAGCTTTAGTGCCACTTTCGGAAATGCATGAATATGCTACCAGCCTGCGTTCATCCACGCACGGCAGCGGTACATTCAATATGAAATTTGACCATTATGAAGAACTGCCTTCGCAGTTAGCGGTACCCCTGATCGAGACCTATAAGAAGCACCGGGAAGAAGGAACTAAATAGTAAGAACGCTTATGGCATATAGCTTATAGCGTATGGCAAAGGCAAGGAATAGGAGTGAGCAATCACTCCTATTTTGTCCGCCTACGCACATTCCTGTGCTTCGGCGGATTTCACTTTACAGGATATAAAAATTGTGCTAAAATAACTAATTGCATAACTATAATTCAATAAAGGAGAACGATAATGTCAGGTCATTCAAAATGGGCCAGTATCAAGCATAAAAAAGCTGCTACTGACGCCAAAAAAGGAAAAGTTTTTACGCGGATTATTCGGGAGCTCACCATGGCGGCTAAAGCCGGCGGTGGTGACCCGGCAGGAAATGCCAGTTTAAGGAAGGCGATCGAAGATGCCAAGGCAGCTAATATGCCCCAGGACAATATCAAAAAGGCGATCCAGAGAGGTACGGGTGAATTGCCTGGTGTGGTTTATGAAGAATGTACTTACGAAGGATATGGCCCGGGTGGAGTGGCCATAATTGTCGAAGCCACCACTGAAAATAAGAACCGCACGTCCAATGAGATCAGGAAGATCTTCTCCCAGCACGGCGGGAATATGGGCGAAGGCGGCTGTGTCGGCTGGATGTTTAAGAAGAAGGGTTTAATTGAAGTCCCCAAGAAGAATTATAAGGAAGAGGAATTAATGGATATCGCTTTAGAAGCCGGCGCTTCTGATATTGCCAGCGATGATGAAGAAATATACGAAATCACTACTGACCCGGCAGCTTTTGCCGAGGTGAAGAAGAATCTTGATGATAAAAAAGTAGCCTATACTTTTGCCGAAGTGACTTTAATCCCCCAAACCTATGTTAAGTTGAGCGGCCGCGAAGCAGAACAGATGATGGCCCTGGTAGAGGGAATGGAAGAACATGATGATACTAAAAATGTCCATTCCAATGTGGATATTTCCAAGGAAGAAATGGAACGGATTTCAAACTTGACATAAATAAATACAGCGTATAGCGTAAAGCGTGTAGCGGATAGTTTAAGGTACTTCCTATACGCTAAACGCTACCCGCTATCCGCTAACTCGTGAGGTTTTCCATGATCGTATTAGGTGTTGATCCGGGGACAGCAACCACAGGGTGGGGCGTTTTAGAAACAGTTGGCAGTTCGCGGTTGGCAGTTCGCGGTTACGGGGCAATAATTACCAAAAGCACGACACCTTTTCCGGAAAGATTGGAAATAATCCACCGGGAACTCCAAAAGATTATCAGGCAATACCAGCCAGAAGCAGCCGCTGTTGAAGAATTATTCTTTGCCAAGAATGTAAAAACAGCTATTAGCGTGGGGCATGCCCGTGGCGTGATTCTGTTGACGGCTATTGAAGAAGATCTCGAGATCTATGAATATACTCCTTTACAAGTAAAGCAATCCCTGGTCGGGTATGGCCGGGCGGAGAAATCCCAAATGCAAAAAATGATCAAGGTAGTGCTGGGCTTAAAAGAAATCCCCAAGCCAGATGATGTAGCTGATGCTCTGGCTGTAGCTTTCACCCATATTTCCAATGCCAAATATCACCAGAAGACAGGACTTTAAATGATCTATCATATTCATGGAAATCTTCTTGCCAGGAATGTTGATAAAGTAGTTATTGAAGCAGCTGGCTTGGGTTATGAAATTAATATCCCCGCCAGTACTTTTGAAAAATTACCGCCCTTGAATTTGCCGGTTAAGCTATTTATCTGTGAATCTACCGGAATGTATGGCTCTGGCACTACTTTATACGGATTCCTGACCGCCGAAGAAAAAGAAGTTTTCCTGCTCCTGAAAAGCATCTCCAAGGTTGGCGCCAAGGGAGCTTTGGAAATATTGTCAAAAGCCAGCAAGTCTTTTCTGCTCTTTAATAAAGCGATCAGGGACCGGGATGTCAAGACCCTGGTGGGAGTGTTTAACCTGACTAAGAAAACTGCGGACAAGCTCATTCTCGGATTAAAAGACAAGATCGGGCAGATGAGCGGCGTTTCCCCGGATAAAGAACGGTCAGACCTGCAAGATATGCAAGAGATCAATGATGCTGTCGCTGGATTGATGGCCATGGGCTTTTCCCAGGGCAAGGCGCGGGAAGCGGTGGAACAGGCGGCGCAGGATAAACCCGAGGCCCAAGTAGCGGATTTGATCAAGCACTCATTAAAATTAATGCGGGGATAAGGTAAAGAGATTTCAGAGACAGGACACTAGATGCAGGAAAAATTGACTTCACCGGAAAATAACAACGAAGATTTAAAATCGGATGTTTCCCTGCGCCCGCAAAAACTGGTTGAATTCGTCGGCCAGGATAAATTAAAAGAAAACCTCCAGATCTTTATAGATGCAGCTAAACAGCGGCAAGAACCATTAGATCATTGCTTGTTTTACAGCCCGCCGGGATTGGGCAAAACAACTCTTTCCCATATCATCGCCAATGAGATGGGTATGGGTATCCGGGCAACCAGTGGCCCAGTGCTGGAGCGGGTCGGTGACCTGGCCGCATTGTTAACTGACTTGAAAGACGGCGACGTTTTTTTCATCGATGAGATCCACCGGCTGAACCGCCTGGTGGAAGAAGCGTTATATCCGGCCATGGAAGAATTCAAACTGGATATTGTGATCGGGGAAGGGCCAAGTGCCCGTTCGATCAAACTGGACCTGCCGCACTTTACATTGGTCGGGGCTACTACCCGGGCAGGATTGCTAACCAGCCCTTTGCGTGACCGTTTTGGAATTATCGGCCATTTGAATTTCTATAGTTTAGCTGAGCTGGAAAAAATAGTTTTCCGTTCCGCTAAAATATTGAATATTGCCATTGACCAGGGAGGAGCCTCAGAGATGGCCAAGCGTTCGCGCGGTACTCCCCGGATCATCAACCGGTTGCTTAAACGAGTGCGGGATTTTGCCCAGGTCAAGGGACAGGGTGTTATTACCGAAGATATCGCTAATCAGGCGCTGGATATGCTGGCTATCGATGGCGCGGGTCTGGATGAAATGGACCGGCGGATACTGGAAACGATCATTAGTAAATTTTCTGGCGGCCCGGTGGGTATTGAAACCATTGCCATTGCCGTGAATGAAGAGGTTGATACGATCACTGATGTATATGAACCGTTCCTGATCCAGGCTGGTTTTTTATCGCGCACCGCGCGCGGCCGGCTGGTGACTGAGAATGCCTATAAACACTTGCGTCTTATCCCCACAGCAACAGGCAGGCAGGAAGAATTGTTATAAGACAGTGATAAGTGGTAAAGTGGTAGGAGAATAGCGGGAAGAACAGCAAGTGGTAAGTAAACACAGAGATAAAAGTGGTAAAGGGGTAAAGTAAATTGAAAAAAATAGTATTGCTTTTTATATTCTTAATCTTGACCACCAATATTGCTATAGCGGCTCAGCCGATCATTCATGTCGGTATTCTGCGTAATGTAACCGAAGCTACTGTCGGCTCAAAAGGACTTTTTGAAGTAGTTTTTTCTAAGACCGGTAATATTAGCTATTATAATCATCCCATTACCATAAAGATCAAGAATAACAGTTTATATGTGGATACCAAAAAAGTCAGCAGCGATCGGGTTTCATTACGCACTGAAGACAACCGGGTATTGATCAATGGCCGGAAATACCGCGGAACCCTGGAAATAATAAATAATGCGCCAAAGTCTTTTGCGGTAGTGGAAATTCTGCCGCTGGATGAATACCTATATGGCATTATCAAGCATGAAATTTCCCCGAAATGGCCGGAAGAAGCGATCAAGGCGCAGATAGTAGCCGCCAGGACTTATGCCTTAAAGAATTTCGGGAAACACGCTAAAGAAGGATATGACCTTTGTAATACCACTTGCTGCCAAGTTTATGGCGGACTGGAAAGCGAAGATCCGGTCTCTAATGCCCTGGTTGATAGTACTACCGGGGAGATCCTTACTTATAATTCAGAGTTGATCTCCACCCCGTATCATGGTTTTTGCGGTGGGTATACCGAAGATCCGCGCAATGTCTGGGAGGGCCTGAATAAGATAAAATACCTGCCGATAAAAAAATGCACGTATTGCAAAAAAGCGCCCCACTATAACTGGTCAGCCAGGTTTGAACGTACCAAGATTGAATCAATCCTCTCAGCCTCAGGTTTAAGCATTGGGAAAATTACCAATATTAAAATTAATGACAAAAGCTCATCTGGGCGGGTCATAGAAATAAAAATCACCCATAAAGATGGGAAGATCCTGCTTAAAGCTAATAAGTTTCGTTTAACTCTTGGGCCGGATGTTATCCGCAGCGCTATGTTTAAGATAAAAAAGGAAAAAGACGCCTATATCTTTGAAGGTACTGGCTGGGGACATGGTGTCGGTATGTGCCAGGAAGGCGCAAGAGGCATGGCGGAAAAAGGTTATAACTATCGGCAAATCCTGCAATTTTACTATCCTGGGACTGAGATCAAACCGTGGGCCTATTAGTCGCCTAGAACCTTTCATATCTTCTGAACTGCGGCGAAAAATGTGTTCACTTTTTAATAAGAAAAAATATTCACCTTTTTCGCCTCGTTTCACAGAATCTAAGAAAGGCTCTAGGCTTTTTGCCTTAGCATATTTATGAACTTACATTTGTCTGATTTTGATTATAATCTTCCGCCAGAACTTATTGCTCAGACTCCTGCCAAAGAACGCGACCAATCCCAATTACTGATCGTAAATAAGAGTTCTGAAAATATTGAGCATTCCAAATTTGACCGGATCATTGATCATTTGGGCCAGAATGACATCTTGGTTATCAATAATGCCCGGGTCATTCCGGCGCGGCTTTATGGCTATAAAAAAACCGGAGGCAAAGTAGAAATATTGCTGCTCAGGAAAATAGGCGCTAATGCCCGTCTCTGGGAAGCATTGGTCACTAATGCGCGCAAATTTAAGCCAAAAGATAAGATTTATTTTAAAGATGAAACCCTGGAAGCAGAGATCAAGGAAAAAGGCGCTGAAGGCAAGGTGATCTTGTTTTTTAATACGCCCGATTTCCATAATATCCTGGCCAGGATAGGGAAGATGCCTCTGCCGCCTTATATCAAACGTGTGGCTGGGGAAGAAGATAAAGACAGGTATCAAACTATTTACGCGCAAAAAGAAGGGGCGGTAGCCGCTCCCACGGCGGGGTTGCATTTTACCCCGTCATTATTGGAAACGATCAAGTCTAAAGGAATAAAAATCGTACCCATCACCCTTTATGTCGGCATGGGGACCTTTATGCCGGTACGGACAGAGGATCTTACCCAGCACAAAATGGAAACTGAATTTTATGAAATACCGGAAGATTCGGCCCGGGCGATCAACCAGGCAATTAAGGATGGCCAGAATATAGTATCAGTGGGAACGACAACAGTGCGAGCGCTGGAAAGTGCCGCCATGGAAAGAGACGGAACCTGGTTTGTGGCCGGTGGTAATAATAGTACGGAGATCTTTATTTATCCTGGATATGAATTCAAGATAGTTAAGAAGCTGATCACTAATTTCCATTTACCAAAATCAACACTCTTGATGCTGGTGTCTGCATTTGCCGGAGCGGAAACGATTAAGAAGGCGTATCAAATAGCGATAGAAGAGAAATACCGCTTCTTCTCCTATGGCGACGCCATGTTTATTAGATAGTGGTAAAGTGATCGAGTGGTAGAGTGAAGGTAAGGGAAATAATATTGTATATTGCTTTTTATTATCTTTTTATGATACTATAAAAAAAAGAATGCAATATACCGCAATTCAGGGTCCGGAGCAAATCCGGAGGATATAGAGATGATGGTCGGGCCGCCGTCTAGAGGTTAATCTAGATAGCGGTTCTTGCTTTTATGGAGGAGTAATGAAAAGGATTTTGTTGTTTTTATTGCCTATTTTAATCATTGTGGCAGCGGTTTTTACCGTTTTCGGCATAGTCCAGGTGAAGATAGAGCAGGAAAAATTGATGGACGAGCTATACCGCAAAGCTAAATCTGTTGCTGAGACCACTGAGGTATCGGCCCAGTATATTATCAAGAATAACGATAAAAAGTCCGCGCGCCGGCTAGTTGACGGATTCCAAAAAAGAGAACGGCTCCAAGGCTGCGTGCTATATGATAAAGATGCCAGGATATTAGCTATAACTGAACGTATCTCTGAGTGGCAGGAAAAAGATAAGAGCTATTTAAATCAGGTCATTGAAAATAAACAGCTGGAAGCCGGCATGCAAAAATTTAAAGACTTGTCTGTTTACAGTTATGCCATACCAGTGCTTGATGACAATGAGAAAGTAATCGGAGTCGTTGAGCTGATCTATGATACTTCCTATGTCTATACTCGTTTAACGGTGCTTTGGAAGAATATTAGTATTACCTTAAGTATTATTGTTTTGTTGATTATCATTATCGTTTTGCTGATCCAGCGGCAGATATTTGTCCTGCCGGTAAAAAGACTGACCGAATGGTTCCATCTCTTCCAACAAGGGGAAACAGATGAACAGCATCCGATCAAAGATAAAGGAGAGCTGGGTAAGTTAGCAAATGAAGTTGAACAGGTAGCCTTAAGCCTGCGGGTAGCCAGAAAAACTATATCCGGGGAGGCTCAGGTTAGATTAAAAATTGATGATCATTGGACGGAAACCAAATTACGGGACCTGGTCCTGGCCAAGCTGGGAGAAAATGCTTTGTATGTAGTCTCCAACAGGGAACCATATATGCATGTTCTTGATGAGATCACTGGCAAAGCTAAATGGACCCGCCCCGCCAGCGGGGTAGTGACTGCTTTAGATCCGGTATTAAGGGCTTGCGGCGGCACCTGGGTCGCTCATGGCAGCGGTAATGCCGATAAGAAATTTGTTAATTCCAAAAATAAGTTGGGAGTCCCCCCTGATGATAACCGCTATATCTTGAAAAGAGTGTGGCTCAGTAAGGCGGAAGAAGAAGGCTATTATTATGGTTTTGCCAATGAAGGATTATGGCCTCTTTGCCATGTGACTCATACCCGGCCGGTATTCAGGGAAGAAGACTGGAAAATGTACCAGCGGGTCAATCAGAAATTTGCTGATTCGATCCTGGAGGAGTTGCCGGCTAAAAACCCTTTAATTTTTATTCAGGATTATCACTTTACCTTGCTCCCTTTGATGATCAAGGAAAGCCGTCCTGATGCCACCGTAGCTTTATTCTGGCATATCCCCTGGCCTAACCCGGAAGTTTTTTCCATTTGCCCGTATTACCGGGAAATACTGGATGGTATGCTGGGGTGTGATCTGATCGGTTTCCATGTGCAGGTGCATTGTAATAATTTCCTGGATACTGCTAACCGCTTGATTGAATCACGGGTAGATACTGAAAAATTCAGTATTGTCCGGGCTGGCCGGGAAACAGTGATCAAGCCATTCCCGATCAGCGTAGCTGACGCAGGCAACAAAGATAAGGTGGAAGAGCTGAGCCAGCAGATCGCGAAAATAAAGATTGATCTTGAACTATCCGGTAAAATTATTGGACTGGGCGTGGAAAGAATCGATTATACCAAAGGCTTGTTGGAAAGGATCCAGGCTATTGACCGGTTTTTTGAAAGGAATCCTCACTACAAGGGCAAAGTTGTCTTTGTACAATTGGCCGCTCCCAGCCGCAGTCATATCAAAAGGTATCATGACCTGATGGGAGAAATAGATGAGCTGGTGGAAAAAATCAACTGGAAATATTCAGATACCAGCTGGGCGCCGATCATTTACCTGAAACGGCACTTTTCCCCGGAAGAGATACTGCCTTATTATAAATTAGCGGATTTTTGTGTGGTCAGTTCGCTTCATGATGGCATGAACCTGGTAGCCAAAGAATACGTAGCGGCAAAGGATGATCTGCAGGGAAGCCTGATCCTGAGCCGTTTTACCGGGGCCGCCAAAGAACTGGACCAGGCGATCCAGATCAATCCTTATTCCATAGAAGAATTTGCCGCAGCTATCAGGCAGGCTATTGAAATGCCTAAGGAAGAACAAACCCGGCGGATGGGATTAATGCGCAAAGTGGTGCAGGAAAATAATGTCTATAAGTGGGCCGGCACTATAATCAGTGAGCTAACTGCGCTGAAAAAGGAAACAAAATGAAATATTTTCTGGCCCAGCAGGAAAAGGTTTATGCCCGGATCCGGGGCAGGAAAATATATCTTTTATTAGACTATGACGGGACGATCGCGCCCATCGCTCCCAAACCAGAGCTGGCAGCGCTGTCACCGGGAACCAGAACTTTGTTAAAAAAGTTGGCAAATCACCCCCAGTGCGAATTGGCGATCATCAGCGGCCGGTCTTTGGATAATATTAAAAAAATGGTTAAGATCCCTGGAATAATTTATGCTGGTAATCACGGCCTCGAAGTGGATTACCGCGGCCGGCGTTTAGAATTCAGCCAGGACCGGGCTTTCCCGGAGCTGGTGAGACAAATCCAGGCTGGCTTAACCCGGCGGTTGAAAGGAATCAAAGGTGTTTTAATTGAGAATAAAAAGGTAACCATTTCTTTGCATTACCGGCTGGTTGCCGGGAGGCAGCGGCGTAATGTTAAGACTATTTTCAAAAAACTGATAAAACCATATCAAGACCGCAGGCAAGTGATGGTGACTGCAGGTAAGATGGTGCTGGAGATCCGGCCTCCCGTAAAATGGGGTAAAGGTGATTTTGCCAAATGGCTGCTGCCGGCAACAGCCTGGAAAGAGAACAAAACTGCGGTTTTCTATTTCGGCGATGATCGTACTGATGAAGAAGTTTTTAAAGTATTAAAAGGCCAGGCCTATGCTATAATAGTAGGCAAGGGAAAGAGATCTGCCGCTGAATATTATCTTCAGAGTCCTGCTGAAGTCAGTAAAGTATTAACCCGGATCGCCAACAGTTTGGAGGATTAGTATCGACATGAACAAGATACTGAAAGCGACTGAACCATTCAGGTTTGTGACCAGGCTCCATTTAACTGAACTAACCGGATTAAAAGCCAGTAACCTGCAGGAAATGGTTGATATCCTCAAAGAAGTGCCAGGTTCCTGTATTTATCATCATACTCATCGTTTTCTGCAGCAACACCAGCATATTTCTCCTGAGCCGCCCAATGATTTTGCCTACTGGGTATCCAACATCTTGGTGGAGGAAGAGCTGGGTGAAAGTTTGGCTAGTATCGATGTGGTCCAGTTCACTTCCATCCGGCAGTTAAGGGAAAAGATCATCCAAACCATTGCAAGTTATCTTAAAACACATCCTTCAGCCAGTAAGCGTTTTGCCGCCGCCGGGGATGAATTTTACTTTATCAAATCAGTTAGTTTTATTGTCCCGACAAAATATGAAGTAAATGACCTTCCCGGGTTCAATGAAGTTCTGACCAAAATCACCACGGATGCCGTCTATTTCCATATTTTTGAATCAAGGCTGAGATTAGGGAAGAAAGACAATGATTTTTCTAACTGGTTCGAACATGCGCTCCAGGAAAAAGAATTAGCCGGTAAAATATCCCGGCTGGATCCCTACACTCATACCATGGAAGAACTGCGGGAAGCCATAATCCGGCTCATAGAAAAGAGGATCAACCGCAATGGCTAAAATAGAAGATTACATACCCATTACTGGACAATCAACCATCGATGACCTGCGGCTCCTGGCTGAAAAACTCCAGGGTAAAGTGGTGCAGACTATCAATTCCACCGCCGTGGGCGGAGGCGTGGCAGAAATCCTTAACCAGATGGTGCCCTTACTCCAGGAATTAGGAGTTGATGCCCATTGGGACCTGATCAAGGGAGGCATGGAGTTCTTTGATGTGACCAAAAAAATGCATAATGCCCTGCATGGCCGGGCCGAAGATATTACCCAGCATGATTTTGATGTCTTTATGGAAACCAGCCAGCGTAATGTGGAAGAAGTGAAGATCTATGGCGATATTGTCTTCATCCATGATCCCCAGCCGATCGGATTGATTAAAAAGAAAAGCGGTAACAAATGGATCTGGCGCTGTCATATAGATGTTTCCAGCCCGGATCAGAAAGTATGGCGGTTCCTGCATGAGTTTATTTCCCAGTATGATGCGGCTGTTTTTTCTGCTCCCAGTTTTTCTCCAGTTCTGCCGATCAGGCAATTCCTGATCTCGCCTTCGATCGATCCTTTAAGTGACAAGAATAAGGAGCTCCCGGCTGAAACGATTAAAGCGATACAGGATAAATACGGGATTGTCCAGGATAAGCCGATCATTACCCAGATCTCCCGTTTTGACCGTCTGAAGGACCCGGTTGGCGTGATCGAAGCCTATCGCCTGGTAAAAAAATATATCGACTGCCAGCTGATCCTGGCTGGCGGTACCGCCAGTGATGACCCTGAAGGGGTAGAGGTTTTTGAAGAAGTGAAAGAAAAGGCCAAAGATGATCCGGATATCCATATTTTAATGATGCCGCATAATAATATTGAGGTCAATGCTTTACAAAGGCTTTCTACGGTTATCCTGCAAAAATCCCTTAAAGAAGGGTTTGGCCTGACTGTAGCTGAAGCCTTGTGGAAGGGGAAGCCAGTAGTGGCCTCCAATGTAGGAGGAATCCCTTTGCAGGTCAAGCATAAATATTCCGGTTTGTTATGTCATTCAGTTGAGGGCGCTGCTTTTGCTATCAAACAGCTTCTTAATAATCCTGGTTATGCTAAAAAATTAGGAGAAAGTGGCCGGGAGCATATTAAGAACAATTATCTGCTCACCCGGCACTTAAGAGACTATATGCTGTTGTTTTTGTCCCTCTATCATGGTGAGGATGTCGTTTATCTTTAAATTGTAATTTTAGTTGAATTTTACCAAGTTTATGTTTATAATATCTTAACCCGCCTTTTAGCGGGTTATATTTTTAAGGAGCAATATGTCTTTTCGTTTAATTAAAACAGAAAAAAATACGAAAGCCAGGCTGGGAGAATTAACTACGCCTCATGGAGTGGTCAAGACCCCGGTCTTTATGCCGGTCGGGACGCAGGCCTCGGTGAAAGCCTTATCCAGTGAAGAAGTAGTAGAGATGGGAGCGGAGATCATTCTGGGCAATGCTTACCATCTTTATTTGCGGCCAGGAGAAGAGATCATGACCCAGGCTGGCGGCTTGCATAAGTTTATGAACTGGTCCAGGCCGATCCTGACGGATAGCGGCGGCTACCAGGTCTTTAGCCTGAATGGCTTGCGCAAGATCACCCGTGAAGGAGTAAAATTCCAGTCGCATCTTGATGGGTCCAGCCATTTTCTTACCCCTGAGCGGGTAATAGGGATACAGAAAACACTGGGTTCTGATATCATGATGCCGTTGGATGAATGCCTTTCGTATCCCACTGATCATCTGCTGGCTAAGGAATCGCTGGATTTGACTATCGAGTGGCTGCAGCGTTCGATCGCGGAACAGGCCAGATTGAACCAGGTCTCCCCTGTTACCGGCTTAAGGCAAATGCTTTTTGGCATCGTGCAGGGGAGTTTCTATCAGGATCTGCGTAAGGAGAGCGCTGAGCGAACCAGCGAGCTGGCTCTGGATGGTTTAGCTATCGGCGGCATCAGCGTTGGGGAACCTAAAAACCTTGCCGTAGAAGTATTAGATATAACTTTACCCTTACTACCACAGGAGAAGCCGCGTTATTTGATGGGAATAGGATTGCCGGAAGACCTCTGGGACTATGTGGAAAAAGGCGTGGATATGTTTGATTGCGTGGTCCCGACGAGGAATGCGCGTAACGGGCAGGTCTTTACATCCACCGGCAAACGGGTCATTACCCAGGCCTGTTATAAAAATGATTTTACGCCTTTAGATGAGAATTGCGGTTGTTTTACCTGCCGGAATTATACCCGGGCTTACCTGCATCATCTTTCCCGGGCGCAGGAACTGCTGGGATTACGATTAAATTCTTTACATAATGTACACTTTATGCTAAACTTAATAAATAATATACGCCAAGCTATAGCCGAGGATAATTATCCTCAGGCTAAAAAAGAATTTATGGCAAAATATTTACAGGACGGCGTATAGCGTAGAGCGTGTAGCGGATAGTTTTAAGGTATTTCCTATACGCTGAACGCTACCCGCTATCCGCTAAAATAGGAGGAAACAATGCCCACAGCAGGTGCAACAAATCCAATCATGAATTTATTGCCGATCATTTTCATTGTGGTGATATTTTATGTGGTAGTCTGGATGCCGCAAAGAAAACAGATGAAAGAACGCAAAAAGATGCTTTCTGAACTGAAAAAAGGAGATGCCGTAGTCACCAGCGGCGGGATGCATGGGGTAGTTTCTAATGTACGGGGTACCCTGGTGGACCTGAAAGTGAGCGAGGAAATACGGATCACGTTTTCCAAGGATGCCATCACTTATGTCAAGAAACCGCAAGATCTCGAGCAGGAGAATAAAGTTGAGGTGGTGAAGTAAGATGAGCAGCAATGCTGACCTGGCGGCGGTGAAAAAGCATCCTTTAGTGATCTCCCTGCTGGAAGGCGCTAACCGTTACCTTGGTGTGATCGGGTTTACTGAGCATGGCCATCGTCATGCGAACCTGGTTTCCAATATTGCCCAGAATGTGCTGACGCACCTGAAATATACTGAGCGGCTATCGGAATTAGCGGCCATAGCCGGCTATTTGCATGATATCGGCAATGTAATTGGACGGGAAGATCACGGTATATCTGCGGCTAACATTGCTATTATGGTTTTGCGTGACCTAAACATGGATCCTGACGAAATCACGGAAGTAATAGGCGCTATCGGCAATCATGAAGAAGAGATAGGCGATCCAGTCAGCGCTGTAGCCGCGGCTTTGATCCTGGCTGATAAGAGTGATGTGCACCGCAGCCGCGTGCGGAATCCGAACATGGTGATGTTTGATATCCATGACCGGGTCAATTATGCCGCGGAAAAGTCTTTCTTAAGGGTTGATGCGGAGAAAAGGGTTATTACCCTGGAAATCACTATTGACACCACTATTTCGCAGTTAATGGAATATTTTGAAATATTTTTGTCCCGGATGGTGATCTCCCGCCGGGCAGCTAAATTCCTGGAATGTAATTTCTCTTTGGTGATCAACGATCAAAAATTATTATAAATTGAATTTAATTAATCTGTGTAATCTTATTTTAAAATCAGTGTAATCATTTTTACGCAGTAAAATCGAAAGGAGCACATCAGTCAGACATGAATGCAAAGCAGATAAAATGGATAATTGTTTCAGTGGTACTTGCTTTATCAGTGTGGTATTTGTATCCAACAGTTAAATGGTATAGATATACGCCAGAACAACGTGAGGAAAAAGAGAGAACCCAGGATAAAATAGTCAATAAGATCATCAATCTGGGATTGGACCTGAAGGGCGGTATGCACCTGGTCCTGGAAGTGGACAGAACCAAGATCCCGAAAGGAACCACATTAACTGATGCCATGGACCGGGCCATAGAAGTCCTGCGCAATCGTATTGACCAGTTTGGTGTGGCTGAGCCATTGATCCAAAAGCAGGGTGATAATCTGATCCTGGTGCAATTGCCGGGAGTAAAAGACACACAAAGAGCGATTGATCTTATTGGCAAGACTGCCTTGCTGGAATTCAAGCTGGTAGATGATACCGGTAAATTGAATGAAGCGATCGAGGGCAAAGTACCGGAAGGATATGAACTCCTCAAAGATCAGCAGGAAGACCATATCTTATTGAAAAAAGAAGCCTCGCTTACTGGTGCGGCGCTCTCTAACGCCAAAGTAAAGATTGGCGGCCAGTATAATATGCCTTATATAGGCATAGATTTTACCGAGCAGGGAGCTAAGGATTTCGCCAAATTGACCGGGGATAATATTAACCGCCGGCTGGCTATAGTCCTGGATGGCATTGTGCAGTCAGCGCCGGTGATCAAATCGCGTATTCCTGATGGCCATGCCATCATTGAAGGTAATTTTACAATGGAAGATGCCAGCGGCCTGGCGATCGTACTGCGGGCTGGCGCTTTGCCGGCTCCGGTCAGCATTATTGAAAACAGGACAATCGGGCCGTCCTTAGGACAGGATTCAATAAAAGCTGGATTAAAAGCCAGCCTGATCGGCTTGCTGATAGTGTTAATTTTCATGTTTATTTATTACAAATTGTCCGGGATAGTAGCGAACATCGCGCTATTGTTGAACTTTGTGCTCTTATTGGCCGCGATGGCTGCTTTTCATGCCACTCTGACTTTGCCTGGTATTGCCGGTATCATCCTTTCGCTGGGTATGGCCGTGGATGCTAATGTGCTGATCTTTGAACGGATCAAGGAAGAGTTGCATTTAGGCAAAACCGTGCGGGTAGCTATTGATTCCGGTTATGACAAAGCCTTGAGCGCTATTGTCGATTCCAACCTGACTACTTTAATCGCGGCGGCGTTTATGTTCCAGTTCGGGACCGGTCCGGTTAAAGGATTTGCCGTTACTTTGACTTTAGGTATTATGATCAGTATGTTTACCGCGATTATCGTCACTCATCTGGTATTTGATTATGCTTTAGCTGGCAGGAATATTAAGAAACTGAGTATTTAGAGAACGATGCAATCAGATTACAAGCGCGGATGCAAACGGATTGATCGGTGTAAATCTGAAATAATCCGTATGCATCGTATTAAAAGGAGGAAGCGGTTAGATGCAATTATTTCATAAAACGAAAATAGATTTTATTGGCAAGAGGTGGATTTTTTTTACGATCAGCGGAATATTGATCCTCGCTGGTATAGCTTCGATGGTGGTTAAAGGCGGACTGCGGTTTGGTGTGGACTTCACAGGTGGCGCTTTGATCCAGGTTAAATTCGTGCAGAAAGTGCCGATCCAGGATATCCGTGCTGTGCTGGAGGCGTCTGATATCAAGAACAGTGAGATCCAGGAATTCATGGGATCGAATTCAGTCATTATCAGGATACAACAATCAGCTCTACCCCTGGTAGAAGTTTCTAAAAAAATGGAAGAAGTGTTGCAGACTAAATGGGGACCGGACCAGATGACTGTAGAACGGGTAGAGATGGTCGGGCCTAAGGTCGGGGAAACATTGAGCGAGCAGGCTCTGTGGGCTATTATCCTGTCCTGGATCGGGATCATTATCTATGTGGCTTTCCGGTTTAAGTCGCCGGTTTACGGCGTGGCCGGAGTGGTCGCCTTGGTCCATGATGTGCTTGTCACGTTAGGTATTTTTTCCCTGCTTAATAAGGAAATCACTTTAACTATTATTGCCGCTTTGCTTACCTTGATCGGGTATTCTATCAACGATACTATTGTCATCTATGACCGGATCAGGGAGAATATGCGGCTTTTGCGGGGTAAGAGTTTGAGAGATATGCTCAATATCAGCCTTAATGAAACCTTGAGCCGGACCATCATCACTTCTTTAACAGTTTTCATGGTCTTAGTGACTCTTTTCTTCTGGGGTGGTGAAGTGATCCATGATTTTGCCCTGGCCTTGTTGATCGGAGTTATCGCCGGCAGCTATTCTACTGTCGCTATTGCTACGCAGTTGGTCTATGAATGGGAAACCAGGAAAGCCAAAAAAAGGGCCGCTGTAAAGTAATATGCCTAAAGCGCTGAAGTTAGAGATCAATATCCGGGAAAAAGAGGTTTTACGTTACTTAAAGTATGACCTGGATCGGACCAAAGCGGATAATTCAATTATCAGGCTGGTGCGGGAACAGATCACGGCAGGGGGTAGTCTGGTCACCCCTGGATTAAAGTTTAAAATTTTCCCTATTCTGGCTAATGACGGCAAAAAAGTAAAACTGCCTGATCTGATAATTAAAAATAAGAATATTGCCCGGCTGCTCAAGAATGCCGAAAAGGCAGTGCTCTTTGTGACCACTATCGGCCCGGATCTGGAACTGGAGATCAGTCATTTGTTCTCTGCCGGAGAGCCTGCCAGGGCCGTGATCCTGGATGCTGTTGGCAGTGAAGCAGTAGAAGTTTTGACCGATGCGGCACAGGAATCAATTACCCGGCAAGCTGGACCATACCAGTCTACGCCGCGGTTCAGCCCGGGATACGGCGATTGGCCTCTCCAGGCAAATAAGGCCATCTTGGAATTATTAGCGGCAAAAACTTTGGGCATAAGAAGCGCTTCGCAATATATGCTCAGCCCGCAAAAAACAGTAACCGGTATTTGGGGACTGGTTAGTAAATAACATAAAATAGTGGTAAGTGATATCCCCCTAGTTCTGCTAAGCATAACTGGCAGGGGGGACAGGAAGTGGTATCGTGGTAAGTATAAATAAATCCGCGTAATCTGTTCTTAGAATCCGCGTAATTGTTTTTCTAAGGAAGGACATGACTTTCAAGAATCTGCTTAAAAAGAAAAAGATCATTATTTTCGACGGGGCAATGGGTACTATGCTCCAGAGAGAAAACCTGCCTCAAGGTGTTTGTCCCGAGACTTATAATCTTACCCATCCGCAGATCATCAAGAAAATCCATCAAGCTTATATCAATGCCGGCGCCCAGGCAATCATTGCTAATACTTTTGGCGCTAATCGCTTGAAACTGAAGGGTTATGGCCTGGAAGCGGATCAGGAAAAATTAATTTCCGCCGGGGTCAAGATCGCCCGGGAAGCGGCTAAACCAGAAGGTGTTTTGGTAGCAGGTGATATCAGCATCCTGGGGGAGCTGCTCGAACCGCTGGGAAAGATATCATTCAGCGAGGCCGTGGACCTCTTCGCTGAGCAGGCCTGGCTATTAAAAAATGCCGGCTGTGATTGCCTGATCATAGAAACCATGACTGACCTGCAGGAAATGCGGGCGGCTATTATTGGCAGTAAAAAAGCCGGTTTGCCGGTAATTGCCTCCATGACCTTTGAAAAAGAATTACGGACCGTTACCGGGACAGATCCGAAAACAGCAGCTATTGTCATGCAGTCTTTAGGCGCTGAGGTGATCGGCGCAAATTGCAGCGCCGGGCCTCAGGAGCTTTTAGCAGTAGCTGAAAAAATGACAGCCGTGGCCAAAGTCCCGGTGATCATCCAACCCAATGCCGGGTTACCGACGCTGGAGAATGGGAAAACTGTTTTCCCTCTTGGCGCGGCTGAATTCGCTTCGTTTGCCGCGGCTTTCGCCAAGCTTGGCGTATCATGCCTAGGCGGTTGTTGCGGGACGACGCCGGAACATATAAAAGCCTTGGCGAGTAGCGTAAAGCGTATAGCGTATAGAAAAATATCTAAAGAGAATAAAACATATTTGGCGTCAAGAACGAAGACAGTGGAGATCGGGGAATATCCGGTCATCATTGGCGAACGGATCAATCCCACTGCCAGGAAAGCTTTGGCTGAAGCTATTAAGGCTGGAAACTTTTCCCTGGTCTCAGAAGAAGCCAGAAAACAAGTTGCTGCAGGCTGCGACCTGCTGGATGTCAATGTCAGTGTGCCAGGAACGAATGAAAAAGAATCGATCCGCAAACTCGTTCTTGATTTAAGTTCCCAAATTGATAAACCACTGGTGTTGGATTCGCCAAATGCTGAAGTACTCGAAGAGGGGCTAAAACATTTTCCCGGTAAAGCGCTGGTTAACTCTGTTACCGGAGAAAAAGCTAAATTAAAAAAATTACTGCCGCTGGTAAAACAGTATGGCGCCGCGATTATAGGTTTATGCATTGATGAAAAAGGTATCCCCAAAACCTGGCAGAAAAGAGTGGAGATCGCCGGTAAAATAGTAAAAGAGACAGACGCTTGCGGTATTCCCCGCAGTGATGTTTTTATTGATGGCCTGACCTTGGCGCTTTCGGCTGAGCCTGGCGTAACATTGGAGACAACACGAGCGGTCACTGAGATTAAGAAGAAATACGGTGTCAAAACCGTACTGGGTGTCAGTAACGTCTCCCATGGCTTGCCCAACCGGAGTTTGGTCAATGCTAATTTCCTGGCCATAGCTATCGCTGCCGGACTAGATGCCGTGATCATGAATCCACTTGATGAAAAAATGCAGGAAACATTGTTGGCTGCCGCTTATCTGTCTGGTCAGGATACAAACGGGCAGAAATACCTGGCGAAGTTTGCGCCCGCCACTAATGCTTCGGCGGGCAAACCCACAGGCGGAGCGCCTGCAGGTTTGGACACTAGTTTGAAACAAAAGATCATTAATGGGGATAAAGACGGTATATTACAGCTGACGGAACAGCTGCTAACCGGCACGAAACCGCTGGATATTATCGACCGGGAAATAATTCCGGCGTTGGAAGATGTCGGTAAAAAATATGAGAGTAAAGAATATTTTCTGCCGCAGTTAATGCTGGCCGCTGAATGCGCCCAGGTAGCGATGAAACGCCTGCAAAAAGAATTAGCCAGGGTCGATTCTGCCAGCTCAGAAAAACAAGTCACGATAGTTTTTGCTACGGTCAAGGGCGATGTGCATGATATCGGCAAGAATATTGTCATTGCGATCCTGCAGAATTATGGCTATAACCTAATTGACCTGGGTAAGGATGTCTCTACTGAGAAGATTGTGGCCGCAGTCAAAAAACATCAAGCCCAGGTAGTGGCTCTTTCTGCCCTAATGACTACAACCATGGTCGAAATGCCGGCCATTATGAGTGCTTTAAAAGAAGCTGGGTTAAAGGTAAAAACAATAATTGGCGGGGCGGTAGTGACGAGGGAATATGCCGCCAGTATTGGCGCGGCGGCCTATGCTAAGGATGCAGTGGAAGCGGCGAGAGTAATTAAAGCTCTTTTGGCGGATAGCGGATAGCGTGTAGCGTATAGGAAAAACAAGGATAATAAATGATAATAACCAAACAGAAAGAATTAAATAAAATACTGGAACGATTGAAAGGCAAAAGCAAGATTTTTGTCGTTGGCTGCGCCGCGTGTGCCACTAAATGCGCCACTGGCGGTGAGGAACAAGTCAAAATATTAGCGGAAGAATTAGCTAAAAATCAGAAACAAGTAACTGGGACTATAGTTCTGGACACTCCTTGTGATATGAGGATCGTCAAGAAAGACTTGCTGAATAATGACCAGGCCAGGACGGCTGAAAGCTTAGTGCTTTTAAGCTGTGGAGCGGGCGTCCAATCAATAGCTCAGGTTTGCCCGGAGATGGATCTAGTGCCGTCACTGGATACTTTATTTTTAGGTAGTATCGAGCGGCTTGGCAATTTCAACCAGTATTGCTCGCTTTGCGGTGACTGTATTATCGATGAGACCGGTGGACTTTGCCCGGTGACCCGTTGTGCTAAGGCCCTGGTCAATGGTCCCTGTGGCGGGGCCGTGAACGGTAAATGTGAAGTAAACTCAGACCAGGATTGTGTCTGGGTCCTGATCTATGAAAAATTGAAGAAAAATACCGCAAATATTAAGAAGTACAGGAAAATAAAAAGTAATGCCAGTATCACTAAGCCGCAGAGGATAAAAACGAGATAAATAGTGATAAGTGGTAAAGTGGTAAGTGATAGAGTAGAAAGGGAGAGATAGTATTTTGTCTTTTAAGGATGTTTTAAAAACAAAGAAGTTTATAATAACGGCGGAATTATTCCCGCCCAAGGGAACCAATATTCAGCCGCTGCTGGAGAAGGCTAAACTGTTGCGCGGCGAAATTGACGGTTTTAATGTGACCGATAACCAGCGGGCAGTGATGAGACTGGGTTCTTTGGCGATTTGCCGTCTTTTAAAGGAACAGGGATGTGAGCCGATCATGCAGTTGACTTGCCGCGACCGTAACCGGATCGCCCTGGAATCAGACCTGTTGAGCGCCAGCGTCTTGGGTGTGGAGAATATCTTGATCCTCAGCGGCGATCATCCGACGCAAGGGGACCATAAAGAGGCCAAACCTGTGTATGACCTGGATCCGGTGCAATTACTGACAACAGCCCGGATGTTGGAAAATGGTGTTGATCTCGTCGGTAAAAAACTGGACGGTTTACCGCGATTCTGCTTAGGTGGAGTAGTTAACCCGATGGCCGATCCGCTGGAGCTGCAGCTGGCTATGATGGAGAAAAAAATAGCGGCTGGCGCTGAATTTTTCCAGACCCAGCCGATTTTCGATTTTAAGTTATTGGAAACATTTTTAGCCAGGACCAGGGATTCCGGCACAAAAATATTAATCGGGGTGTTCCTGCTGAAATCAGCCCGGGCCGCGATCTTCATGAAGGAAAAATTGGGGATAAATATCTCTCCCCAGTATATTGAACGCCTAAGCCGGGCGGCTAATCCGTTAGAGGAAGGTATTGCCATTGCCGGTGAGCTGATTTCCCAGATGAAACCGCACGTTGACGGCGTGCACCTGATGGCCTTGGGTTTGGAAGAACACATCCCGGAAATACTAGACCGAGTTAAATAGAACCGTAGACTGGTTACAGGTTGTAAGTTCTAGAAGTAAGTATGGACGTAGGGAATAAGTCTTAAGGCTTCAAGACTAACTTCCTGAAACCTTAGACTAAACCTACTTCTTTAAACCAACAACCTGAGACTGGTTGATTAAGGGGGTAGCGATGATTTTTGAGGATGATGTCAGGATTATTTTAAAAGAAGTCATTAATCCGGAATTAAATGTCAGTATCGTCGATGAGGGAATTGTCAAGGAAATCAGGATAGATGATGCCCAGGTAACTATAATTCTTTCCAATCGTTATGCCGGGACGACAATGGCCGAATATTTTACTTCCCTGATCAAAGAAAAGCTGGAAGCGGAACAGGGTATCGATAGCGTAACTGTTGATTTTGCCGTGGAGTGATCCCAATGTTAGCAGAAACAGGGCGGGTGATCAAAGTTGAAGGGACGCAGGCAACCGTAGAAATGAACCGTCATAGCGCCTGTGCCCATTGCGGTATCTGTACTGCCGGCAGCCAGGACAAAATGGAAATCATGGCTGATAATAGTATTGGCTCCAAAGTAGATGACTTGGTGAAAGTAGCCGTTGAGGGGCCAGTTATTCTAAAATCAGCTTTTATAGTTTATATTATCCCTCTTTTTGGATTAGTTCTTGGTTATCTGGCCGGCCGGCATTTTGGCGGCGAGAAACTGGGAGTAGTATTAGGTCTTAGCAGTGTAGTGCTGGTGTTGTCTGGCCTGCATTATTATGACCGGAAGCTAAAAAAAGATAATACTTTGATCGTGCAGATTACGGAAATATTATCCCCCCTTGATTTACCTCAGTAAATCAAAGCAGGGGGGACAGGCAGGAATTTGGCAGATTATTACCATAGGAGGATAAGAAGTGCCTAAAGAAAAAATAGGAATTATAACAGTATTATTATTGGTCTTAGTCGCGAGCAGTGCCTGGTCAGAGAAGGCGCCGCTGGAGTATGATGCCTTTGACGGGCAGGTAATAGGAGCCCGGGCTATCGGCACAGGAGAAGCTTTTGCCGGGTTGGGTAATGATGCTTCAGCCCCTTACTGGAATCCGGCTGGCCTGGCGTTAATGAGTGGAAAATCTTTTTCTCTTTGCTCTTATTTGCAGCGTGAAAGCAGCGCTAAATGGGAAGATGTGATTATGAGCGATCCATTGCGCGGCGGCAAATTCGTTTATATGAGTTTTGCCGCGCCTGACGGGGCGTTGTCTGTCCGTCCCTTATCGAAGATAGCGACTGATACCTATACTAATGTTAACGGCGTAGAAGAATGGGTAAACAAGAAGATAATTGTCAATGAAATAATGCTGTCTACAGCCAGGAAATATCAGGATAATATTTATACCGGAGTGAGCTTGAATTATTTCAACAGTAACCTGTCTATCGCCCAGCGGACTAAAGATGCAGCCAGCGATATCACCCGGATCAATGTAGATACAGGTAACGGCTGGAGTCTTGACCTGGGATTAGTTTATGTGGCGAGCCCCAATCTTTATTTGGGGGTCAGCGCCTTGAATGCCATTGGCTATATGTACTGGAGTGATTATGACCAGAATCGGTTACCCCTGTCCTTGAAAGGCGGGGTAGCCATGACTTTGCCGCAAAAAGTGACTTTTGTCTGTGATATAAAAAGGATGTATTACCCTGATCATGAGGATATCACCACCAAACATATCGGCATCGAAACATACTTGCTTAATTTATTTACTTTAAGAGCGGGGATGAGCGGGGAAAACTGGAATGATCCGGATAAGGTGGCATATACGTTCGGGGTTGGATTTTCTGAAAACGGCTATATTTTGGATTTAGCGATGAAGAAAAACAAAATCAAGGACTCTTTAGCCCCTGATCGTTTTGAAACTATATCTACCTACATGGTTTCTTTAAGCATGCCATTCGGTGGAAACTAGCGTTAAGCGGGTAGCGTTTAGCGTATAGAAAAGCTTTAAACTATCCGCTATACGCCATACGCTATACGCTAATTTTACGCTTTTTGGATCTTCTCACTGCGGATACATTTAGTGCAGACATATTTTTTAGCTGTTTGCCCGGCCAATTTGATCCTGACCTTCTGCAGGTTGACGTGGAAGCGCCGATTGCTGGCTTTGTGCGAATGACTGATTTTGTTACCGGATGTGGCTTGTTTGCCGCAAATTGCGCATTTAATTAGCATTGTTCACCTCTTGAATTATTGGTTGCGAATACCGCGAATTAAAAAATCCGAATACCGCGAATAACCTTAATAACTAATTCGAGAAATTCGCTATCATTCGCTTAATTCGGCTTTTATTTTATAGCATATTTATCAAATATTGGCAAGAGAATATTTTTAGGTAAAATCGATTACCCGCCACTAAAGCTTTGGCGGGCGCAGCACAGATTACTTTATTATTGGCTAATTCTATGATGGATTTGAATAAAGATGTGCAATATCTTAAGGGAGTGGGGCCGCAGCGGGCCAAACTCCTGAAAGACATTGGTATTCTCACCGTCTATGATTTGCTCACCTATTTTCCACGCGATTATGCTGATCGCAGCCAGCTTAAATTGATTGCCCAGCTGCATTCTGAAGAAACCACTTCTATCCAGGCTACTGTCCTCCGTCACCAGGTAATCTATACCAGGAACCGCCGACAATTATTAAAGATCACGGTCAGTGATGGCACCGGGACCGTGATCATGGTCTGTTTTAACCAGGTTTACCTGAAAAACTATCTGCCCCAGGGAACCACGGTCATTATCAGCGGCAAGTTTGAACAGGCAGCGCACAGGAAAAACACTTTTGAAATAAAGAATTTTGTTTACGAGATTTTGAGCGGTGACCATGAAGACTTGATCCATACCGGCCGGATCGTTCCGATATATAGCGTTACCGAAAGCCTGAATATGCGGTTCCTGCGGACCTTGATCCGCCGTACTTTAAATGAATATAAAGAAAATTTAAGTGAATATTTGCCGGAATCTATCCGGCAGCAGGAATTTCTGCTGACTTTTAAGGAAGCTGTAGAATGGATGCATTTCCCGCCTGATTTTCCCACCCAGCAGCAAGCCAGGCAGCGTCTGGCCTTCGGTGAGTTTTTCTTGCTGGAAACAGCGCTGGCGATGAAACATTTCCAGCAGCAGCGCCAAACTAACGGGATCGCTTTTGCCATCCATAAAACTTTACTGACGCCTTTCAAGGAATTACTGCCTTTTGAATTCACTACTGACCAAAAGAAGGTGATTGGTGAAATTTTCACAGATATGCAATCTCCCCGGATAATGAACCGGCTATTGCAGGGGGATGTCGGCAGTGGGAAGACCATTGTCTCCTTGTGTGCCATGCTCCTGGCTGCCGAAAATAAGTACCAGTCTGTTTTAATGGCGCCGACCGAGATCCTGGCAGAGCAGCATTTTATTTATTTGCAAAAATACCTGCAGCCACTGGGATTGAAAGCGGTCCTGTTTACCAGCGGTATGGATAAAAAAAATCTCCGGCAGAACCGGGAGGCGCTGGCTCAGGGAACAGCCCAGATTGCGATCGGTACTCATGCGCTATTGGAGGAACAGGTAGTCTTCCAGAATTTGGGCTTAATCGTAGTTGATGAACAACATCGATTTGGGGTCAGGCAACGCGCTCTGCTGCGGCAGAAGGGAAATAATCCTGATGTCTTGGTCATGACGGCAACACCTATCCCTCGTTCTTTGGCTTTGACCATTTACGGGGACCTGGATGTTTCTATCATCAGGGAATTACCGCCTGGCCGGAAACCGGTTAAAACCCTGAAAGTGAATGAACTGGAAGCCTATGGTTTTATCAAAGAGGAAATTACCAGCGGACACCAGGCCTTTATGGTCTATCCGTTAATCGAGGAATCACCGAAGTTCACTCTTAAAGCCGCTAAAAAAATGGCCCAGGATTTACAGGAAAAGATCTTCCCTGAATTTAGGGTCGGACTGCTGCATGGACGGCTGAAAGTAAAAGAAAAAGAACAGATCATGCAGGATTTCGTAGGGAAAAAGATTGACCTGCTGGTAGCTACTACGGTCGTGGAAGTAGGCATAGATGTGGCTAATGCCACCGTGATCATGATCGAGCATGCCGAAAGATTTGGCTTGGCCACTCTGCATCAATTACGCGGCCGGGTGGGGCGGAGCAGGGCCCAATCATATTGCCTTTTAAGCGCTGATGATAAAACAGAGGATGCCCGCAGCAGGATCAGGGCGATGCTGGAAACCACGGATGGATTCAAGATCGCCGAAGAGGACCTGAAGATCCGCGGGCCGGGAGAATTTTTCGGTGTCAGGCAGAGTGGTTTGCCTGAATTTAAAGTCGCTGACCTGGTACGGGATTTTGCCCTGCTCGCCCAGACCCGGGAACTTAGCTTTCACCTGGTGCAGCAAGATCCCCGGCTGACTAACCCGGAGCATCGTTTATTGGCGGCAGAGATCAGGAAGAATTTTGGCAGTGGAATAAATTTAGTACATATTGGTTGAAAATTGCCATTAATATGGTATGATTAGATATGAGGCAAGAAAGTTTCAGGAGGGATTATTAATGACCAAAATAGCAGTATATCCAGGAAGTTTTGACCCGGTTACCTATGGCCACTTGGATATAGCCAGTCGGGCGACGAATATTTTTGACCACCTGATCATTGCCGTGACCAGTAACCAGTCTAAAAAGACCCTGTTCAGCATCAAGGAAAGGGTCGAGATGATCAAGGTTGTGACTAAGCAGATGCCGAAAGTGGAAGTACAGAGTTTTGACGGGTTGCTGGTGGAATTTGTCAAGGAACATCAAGCCAAGGTGATCATCCGGGGATTGCGGGCCGTCAGCGATTTTGAATACGAACTGCAGATGGCCTTAATGAACCGCAAATTGGAAAGCGCGGTAGATACTGTTTTCCTGATGCCGGCTGAGCCCTATACCTATTTGTCTTCCAGCGTGGTCAAGGAGATCATGTCCAAAGGGGGTAAGGCAGAGCAATTTTTACCGCCATTTGTAGAACAAAAATTACGGCAAAAGTTTTCATTGACAAAAAAATAAGGATATGATAAAAATAATTAATATTGGTTTACGACGGAGAATTCATGAGCGTAATTGAAGATATTAGGGTGCGTGCGCGCAACAATAATCGTGCTATTCTTTTGCCGGAAGGCGGGGATGAGCGGACTATTGAAGCCGCCAGTATTATTACGCGTGAAAAAATAGCCAGAGTAACCTTGCTGGGAGATGAAGAAATTATTAGCAGCAAGGCTGCCAGCCTGAAAGTGGACCTTACCGGTGTTAAAATCACCAACAACAAGCAACATCCCCGTTTCCAAGAGTATACCGAACAATTTTGCCAACTCAGAAAACATAAAGGAATCACGATGGAAGATGCCGCCGCTACTATGGCTAATCCCTTGTATTATGGGGGCATGATGCTGCGTAATGGTGAAGCTGACGGAATGGTCGGCGGCGCGGTGAATACTACCGCGGAAACTACCAAAGCAGCTTTATACTGTGTCGGATTGGCTGAGGGTAATTCCACTTTATCCAGTTTTTTCCTGATGATCGTGCCTGATTGTCCTTATGGATTTCACGGCGCTTTGATGTATGCTGACGCCGGGGTAGTGCCTGATCCTTCGCCGAAACAGCTCTGCAATATTGCTTTATATACCGCCAAGAGCACCCGGCTCTTGTTAAATATTGAACCGATCGTGGCTTTCCTGTCCTTTTCCACTAAAGGCAGCGCCCAGCATCCGGCGCTGGACAAAATATTTAAAGCTTTAGCCCTGGTCAAGGAAAAAGATCCAACCCTGATCGTTGACGGCGAGTTGCAGGGTGATGCCGCGCTGGTCCCTGAAGTCGGAGCGAAAAAAGCGCCAGGCAGTCCGGTGGCCGGCAAGGCCAATGTGCTGGTTTTCCCAGACTTAAATGCCGCTAATATTTCCTATAAATTGACTCAGCGCCTGGCCAAGGCAGAAGCCTATGGCCCGATCTACCAGGGATTGGCTAAGCCAGTTAATGATCTTTCACGCGGTTGCACTGCTCTGGATATCGTGAATGTTACCGCGATCACGGCGATACAGTAAGTACAGTTTTGAGTTAGAAGTTTTGAGTTATGAGTTATAAATTGAGGTGTAATCACCATAATTCATAATTCTCCGCCTTTAAGCTTGGCGGATCCGCCTCAGGCGGAAAAACTCAAAACTCAAAATTCAAAACTTCTTGAGGAGTTTACAGAGAATGGTATTGTTGAAGAAGACGGGAACACACAAAAGATTAGGGGAAATGCTGGTTGAGACCGGTATTATCACCAGTGAACAATTGCAGGAAGCCCTGGAAGAGCAGAAAAAAAGCGGCGGGAGGCTGGGCCAGAATTTAATGGCGCTCGGCTATATCACCGAGGATGTGATGGCGGCTTTTGTCGGCAAACAGCTGGGAATTTCCTATGTTTCATTAAGCGAGTACGGGGAAATTCCCGTCGATGTTACCAAGATCGTGCCGGAAAATATCTGCCGGCATCAGACCTTGGTCCCGATCTCGATGGAAGATAATATCCTGACTATCGCCATGGCTGATCCGCTCAATGTTTTTACGGTAGATGACCTGCGGGTGATGACCGGATATGAAATTAAAGTGGTGATCTCTTCAGAAGCAGAGATCAAGCAGGCTATTGAAAAATATTACGGGAACAAAGGATCCATGGAAGATATTTTAAAAACCATGGATGATGGTAAAGGCGGCGGTACCCTGGAGGTCGTGACACAGGAGGAAGAACAGGTTGATATCGCTTCCCTGGAAGCGGCCGGCGAGGAAGCCCCGGTAGTGAAGATAGTGAACCTGATACTGACCGGCGCGGTTAAATCAGGAGCCAGCGATATTCATATCGAACCGTTTGAAAAATCATTGCGCACGCGTTATCGTATAGACGGAGTTTTGCACGAAATATCATCGCCGCCAAGAAGATTGACTTCAGCTATAACCTCACGTATAAAAATTATGGCCAATCTGGATATCGCGGAGCGGCGTTTGCCGCAAGACGGCCGGATCAAGGTGAAAGTGATCGGCAAAGAAATTGACTTGCGCGTTTCCATTCTGCCCACGGCTTTTGGCGAAAAAGTGGTAATGCGTATTTTGGATGCCTCGTCATTGTGCCTGGACCTGACCAAGCTTGGATTTGAGCCGGATGTTTTGCCTATTTACCAGAAACATATCGAAATACCGTACGGGATCTGCCTGGTGACCGGGCCGACCGGCAGCGGAAAATCTACCACTCTTTATTCATCCCTCAGCACTCTCAATTATCCTGACCGTAATATTATGACCATTGAAGACCCGGTCGAATATGTTTTGGAAGGAATTAACCAGGTGCAGGCAAAACCGGATATCGGTTTGACGTTTGCGGCGGGCTTACGGTCCTTCCTGCGGCAAGACCCGGACATCATCATGGTCGGTGAAATCCGTGACGCGGAAACAGCGGAAATCGCTATTAATGCGGCCCTGACCGGCCATTTGGTCTTTTCCACCCTGCATACGAATGACGCGTCTGGCGCGGTTACCCGCTTGACTAATATGGGCATTGAACCGTTTTTAACCGCTTCTACCGTGGTGATGGTTATTGCCCAGCGTCTGGTCAGGGTGATCTGCGAAAATTGCAAAGAGGATTACCAGGTGCCAGCCCAATTCATCCGGGATCTTGGCCAGAAATATGAAGATGATAAGCCTGTCCTTTTATATCGCGGTAAAGGCTGTGAGCGTTGTACCAACACTGGTTACCGCGGCCGGTTGGCTGTTTATGAGATCATGATTATCGACGACGAGATCAGGGACTTGATCCTGGAAAGGGCGTCCACCCATCTGGTCAAGCAAAAATCCCGCGAGCATGGCATGATCACTTTACGTGATGCTGCTTTCCGCAAGGTGCTGGCAGGAGTCACGACTGTTGAGGAAATGATGCGCGTCACGTTTGCCGACGCGGCCTGATCAATACAGTTGCTGGTTACTAGTCGCTAGTTGAAATGCAGTCGCTAGCTGCTAGTTTCTGGCTGATGGGTTTAAAGGTTATTAGTAGAGACCAGAGACCAGGAGCTGTTTTTAAGACCAGCGACTAGAAACTAGCGACTTATTTAAGGAGCTTTCTAACATGATAACAATGGACGAACTGTTACGCTTGATGTATAAAAAGGGAGCCAGCGATCTGCATCTTACCGTAGGCACCCCGCCGCAGCTCAGGATCGATGGCGAACTGATCAAGCTGGAGTATGAAGAGCTTACTCCTGACCTGTCCCAACGGCTGATTTACAGTATTCTCAGTGATAACCAGAAAGAAAAATTTGAAAAATCCAATGAATTGGACTTGTCGATCGGCGTTAAAGATGTCGGCCGCATCAGAATGAATGTTTTCCGCCAGCGCGGGCATATCGGAGCAGCGCTCCGTTCCATCCCCAATAATATCTCCACGTTTGAAGATTTGCGTCTGCCAGCAGTGATCGGAGATTTCGTAAAATTGCCTAAGGGCCTGGTTTTGATCACCGGGCCGACCGGCAGCGGCAAGACCACAACCCTGGCCTCGATTATCGATTATATCAATGAAAACCGCCATAGCCATATTGTGACTATCGAAGACCCCATCGAATATGTGCATACCCATAAGAATTGTATCGTGAACCAGCGTGAAGTAGGCAGCGATACCCATTCCTTTGTCCAGGCTTTGAAATATGTGTTAAGGCAGGACCCGGATATTATTCTGATCGGCGAAATGCGCGACCTGGAAACTATTTCCGCGGCCCTGACTATTGCGGAAACCGGCCATTTGGTATTTGCCACTCTGCATACTACCGATGCGCCCCAGTCGATTAACCGTATTATTGACGTCTTTCCGCCGCACCAGCAGACCCAGATCAGAGCCCAGTTGTCATTCGTCTTGCAGGGAGTCATATGCCAGCAGCTTATTCCCAAAGCCAGCGGTTCAGGCCGGGTCATGTGCTCAGAAGTTTTAGTGGTCACACCGGCGATCAGGAATTTGATCCGGGAACAGAAAACCCAGCAAATCCCCCTGTCTATGCAGACCGGCGCGAAATACGGCATGCAGACCATGAATTATGGTTTATATGAACTTTATTCCAAACATATTATCACTTATTCCGAAGCGATGACGCATACGCTGGATGCTGAAGACCTGCAAAGATTGTGCAAGGAATCATTTAAGTAAAAAATGATTACAGAGATTAGAAAAATAGATTACACAGATTGTTTAGTGGTTAGAAGAATTTTATAGGAGGCGTGCCGATGCCTAAGTACAAGTACAAAGTTCGTGCTGCGCAAGGCGGGGAAATGTCCGGAGTAATGGAAGCCAAGATCCAGAAAGATGTGGCGGACAAGCTCAGGCAACAGAAATTTATTATTCTCTCGATCGAAGAAGAAAAGCAGAATATGGCCAGCGCCCTGATCGAGGCGCTTCCTTTTATGAAAAAGGAAAAAGGCAGAAGGGTAAAGGCCAAAGACCTGGTGCTGTTCAGCCGCCAGCTTTCCACGCTGGTCAGCGCGGGTGTGCCCATTGTCCAAGGATTAGCCATCCTGGTAGAACAAATAGAAAGTAAAGTATTCAAGCAGGTGATCAGCGATGTTAAAACTGATATCGAAGGCGGTCTGTCCATTGCTGATTCTATGGCAAAATACCCCACTGTTTTTGACGAATTATATGTCGGCATGATCCGCAGCGGTGAAACCGGCGGCGTGCTCGATGTTATCCTGGAACGGTTATCCGCATACCTGGAATCCACTGCCAAGCTAATCGGAAAAGTCAAGAGCGCCATGGTCTATCCGACGCTGGTCAGTCTCGTCGCGATCGGGATCACGGGTTTTATGTTAGTGGCGGTTATCCCGACCTTTAAGCAGGTATTTACGGCTTTTGGCGGCGAGTTGCCTATGCCGACCCAGGTACTGATCTCAGTCAGCGAATTTGCCAGAAAATATTTCATGATTTTTATCATTGCCATAATAGTGGGTGTGTTTGCCCTGCGGCAATATATTAAAACTGAAAAAGGAAGCAGGGTTTGGGATAGTTTCCTGCTCAAACTTCCTGTTTTCGGACCCCTGATCCGTAAAGTGGCTATTGCCAAGTTTTCCCGCACCCTGGGGACCTTGATTAAAAGCGGCGTGCCCATCCTGGATGCCATCAGCACTACCGGGAAAACCGCTGGCAACAAGATAGTCGAAGACGCGGTCATGAATGCGCGCGAAAATATCCGTGAAGGTGAAAGGATCGCCGCGCCCTTGAAAGAAAGCGGGGTCTTCCCGCCCATGGTGACCCAAATGATCTCAGTCGGGGAAGAAACCGGCGCTTTGGACAATATGTTAAATAAAGTGGCTGATTTTTATGACCAGGAAGTAGATGTCGCGGTCAGCGGCCTGACCAGCATGATCGAACCGCTGATTATTGTCGTCATGGGCGTGGTGATCGGCGCCATGGTTATTGCCATGTTCATGCCTATCTTCGAATTAGGCGAAGTCGTGAGTAAAGGAACCTGAGCCAAAGGACGAAGAAAAAGCCTGGTATAGAAATGTCTTGACACTAAGAGTAAACTGTGTTATTTTGAGATAAGGGAATGCAAGATATTAAAAACGAGGGGGGGTGAAAAATATGATGAGATTTTTCAGAAGCAAAAAGGGCTTCACCTTGGTAGAATTGATGATCGTGGTAGCCATTATTGGTATTTTGGCTGGTATAGCTATCCCGCGTTATATGAACTTTATTAGAAGGTCCAGGGAAAGCGCAACCAAAGGTAATCTTGGCGCCGTCCGTTCAGCGATGAATATTTATTACAGTGACCAGGAAGGTATTTTCCCGGCCAAAGGTACATCAGGCGTTAACTCAGCAAATTGCGGGATAAGAATCGCTCCTTTTATCGGTACTGGCGCTGATAATTATCTTGATGCTCTTCCTAATGTGACGGAAGACTGTGGTAATGCAACTCATAAGGCTAATGGAATTGCGATTCAAGTTGACGCTCGGGATTATGGTACAGCCACAGCACTAGATGGCGGTTGGGGATATCAGACTACAAATACAATCTATTCAACCAGTTCAGCAAGGTTTTATGTAGATTGCAGTCTAAGAGATACAAAACAAGCTGTTATTAGTACTTGGTAATCTGATGTAATGTTCATGCTTACAATAAATGGGTTGGGGGTAACCCCAGCCCATTTAGCATAAAGGAGAATATCATTTTCGTTGAAGCGGTAATCGTCTTCTTATTTGGCCTTCTTTTTGGCAGTTTTGCCAATGTCTGCATCTACCGTTTACCGCGTAATGAATCTATTGTCTTTCCTGCTTCCCATTGTCCGTCTTGTAATAAACCGATTCACTGGTATGATAATATCCCGGTTTTAAGTTTTGTGCTCTTGCAGGGTAAATGCCGTTCCTGCCGCGCGCCGATCTCCTGGCGTTATCCATTAGTGGAATTGATCACCGGGGTCATAATTTTAGAAGTATTCCTGAAGTATCATTTTACTTTCGATTTTTGGATGTACGCCCTGGTCTGCCTGGTCCTGGTGATCAGCACCTTTATCGATTTTCAGGAGCAGATAATACCGGATGAACTGAGCTATGGGTTAATGATAGCCGGCACTATCTTCAGTTTTTTTAACCGGGAATTATTTTTACAGATTATTTTTTATTTCCCCCTGGCGTTGAACCGCCTGGTGGCCAGCTATGTTGGCCTTCTGGTCGGCGGAGGTATCCTGTATTTTATTGCCTGGATCAGCCGGGGCGGCATGGGTGGGGGAGATATTAAACTGGCGGCCGGATTGGGAACATTTTTAGGGTGGGAATACACGCTCATTATGTTAGGATTGTCTTTTTTAGCCGGCGGGGTCACCGGGATCATTTTGTTGGTCACAGGCCTGAAAAAAAGAAAAGACCCGATTCCTTTCGGGCCATTTATCGCGGCGGCGGCTATTACCGTGATCTTGTTTGGAGAACCAATTTCGGCCTGGGTCTCGGCTCGTCTTTTTGGGTAGGATAACCTATTCCATCCAAAGAATAATGGAATAGTCGTCTGCGCCAATGCCAGGAACAACGCTAAACCCCTGGGAATCAGGGGGCGAGGCATTTTTAGTGGCTGGCAGATAGGGGTTAGCAACGGCGTAATGAGGTGTGGCTCCGTTATTGCCATTAGGTCCCTGGCAGACAATAGCGGAAAAACTGCTTGGGCTCATATTATAATTCCGGTAGATATATCGATGTCCCCAGGGGTCATCTGGTACAGACAAAACATAAGGACCATGCCAGCCAGGTTCGCCATTGTCAATCATTAAGGTGTTGTTCCAATCTGTATTGTCAGGGTTGGTAATGCCCAGCGCATCGCCGTTACCAAGCGGAGCCGGCAATTGGCCAGTATCGGCAAGATATGATTTCAATCCAAGCCGCAGTGACATCATCTGGCTTTTAGCTGAGTTAATTTTATTGTTTTTAAAAAATTTACCGGAGAAGAAGCTATAAGACATCGCTCCGATCACTGAAAGTATGCCGATCACCATGAGCAGTTCTACCAGCGTATATCCTTTAGTTGATATTTTCACAGTGCCTCCAAAGCAATGATTAAGCTGCGCCAACAGTAATACATAATTAACATTATTTAAATTAGATGTCAAGTAAAACCGGTCGGATTGGGCTAAGGTACAGATAATAGTATTTATTGAATTGACAAAATATATCTAATATGATAATTTAATATAAGGGAGCTACTTGATTTTCGCTTGGTCAGGAAAGTACTTATGATAAAAAAAAGAAGCCGCTTTTTAACCAATATGGGGATAACTTTAGTGGAGCTGTCTATCGCTGCCGCTGTTTTATTCATTGCTATTTTGCCTTTGTTTTTACTGCTCAACCGGACGGTAAAAGAAGTGATGTTTTACAATCGTTCTACCGCGGCGACGAAATTGGGGCAAGACTTAATAGAAGAAATATTGAGCATGCCACAATGGGATGAAAATGCCGCGCCTGGGAAAGCTATCGCTTTAGGCAGTGCCACTGCCGCAGGATCATTAGGTGCTGACGCCGGTGAGCCACCGTTTGACGATATTGATGATTATAATGGTGTTAATGATGACCAAACCTCTGGATCTGGATCTAAATTCCATCGCCGGGTAGTCGTGGATTATGTTGCTATCGCTGACGGTAATGTCACTATTAATGATATTGCCGCAGGAGCGCCGACTGACTACAAGCGTGTTCGGGTGATAGTTACCTGGCCTCAGCTTGATACTAATTTTCAGTACAGAAAACCAGTAGAAATAATGACTATAGTCGCCAATGTTGATAAATATTAAGGCCTAATGATGACTACTCCTAATGATAAAGGTATAACCTTAGTTGAATTGTTAATCACTGTGACCATCTTGGGAGTGCTCTATATCGGACTTTCCGGGTTGATCAAAAATATCAGCCTGGCCTACAGGAAAAATACGACCCAATTAGTCTTGCAGGAAGAAGCCAGGAGCGCCATGCATTATATTACCCAGGAATTGCAAAGCTCCCGGGCCAGTTCCATTGGTATGGTGGGACCATTTGATAATGTCTCTCCTACAGATGGGGGCATTAATACCAGTTTTGAATTTCCTTACGGTTCTGATCATCCTAACGGGTGGGGAAGTTTAAGTCCTGGTTTTATCGAAAAAACATCTTCTATTGGCGGTCCGCGTAGCGGTTTATATAGTATCTGCCTCAATCCTCTGGCTGTGGCCACTACATCTTATATTAGTGATAATTTCACGGTTGGCAGCACAGGACAATATCAGTTAGCGGTTTGGGCTAAAACTGCCGCTGGCGCAAATGCCTCGATACAAATTGGCCTCACGACCAGGAATCTTAATCAAACGCTAAACTGGCAGTGGGAGCATCATTATCTTAATCTTAATTATCTGCTCAATGCCGGCGTTAATTACAATATTACCCTGCGTAACCTGGCAGCAGGCACGTCGGTATATTTTGATGATATCTCTGTGTCCACGGGGACTATTGTCATGTCTGCTCTGACCGGGGGAACCACCGTAGTATTTCAAAAATCAATTGAAGCCCACAATAAGGTACGCCGAATCCGTTATGAACCACCAACTCTGACTGGTAATAATTATAAAGGGATAGAAAAACGGGGCAAACTTTATCTGGAACAATGGAATGGCGGGAATATGTCCAATAATATCTCCTGGGACCGTATCGAACCTAATCCTTTATGCCAGTATGTCAATAGATTTACTATTACTAATAATATAGCTCAGCGGCGTTTTGATATTAGTTTAGAACTGGAAAATGATGAATCTAATGCGGCTGAAAATACAAGTATGCGCCGGTTTAACAGCCAGGCCAAAGTGACACCTTATTTGCCCTAAGGGAGCAGATCATGCGATTGAGAAAAAATTGGCAGGAATTAAAAGATCAGCGGGGAGCAGCCATTGTTTCCGTAATGGTCATTATTATTTTTATCTCCGGCGTAGTAATCGGCCTGATGTTCTGGCTCTGGTCAGAATCAAAAAGATCGACCCAAATAAAAGCGCAGACCAAAGCTGTTTATCTGGCTGAAGCCGGCACGCAAAAAGCGCTATGGCGCCTGAAAAATGAAAGCCAGGACACTAACGAACCCTATAATATGTTTATTGATTCAATCACTGCAACAGGAGATGAGGACAATTTTACACTGGTCTTCCCTGGTACTGGGACGGTTACTGTGACAGTGCGAGAGATAAACTGATTATTGCTTATAATTATATTCGGGAGGCATGACAATATGCAGCCAGGTAAAGCGTTTTATGCCCGTATAGGTATCGGTATTATTATTGCCGTTTTAGTCGTTGGCCTGGTGGCTGGATTCAAAGCCTATCAAAGATGGCAAGCCAAACAGGCCTCACTTCGTTTTGCGAAAGCAGAAGTGCTTTATCATAATAAAAAGTATCAAGAAGCGGTCAAAGAGTACGAGTTCGTAGCGACAAAGTATTCCCGCACTGAACCTGCCCCTGCCTGCTGGTATCAAGCAGGTTATATTTATCGCCATTTTTTACTTAACGATACTGCCGCCGCCAAAGCCCTGCAAAAATTGCTGGCCAAATTTCCCCAGACCCAATACCGGAAAGAGGCTTTACTCTTGTTAGCAGATGTTTACGCCCGTTTAAAGCAATATAAAGAGCAAAACGAAACCATTAACCATTTTTTAAAAGAATTCCCAGGTACTGTAGATGAAGATGTCCTGCGCCTGGAATTGGCCAAAGGATTTTTGGGACAAGGCATGAACAAAGAAGCCATAGAACAAACAGCTTTGATTAAAAATAAGGAATCTGCTATCGTCAGATTTAGCCAGGAATATTATCAGTTGTTAAGTATGCAGGATCCTTTGAATCCACAACCACATCTGGAACTGGCCCGTATCTATAAAGGTATGGGGTTACCGAACAAGGCAGCGATTGAAAACGAGACGGCTAATTGGCTCAAGAAGAGCGCGGCGTCGCTAAAAGCGGCACAGCAGAAAGTCCCAGCACCTGTCAATTATGTACGAGGTCCCATTCAGAAAGAGGTTTCTCCCAAGACTGCGATATCGCCGCGGGAGGAAAAATTATATATTGCCTATCTGACAGCGCAAAATAAATCTTGGCGGTCAGCCATGTTTGAAAAGAGCCAGAGCCTGGGTACCCCGGCAAGCGAACAGCAAACCAAGGCTTTTGGTGATAAAATACAACAATATGAGAAAGAATGGTGGTCTGACTGGTACGCTAAAAATCAAACCAGTTATGATGAATGCGAAGAGATCAGATTAAAAGTTGTCAGTGACCAGGGATTGGCTAGACAATTGAACGAGAAAATTGAAAAATAACCAAATAACCAAATAAAGGACATATGCCTTGCCTAAAAAAATATTTTCAGGTTTAGTATTTATTTTATTTATGGCTTTCCAGGTTAGTATGGGATTGGCTTTTGTGACTGAAACAGTGACCACTGATAATACCAGTACTGTCAGTGTTCCCGCTATTGCCGTAGATGGTACCTATGCTTATGCGGTTTGGCAGGAGCGAGGCAGTGATGGTTATACCCATATTTATTATAAAAGGAAAAGTCTGGCTGGTTCTTGGGCAGACAGTACCAAGGAACTGGTATCCAGCGAGCAATTAAGCGGCAATGCCCGCAATCCCAAGATTGCAGTTGACAGCGCTTATGTCTATGTGACCTGGGAAGATGACTACCAATATACAACCGGGAGTATCAACTCGAAAATAGTTTATAAGAGAAAAACTATAACTGGTTCCTGGCCGGCAGCTACTGAAGTGGTTTCTACGGAAAGCACTGAGGATGCCAGAAATCCGCAAATCGCCCTGGATGCCACCTATATTCATATCACCTGGGACAGTCCCGCCAATATCAGCGGCAGCGGCACTGACCGGGACATTTGCTACAAGAGAAAACCCTTAGCTGATACTGTCTGGCCTACATCCACTGAGATCGTTTCTACCGAAAGTTCATATGATTCCAAAAAACCGGTCATCGCTCTTGATACTAATAACGTCTATATTGCCTGGTATGATGAGAATACTGATACTGGCGGAGCTGATATCCTCTTTAAAAAGACAGAGCTGGGCAGTACCTGGCTCGCCTCTACTGAAACTATTTACCATGACACGAATCTCCCACCGGTCAACTGGGCTGATGCCCCGACTATTTCCCTGGCCGTGGCAGCCAATACCATCCATGTGGCATGGCGTTATGGGATACCAAATGTCACAATTTACCGGATCGCTTATAAAAAGAAAACAGTTTCCGGCACCTGGCCGTCCGATATAGAAGTGGTATCAACTGAATCAACCGGTACTGGTCTTACTCCCTGCCTGGCGGTTGACGATACCAATGTTTATGTGGTTTGGGCAGACAGCAGTAATTATAATGACGCTGGTTCTAATTCGCATATTTTCTTCAAAAAGAAAGCGGTAAGCGCTGCTGGCTGGGGGACAGATACAGAAAATATCTCTGCCGAAAGCGCTGGAAACGCGACTAACCCGCGTCTAGCCCTTAATGCCGGAATTTTTTATTTAATCTGGGAAGACACTTCTGAACTTGGTTATGGCGATGATGTCAACCACATCGTTTATCGTGCACTGGCCAGTAATCCGCCCAGGATTGAGGTTACCTCTCCTAATGGCGGAGAATCATTGAGCGGTACGGTCAATATTACGGCTACAGCTTCTGATACTGATTCAAGTATCAGCAGTGTTTATTTCTATTACACCAACAATGAGGGCGTTACTGCTACTCTCATTGGAGCGGATACCAGCTCTCCTTATAGTTATAGTTGGGATACCACTAAAATAACAACCAGCGGCAATTATAAGATCAAAGCTGTGGTCACTAGTGCCGATAATGGACAGGGAACTGATCTTTCTGACGAGGCTTTTTATGTGAATAAATATGCTGATGATACCACTTTCAACAGATATACCTTTGTCACCGATGCGTCAGCTACCTGCTATAAGGGCAGTTCGGCTAGCTTGCCGCTGACGACCGAAGCTAATGAGGGTACCCAGGTCACTGATACCAGCAAATTGCAAAATTCTGACGAGACATATGAATCGGCAACTGAAACTACCGCCGCTTATCTGTATATGAAATTCAATTTCAAGATTACGGATATCGTAGCTGATATCAAGTATTTCCGGGTCTATTGGCAAGGTTATGCCAGCACTCCGTTCAGTGGCGTATATCTTTATTTTTGGAATAAGACCTTGGGCCGGTACGACCGTATTGATGGTTATAGTTACGACGCGTCTAACGCCGGGGTTCATGAGTTGGATAATAAAATAGACCTGGCAGCAGTTACGATTGCTGATTACATTAAAACTGACGGGACCATACAGGTTCTCGTGGAAACTACGGCCAATGGCAGCGGCTTGGGATCGGCGCCTTTAGGCATATATACGGATTATATCAGGCTGGATGTTTCCTCTGATAAGACCCCGCCGGCGGCGGTCACCAACCTGCAAGCGTCACCTGGCACAAGAAGGGGAGAACTGGTCCTGACCTGGACTGCTCCGGGAGATGATGGTAATCTGCGCACAGCGACAGATTATTTAGTACAATATGGTACTTCTGCTTTTAGCGGGACAGAATGGGGCGCAAGTTATCTGGCCAGCATTCCCAGTACCACACTACCTGTTCCTCAGGAAGCAGGCAATACAGAAACATACACCTTGACCGGCCTGACCCCGGATGTGAGGTACTGGTTTGGAATAAAAACCGAGGATGAGGTCCCGAATACCAGCCTGATTGACAGTACCAGCCCGCAAGCCAACTCCTTGCCTAAGGGCAATACTTTGCCAGTAGTCACGATGTCGGCTATTACCACTATCCAGACTGGAAATGTTAGTGTCAATTATACGCTGTCTGATTTTGATGCCGATACCTGTACTATTAATGTATCCTACAGTCTTGATGGCGGAATTACTTTTGCCAGCGCTACTAAAGGCAGTGGGGGAAATAACCTGACTGGATTAACGACAAATTCATCCGCCGCCAGTTATACATTTGTCTGGGATTCCCTAACTGATATCGGTACAGACTATAGTGAAACAGCGCAAATCCGTATTAGCGCCAATGACGGATATGGCACAGGCAGTGCCGTCTCCACCGGTAATTTCACTATAGATAACCTGAGTAATTTGGATTCTATCACCGGTGATTTCTCCTATCCTAATCCCTATAAGCCGAAACTTGGTCTCTTGACTATCCGTTATATATTAAATGAGGATAAAGGAGTAACAATTTCCATTTATAATATATATGGCGAATTAATGAAAGAAACAAACTATGATGCGGGGAATACTGGCGGGTCTAAAGGAGTAAATAAGGTTACCTGGAATGGCAAGAATGCTGATAACGAAGCAGTAGCCAGCGGTATCTACCTGGTCTATATCAAGGCTGACGGTTTTGAGAAAACCAGCAAGATCGCACTGATAAAATAGTAGTTGACAGAATCTGGATTATATGGAACTTTTATAAGGGGAGAACTATATATTTAATGGGGTGGTCAATATGAAAAAGCCGCGCATCGCCGGTATGTGCCCGGGTCCAATAATTAAAATAATTCATCTTTTGGTCTTGGCAGTAGTTTTTATTACTGCCATTTTTGTTGGTTCAGCGCAGGCTGTCAATTACTATGTCAGTACTGCCGGTAATGATGGTAACGCTGGTACTACCTGGGCGACTGCGTTCAGGAGCCTGCAGCGGGCGGCCAATGCTGCTACTGCGGCCGGAGATGTGATCACTGTCGCAGACGGTACTTATTCTTATTGGGATAATTCCGCCTTGTGTAACACTGCTCGCGCGCTAACCGGTGATAATTATATGGCTGTCTGCATGCTGTTTTACAGTGGAATTACCTTAAGAGCCCAGAATCGCGGCTTGGCCAGGATCATTGGTTCTAATGAAAGTTTCGGCGGCAATGTTTGTTCTGGTATCCAGATTTGGGGCGGAGCACCATACAATCAGGGATGTAATATTACCATCGACGGCTTTGAGATAGACGGCCGCGACAGCGGCGGGGTCATGCGCATCCAGGATGGTATTTGCCTGAACACCAGCGCTTCTAATAATATTATTCAGTATAATAATGTGCATAACTGCTCAAGGAACGGGATTTGCATTGGCAAAACTATCGGCGGCGGCGGAGATTATGACGCCCATGGTTATTGTAATTTTAATGCTGTCCGGTATAATACCTGTTATTCAATCAGCACGGCGGGATTGTATGAATATGCTTCTGCCGGAAATACCGTAGAATATAATTTATTCCGTGATAATATGTCATATGGTATTGAGATCTATGCCTGTACTGCTGCCCATAACCAGTCGGTTTATCGTTATAATATTTGTTATAGTAATAACTATGGTTTGAATATTGATTATAAGAATGAAGTAGGCACTGGAGGAAATCCGACTATCGCTGGAGCGAATGCTGATACCAGGGTGGAATATTGCACTTTTGCCAACAACTCGAGAGGTTTCCGCAGCGGGGCCGGCTATGTCCTGCTCAATTATAGCATTATTGCCAATAACAGCATCAGCGGTATAGATGAAAGCGATAACGGCTGGTGGGATGGTTGCACCGATATCAAAGGTGATTATAATTGCGTTTATAATAATGGTACAAATTATTCCTCTACTTCTGTTGGCCCTACTGGTGATAGTATCCATCCGGCTGGTTTTGCTAATGACATCAATGCCGATCCACAGTTTCTGACTATCGGCACCGGGGTCTGGGCTACGTCCTATCAATTGAGAAACAAATATACTCCGACGCGAGTTGATACCGGGCAAGGCCTGACCAGTCCCTGTATCGATCGCAGTCAAGACGCTGAAGTTGCTCCTGACCTGAGAGGTGATCTCGGAGCGCACCGTAATGCAGTTACCTCTGCTGTTAATTATATCGGGTATCCTAATCCGCCATCTGCTCTGGGTTTGCTGATTTATGTTGGCGGCGCTAATTCGTGGACCAATGTCCCATGGTTAGTCGGGTCCGCGAATTTAGAAGATCCGGTTGAACCGGATATTGTTGAGCGGGTCCGCTATGAATTTGATGTTTCTTACGAAAAAGCATATTCAGCCGGCGGGAATATAGTTTGGGCCTTTGTTTGGAATTTATGGTCTCCGTTAGGAGGCTCTTATCCATATACCGCCAATTGGGTCTCAGCCACCTTGCCGGCTATTGCCGGCTGCGGTGAAGGCCAATTCTATTGGCGGGTGCGTTGTGAAGACAATGTAAAAGGGAATTCTGGAAATATCAGCAACTGGACATATGGAAAAGGTGTCGAGGGCGCTGATCTAGTCGCTTTTGGCATTGATGTTACTAAACCACCGGCGATAGCAGACCTGGCTGGAACTACTACTGTCGATGCCTCCAGTACGACTTTAACCTGGAAGGATATAAATGACAATCCAGCGACATGTATCCCGGCCACGCCAGCTCCAATTAATCCGGCAACTGGCAGTCCGTACTTAAGGGAAAGCCAAGTATCTCATTATATTATCTATCGCGGTACTTTCACCGTGGCCTCTGTTGGCGGCTGGAGTACTTGGAAGGCGTTAGTAGCTGCTGGTTCTACGGCTCATCAGAGCAAAATAATTATCGAGCCGCGGGGTACTTTAGCAGCAGGTTCAGCACATCTTAAGGTTAATGCTCCTGGAGCTGGAGTTCCTTTTGTCGATGGCCAAGTAGTGGGAGATGAATTACTAGATACACAAAGTTATACTTATGTTTTGACCAGCGTTGATTATGCTGGCAATGAATCCATACAAGGTAAAGAAATCACCATCACGCCAGGAAATATCGGTGGCGGCGGTGACCTGGAATATATTTATGATACAGCCAATCTTATGCCGCGTATTGCTACAACGCAGGCGGGCTTGCCTGGCGGGAGCGTACTGTATTTGGATGAAGCTGTCGGCACGAGCCTTAATCAAACCGGGGCGGCTACTAATAGTAAAAATATTACCAATGAATTTTGGGTCAGGCATTATGCCAGGATTAGGATGGTCACGCCTGCAAATTATACCGAAGAGGTAAGGTTCTACTATACAGTAGGAACATTCTCAACTTCGGTTTATACGAATGTTGCTACTGAGCCAGGTTCACCAAATTATTATGTTAAAGGTGTACTGGATACAGTTTTGACTACTGCCAGAAATGACGGCTACAAATATTTTTATGCTGATTTTCCTGTGGATATTCACGCCTGTGGTGTCGTTAATAATAGTGCGTCACCCGATGGCGTGGTAGGGGTCAGAGTATCTGGTTGCCAGGCGAATAAAGATCCAATTACGAGTACCAACTGGATCGTAGACACTAATAACAAATCATATACCTATTATGTCAAAAAAACCGGCAGTTGCGATGGAAATTATTCTGGGGAAAAAGATAATAATGTCAGGCCAGAAGCAACGAAACATGATTGGAATGCTAGATTAACTAATCTTCCTGCCAGTCCCACATATTATTTTATGCCTGATGGGAACTCTCCCACAAATTTGGTCGGGATTGCTCCACTTAATCGCAGAATGGATCCTGTTATTCCCGATACCCGGCCAGATATTTTTTATGGGGAAATACCTGACTTATACCTGCGTTTTGCCTATCGAGACGGTGATGGGGCTAATACATCACATGTCTTGAGCTGGAAATGTGATGATTGGGCTAATACTGCCCAACATAATTCTTTTGCCAATGGCATCTGCAACTGGATCGATATCTTTGCCAGCATTGAGAGCGTGAAGGATGACCAGGCAAATAATGGTTTTGCTGGTGGTTTTACTGGTAATCCGGCTCCTGATGATTTTTTCTATGGCCATTATGGATTATTGAAAGTGAATCATGATTCAAGTCATGTAAATATTACTGATTTGGGTCTGGTCCCGGAATCAGCCAGAGTGGATTATATTTTTAAAATAATAGACGGCTCTAAAACCCTGTATAGCTATAACGCCAGCGTGTCTTCGCATACAACTACAACCCAATCAACAGCGGAAGCTGATCCTTATACATATTATGTATTGCAGGATGATCTTTCCCGTCCAAGAGCTGTCACTCATCCGGAAAATGGACAAAGCGGTGTTTGGGCCTCTCCTGGCACCTGGTCGAGCGGCGGCACATATACGGTCCGGATAAACATAGAAGACATAAAAGCAAATACCAATGATATATATGGTAATACTGGCTTTGGTAATGTTATTGCTGATCGCGGTAACGACAGCGGAATTTATGGCATAAATAGTACAGGGTATCCGCCGGCAACAGCCAGTGTTCCTGTGCATGCTACCAGAGTATATTACCGGTTTGCAAATGCACAAGAAGCTGATATAGATAACGATAATTATCCTGATAATGTCAACTTTATCACCGCAGTGGCCTGTGGCGATGCTGCTAATTCTCCCAATACCGCTTTTGTCGATATGGTCGGGCCAGGTGGCGCTACCGGTAACGGAATTTGGCAGGGGTCCTTCACTTTAGGGGCAGAAACACAATTTATTTATTACCGGGTATACGCCTGCAATAATGATGCTGAACCTCAGGCTTATATTGTTACTTCTTCAAATACATTTACCAGTGTAGGAGGAGCAGCGGCAATTCTTGAGCATGGTACTACCGGGGCCGCAGTATTAGGTAATCCGAATGATCCCGCTAATCGCGATTTAGACCGCGATCATGGCTGGGTCACACCGACCAGATACGGGGGGACAATAACTGCCGCACGGATGATCAGGATTATTTCCGAAGCAGATGTGAATGGTACGAAAAAAATAGTCGTGACCGATGTTTCGGCTGAAGATAGCCGGCCGGGGAATATTATTTCGCACGAGATCACCAATAAAGCCCCTTAACCATAATTCTCGTCTGGTATAACATTTTTATTGACGGAGAATCATGATTTGTTGCGTAATTTGAAAAATAAATCTTGACAATAAAAAGCCATTATGTTAAATAATAATTAAGAAAGGTGGTCGAAAAGGAGATACAATACATATGAAAAATTTGAAACCCAGTTTTGACGCAGTAGGTATTGACATCGGAACACATTCCATCAAGATAGCCTACCTCAAGAACGATACCCTCACCAAGTTAGGCTTACGCGAAATCAGTCCCGACACTGCTCTAACCACCATGCCCGCCGAAGAGAAAGACAAACTCATCAGTAACGTCCTTAAGCAAATAATCACCGAAAACCAGGTAAATATTAAGAAGGCCATCATTTCCCTCAGCGGAGATGCAGTAGTGGTCCGTTATATCATTTTGCCGAAGATGTCGCAGAAAGACCTGGAAACCACCATTAAGTTTGAAGCTGAACCTTATATTTCCTTCCCTCTTGACCAGGCTCAGCTGGATTTCCAGATACTAGGTGACAACGAGGAAGAAGAGACCAAGCGGATGGATGTATTGCTAGTCGCCGGCAAAAAAGATATCATTGACCGCCAGGTCAGTATTGTCAAGGGTGTCGGCCTACGTCCGGTGCTCATTGATGTCGATTCTTTTGCCCTGGAAAATCTTTATGACTACAATATGGGCGAAGACACAAATACCGGCAGTGTGGTCCTTTTGAACATCGGCGCTACATTTACCAATATTAATATTATTGAGAATGGCATCTCCCGTTTTACCCGCGATGTATCTATCGCCGGGAATAACTTGACAAAAGCTTTACAGCGGGATTTGCGGCTGGATTATTTAAAGGCCGAGGAACTAAAGAAAAACAAGGCTGTTATACTCGGTGAAGATGAAGAAGGAGACAAGGAATCAGAACAAATCTCCGATATCATCAAACCGGTGTTCCATGAATTACTGGGAGAAATCCGCCGCTCCCTGGATTATTACCAGGCCCAGTCCAGTGAACGTTCCCTGAAAAAGATCATCTTGAGCGGCGGTACAGCCAAGATCAAAGGTATCGAGAAGTTCATTACCCAGGAAACCAAGTTGCCGGTCGAAAGGATAAATCCTTTTGAAAAAGCCAAGGTAAACCTGAAAAATATGACGGCTGAACAACTGGATGAAATGCAGCCGCTCTTTTCCGTAAGTATGGGCCTGGCTCTTAGGGTCAGAAGCTAATAAAATGAGGTGAGAGACAATCTATGATCAAAATTAACTTATTGCCGCGGGACATGCAGCGAGAAGAAGGGAATAAAAAACAGCAGCAGATCGCTGTTTTGAGCATTATTTTGGTGGCCTGTCTGCTCTTGGTATGGTTTGTCAGCATGAAAACCAGCCTCATCAAGAAGCAGAAAGAACTGAAAACGGCAGAAGAAGAGTTAGAGAAGGTCCGGGTGTTGGTAGAAGCAGTGGAAAAAAAGAAACAGCAGAAAGATGCTCTTGACCGCAAGTGGGGTATTGTGGAAAAACTGCTGCAAGGCAGATTTAAATGGGCGATGATCATGGATGAAATGCAAAAAAGCCTGCCCAAGAACATCTGGCTTACCAGTTTGTCGGGCGCTAAAAATGAGGCTGGCAATTTAATCAATATCAATGGTATGTCTTTTGACCATTTTGCGATCGCTGATTTTATCACTACCCTGGAAGACAATGAATATTTTGAAAATGTGGAGCTAACCAGTATCACGGAAGCTGCCGCCGCCGATAAAGGCGGACGCGCCACTTATAGTTTTAATGTTACGATGACCAGTAAACTATGAACCAATGCCAGCGGGTAAAAGGAGGATGAACTGGTGAAAATTGGAGATAAGAAAAATTCAAAACAGCAGCAAGTATGGATTATGGCGGTCGTGGTCAACATCGTTTTAGTATTTTTATTTTTTAATTTTGTCCGGAGTAACCTGAATGCCGAGATCCAGACAGTTGATACCAAGCTGAAAGAAGTGAAAGCCAAATTGGAAGAAGCTAATTCCATCGCCGATAAAAAGGAAATTATTGATAAGGAATTAGCGGTTTTGGAAAAGAAACTTTCGTCTATGAGCAAAATGCTGCCGCAGAATAAAGAGATCCCCAAGTTCTTAAAGACCATCATTTCCCGGGCTAATGATAATAGTGTCCGTGTCGTGACCTTCACGCCGAGCGCCATAGTGCCCCGCGAATTTTATAATGAAGTGCCGGTCAGCGTCAACATCAGGAGTTCCTTCAATAACCTGGGGCAATTTTTTACCAAAATTGGTAATCTAGACAGAATTGTAAATGTTGAGAATGTGCAGCTGGCCGCCACTCCCACAGAAAAATCCAGGGAAACAATCAGCGCTGCTTTTACCATTAAAACATTTACGTATACTGAAGGCGGTGGAAACTAATGAGAAAATATAATGTTATCATATTGCTGACCACTCTCCTCCTGGCTCTTACCGGACAGTTGGTTTTCGCAGCTCCACAGGTAACAGAACAATCTATCAGTGAAGAAGCAAAAAGCGAAATAGGTCCAGGCTATGTCTACAAGCACGGTAACCTCAGGGATCCTTTTGTGCCGCTGATCGGGAAAGCTGCCGGCGGAGAAGCGGCTATGAGGACAGGCAAAAGCGGCGTAGCGGCAGAAATCGATATTAAGGAACTGGCCCTGAAGGGATATGTTTTCAGCCAGGCCCGCAAGCATGCTTTATTTAAATCTTCTGACGGCCGGACTTTTGTTTTGGACCAGGGCAAATTACTTGATGACCGCGGTTTGACCGTGCCCGGTGTCGCCGGTATAGTAAAAGCAGATAAAGTAGTGTTAATCACCAAGAAAAACCTGATTAGAGAGTTTAAATTAAGAGAGGAGAGTGAATAGTATAATGAAAAAATTAACGATTGCAAGCGTATTATTCGGTATTTTAGCGCTGGGATTGCATTTTACCTCTGTGCCTGTTTTTAGCCAGACAGAGGGAGAAATTGACATTACTACTATTGAGACCGCTAATTTAGATTCTGACAAAGCAGAAATTATAATCAAAGGTAGTGGCGTGATCAGCTGCAAAGACTTCAAGGTGGCCAAACCGCCGATGATCATTGTCGATATCGCCGATGCTGTATTTAAAATCGCCAATAAGAATATTGCGGTCAACCAAGGGCTGGTAAAAAGTATCAGGTCCAGCCAATTTAAGGTAAAACCCGCAAAAAGCGTCAGAGTGGCAATTGACCTGACAGAGATGGCAACATATGAAGTGATCAAAGGTGAAAACCAGGTCACAGTGAAGATCGATCAGCCGGCCCAATCTGCCGCTGCTCCTGCCGAAGCGCCGGCGCCAGCCGTTGCCGAAGCGCCAGCGCCAGTTGAAACACCGGCGCCAGCAGTCGCTGAAGCACCGGCAGAAGAACCGGCAGTAAGCGAATCAGTTGAAGAAACAGCTCCTGTCGCCGGTCAAAAAGAACAGTCTATTTCCCTTGATTTTAAAGAAGCTGATATCCGTGATGTGCTGAAGATATTATCGGTAAAAAGCGGAATTAATATGGTTTATGGGGAAGATGTCAAAGGGGCAGTCACTATTCACCTGGACAAAGTTTCATTCCAGGATGCTTTAAACATTATTTTGAGATTGACGGGATTGTCCTATGATTACATTGCGCCGAATGTTATGCGGATTGCCACCCCAGCAACGGTTAAATCAGAACAATCTCTGGGCGTCACTCAGACCGGCGTCTTTGGCGTAAATTATGCCAAGGCTGCGGAATTGACTCCATTGCTTACTTCACTATTAAGCGCGCAGGGCAAAATGCAGGCTGATGCCAGGACTAATAGCATCATCGTTACTGATATAAGCGATAATATTAAGAAAGTAGTGGATATGATCAAGGTACTGGATGTGCCGACACCGCAAGTCATGATCGAGGCGCAAATAGTATCAGTCAATAAAGATGCTTTCAAGGATTTAGGTGTTACCTGGAACCTGACCAAAAACTGGACTGACACTGGTCAAAATCCCAACCTGGATACGATAGATGGTGTTGAAACTGTCCTCGGTAAAGGTGGCGCGATTAATACTGAAGGGGTAGGAGTGCCTGCGCCTGCTGCCGGCGTGATTACCTTAGGTAAAGTATTTCATAAAGGCAATGAATGGTCCAGCTTGAATGCCACTTTGGCGGCTATGGAAACCAAAGGTAAAGGTAAAATATTATCCAGTCCGAAGATCGCTACCCTGAACAATCAGGAAGCGACGATCCTGGCTGGTAAGAAAGTAGCCTATGTCAGCGCGACCAATGTGACTACCGGCGGATCAACGCAGACTGTCAGCTTTGTCGATGTCGGTGTTAATCTGAGGGTCACACCTAGCATCAACCTGGATAAGAAAATAACCATGAAAATACATGCCGAAGTCAGCTCTATTGGTAATGTTGATGTGAATGCTAAGGTACCGCCGCCAATCAGCACCCGGAGCGCGGATACCAACATTCTGGCGGCAGATGGTGAAACACTGGTCATCGGAGGACTGATCGATGAGCAGTCTACGGAATCTCTGTCCAAAGTACCGTTTATCGGTGAAATACCTATTATTGGCGCCTTATTTTCACATAAGTCCAATGTAAGTACAAAAACTGAACTGTTAGTGTTCATTACTCCGCATATAATGTAGTATAGCGGATTGTTTCGAGTGTTAAAAAAAGCGCGAATTTAGGTGTGAAAAAACTAAGTTCGCGCTTTTTTACAAAAAAGCAAAGGGATCAAAATGAACGAAAATCTTAATATTGCTTTAGAACACCTCAAAAATAATTTTACTGATATTAGTATCCGCGAATTTCAGGGGATTATAAAAAAAGAGCCTAATAATTCCCTGGCGCATCTTTATTTAAGCCGGGCCTTAGAGAAAAAAGGGAACGAGGAACAATCCAAGGGGTTCTATGTCCTGGCGCTGGAAGAGGCTAAGTCGGCTTTAAAAACCAGCGTTAAGCTGAATAAGGAAATACACCAGCAGTTGATCAATATGTACCATAAATGCGACCAGCTGGACCTGGCTATCACCCAGTACAAGAAGCTGGCTGCTGCTAATCCCGGCAATGAATATTATGCTGAATGTGTTAAACAGATTTCCGCCCTTTCCACTTTTAATATCAGCGCCTCTCCCCAAATAAATGAAAGCAAAAAAAACAGTTCAAAACTATTTATTTTTGTAATGCTGTTAATAGGGGCTTTGATAATAATAGTTTTATTCTTTGCGATGCAATATTTCCAAGCGAATCCCGCGCTTAAATGAATGCCGTGCGCCGTTCTGCTATTTTCCTCTTCCTCTTCACCACGGTTCTCTCGCTTTTTTTAAATGCCAGTTGGGATATATGGTCACAATCATTGGTACATTTCCTGACTTTGGTCATACTTTCATTATTCTTGATCCACGCGGTGAGGCAAAAAAAGGAACTAATATTTTCCTACACTAAAGCCGATATCTGGTTTTTACTGTACCTGGCCGGCCTGTCTCTTTCCTTTCTCTATTCTGTTAACCAGTTTAATGCCCGCAACGAGCTTTACAATCATTTTAATTATTATCTCTTCTTTTATCTTTGCCCTTTATTACTGACCGAGGAGCGCTGGCGCGACCTTTTCCTGAGATCAACCGTGATCGCGGCCGGATTCATCTCCCTGTTGATCATCTGGGAGTTTTGGACCGGGGCATATATTACCGGCGGTCCTTTGCTGAACGCTAATATCGCCAGCGGATTATTTATTTTAGTTTTGCCCATCCTGATATCCAGGCTGGTATTAGATTTAAAGCAGGATAAAAGTAATGCCTGGTATCTGCTTGATTTATTGTTAGGGATAGTGATCCTCACTGGTTTGCTCATTACCCGGTCTTTAGGCGCCTGGATCAGCCTGTATTTCAGCCTGTTTCTTTTCCTGGTGCTTAGCTGGAAAAGAGATAGTGCAGATTATCATCATCATACAGCCAGGAAATTTCTGGTCACCAGTCTGGCCCTTGGCGCTATCGTGATCGGGTACTTTGTACTGGATAAACTGAAAGAACCTGAAATATACAACAGGCTCTTGTGGTGGCAGGGGGCTGTTAAGATGATCAAGAACCACCCTCTAAGCGGGGTAGGTTTGGGAAATTTCGGGGACATGTACCTGGTCTATAAAACAACTGGCCTGAATTCAGTCTATGCCCATAATTATTATCTCCAGCTCTGGTCAGAAGCTGGCATATTTAGCCTGGTATTTTGGTTATGCGGGGTGTATGCAGTAATACATGGCCACCTGTCAAAATTGCCGGAGCAGGAACAGCAGAACCAATATACCAGCATTGGCTTGATCTGCGCTACCAGTGGGTTGCTGATCTATAGCCTGATCGACTATAGTATGTATATACCAGCCATTGCCATTATCTGGTGGGTCCTGCTGGGACTGATGCGGTCTTCTCTGCCCGTAAAAACCCGTATCCTTAAAATAAGCGTTTATCACCGTATTGTTTATATTTTTATTATTGTTTTGCTGGTTGTTTTAGCCATAACGCCTTTTTTTGCCAGCCAGCGTTATGTGACCGGCATTACCTATCTTGGCCAGAAAGACCTGGTTCAAGCCAGGAAAGCTTTTAAAATATCGCTGGCTTTAGATCCTCTTAATTCCCAGGCGTATGGATTTTTGTCTGATATCGCTAAAGAAGAAGGGGATCTTAATGCGGCCGTAGATTACATGCAAAAAGCTATCTCTCTCCATAGGTATTATGGGCCGTTTCACCATAATTTGGCGCTGCTCTATGAGGCGCAGGACCAGCCGTCGCAGGCTATTGCTGAAGCGGAAAGGGCTTTAATTTGTCACCGGCAAAAACCTTTATATCATTATACTCTCAGTTTGCTCTACAAGAAGTCCGGCCAAATAGCAAAAGCAGAACAAGAATATGGTATCTATCAGGAGTTGTTGCAGAATGCCCAGGGTAATTAATTATATTTTGTTAGCGCTGGCCGGTATCTTGCCGCTTCTTAACGGCGGTAAGGGGTTTGGCGCTTTTTGCGCTGCAACCATAGTATTATGCGGGCTGGGATTAGCGGTCCTTTATCGGCAGCGCCAGAATGAGCAGATAACTATTCCTGTTGCGCCTCATTTTAATATACTGGTGTCCTGTTTCTATATCCTGATTTCACTTAATTTGTTTTTTACGGTATATTGGCACGATACGATCATTGAATGGATCAGAATAACAGGATACCTCATCTTTTATTTGCTCTTAATCTTTTCTGCTGATCAGGACCGCCAAGGGTTTTCTCACCTGACCAGGAACATGCTTTTTGTAGCAGTAATTTTATCACTGGTTGAAGCGATAGTCATTATTGGCCAAAATTACCTGCATTTGCCGCCGCGTGGTACCATGCCCAATGAAAATCTGGCCGCTTCCTATATCCTCATCGGATTGATAACCGGCTTATCTTATCTCTTATTCAATAAAGGCCTTTCTCGTCTGAAAATAGCCGCCGGGATCTTTGCTTTGTTAGTGTTATCATCAGCTTTGATCCTGTCGCATTCGCGCGGTGTCCTGATTGCGTTGGTTGTGTCATTGGGGATTGTCAGTAAGATCAGGTTCCGAAAATGGGGCTTGATCATGGTTTTTTTAATAGGTTTGGGTATCCTGGCTTTTCTCCCCGTCTCTGTTTTTGATGAAATATTCAAAATGAATGTGCCTTACAGCTACCGGAGAATTTATATCTGGCAAAGCGCCTGGGAGATTATAAAAAAACGTCCCTGGTTTGGCTGGGGGCTGGGTAATTTTGGTTTGGTTTATCCCCGCTATAATTTGCCTAGTTTTGACACTGTTTTGCATTATGGCAAGGTGACCAGGTTTGCCCATAGTGAATTTTTGCAGGTTGCGGCTGAAGCCGGCTTGTTAACCATGATGGTTTACTCTGCGATCGTAGGGTATATTGTTAAAGCTGGCCGTGATCTTATACTGAAAAATAAAACAAACTGGATCAAGGCAGCTGCTTATGCGTCTTTTGCCGGTATTGCCGCTCATAGTTTGGTTGATTTTAATTTACATTTGCCGGCGATAACCTTTATGGCTGTGATGCTGGGAACAATCATTTTAGCAGAGATTAGCCAGGGGAAAGAAAAAACTTATGTTATTACCGGCCGGATCAAGAATACAGCTGGCCTCCTCCTGTCAGCTATTATCTTAACGATCATGGTGTTTTTTACCAGTCATATATATATGATCCAGGCAGAAAAAGGGAAAAATAAGAAAGCGCCGCTGGATGTAATTGTCAGTGACTATAAAAAAGCCCAGTTTATTAATCCTCTGAATAGTTATCAGTATGAAGATCTGGGGAGATTATATGCTGTCCAGTATCAGCAGAAAAATGATATTTTGGCGGGAGAATTGGCTATCTCTGAATATACCCGGGCGAGCCGGTTTAATCTAGAGGAAGCCGCTTATTATGAAGATTTATTTTATTTGTATTATAGCTTTGGCTCTCCCTTGCCGGTCATGGAGCAAAATTATGTCCAGGTCATGGCCAAAAACCCGCATCTGGTCAAGCCTACTCTGGTCCTGGCCATGTTCCATCTGCAGCGCCAGAATTATGGACGGGCGATACAGTTATTAGCAGAAGTGATCCAGAAGGAACCTAATTGGCTGTCTGCCTACTATTATCTGGCAAAATGTTATGAGCAGATGAAGGAACTAAAACTGGCCCGCAATAATTACGAAATAATCGTCAAAAAATTAGGGCAGCATTTAGAACGCCTGGCCCAAAGCAGTTATGAGTTACAGGCACTGGAAGTGCCTAAGATTGAAATATTTACCCGTCTGGGGATCCTCTATAATCTAGAGGGCAGATATAACGAAGCAGTTTCTGCCCTCAACCAGGCATTGGCTCTTGATCCGGAACAGGGTGAAACTTTAAACGCTCTTGCCGGTGCCTATTTCAGCCAGGGACAATACCGGCAGGCTCTGCCTTACGCGCAAAAAGCGGTGCGTTTAAACCCGAAAAACCTGGAATTCCGGCGAAATCTGGACCTCTGCCTGCAGAAAATGTCTCCCTCTCTCACCCGCTAAGTTTCTCTTGCTATTTAGCTGATTCATCGTATATAATAATTAAATATGATTCAGCTTCAAGTAGAACAAAACAATCCCCGTGTGGCCATGGTTTTGGCCAGATTTTATCCGGTTCTTGGCGGTACAGAAAAACAAGCCCTATTGCTGGCTGAGCATTTACAGCGCCAGGGCACAGAATTGTTTATAGTGACCGCCCGATTGCCCCGTTTAAAGGTTTATGAAGAAATAAACACAGTCAAAATTTACCGAACAGCCAGTTATTTCACCGGCCTGGCCGGATCCGTATGTTTTATGTTTTCCGCGGCTCTTTTACTGTGTCGCCGGAGAAAGCAATTTGACCTGATCCAGGTTTTCCTGGCGGGATCACCAGCCCTGATGGCGGTTATTTTAGGCTGGTTACTGCGCAAGAAAGTAGTACTGAAATTGGGGGGAGCCGGGGTGACCGGAGATATCGCTACCAGCCAAAGCAGCCTCTGGGGGCACTGGAAACTGAGTTGGTTAAAGAAATATATCCCTGCTTTCATTGTGCCAAGTGAAGTCGTCAAAAAGGAATTGGCAGTAGCCGGTTTCCCTGAAAATAGAATAAGGTTGATACCCAATGGTGTTGATCTTACATGTTTTAAACAGGTTGAAAAGGTGAAGAAAAAGGAGTTACGGGAAAAACTTGCTTTACCCATGCCCATGTTGTCAATCTATACCGGCAGGATGGAACCGGGTAAAGGACTTGAAACCCTGCTATCTGCCTGGGAGCTGGTATTTCATGAAGTGCCACTGGCGTATCTATTACTGGTTGGTGATGGCAGTTTAAGAAAATCGTTAATCGACAGTTTGTCGGATAAAACTTGCCGGCAGCAAGTAATATTTACTGGTACAGTGGATAATGTGGCAGATTATTTGCAAGCGGCGGATATTTTTATTCTCCCTTCGCTGGCCGAAGGACTATCCAATTCCCTCCTGGAAGCTATGAGTTCTGGTTTAGCCGTGGTTGCCTCGGATATAGGTGGTATCAATGAGCTGGTTAAGAACGGTGTTAATGGCTTATTGGCTGAGCCCGGGGACCCGGCCAGCCTTTCCTGTCAGCTTGTTTCCTTACTGCGTGCTCCCGGAGAAATAAACCGTCTGGGCCAGGAAGCGCACCAGACTATTATTAAAAATTACAGTATTGAGAACGTGACGGAGCAATATAACAATCTATATCAGGAATTAAAGGAGTCTAATTTTGATCCCCATTATTGATTTAAAAGCGCAATATTTGACCATTAAGAACGACATTGATCAGGCCGTGACTAAGGTTGTCGCCAGTGGCAATTATATCCTGGGGCCAGAGGTAGAGGGGCTAGAAAAGGAAATTGCGGCTTATACCGGTACCAAATATGCCATCGGTGTAAATTCTGGTACTGATGCCTTGCTGTTAGCTCTTAAGGCTTATAATATTGGCCCCGGTGATGAAGTCATCACTACAGCCTTCAGTTTCTTTGCTACTGCGGAAGTGATTGCCTTTCTTGGCGCCAAGCCTGTTTTTGTTGATATTAACAAGGAAGATTTCAATATCAATGTGGATTTGATCGAAGATAAGATAACTTCAAAGACGAAAGCTATTATCCCGGTGCATTTATATGGCCAACCAGCGGAAATGGCCCAGATCATAGCCTTGGCTACTAAACATAAATTAAAAGTAATTGAGGATTGCGCCCAAGCTTTAGGAGCAGAATATAAGGGTAAGCGGTGCGGCAGTATCGGCGATGTCGGCTGTATTAGCTTTTTCCCAACCAAAAACCTGGGTGCTTTTGGCGACGGCGGGATGATCGTGACCAATGACGAACAATGCTGGTTAATGATTAAGAAACTGCACTTGCACGGGGAAAAAGAAAAATATGTCCACGAATTTATCGGGTATAACAGCCGGTTGGATGCGTTGCAGGCCGCTGTGCTCCGGGTTAAACTAAAACACTTGGATACCTGGATTAGCCGGCGGCAGCAGGTTGCCGGTATTTATAATGAGACCATTAAAACAGTCAAGGTGCCGGTAATGAAAGAGAACTGCCGTCATGTTTTCAACCAGTACACTGTCGTGAGTAATAAGAGGGACGACCTGCAGAAATTCCTGAAAAACAACTTGGTTGGCTCAGCCATCCATTATCCGATCGCACTTCCTGATCAGCAGGCTTTCCAATATCTGGGTTATCAGCCGGGCGACTTCCCTGATGCGGAGAAAATGGCGGCACAAGTCTTGTCCTTGCCGGTATTCCCGGAATTAGCCCAGGAGCAGGTAGAACATATCACCGAGACGGTTAACAAATTTTACGCGGAGTAAAAAGCTGTTCATGCCCAGAATAATTTTTATCTCTTTAGAATATGCTCCGGTTATAGGCGGGGCGGAAAAACAAACCAGGACCCTGGCCGAGAAAATGGCTGCTGCCGGATTCCCGGTTTCGGTCCTGACTCGTTGGCACAAGGGATTGCGGACCAGTGAAGTAATGAATGGGGTAGAGATCCACAGGATCAGAACGCTCTGGCTGCCATTTTTTTCCTGGCTGAGTTTTACCTGCGGGGTGTTGCTATTCGTCAACTGTCATAAAAAGGAAGACTTAATTTTACAGGCGCAAATACTCAGCGTGCCGGCTTTGGCCGCCGCTGGCTGCGGCCGTCTTTTTAACAAGCCAGCGCTGGTGAAATTAGCCGCCGGTGGGAAAGGCGGCAATATTGATACTTTGCTGCATTCGCGCCTGGGCCGATATAAATTTAATTTACTAAAAGAGAATCTTGATTATTTTGTGGCTATTAATCAGGAAGTACGCTCAGAGCTGGAACAGGAAGGGATCGTAGCCCGCAGGATCAAAACTTTGCCTAATGGTGTAGACACAGACCTGTATCAGCCGGCAACGAGGCTGGAGAAAGAAAAATTAAAAACAACATTAGGCTTAGGGGCTGGCCCGGTAATCCTGTATGTTGGTCGTTTGCACCAGGTCAAAAATCTGGCGGTACTAATTGACAGTTTTGCGCTTCTGCCGGCGGCCGCAACGAACGCGCAATTATTGATTATTGGTTTGGGACCGGAAGAAATAAATCTCAAGAAGCAAATTGCAGCAAAGGACCTGACCGGCAAAATTGTTTTTATTCCCATGCAGGAAGATGTTCAGCCTTATTTTCAAGCAGCGGATATTTTTGTCCTGCCCAGTCAGCGGGAAGGTATTGCCAATGCTTTGCTGGAAGCGATGGCTAGTGGGCTGGCGCCAGTAGCCAGTAGAGTCGGCGGTAATAAAGAATTGATTCAGGATGGGACCAATGGCTTCCTGGTGGAACCGGGAGAGGCAGCCTCCTTGGCCGGGGCTTTGTCCAGGCTGGTGTCAGATGAGAAATTAAGCAGGCAGTTCGGCGTAGCTGCGCGGCAGAAAGTAATTGATCATTACGGGTTAGCGGCCACAGTTTCTGGCTACCGGGACATCTATAGCTTGATGCACAGGAAATATTTTAAACAGCAGTTTCCGATCTTGGCTTATCACCGGATACAGGAAAAACCAGAATACGGTATGGATGTAGCTACTGCTGATTTTAGCCGGCAGATGGACTGGCTGCACCGGCAGGGCTGGCAGACGATCTCGTTGGACCAGATCAAGGAGTGCCTCGACCAAGATCTGGCTTTACCGGCCAAGAGTTTTACGCTCACTTTCGATGATGGTCATAAGGATAATTATGCCCAGGCTTTACCCATTCTGAAAAGATACGGATTTTCCGCTTTAATTTACCTGACCGCTGGTTATATCGGAACCACAAAATATGCAGTAAAAACTGAAGTCGGCAGGCAATGGCTGGCGCAAAAACCAGCTACCTGGCAGGACCAGGATACGGTCAATTGCCGTAAGTTTGAGTTCCTTTCCTGGGAAGAGATTCAGGAAATGAAAACCGCTGGCTGGGAATTTGGAGCGCATACGCTCAGTCATCCGCACCTTACCAGATTAAGCCGGCAGGAGCAATTTAAGGAAATAGAAGATTCAAAAAAGCTTCTTGAAAATAAATTAAATACGCCAATTAAGCATTTTTGTTATCCATACCAGGATTATAACCAGGAGACTGAGGACCTAGTCAGGCAGGCCGGATTTTTAACCGCTTGCTATTCACCATCGCATTATGATCTCCGTTTTTATTGGGATGATCTTTACGCCCTGGAAAGAATTGCTATTTTCGGGCAGATGGACCTGAAAAAAGTCAGTATGCTGGTCACAGGTTCTTACCAGCGTTGGCGCCGTCACTTGCCGGCACCGGTGTGGGATTCTCTCGCTAAGCTTAGGCGGTAGTATACGATGACTTTTTGCGTTCATGAAAATGTAAAAAAAATATGGCAGGAAAATCCCTACCGGATAGTCCGCTGTCTTAGTTGCGGACAGGTACTGCAAAAACCATTCCCGGCAGAACCTTTGTCCTTATACGGGGAGGAATATTTTACCGCCAATTACATCCGTTTCCAGGAGCAAAGGCTGGCCTACTGGCGGCGCCGCTGGCAGGATTTAAGCAAGATTATGCCCACCCCGGGATCTTTACTGGATATTGGTTGCGGCATCGGCCTGTTCTTGAAAGTAGCCCATGATCAGGGTTGGCAGGGAGAGGGAGTGGACCCGTCTCCCTTTGCCAGGTCTTACGCACAACGTGAGTACCAGCTAAAAATAGTTAATGACCTGTCGTCTTTATCTCTCGGGGAGAACTATTATGACCTGGTCACCGCTTGGGATGTGCTAGCCCATGTGCCGGATCCAGGCTCGATCATTGCCCAGGCTCACAAATTACTTAAACCTGGTGGTTGGCTGGTGGTTAAAACTCCTTACTGGAATTTGATGGTTTTCTATTTTACCTCGCTCCTGGGCCGGTTAATAAAAACATCTTTCTTCCTGCATCTACCGCAACAACTGTATTTTTTCCAGCCAGGGACATTATCCCGTCTGGTCAAGGACGCAGGTTTTAAAGAGATCAAAACAGAGTTTGTGCCTGAGGCTGAGCTGGGCCAGGTAAGCTACAGTCGTTCCCGTATAAAGCACTTAGTTGTCGTCATCATTAAAAGAATTATCGCCGCGATTAAAGGGCAGGAAAGTTTTATTTTATTAGCACGAAAGGGAGCATAGGATGGTTTGGCGCAAGACGATCAAAAGACTTATCCCGGGTCAAGTGAAAAAACTGTGGTGGCGTCTGCATTATTACTATTTGGCGCATTCAGCCGGGTACGCAGACAAAATATCTTCAGTTACCCTGGAAACCACCAATGTTTGCGATATACAGTGTGAAGTCTGCCCGGTTCCGAAGCTGAACCGCAAAAAAGGTTTTATGAGCCTGGAAGATTTTAAAATAATCCTGGATAAACTGCCCAACACGGTAAAAACCATCAGAATGAATTATGCCGGTGAACCTCTCTTAAACAAAAATATTTTTAAAATGATAAAGTATGGCAAAGAGAGACGGCCGGATATAGCTTTCCGCGTCAGCACCAGCGGCACGCCGCTTGATCGTTTTTTGCCGGAAGAGATTACCGGCAGCGGGTTGGATGAACTGGATATTTGCCTGGATGGCTCCACCAAGGAAATTCATGAAGGATACCGCCAGGGCAGCGACTTTGACCGCATCTGCGCTGCTGCCCGTAATTTATGCCAGTATAAACAAAAAAGCGGGTTTCCCAGCCCCCGTATAATTCAGATGACCTTAATGCATAAGCAAACAGTAAAACTTATCCCGCAGATTACCGCTTTGGCGCAGAGTATTGGTTTTGATGAACTGCACTTGCGCTATATGGGTATCCCAACCTTGACGTGCCCTCTGCCGGTACTGCAAAAGCTGTATCCCTATTACGCGGGATTATCCCTGCAGGAACTGGCTAGCTTCAAGGATAAATATCTGCCTGATCCGGAATATACTTTGTACCGTAAAACCGGCAAACGTTATTTATTGCGGAAACCCATGAAGCGGTGTTATAGTTTTCTTTCGCCGGTGATCTATTATAATGGGGACGTTTCTGTCTGTTGCCATGACGGGGAAGGGTATTGCGTTTTTGGTAACCTGGTCAACGAGTCTTTTGCCGCGGTCATGCAACGCCAGGCGGTCCGTGACATATATTATAAAAAGCTGGAGATCTGCCAGGACTGCGACCTGTCCTGGAGCGGGGTAAATTACAAGGAGATTAAGCTAAAATAATGTCAGTAACAAGAAATATTGCTAAAGGCAGCGCTATATTGATTATTGGCAGTTTCCTGGGATATATCCTGGCGTTGGGTAAGGAAATGCTGGTAGCGTCACGTTTCGGAGTCCGCTCCGGAATGGATGCTTATTATGCCGCTCTTACTGTTCCTAATCTGATCAGCAACGTGCTGCTGGCTGCTTTCACCGCTATTTTTATCCCGATCATCATTAACAGCCAGGCGGTTGATGATATCCGGGCCAGGAAAATTACTAATATCACCGTCAGTTTCCTGTTGCTTTTTCTCCTGGCCAGTACCGTAGTTTTATTCGGGTTAGCCGCTCCCCTGATGCGCTTAGGCTTTCCGGGATTTAGTCCTGAAACAGGGTTAGCCGCAGTCAAATTACTGCGCGAAGTGAGCCTGATCGTTTTGCTTTCAGGCATTGTCGGTATTCTTCTGGGGATACTAAACAGCCGCCGGAAGTTCATAGCCCAGTCACTGGCCCCGATGTTTGTGACTGCCACCCTGATCGTGTTCATCTATATCGGTGGTAAGCAGTTGAGCGTTTCCAGCTTAACTTACGGATTATTGGCTGGCACTTTACTGGAAGCGGTTTATTTATATTTTGCGGTCCGCCAGGAAGGGTATGTTTTTCATTTTGATTTTGACCTGCGGCAACCGGAGATAAAGACCATGGGGAATTTATTATTCCCGTTTTTGATCGGCACCGCCCTGGGCCAACTTAACATTATTGTGGACCGTTTCATGGCTTCGGGATTAGGGACCGGCAGTATCGCGGCTCTGGGTTATGCGGATAAGCTGGTACATGTGCCGACCCAGATCATCAATGCCTCGATCAGCACCGCGGCTTTTCCTTTTTTTGCGGCGCAGGTATCCTCTAAAGATATGGATGGTCTTAAACAGACGCTGTCCGCTACTTTACGGCTGGCGGCCTTTATCCTGGTTCCGGCAACTGTCCTGCTCATTTTGTTCAGTAAACCATTAGTCCATATATTGTTTGAACGCGGAGCTTTTGATGCCGCGGCTACTTATTTGACGGCCAGTATTTTCTCCATGTACGCCTTGCAGCTTTTTTTCACCGCGGCGGAGGTTTTGCTGATCAGGGTGTTTTTCTCCCTGCAGAATATGAAGGTAGTGGTAACCATAGTTATCTTGAGCGTGATCTTTAATGTTATCGGTAATTATATCTTCATGAGGGTGATCACTCCTGCGGCCGCAGGCATTGCTTTATCTACATCACTGGTGGAAGCAGTTATTATGGTAGTGGCGTTTTGGTTCCTGCGCCGGGAAGTAGGGCCATTGCCCTGGAGCTACCTGGGAAAAGGTTTGCAAAAGATATTAACCGCGTCTTTCCTTTCACTGATCGTGGTCTATTTGGTTTGCTACCAGGCGATCATGACCGTAGGGCAGGGGAATATCTTCAGGCAGGCTGTGTATCTGGCTGGAGCGATGTTGATCGGCGCAGCTTTATACCTTTGGCTATGCCGCTTAATGCACCTGGAAGAAATAGGAAAGATCCAAAACCTGGTTGCGGAAAAAATCCAAGAGATGAGAGGCAAATGGCAGAAGTCGTATTAATATTTCCTAAATTTAGTAACTGGAATTATAAACGTGACCTGCCCACCAGTGATACCATTCCGATGGGGCTATTATCCATTGGTTCGGTACTGGAAAAAGCTGGTTTTAGCGTTAGGATCATCGATGGTAATCTCTCGCCTGATTATTTACAGGCAGTAAAGACAGAAGTCCGGGATACCGGCGTATTATTCATCGGGATATCGGTAATGACGGCCCAGGTGCCGGAAGCAATGGCTATTGCCGCATTTTGCCGGCTTGAGCGGCCGGAACTACCAATAGTCTGGGGCGGAATTCATCCGACCTTGTTCCCTGAGCAGACTAACCAGGATAAAAATGTGGATCTGGTGATCTTTGGGGAAGGGGAAGGGCCTGTCTTGGAATTAGCCAGGCGGCTGAAAGAAAAGAAAGATTTTAAAGATATCCCCGGCTTGGCCTGGAAGCAGGATGAAAAGATCAAGGTGAACGATCCTGGCCAGCCTACTGACCTGGATGCGCTGCCTTTGCCTGATTACGGGTTACTGGCGGCGGAAAGGTATGCCCGGCTGGAAATAAAGGGACAAGTCAAAAGGTCACTGGCTGTCCACAGCGGCATTGGCTGCCCGCATCGGTGTTCTTTTTGTATCAATACTTTATTATTCAAAAGAAAAAGGCGCTCAAAATCAGCAGCCAGGATCCTGGCTGAGATCCAGTATTTGATCAAGCAATACCAGGTAAACCATATTTCCTTCCGGGACGAGAATTTTTTTTCATCCCGGGCGGAAGTGGAAAAATTCCTGGCGGGGGTAAAAGAAAGCGGTTTAAAATTCACCTGGGATACCACGGTCCGGGCGGATTATTTCCAGCCGTCCTACTTATCTGAAGAAATGTTGGAACGTTTAAGGGAAGCTGGTTGTATCCGTTTGGGTATCGGGGTGGAATCAGCTTCGGCGCGTATATTGGAAATTCTCCGTAAGGATATTACTCTCCAGGAGGTGGAAGCTTCAGCGGTGTTATGCCGGCGCCATGGCATTCACCCATACTATTCATTTATGATCGCTTTGCCTGGTGAGCAGAAAAAGGAAATGCTGGAAACAATTAATTTCATAGTTCGCCTGAAAAAGATTAACCCGGACGCGGATATTATTACTCCCCAGATCTACCGGCCTTATCCCGGCAATGAACTTTACGAATATTGCCTAAAATCGGGATTCCAGGAACCGGCTGACCTGGAAGGGTGGGCGAAGATGAATCTGGAATCATCCGGCTATATTCCTGGCCGTGAGCTTCCCTGGATCAGCGATCTAAGACTAATTAATAGCTTGACCTTCTTTGTAGAGTACGCAGTCAAAGCGAAAATCCCGGGAGGATGGCAGGCCCCATTCTACCTGGCTTTACGTCTATCCTTCTGGCTGCGCCGCAAAGTTGGATTCTGGCATTTACTTTTTGAACAGCCACTATATGAGATTTTAACCAGTTGCAAGAGAAAGAAGGTGACCTGAGTGAGCACACGCTGGCAGGAATATTTTTCCAGGGAAGGCAAGCAATATAATTCGCAGTTAGAACAGGCGGCGGCCCATTGGTCCTATCACCAGCCTCTTTATTACCAGGTCAGGAAATTAGTTAAACCGCCGGCCAGGATACTGGATATCGGCTGCGGCCTGGGATATTCAGCGATTTATTTACAGCAATGCGGCTACCAGGTAACCGGGCTGGATAATGACGATAAGATCCTGGCCCAAGCCAGGGAACAGGGAATGTATTTCCGGTGTGAGGCCAGATTTGAAAAAGCTGAAGCCCGGGACCTGTCAAGATATTATAGCCGCTACGATCTCGCCTATTCAGTCGGCGTGATCGAACATTTTACCCGCCAGGAAACAGTGGCTTTGCTTAAGGAGCAGGCTAAATGCGCTCCCATAGTAATGGCGGTAGTACCCAGCAGTTTTACCCGTTATGCGGGCCAGATCACTGATGAGCGTATTTACTCTGCCGGGCAAATGAAAAAAATATTAGCCGCTGCCGGTTTGGCAGTCACTGGTACTTTTGGTTTCGGCGATGTATACGCGCCGCAGCATGTCTGGGTTAAACGGCTTTTGCCGTATGGTTTATACCGGTTATTGCAGGATAATTTTTCATATGCCATGGATCTTGGCTGTATAGGAAGGAAATAATTTGCGCGATAAACTACTCAATTATTTATGCTGTCCCGGGTGTCGGGGAGAATTAAACCTGGCAGTGGAACTACGCGTAGGCGAAGAGATCAAAGAGGGTTTTTTAACGTGCGGCAATTGCCAAGCCAGGTATAAAATAACAAATTTTATTCCCCGGTTCGTTAGCTCTGACCAGTATGCCGCCAATTTCAGCTTTGAATGGCAGCTTTATAACCGTACCCAGCTGGATAGCGCTAACCGTACCCGCGAGTCAAAAGACACTTTTTTTGAGAAAACCGGGTTTAGCCCCGAGGAATTAAAAGGAAAAGTGATCCTGGACGGCGGTTGCGGCATGGGCCGGTTCCTGGAGGTAGCGCAACCTTACGCGCAGGAAGTGATCGGCGTGGATCTGTCGTTAGCCGTGGAATCAGCCCTGGTGAATTTACGTCAATTCGCTAATGTCCACATTATCCAGGCTGATCTTTTTGCGTTACCGCTCAAAAAAGAGATTTGTGATTTTATTTACAGTATCGGGGTGTTACACCATACTCCCGGCACCCAGGCAGCTTTTAAAAAGTTATTGCCACACCTGAAAACCGGCGGGACGATCGCGATCTGGGTTTATTCCAACGAGACAGCTTATACCCGCAGCCGTAATTGGTGGACCGATCTTTACCGGCATTTTACCGTTCCTATGCCTAAAAGATTGCTGTGGCTATTGTGCCACCTGGCGATACCATTCTATTATTTAAAAAAAATACCTAAAGTGGGGACCTTATTGGACCGGATTTTCCCTATGAGCAATCATCCTGTCGCTTCCTGGCGGGTCCTGGATACTTATGACTGGTATTCGCCAAAATACCAGTGGAAACATACGTCTGATGAAGTAACCGCGTGGTTCAAAGAAGAGGGCTTGGCCGGGATTACAACTTTAAGCTTTCCAGTGTCAGTAAAAGGCAGGAAATTATAGCTATGCGTATTTGCATGATCAGTCCGCAATTCTATCCCATAGTGGGGGGGACGGAAAAACAAGCCGCAGCCCTGGCCTTTATACTGCAGGAGCAGGGCCATACGGTATTCCTGCTTACCCAAGCTATCCCTGGCGTGCCGCGGGGAGAAGCCAGCGTACAAGGATTGAAAGTGTACCGGGATATTACCGGTACGGGGTTAAAATATATTCTTACTACTTTTTCTTTTCTTTGGAAAAAGAAGAAAGAATATGACCTTATTCATTGTCACCTGTTGTATCTGCAGGTGGTGGCAGCGGTGATAGCCGGTAAACTGTTAAAGAAACCGGTACTGGTCAAAGTTGCCTGCAGCGGAGAATGGGGTGATGTCGCCCGGATGAAAAAGATGTTTGGGTCAGGCTTGCTCCTGGGAATATGCCGCCGCGCTGCCGGGTTTATTTCCTTAAGCCAGGAGATCAAAAGCGAATTAACCGGCAGCGGTGTGTCTCCTGCCAAGATAATTGATTACCATAATTTTGTCGACACTGCTAAATTCATAGCTGTAGGCAAACAGGATAAGCTGGCCTGCCGGAAGAAATTGTCCTTACCCCTGGAAGGAAAACTGGTGGTCTTTGCCGGCCGGCTGGAAAAACAGAAAGGCGTTCTTGATCTGGCCGCAGCCTGGAAAGAAGTAAGCCGGGAATATAACCAGGCGAGCTTGGCCATCGTCGGTAAGGGGTTGCTCTTTAACGAAATGGTCAGTATCTTGGCCCCGGCTCCACAAAACTGGCGCGTTATATTTGTACCTGAAACTGAAGCAGTGTACCAGTATTTACAGGCTGCTGATATCTTTGTCTTGCCTTCGGTTTCTGAAGGCATGTCCAACTCCTTGCTGGAAGCCATGTCCTGCGGATTAGCCTGCGTAGTTTCTGATATTGGCGGAAACCGGGAATTGGTAGAGGGAGGATCTGGGGGGATTTTAGTGACTCCCCATAATCCCCAGTCCTTGGCTAAAGGTATATTAAACTTGTTAACTGATGAAACGGCAGCGGCGCGTCTCTCGTCATACGGCAGCCGCAAGGTACGGCAGGAATATGATACTATTTCAGCCGCTAAAAAATATTTGGAACTATATAAAGGATTATCAATCTAATGTGCGGAATCTGCGGTTTAATATCTTTAAAAGGGCAACCTGTTACTGTTGAGACCCTGAAGAAAATGAACGACACCCTGATCCATCGCGGTCCGGATGACGAAGGATTTTATATTCACGAGAATGTCGGGCTGGGTCACCGGCGTTTGTCTATTATCGACCTTAACAGCGGTCACCAGCCGATCCATAATGAAACTGAAAGCATCTGGATAGTTTTTAACGGTGAGATCTATAATTTCCTGGAGTTAAGGCCGGAACTGGAAAAGAAAGGCCATATATTTTATACCAAAACCGATACTGAAGTGATCATTCACCTCTATGAAGAATACGGCGAGAAATGCGTGGAACACCTGCGGGGCATGTTTGCTTTTGCTCTCTGGGATAAGCAGAAAGAACAGTTATTTATGGCCCGGGACAGGCTGGGCAAAAAACCGCTCTATTATTACCATGATGAAAATGTTTTTGCTTTTGGTTCAGAGATTAAAGCTATCCTGCATTGTCCGGGTGTCCCCCGGGAACCGAATTCGGCCGCGCTGCATCATTTCCTCGCGTATCAATATATACCGGCGCCGATGACTGCCTTCAAGAATATAAAAAAAATGCCACAGGCTTCCTGGTTAGTATTAACCAAAGAAGGCCAGGTCAAGGTCCAGGACTATTGGCAGTTGAGTTTCCGGGATAAACTGAAATTACCACTGGTCGAACATCAGAAAAATCTGCGGGCACTGCTCTTAGAAGCCACGAAAATAAGAATGATCAGCGATGTTCCATTGGGAGCGTTTCTGAGCGGGGGGATTGATTCTTCCATCATTGTCGGACTGATGAGCCAACTCTCTTCCCAATCGGTCAAAACCTTTTCTATCGGTTTCCCGGAGAAAGATTATGATGAAACCCGTTATGCCAGGATGGTAGCGGAAAAGTTTCATACTGACCATCATGAATTACGGGTAGAGCCCAAAGCTATTGAAATACTGCCCAAACTGGTCTGGCATTATGACCAGCCATTTGCGGATGTCAGCGCTTTACCCTCATATTATTTGGCCAGAGAAACCAGGCGGGATGTGACCGTCGCCTTGAATGGCGACGGCGGGGATGAGAATTTTGCCGGTTACGGCCGCTATAAAGCCCATATGTTCGTGCATTATTATTACTATCAGAAATTGCCGGATTGGCTCAGGAAAAAAGTTATTCCGGGATTAGCCGGCCTTTTGCCTGATCACTTTGACCGGCGACATTTTTTCCGGAAACTGAAGCGCTTTGTAGGATCATGCGTCTTGTCTCCCCAAGAACGTAATTTTATTTTATTAGCTTATTATGAACCAGCTAGGCTCATGTCCCTGTATACCCAGGAGTTTGCCGGCCGGGTAAAAGACATCGATCTCTATGACTATCTCGGGCAGCGTTACGCCGCGTCCGGTTCGGCTAACATACTGGACCAGTTCCAGTATACGGACCTGATGACTTACCTGCCGGAAGACCTAATGACTAAAATGGATGTGGCCACCATGGCTAATTCATTGGAAACAAGATCCCCGTTCCTGGACCAAAAAGTCGTGGAATATGCGGCCAAAATACCAGCCGCGTTAAAACTGACCCGCAGCTTAAATGCTAAGTATATCCTAAAGGAGACTTTTAAAGATCTACTGCCTGCAGAGATCATGAACCGCGGTAAAATGGGCTTCGGCGTACCAATTGGCCGCTGGTTCCGAGGTGAATTAAAAGATTATTTAAAAGAGACGTTACTCACTGAGAAATTTTATCGCCGGAATATTCTAACCAGGGAAAGTATCCAGGCGCTGGTCAATGACCATCTGGAGAGCCGGGCGGAAAATGGTGAGCGCTTGTGGGCGCTGGTAAACATGGAAATTTGGTTCAGGATATTTATAGACAGGGAGAAAGTATAGTTATGAAGTTGGGGAGAGAGGAATGGAAGTACCTGCTGGCCTTTTTTTGTTTAGCAGTCATGGTCCGTTGTCTTTTTCTGGTTTTTACCGGCGGCCTGGCGGTGTCCTTGGTGGGAGATGAAATATCCTATGATCAGGCGGCACAGGCATTATTGGCCGGGCAGGGCATAACCAACACTTTCCAACCGCCGCTGTATTCCTTATTCCTGGCCTTGATCTACCGGATTTTCGGACAGAACCCGGTGATCGTTCGTTTGATCCAGGTATTGCTTAATTCACTGCTCTGTATTTTGATCTATCTGGTCGGCAAAAAAGCTTTTAATACCAGGATCGCTACTATCGCTTTGGTTATTGCCGTGGTCTATTATGACCTTTTTGAGATGAGCAGGTTTATGCTTAGTGAAAATTTGTTTACTTTCTTTTTAACCGGGGTTTTATATTGTTTATACCAGGTTAAAAGTAAAGACCCAGCCGGGATTAATTTTTACCAGGCAATGGCGGGAATATTACTGGGCTTGGCTACCCTGACCCGCGGTATTACCGTGGTCTTTCCGGTGGTACTGCTATTTTGGGTGATTATGACCAGGCAGAAGATGAAAAATTTCCTGGTGATCATTGTTTTTTTTATGCTTACGATGAGTCCCTGGGTGATCAGGAATTACCGGGTACATGGTTCTTTAATTCTTACAGATACTCATGGCGGCATAGTTTTTCTTGGCGGCAACCTGCCTGAAGCCAGGGGGCAATGGGACGCTGAACCGGTGTTGCGCCGGTATCCGCATTTGACGGACTGGCCGGAAGCGGCAAGGGATAAAGCTTATTTCCACGAAGGGCTAAAAGTGATCAGGGATTATCCCAAACTGGCATATGCGCAATTACTTAGCCTGAAATTTCTTTCCCTGGTCTATCCTTTTTTGCCAGGCTATGACTTGACTTTCGTTCTTATCCTGCCTTTTTTACTGTTGGGTATGGTTTATGATTGGCAGACGGGTAGAAATTACTTACTGCCTGGTATTCTTCTCCTGTTTCTGGCTCAAACCCTGATTTTTTTTGGCTTGCCCAGGTTTCGGGGCCCTTTATCACCGGTGTTGATCCTTCTGGGGGCTGCCGGAATATCTGTCACGTATGACCGGTTGAAAAACAAGACCTATTGGTGGGGAGCAGGATGGTTACTGATCAACCTGTTTATTTTCTTTTTTTCCGAGCGGATCAGGCTTATTGTCAGGTTGCTGCGGGGCTAAAATTATATTAACTAAAATAACTAGCTGGAGAGGATAATGGATAAAACTGCATTGATCAACTATTTTAATCGGGTAGCGCCTAACCGGGATACCTGGAAAAAAAGAAGCTGGTATTACCACCAGGCTTTAGCCAACTTCTTTTCCTTTACAGTGCCTACAGGCAGTTCCGTACTGGAAATAGGCTGCGGGACGGGAGACCTGTTGCATCACCTGCAGCCCCAAAAAGGTGTGGGCCTGGATTTCAGCCCGGAGATGTTGAAAATAGCCAGCGCTAAATATCCGCAATATACCTATTTAGCGCAAGATATAGAAAACCTGCAATTAGCAGAAAAATTTGATTATGTCATAATGCAGGATCTTATTAGCCACTTGGGGGATGTCTGGCAAGCGTTCAGAAACTTGAATAAAGTGACTAAACCTGAAACCCGTATTATAATCACTAATTATAACCATTTTTGGGAACCGCTTATTGTCCTGGCAGAAAAAATTGGTTTAAAAATGAAACAGCCGACCCAGAACTGGCTGTCTATTGAAGATATAGAAAACATCCTGTATTTGAATCATTATGAAGTTATCAAAAAAGGTTATTTTTTCCTGGTACCTGTATATATACCGGTTATTTCCAATTTTATTAACAAATACATTGCCAAATTGCCTTTACTTAAGAAATTATGTCTGGCTACTTTTGTCATTGCTAAGGAGGCAGGCAGTTCGGTGCTGCCACAAGATCATTCCTGCTCTATCGTCATTCCTTGCCGTAACGAAGTAGGCAATATCGAAAAAGCGATTATGACTGTCCCGCCCCTGGGTTTGGGCTCGGAAATTATCTTTGTTGATGGTAATTCTACCGACGGGACAGTCGAAAAAATACAAGAAATGATCCAACAGCACAAGGAGTTGAAGATTTCTCTCATTCATCAAGGTGAAGCCCGCGGTAAAGCAGATGCGGTCAGAAAGGGCTTTGACGCAGCCCAGGGTGACATTTTCATGATCTTGGATGCAGACTTGACTGTCCCGGCAGAAGAACTTGCCAAATTCTACCTGGCGCTATCTGAACGCAGAGGTGAATTCATCAACGGGACCAGACTGGTCTATCCTATGGAAAAAAGGGCGATGCGGATGCTGAATATCCTCGGCAATAAAGTATTTTCCATGATCTTTACCTGGATCCTGGAACAGCGGATAAAAGATACTCTCTGCGGTACTAAAGTGCTCTTTAAGAACGATTATCTCCGGATCAAAGCTGGCCGGGTCTATTTTGGCGATTTTGATCCTTTCGGCGATTTTGACCTGCTTTTTGGCGCGGCTAAATTGAATTTAAAGATCGTTGAGCTGCCGATCAGATATAAAGAAAGAACTTACGGCAGTACCAAGATCAGCAGGTTTAAGCATGGGTTGCTGTTATTAAGAATGTCAGTGATAGCTTTCAGGAAATTTAAAATGAGGTAAAAATATGACTGAAGTGCGGGAACATTTTAATACTATCGCTTCAGAATATGATTCCTGGAAAAAGAAGAACTGGTATTATTATCAAAATCTAATGGAATTAGTGCGCAGACACGTGCCAGCGGATAAAACTGTCCTGGAAATTGGTACAGGTACAGGTGATATTTTAGCCAGTGTGGGCCCCCAGACTGGGATCGGGCTGGATATCAGCCAACCCATGATAGAATTGGCGCAGAAAAAATACCAGGATCGCACTTGCCTGAAATTCTATTGCTGCGCGCCATCAGAACTGCCAGTACAGGTAGAGTATGATCATATTATTTTGATCGATGTCGTTGAACACCTTGAAGATATTCAGGGCATGGCCAGGCAGATTAACGCTCTGTCTGGCGCTAAAACTCAGGTTTTTATTTCCATGGCCAATCCGCTATGGGAGCCAATCCTGATGCTGGCCGAAAAATTAAAACTCAAAATGCCTGAAGGCAAACACTACCGCTTACTGGCAAAGAAACTAATATCCATTTTCATGGCGAACGGTTTTATCTTACAAGAACATGGTTTTACTCTGCACCTGCCTAAGAACCTGGGATTGGTTTCAAAAATATTAAATCTCTGGCTGGAAAAAATACCAGGCTTAAAACGCCTGGGATTGATCGAATATTTTGTTTTTGTAAAGGCATAAGATGGCTGCGCAAAAAAAGAAAGTTATCCTGAATTTTACGATTTTGGCATTGCTCACTTTGGTGTTGCGCCTGGCGCCGTTAGTTCATCTCGGCCCGCTGTTCGAGCCGGATAGTGATGGATATATAAGAGTAGCCAGGACCTTGGCCGAAACCGGGCAATTTGCCATATTGGATCCAGTGTCTCACCAGCTGGTCCCTTTTGTCACGAGAGTGCCTTTTTTCCATTTTGTCGCTGCGCGTCTGATCAATTTGTTCGGCCCAGAAGTGGGTTGGCCCTTAACTATCATGAATGTCATTTTAGGTACAGCCACCGTGGTCTTGGCTGGCTGGTTTTTTTACCGGTTAGTCAACCTCCCAGTAGGCTTGCTTACCGGCTGGCTAATGGCGCTTAATCCAAATTCTATTTATAATACTTTGCTGGTTATGCCGGATATTTTCTTTTCCTTCTTTTGTCTATTGGTGTTTATTTTGGGTGCTCAGGCGCTCTCCAGGCGTTCCTGGGGTTGGTATTTTGCCTGGGGGGTAGCTATTGGTTTGGTGATGCTGATCAAACCTGTTTTTAGATATTACTGGTTTATAGTATTGATCATTTTGGCTGTTCAATATAGGAACTGGAAATCATGGGGCAAGTATGCCGTGACCTTGATGCTAGGGATCAGCCTGGTAATTGCTCCCTGGTTAATAAGAAATCACTCTATTTTTGGTTTCTGGGGATTGGAACTGACCACCGGGATCAATAGTATTTGGTCCATAACAGATTTAATAAAACCTTCAACTGACCAGCAACGTCTCAGTGATCCGGAATTAGCCAAAGTGAGAGATGTAGTTGTTCATTCCCGTGAAACCCTGCGCCAAGCCCATCCTGAAAAGTTCAATGATAAGGATATTTTTGCGCAATTCAATTATGCCTCTTATGCCTGGGGGGAGATTCAGGCTCAGCTTGGCCTTTCTATTGTCGCAACGGACAAAATGTTGACCAGGCTAGGCCTGGAGGTAATCCGTCAGAATCCCGTGATTGTGGCTAAGAGGTACGCGCTTAATACTGTAAATTTCCTGAATTCACCTGCTTCTCTGGCAGAACTGATTTGCCGTCTTATTCCCGGGGGCAGGATGTACCGCCAACCGTTGAGTGTAGCCTGGCAAGAGAGAAATATGTCTATCGTGGTGCCCACCATAATGGTCAGGATCGCTTACCTGTTTCTTTTATTTATCGCTTTTAGGGGTGGCATTACCTGGTGGAAAAATAAAATTGACCGGCAAGTGATCTTATTCTTAGTCTTATCCGTGTTTTATTTTGTCCTTTTTTCTTTTGCCGCCGGGTATGACCGTTACCGTTTACCTGTTGATCCTTTACTGGCTGGTCTGGCTGGGATAGCAATGACCGCATTTTATTATAAAAATAAAGGAAAAAAATGTAGTTAACCATGAAAAACATCCTGCATGTCATTACCAGTCTTAATATCGGCGGAACAGAAAAATTCCTGCTGGATAGCCTGCGTTATCTGCAGAAAGATTACCATTTTCAGGTCTGTTATCTGAAGGAACGCGGCCTCATGGCCGACGAGATTGAAAAACTGGCTATTCCCGTATTTCGTGTGCAGGGGCTGCGTGACTTGACAATTTTTATTAAAAAGAATCCGGTGGATATAGTGCATACGCATTTATACCGGGCTAATATTCTCGGCCGCCTGGCTGCCCATACAGCGGGAGTGCCGGTTATAATTTCCAGCCAGAGGTCTATTGATGATTGGAAATATCCCTGGCATGTCTGGCTGGACCGTTGGACTGCCAGGTATGCAAAAACCATTATTGCTAACTCCCAATATACTCGAGACCTGTTGGCTATACGCGAAAAGATACCTGCCAAAAAAATAGCCGTGATCTATAATGGCGTAGAATCCCAACAGGAATTTAGTGATAAAGAGCTGGTTGAATTCAGGGAAAAATATACCTTAAGTGATCAGGACATCCTGGTAGGATGCGTCAGCAGGTTGCATCGCGAAAAAGGGATAAGTTTTATACCAGCTATTGTGCAATACGTGATTAAACTGAAACCGCAGGTGAAATTCATCCTGATTGGTGATGGTCCGGAAAAAAATAAAATAGCCGCAGCCATAGATAGGTTGAAATTAAGTGAGCATGTCCGGTTCACAGGCTTTTATCCTGAAGCCGCCAGAGTGAATTCCATATTCAATGTATTTTTCCTGGCTTCGCTGGAAGAGAGTTTCCCGCAAGCCCTGTTGGAGGCTCTAGCTGCCGGTGTGCCTGCTGTTTGTACTGACGTTGGCGGCGTAAAAGAATTAATTACGCCCAGGGAAACCGGCTTATTGGTCAAACCCAAAGACCCGCAAGCACTAGCCGAAGCGATTATTTGGCTTCTGGACCATCCGCAGGAAGCGCAAGCGATGGGGGATAAAGCCAAAATCCTGGTCCAGAACAATTTTCAGCTTGCCGCCAAGGTTAAACAGCTCAGGGACCTATACGGGTAAAAGGCTTGACATAATACGATAATAGTGATATTCTTTTAGTGGATAAAAGCCCCGGAGAAAATTATGAATCTAACAGAAAAGCGCAGGCATAATCGCTTAGATAAGATTATGTTTGTGCAATATTCGCATATTACTCATAGTAATAATAGAATCCAGATATTTAAGGCCATGACCAAAGATATCAGTCCCGGAGGAGTGAAACTTAGTACCAATAGTTTTATTCCTGAAAAAACCCAGATATCAGTGCTGGCCTCACCGCAAAAAATACAACTGCAAGCCAGGGGTGAGGTGGTTTGGGTAAATAAAACAAATAATCTTTCCCCCAATCGTGAACAATATGATATCGGCCTGAAATTTATTTCAATAGCAGATACGGAAACAGAAAAGATCATGAGACTGTAGCTGTGGGGTGCGGTATGTTAATCCAACACCAGGAAAAAAGGGCTGCTACCCGTTTTAGAACTGGCCTGCCTGTCCAGTACCGTTATTTAACCAAGGTGAGTAATGCCTTGACCATTGACCTGAGTGAAGGCGGATTAAGCTTTACCACGAATGATTTTATCCCGGTCAATACTAAGCTTTTTGTGGCGATCTTGCCTAAAGAAGAACCCTTGCGTGCCGGCGGTACGGTAGTCTGGATACAGAAAATGCCCTATGGCGACCGGTACAATGTGGGGATGAAATTTACCGATATCAATGCTTATAATAGGGCCAGGATAGCATCATTGGATGATAAGATGGTCCTGGATAACTTTTAGAAAGCACGAATAACGCAGATTCAGAATACGGATTATGCGGAAATCGACAAGTTTGAATCAGCGAAATCTCTCGCTGCCACAGCGAGGAAATCAGCGTAATCTAACTGCCGAAAAGCAGTTTTTTTTATTATAAGAAGAAAGAGGCAGTATGAGATTAACACAGTCATTTATACCGACAATGAAGGAAATCCCCAGCGAAGCGCAGATCCCCAGTCACCAGCTGATGCTGCGGGCCGGAATGATCAGGAAGCTGTCCAGCGGGGTTTATGAGTTCCTGCCCTTGGGATTCAAAGTATTAAAAAAAGTGGAGCAGGTTATCCGGGAAGAAATGAACGCGGTTGGCGCCCAGGAATTATTACTGCCGGCGCTGCACCCGAAGGAATTATGGGAAGAGACCGGCCGCTGGGAGATATACGGCGATGAGATGATGAAGGTCATTGACCGCAATAAACGCCAATTCGGTTTGGGTCCGACCCATGAAGAAGTGATCACAGATCTGGTCCGCAAGGAAGTCAAATCTTACCGGCAGCTGCCGGTAATATTATACCAGTTCCAGACAAAATTCCGTGATGAGATCAGGCCCAGGTTTGGGATCATGCGCGGCCGTGAATTTATTATGAAAGACTGCTACAGTTTTGATAAGGATGAAGCTGGCTTGAATATAAATTACCAGAAAATGGTGCAGGCTTATAAAAACATCTTTACGCGCTGTGGCTTTGATTTCCGGGTGGTCCAGGCAGATTCCGGCAATATTGGCGGCAATCTTTCGCATGAATTTATGGTCCTGGCCAACACCGGAGAAGAAGCCATTTATTATTGCGATGCCTGCCAGGTAACGGTGAAGGCCAAAGAACCGGAAGGAGAGCAAGAGGCGGCCATAGAAAAACAGCAGTGTCCCACTTGCCAGCAAGAAATGAAATATTCCCGGGTAATAGAAGTCGGCCACACCTTTAACCTGGGCACCAAGTATAGCGCTAAAATGAAGGCTACATTCTTGGATGAAAATGGTGAAAGCCAGCCCTATATTATGGGTTGTTACGGTATTGGAGTTTCCCGTATTGTCGCTGCCGCCATTGAACAAAGCCATGATGCCAATGGCATTATCTGGCCCAAACAGATCAGCCCTTATCAAGCTATCGTCCTGCCGCTGGATGTGACCAATGAGCCGGTGAAAAATACGGCTGAAGAGGTATATGCCCAACTGAAAAGCAAGGGGATTGAAGTATTGCTCGATGACCGGGATGAACGGGCCGGAGTCAAGTTTAAAGATGCTGACCTGATCGGTATTCCCATTAAAGTGATAATTTCTACCAGAGGCCTGGCGGAAGGTAAAATAGAGATAAAACTGCGTAAAACCGGGGAAGTCTTCAAGGTCAGCGTTGCAGAAACTTTACCCAAGATTGTCGAGTTGATCCATAAGTGAAATAAGTGTAACGGGCCTTTAAAAAATCAGTGTAATCTTTTTTCTTAATCAGTGTAATCATCTTTTAGTAAATAATTTCTTGCAATTTTACACGGAAGATGGTATAAGAACATATGAACTCACAAAGAGTGGGAGAATCCCACTCTTTTTGTTTACTAGAACAAAACTGTCAAATGGGCAGGAAGTGTTTATGCCAGAATTTGAAGCGCTGGAAAATATTATCAAGGAAACACTGGCTGGAATAAACTTAAGATTATTCAGTTATTCTTTTTCCGGTCATGTACTGCGGGTAGCCATTGATCAGGAAAGCGGTAATGTCAGTCTCGCTGATTGCGAGCTGGCCAGCCGGATTTTGGAAAAGTTATTTGATGAACGGGAAATGATCTCCCAGCGCTATACGCTGGAAGTATCTTCGCCGGGTTTGGACCGCCCGCTCAAGGCCAGGGAGGATTATGCCAGGTTCACCGGCAGCAAAGTAAAAATGGCGGTGCAGGCCAATGACCAGCAGTTGACAGTGACCGGCTGGATCAAGAATGTGACTGACGCTGGATTGGAACTTGAATTTAAAAGTAAAGAAACAAAGATGTATACTTGGCCGGATATTCTCAGCGGCCGCCTTGAACCAGAACTTAAATAAGATTTTAATTTTTCTATACGCTATACGCTATACGCTAATCGCTATATGCCGTATTTAAACAGGAGGAAGCAGGATGGCAAGTGAACTTTTAGACACTCTGGAACAAATCGAACGGGAAAAGAATATCAAAAAAGAAGACTTGATTCAAATGGTTGAAGCAGCCTTGCTGGCAGCTTTGCGCAAGCATCTGCACGCCAGCCAGAACCTGGCGGTAACCATTAACCGGGAAACCGGGGCGATAGAATCATTCCAAACGAAAAAAGTAGTGACCGAAGTCAAACGCAGCGATATTGAAATATCTCTCGGCGACGCCCAGAAAATCAAGCCGAAAGCCAAGATGGATGATGATATCACGATTACCCTGGATACTATGGATTTTGGCCGTATTGCCGCCCAGACCGCCAAGCAGGTGATTATCCAGAGATTATTGGAAACCGAGCGGGAAAACCTTTTCAATGAATATAAAGTGAAGGAAGGGGAACTGATCAACGGCATTGTCCAGCGGATTACGCCCAAAGGAGTAATTTTTGACCTGGGCAAGATTGAAGCGCATTTGCCGCAGCGTGAACAGATCAAGGGTGAAACTTATTATAATGGGGAGCGGATCAAGGTTATAATCTTAAAAGTTAATAAAACGACTAAGGGACCGCATGTAATTGTTTCCCGGACCCATCCCAATTTGATCAAACGTTTGTTTGAGCTGGAAGTACCGGAAATATATGAGAAAATAGTGGAAATCAAAAATGTTGTGCGCGAACCAGGCCAGCGGGCCAAGATCGCTGTTGCCAGCAATAATGATAAAGTAGATCCGGTAGGCGCCTGTGTCGGCGTTAAGGGATCGCGAATCCGCACGATCATTGATGAACTTAAGGGTGAGAGGATCGATGTCATCATTTTCAATAATGACCCGGCTACCTATATTGCCAAAGCACTCTCTCCGGCCAAAACCGAAAGTGTGACCGTAGATACCCCAAATAAAAAAGCCGAAGTGATCGTACCGGATGACCAGTTGTCTCTGGCTATCGGCAAAGCCGGCCAGAACGTGCGACTGGCCGCCAAGCTTACTGGTTGGCATATCGATATTAAGAGCCAGTCTGACAAAAAACTCCAGGCTCAAGCCAGCATCGCTGCTGCCGAGGCCGCTGCCGCTGCTACCCAAGAGACAGAATTGCCGAGCGCTGATAGCGCTGGCGCCGAGGCCAGCGAACTCACCAGGTTGCCGGCAGTGGGTGAAAAACTACAGGCCGAATTGATCAATAAAGGCTTTGATACACTGGAAAAAATTGCCAATGTTTCCGCGGAGGACCTGACCCAGGTACCTGGTATCGGTCCGAAGAAAGCTGAAAAGATCATTGCCGCGGCTAAAGAAATCATTAACTCTACCGCACAAAAATAATGTAATACCCAGTGGGGGCCAAGTATGGTCAAAAAAACAGCAACTAAAGATGATGAAAAGAAACCAAAAAAGATCATAAAAAAGATGGAAACAGCTGCGGTTAAGCCGGAAAAGAAGAAGAAAGCAGCAGCGGTTAAGCCCGTCGAAAAAGAAAATAAAAAAGTGAAGAAACCGGTCACTAAGGCGGCTAAAGCAGAAACAGCTCCCAAAGAAAAGAAGACAGTTAAATCCAAGGTTAAGATAGAGACCCCGGTTAAAGAAGAAACTAAAAAAGTAGAAACAGCCTCAAAACCGGCTCCTCCGGCACACCATAAAGCACCAATTGCCCCCAAACCGGTTAAACCGAAAATTGAGCCAAAACCTCAAGTAGTACCACCACCACAACCTCCACAACCAACACCGTCACAAGAGGCAGCTCCAGAAGAAAAACCTGTTCCTGTCCCGCCGCCGCCGGTGGTGCCTGTTGTTGTGGCCAAAATAAAATTAAAAATCCCGCAAATCATCACAGTCGGGGAACTGGCGGAAAAGATCAAGATCAAACCGCCCGAATTAATTAAAAAACTGATGCAAATAAAGATCCTGGCCACGATCAACCAGCGGCTGGAACCGGAAATAGTTTCGATCATTGCGGAAGATTATGGTTTTGAAGCGGAGATAGTTCCTTTATATGGGGAAGAGATCCTGGCTAAGGAAGATGAAAAAGATGATCCGGCCGACCTGGTATCCCGGCCGCCGGTAGTCACTATTATGGGACATGTAGACCATGGTAAAACTTCTCTCCTGGACGCGATCCGGGAGACTAATGTAGCGGGCGGGGAAGCTGGCGGGATTACCCAGCACATCGGCGCCTATAAAGTTAGTTTGCCCAAAGGGGACATTGTCTTTTTGGATACACCGGGACACGAGGCTTTCACGGCCATGCGGGCACGGGGGGCTCAGTCGACGGATATAGTCGTGCTCGTAGTAGCGGCCGATGACGGGGTTATGCCGCAAACTATTGAAGCGATCAATCATGCCAAAGCTGCCAATGTACCGATTATTGTAGCGGTCAATAAGATAGATATGCCCGCCGCAAATGTGCAAAAGATCAAGCAAGAATTAGCTGGTATGGACCTGGCTAGTGAAGATTGGGGCGGCAAAACAATTTTTGTGGAAGTTTCCGCGAAGAAAAAAACTGGTATTGAAACATTGCTGGAAATGATCCTCTTAGAAGCGGAAATGAAGGAATTGAAAGCTAATCCCAAGACTAAAGCCAGGGGTGTGGTAGTAGAAGCTAAGCTGGATAAAGGCCGGGGGCCGGTGGCTACGCTGCTGGTTCAGAAAGGGACCTTGCATCCGGGAGATCTTTTTGTAGCTGGACAGATTTACGGCAAAGTGCGGGCCATGCTCAACGATAAACTGGAAAAAGTTTTAGGCGCTGGCCCGGCTACACCGGTAGAGGTGTTAGGCCTGAATGGGTTGCCTCAGGCCGGAGATTCATTCCAGGTGGTGGCTGATGAACGCGAAGCCCGCCATATTTCCTCCATGCGGCAAGAGATCAAGAAATTAGACCAAATCCACTTGAATAAATCTAAGATCAGCCTGGATGAATTATATGAGCAGATCAAGCAGGGCCAACTGAAGGAACTAAAGATAATTATTAAGGCCGATGTCCAGGGTTCAGCTGAAGCTTTGAAAGAATCATTGCTTAAACTGCCCAACAAGGAAGTTAAGATCAATGTTATTCATAGCGGGATCGGCGGGATCACGGAAAGCGATGTCATCCTGGCCAGCATTTCCAATGCCATTATTATCGGTTTTAATGTCCGCCCGCAAGCTGGCATGGAAGCGCTGGTGGAAAAAGAAAAAGTGGATATGCGGCTCTACCGCATTATTTACGAAGTCATTGATGATGTGAAAAAGGCGCTGGAAGGCATGCTGGAGCCGGATGTGAAGGAAATAAAACTGGGCCGGGCCGAAGTACGGCAGATATTCAAGTTACCTAAAGGCGGCGTGATTGCCGGCAGTTATATTAATGAAGGAATGATCCCCCGCACGGCTAATGTGCGGTTGGTCCGGGATAATGTCGTTATTTTTGAAGGCAAGCTTTCTTCATTACGCCGGTTCAAAGATGATGTCAAGGAAGTAGCTGCCGGCTTTGAATGCGGTATTGGCATTGAAAATTTTAATGACCTGAAAGCCGGAGACAGTATCGAAGCGTATAAGCTTGAAAATGTTATGCGTAAACTGGATGCCAATAGCTAAATTAAAACAAGTACTAAATTCGAATATCGAAATTCTAAACAAACTAGAAATACGAAATCCAAATGACCAAAACTTAGTACTTGTTTAGTATTTTGAAATTAGGATTTGTTTAGAATTTAGATATTAGGATTTCGAATTTTATCTAGTATTTTATAGGGGTTATATATGAACAGACGCGTAGAACGGGTAGCGGAACTGATCAAGCGGGAAATGGGCAAGATCATGATCGAGGATTTTAAGAACCAGGAAATCGGTTTTGTCACGATCACTGATGTGGAGCTTACCCCGGACCTGAAACTGGCCAAAGTTTTCTTTAGCGTTTATGGCCCGCCGGAGAAACAGAAACAAACCCAAAAAATACTAGAAGAGGCCACTCCTTTTTTTCGTAAGGAAATAGGCGGGCGGATACAACTAAGATTTGTACCCCAGCTGCGCTTTTGCTATGACCAAACCGCAGAAAAAGCAGAGCATGTTTTTGAGATCTTGAATAAGCTCAAAAAGGAAGAAGAAAAAAAATGCCCGGGACAGTGATCAGGGAGATAGTAAAAGCTTTATCTTTAGGCAAGTCGTTCTGTCTCACTTCTCATACCAACCCGGACGGTGATTCAATATCCTGTGAAACAGCCATGGCTTTATTCCTGGAACAGCTTGGCAAAAAGAATTATGTGATCGCCAACCGGGATGGCTGCCCGGCGTTATATCGTTTTTTGCCCCGGGCCGGGAAGATCGTAAAAACTGACCAGGTTAATGGTTCTTTTGATGTAGCCATGATTCTGGACGCCAGCGATATTCAACGGGCCGGAAATATTATCGATTTGCCAGTACAAGCTAAAAAAGTGATCGTGATCGACCATCATATGAGCGCAGCTCCATTTGGCGATCTTAATTACCTGGATAAAAGCAGCGCTTCCTGCGCCGAGCAAATATATAATGTGATTAAAGCCGGAACTAAAAAAATTACCAGGGAGATGGCCATTTGTTTGTATACCGGCTTGGTTACGGAAACCAATAAGTTCCAGGAAGCCAACACTAATCCAGCCGCTTTAAGGACCGCGGCCTTGCTGGTGGAAGCCGGGGTTGATCCCTGTGAACTGGGCCGCAAGCTTTACGAAGAGAACAATTTGCCGCAGTTGAGACTGCTGGGCGCCAGCTTGTCAGGGATAGAAATACACCATCAGGGTAAGATAGCAATGGCCGTAGTAACCAGGCAGTTATTGCGCCAGACCGGGTCCACCGTAGAAGATACAGAGGGCATTATCAGGTACGTCCGTTCGCTGAAAGACGTCAAGGTGGCCATAGTATTAAGAGAACAAAATAATGGTTTTAAGGTAAGCCTGCGTTCTAAGGATAATGTCGATGTAAATGCCATTGCGGTTAAATTCGGCGGCGGCGGCCATAAAAAAGCAGCAGGCTTTTTCCTGGAAGGATCTCTTGCCGCAGTAAAGAAAAAAGTATTTTCCCAGGTTAAAGAACAATTAACATAATGAAAATCTATTACGGCTTAAAGAAGATAAAAAAACTTCAAAATCCGGTTATTGCTTTGGGTACTTTTGACGGGGTGCACCTGGGCCACCAGCAACTGATCCGGTCGGCAGTGGCGGAAGCCCGGCAATCCCAAGGTACCAGCATAGTCCTGACTTTTGACCATATCCCCCGGGAAATACTCAAAAAGAATTCCCGCGGCGTACTCTTGACCACCACTACGGAAAAGATCAGCCTGATCAAAAAACTGGGTGTACAGGTTGTGGTAGCGCTGAAATTTAATAAGCGCCTGGCCGGGATGGGCCCGCAGGATTTTGTCCAAGATATCCTGGTCAAGAAGTTAGGCGTGCATAGCTTGTGGGTGGGAGAAAATTACCGTTTTGGCGCTGGCCAGACTGGCAGTATCGAAACCTTAAAGTTCTTTGGAAAACAATGGGATTATGAGGTGAAGGTTCTGCCGACTATATATCGGTATGGACAGAAAGTGTCTTCCAGCAAGATCAGGGAGTTGCTGCGGGCTGGCAAGGTTAGTACTGCGGCCTTATTCCTGGGACACCGGTATATTTTACGCGGCCGGATCGTCAACGGCCGGGGATTGGGCACGCAATTGAATTTTCCTACGGCCAATCTGGCTATCGATCCGCGGAAGGTCTTACCGCCGGGAGTATATGCGGCCAGGGCGAAAGTGGGAAATAAATCCTGGCCAGCGGCTGCCTTCATTGGGTATCGGGCGAGTGTCGAATCGGCATCAAAAGAGCCGGTAGTGGAAGCGCACTTACTGGGTTTCAAAGGCTGGATTTACGGGAAAATAATGGATCTGGACCTGACCAGGAAAATACGTGAGGTCAGAGTATTCCGTACGCCGGCGTTACTGGCCCGGCAAATAGCCAGGGATGCCGCAGCAGCCGCAAAAATACTGAAACATGAATAAATCTCTTGTAAAAACAATAGTTTTATGCTATATTATTATTTCTTGTAAGAGAAAATATTCGCCTAATTCGCGGTAATTAGCATTATTCGAAAATATTAGTACTACTCTAGAGAGGAGTGAAAACCATGGTATTACCCAAAGACAAGAAAAAGGAAGTAATTGAAAAATTCAAGAAGAGCGAAAAAGATACTGGCTCAGCAGAAGTGCAGGTAGCCCTGATCACTGAACGCATCAACCAGCTTACCGGGCACTTCAAAACCCACAAAAAGGACCATCATTCGCGGCAGGGTTTATTAAAGCTGGTCGGCCAGAGACGGAGTCTCTTGGATTATCTCAAGAAATATGATTTAACCAAATATCGGGCCATGCTCGATAAACTAGATTTGCGCAAGTAATCCCAAGTAGAAGTATTATTTAATAATCTCTATAATTGGTGATGAAATCCTCGTTAGAATTCCTCTAACGAGGCAAAGAAGGGGAATAAATTGGAAACTAAAAAGCAATCAGTAAGCGTGGAATTAAACGGTAAAACCTTAAAATTTGAAACCGGCGAGATAGCCAAGCAGGCCCAGGGAGCGGTTGTCGCTACCTATGCCGAAACAGTAGTGTTGGCTACGGTCGGGATAGCTAATCAACCCAGGGAAGCGATTGACTTTTTCCCGTTGACCGTAGAATACCGGGAAAGAACCTATGCTGCCGGAAAGATCCCTGGCGGGTTTTTCAAGAGAGAGGGCCGGCCGCGTGAAAAAGAAATATTGACCTCGCGTTTGATCGACCGTCCGCTGCGTCCGCTTTTTGACGAGAGATTCCGTAACGAGATACAGGTAATGGTGACTGTGCTCTCAGTGGATACCCAAAATGATCCTGATGTGCTTTCCATCTGTGCCAGCTCCCTGGCCTTGGGATTAGCCGGGGCGCCGTTTGCCAAGATGGTCGCTGGGGTGAGAGTCGGCAAGATTGAAGGGCAGTTAGTGCTTAATCCAACCATGGATGAATTGAAAAACAGTTCCTTTGACATTATCATTGCCGGGACTAAAGATGCCGTGACTATGATCGAAGGCGGTTCTTCAGAAGTTTCTGAAGAAGAAGTACTGGAAGCCATTAAATTCGGCCATAAATATATAAAGGATATAGTTGCCTTACAGGAAGAGCTGCTCCAAAAATGCGGGGCTAAGCCCAACGAATATACTTTTGCGGAAATAGATTCCGCCCTGAGACAGGATGTGGAAGCTTTGGCCAAACAGTATGTCTTGGCCGCTGTGAAAGTAACTGAGAAAAAGGAACGTGAAGCAGTATTGGACAAAGGCATTACTGAAACAGTGGCGCACTTTGCTGAAAAATACCCGGAGCAGGAAAAATCGATCAAGCAAGTCATTGATAAAATGTTGGAGAAAGAGATCCGCCGGCTGATCCTGGAAGAAAATAAACGGCTGGACGGCCGTACTTTTGACCAGATCCGTGATATTAACGTGCAAGTGGGCGTCTTACCCCGGACTCATGGTTCCGCGATATTTACCCGCGGCCAAACCCAGGCTCTGGTGACCACGACTTTAGGTACCATGGATGACCGCCAGATCATGGATGAACTGGAAGGCGAATATAAAAAGAAATTCATGCTGCATTATAATTTCCCTCCGTTCGCGACCGGCGAGGTGAAGCCGCTGCGCGGTACCGGCCGGAGAGAAATAGGGCATGGAGCTTTAGCGGAAAGATCGCTGGCTCCGATCCTGCCGGGAGAGGAAAAATTTCCCTATACGATCAGGATCGTGTCTGATATTCTGGAGTCCAATGGTTCTTCTTCTATGGCCAGTGTCTGCGGCGGTACTCTTTCTTTGATGGACGCGGGCGTTCCTATTTCTAATCCAGTGGCCGGCATTTCTATCGGTTTGGTTTTGGAAAAAGATAAACATGCTACTTTTACCGATATAGCCGGACATGAAGACCATTATGGAGATATGGATTTTAAGGTTGCGGGAACACATCATGGTATTACCGCGATTCAATTGGATATCAAGGTAGAAGGTCTAAGCTATGAGATTCTGGCTGAAGCCCTGGCCAAAGCCAAAAAAGGACGGCTCTTTATCCTGGATAAAATGACCGCTGTCCTGCCAGCCAGCCGCAAGGATATTTCCAGCCTGGCGCCGAAGATCAGCATCATCCAGATACCGACCGACAAGATCAAGTATGTTATCGGGCCAGGCGGCAAGGTCATTAAGAAAATTATCGAAGATACCAAAGCCGAGATCAATATTGAAGATGACGGCAAGGTGTTTGTCTCTGGACCGAACCAGGAATCAGTGAACGCGGCACTGGAAATGATCGGTTACCTGACCGCAGACGCAGAGATCGGCCGTAATTATATGGGCAAAGTAACCCGCCTGATGAATTTCGGCGCTTTTGTCGAGATCCTGCCGGGTAAAGAAGGACTGGTTCATATTTCCCAGTTGGCTGAAGGGCGCACCGAAAAAGTGGAAGATGTAGTCAAGGAAGGCGATGAGATCGAAGTTAAGGTAGTGGAAATCGATTCTCAGGGCCGCATCAACCTGAGCCGCAAAGCTGTTTTGCGTGAAAAAAAATAGGGGAGAAGGCTGATCGTGGGTGAAGAAGATCTCAAAGAAATAAAAAAGGTCTTTAAGTTCATGGTTAAAGAAGATCTGGTAGAACTGGATATACAAGACCAGCAGGGGAAGCTTAAGCTGAGACGCAAAGAAGAGAAAACCCAGTATTATGCTCCGCTCTCAGCGGCGCCAGTTTCCTCATCGGTGACAAACCAAGCAGTTCCAGAAGCTCATGTCCCGGCTGGCGCGGTTAAGGTAAATACCCCGTTAGGCGGTGTTTTTTACCGATCTCCAGCTCCGGGGGCAGCCAGTTTTATCACTGAAGGCGATAACATCAAAAAGGGCCAGACTATCTGTATCGTCGAAGCCATGAAAATGATGAATGAGATCCAGTCAGAGACCAGCGGCAAAGTGATCAAGATCCTGGTGGAAAATGGCCAGCGTGTGGAAAGTAATCAGCCACTTATCCTGGTAATGCCCTAATTTTTTTCTTGACAAAGTCAGTGAGTGTTGATAGTCTAATTACAATTGCTTAGTAAAAACATATTTAGAGCAAAGGAGGTGAAGATCATGATCGATAAAGTTGGTGATTCTGCTGGGAAAATATACCAGTACCTGGAAAAGAACGGTGAGGTTTCCGTCTTGAAACTTAAAACCGGATTAAAACTATCTAGCAGCCTGGTCTGCATGGGCATTGGCTGGTTAGCTCGTGAAGATAAGCTGAATATCAAAGACGCCAAGAAAGATGTAAAAGTATCCTTAAAGTAATTTAACCTGGGTATGGGGGATTACATGGCAGTGGAAAAGTCTTTCGAGATAACTGGAGTCAAGATCAAGAAGGTGAAGAAAGAAGGCAATCTTAAAGCCTGGGCGACTATCACCATTAATGACAGTATTGTGATGCGGGACATCAGGGTTCTGAATGGTGAAAAGGGTTTATTCGTCGGGATGCCCGGCCGTAAGAGAAGCGATGGTAAATACAGCGACACTGTCTATATAAAGAATTCCAGTATCAAAGAAGATATCAATAAAGCCATCCTGGGAATGTATGAAACTACTCCGGATGACGTCAATGATGAACTATAAGCTTTAGCTCATCTTAGTTCGTCCTTGCTTGAAAACAACCATATTTATTATGGTTGTTTTTTTTTGTCCCATATGCTATAATAGAAAAGGATTTTATGACTATATTTCAGGCTATTATTTACGGGATTATCCAGGGAGCAGGTGAGTTTTTACCAATTTCCAGTTCTGGTCACTTGATCGCCATTCCCAAACTTTTGGGCTGGGCTGATCATGGGCTGGAGTTTGATATTGCTTTGCATTGGGGGACCCTGGCCGCGGTCCTGATCTATTTTTGGCAGGATTGGAAACTGCTCTTAAAAAGCGGGATGCATGGTACCGGGACCAGGGATGGGAAAATGTTCTGGTATTTGATCGCTGCCACTATTCCCGGCGCAGTTATTGGCTTTCTCTTGGATGATATAGTGGAATCATCCTTCCGTAATATCGGTCTGGTCGGTATCAGCTTGATCATTATGGGTATAGTCCTGTATCTTTGTGACCGTTACGGCAGGCAGAATGTGAATCTGAAGCAATTGACTTTTAAACAAAGTATTTGGATCGGTTTTAGCCAGGCCTTGGCTATTGTCCCCGGGGTTTCCCGTTCCGGCAGCACCATTAGCTGCGCCCGCGTACTGGGGTTGGACCGGGAGAGCGCAGCGCGCTTCTCTTTTTTACTTTCCACTCCGATCATCATAGGCTCGGCTCTGGTGCCGTTGAAAAAGATCTACGAGTCTGGTTTATCCATCCCGCTGGAATATTTTTTGGCCGGGATGTTGACTGCTTCTGTCGTTGGTTTGCTCTGCATCAGGTTTTTTTTGCAGTACCTGAAAAAAGCTGATCTAACTATATTTGTCTGGTACCGGTTTGTATTCGGCGTGATCCTGCTCTGGTTTTATTTTAATCATTGAGAGGCTATTAATAAATGAAATTATTCCGTTCCCTGCGCAAAGATAAAAGACGTTATGAGATCTATGGTTTATTTTTAGTGACTGTATCTTTGTTAATTATTTTATCGCTGGTCCCTGGCCCGGGCGGAAAAAACTTCATTGGCGCATTTGGCCGTTATTTCTCTAAATACCTGAAAGAAGTTTTTGGTTTATTCGGCGCCTATTTTATACCCTTGATCATGGTGGTCTGGGGTTATGAGCGGATCGAGCATGAAGAAGATGAAGGTCGGTTCTATGTGCAGATTGCCGGAGTATTGCTGCTGCTGGTTTCCAGCTGTACCCTGATCAGCCTGATCAAAGCTGATGAATATATCGCTTCCGGCATGTGGGGCGGATATGTCGGAACATTTTTCAGCAAGTTTTTGCGGCGGGGATTTGGCAATGTCGGCGCCGGCCTGCTGTTGGTCTTCAGCCTGACGGTGAGTATTGTCTTCACTACTGAGTTTTCACTGGTTGGATTTTTTAATATGCTCAAAGCAAAAATAGAAGATCTCCGGGAAATGAAGATATTTGCAAAAAGAGAATCAACATCCAGGGAAGCTAAGCCGGTGATCCGAAAAACTAAAGAACTGCCGGATATAAAAGTTACGGATAAACCAGCTAAGCCCTTGATCCATCTTAACCAGGAACGTAAACATGAAAAACCAACTATCAGCACACCGTCGTTAGCCAAGGCTGATCCGGCGCCTAAAAAACCCAGGATTGCCGGCACTTTCCAATTACCACCCATGTCACTGCTTAATGACCGTAGTAAGGATAAGGTCCAAATGGATGAAGGAGAATTGCAGCAAAATGCCAATCTCCTGCAACAGACCCTGGCTAATTTTGGCATTGAGGCCCAGGTTGTGGAAATCCATCCCGGTCCGGTTATCACCCGCTACGACTTACAGCCCTCCAGCGGCGTAAAAGTAGGCCGGATCGTGGCTTTGCAGAATGATATTGCCCTGGCTTTGCGCGCGGCCCGGGTACGTATCCTGGCTCCTATTCCCGGTAAAAACGCGGTGGGTGTTGAGATCCCCAACTCCAAACCGCAGGTTGTTTCTTTACGCGAAATATTTGAAAGCAAGGAGTTTCAGGCTGATGACAGCAAATTAACTCTGGCTCTGGGCAAGACTGTGTCTGGCCAGACGACAGTCGCTGACCTGCAGGAAATGCCGCATTTGCTGATCGCCGGCACCACCGGCAGCGGCAAGAGCGTCTGCATCAATACCCTGATCGCCAGTATTGTTTATAAAGCTACCCCGGAAGAAGTAAAGTTCCTGATGATCGATCCAAAAACAGTAGAACTGCCTATTTATAACGGCATCCCGCATTTGCTGGCGCCGGTGATCACCAGCGCTAAACAGGCAGCAGGAGCATTGCGGGGCATGGTTACGGAAATGGAACGCCGGTATAAAACTTTAGCCGGGGCGCGAGTCCGTAATATTGACACCTTTAATAAGACTCCAGGCGTGGACAAAATGCCATACCTGGTTGTGATTATTGACGAATTAGCTGACTTGATGATGCTGGCCAGCGTGGAAGTGGAAGATACCATTATGCGTTTGGCCCAGATGGCGCGTGCCGTCGGTATTCATTTAATCCTGGCGACGCAGCGGCCGACGGTAGATGTTATTACCGGCGTCATCAAAGCCAATTTCCCAGCCCGTATCGCTTTTTATGTGCAAAACAAATTGGATTCGCGGATCATTCTTGATACTGGCGGGGCAGAAGAACTGGCCGGGCGCGGGGATATGCTTTTCCTGCCGCCGGGAGCGCCGGCTCCGGTCAGGCTGCAGGGAGCGCTGGTGACCGAAGATGAGATTACCCGGATCGTAGAATTCCTGTCCAAACAGGGACAGCCTGAATATAAGGAAGATATCATCCAGTCCGCCCAAAACACGGAAAGCGATAACCGTAAAATGGAAAAAGATGAGCGGTTCATGGAAGCGGTGAAATTGATCGTGAACAGCCGGCAGGCTTCTATCTCCCTGCTGCAGCGGCGGCTGGGCATAGGCTATAACCACGCCGGCCGGATCATTGACCAGCTGGAGCAGGAAGGCTTGATCGGACCGCCGGATGGAACTAAGCCGCGGGAAGTTTTAGCTGATGAAAGTTACCTTAGAGAATTGGAAAAACAAAATGAAATCAATCCCGTTTAAATTATTACTGATCAGTTTATTTTTTATTACCGGCTTGGCCTGGGCGGCAGAGCCGGTCTTGACTCCGCAGCAAATTTATGAAAATATGCAGGCGCAGGAGAGCAAGATCAATGACCTGCAGTTTAATCTGAAACAGGTGATTGAACTCAAAGCGATCAAGGAACGGCAGGTGATCAAAGGCGCGATCATCTATAAAAAGCCTGATTTACTGCATGTTGAATATACTGCTCCGACCCAGCAGCTGATCATCGCCAACAAGGATGACTTTGTATTATATATCCTGGAGCAAGGCCAATGGCAGGAAAATATGCGCCAAAAAGTTTCCAGTCTGATCGGTAAGCAGTGGAAGAGCGAATATGGATTATGGTCAGTAAGCGACTTAGCCAAGAATTATGAGGCTAAAGCTACTAAGGTAGGGGATAAAGCGATCTTGTGGCTGGAGCCTAAAGATAAAACCTATATGTTTAAGATGAAGATATTTGTGGATACCAAAAACTGGCTGCCTATTAAAACTACCTGGGAAGACGATAATCAGCTCATCACCAGCGAATTGCTCAATGTCAAAATGAACACCGGCGTGAAAGACGAATTGTTTAAGTTTAAATAGTTTTTAAGAGCAATTCCAAATTACAAATTCCATCGCTACGCTTATTCTAAATTTAGGTTTTTATCATATAATGTCAAACCTTAATTTGGCATAAGTCCCGCAGGGATGATGTAATTTAGAATTTAGTATTTTAGGAGAGAAGAATTGGACCTATTTATCGGCACTACATTATCAGAAGCAAGAAAACAAAAAAAACTAAACCTGAAGAAGATAGCCCTGGAAACCAAGATATCTTTCCGCTACCTGCAAGCCTTGGAAGCGGAAAACTATGATGTTTTTCCGGCCGAAGTATATCTTAAGGGCTTTTTGCGTACCTATGCGCAATATTTGGGTCTGGATGGCGATGAGATGGTCCGTGCTTATAACCGTCAGCATAGCCAACCGGCGGATTTAATAACCACTGCATCTGTCCCGGCGACAATAATTATTCCGAAGATCAATACCCGCCTTTTGGTCTGGTCCATTACTGCTATTATTGCCATCATTCTGGTCTTGATCCTGATCCTGCGGCCGCAATAATGGCTAAAGTCAGTATTATCAATCTTGGGTGTCCTAAAAATCTGGTGGATGCGGAATTTCTACTGGGAAGCTGGCAGGAACAAGGACATCAGGTTATCATAGAACCGGCCAAAGCAGATATTGTCATTGTTAATACCTGTTCATTTATCCGCAGCGCCAAAGAAGAGTCGATTGAAGCCATCCTCAAAATTGCCGCGCTGAAAAAAAAGGGGAAAATAAAAAAAATTGTGGTAGCCGGCTGCTTGGTCCGGGAGCTTGGGCTCGAACTGGCCAAGACTCTGCCGGAAGTGGATGTTTTCTATCGGCAACTACCAGCTTATTTACCGGCACATTCAGCAGCTCGTTACCAGCTGACCCCGTCATTTTCCGCCTATGTGAAAATATGCGATGGTTGTGATAATAATTGTTCTTATTGCCTGATTCCGTCAATCAGGGGAAGATTCCGCAGCCGGACCAGTGCGGATATTGTGGCTGAAGCAAAAGATCTGGTCAAGCAGGGTGTGCGTGAAATAAACCTAATCGGACAGGATATTACAAATTTTGGCTCTGATCTATACCAACGACGGAGCCTGGCCGGATTGTTGAAGCAGCTGGTAAAAATCAGGGATCTGCGCTGGCTGCGCTTGCTTTATGCGCATCCTGCCCATCTGGACCGGGAAATTATCCAGATCCTGGCCCGGGGAAAAAAGATTTGCCAGTACATTGATCTGCCGCTGCAGCATATTAATGATACTATCCTGCGGCAAATGAACCGCCGGGTTACCCGCCGGCAAATTGAAAAATTACTGCAAGAGATCCGTCGTACTGTTCCGGAAGCAGTTCTGCGCACTACCTTCATTGTCGGTTTCCCTGGAGAAACTGATAGGCAGTTTCAGGAACTTTATGATTTTGTACGGGATACCAGGTTTGACCGCCTGGGGGTTTTTGCTTATTCCCGGGAAAAGGGGACGACGGCCGCGGGCTTACCCGGGCAAGTCCCTGAAAAAGTCAAACAGCAGCGGCTCAATAAAATAATGCAGCTCCAGCAAAAGATCGCCCTGGCCAATAACCTTAAAATGATCGGCAAAGAATTAACAGTCCTCATCGAAGGACAGGACCAAAAAGGATGTTACCATGGTCGCAGTCAGTATGACGCACCGGAGATAGACAACCAGGTACTGGTGTATTCATCAACAAAGCTCAGAACCGGCTCTTTTGTTAGAGTTAATATTACTAAAGCCTTACCTTACGACTTAATAGGAGAACCCGTATGAATCTAGCCAATAAGCTTACTTTCCTGCGAATTGCCTTGGTCCCGGTCTTTATGCTATTTATATTTATTGACCATCCCTTGACCAGGTTACTGGCGTTAGTCATCTTTATTGGCGCATCACTCACGGACTTATATGACGGCTGGCTGGCGCGCCGGCATAATTATATTACGGACTTGGGCAAATTTATGGATCCCCTGGCAGATAAACTGCTGGTATCGGCAGCATTTATTTCTTTTGTGGAGTTGCAGGAACTGAGTATTCCGGCTTGGATGGTGATCGTGATCATCAGCCGGGAATTCATTATTACCGGCCTGAGGACATTGGCTGCTTCTAAAGGTAAGGTACTGGCTGCCAGCCGGGCCGGCAAGTATAAGACTACTTCGCAAATGACCAGCATCATTATTATCCTGATCATCCTGGCGTTAAATGCCATGTACAAAGGCGGCTATATTAATTTAAAATTTGAGAACTTTGACTGGTATTTTATCACCCAGTCTATCTGCTACTGGCTGATGGCCCTGACCACACTATTAACTGCTATCTCGGGAGTCAGTTATATTTATAAATATAAAAACTTGTTTCTCGAGGAATCACAGTGAGATCATTAGCCAAATTGCTGGCTACCTGTTTTTATCTCGGTTATATTCCTATCGCTCCGGGTACCTTGGGTGGCAGTTTAATAGGGGCGGGGATTTACCTGTTAATTTATCAGAATAATATTATTAATTTAGCAGTAACCGTAGCGATAACAATTTTAGCCATTTGGAGCAGTGGCCAGGCTGAAGCGATACTAGGGAAGAAAGACGACCAGCGCATTGTCATTGATGAAACCGCGGGGATGCTGATTGCCATGCTTTGGCTGCCGGAAAAAAGTTTATTATACCTGGGACTAGGATTTGTTGTTTTCCGGGTGATGGATATAGTCAAGCCGCTGGGCATTAAGAGGTTGCAGGCGATCAAAGGCGGCTGGGGAGTAGTGGCAGATGATCTCGCCGCCGGCCTCGTCACCAACATCATCCTGCGCATCGTCATGAAGACTGTGTAGAAAAGTAACAGTATTAGCGCTTGACGAGTCAAACAGGAATATTATGCGGAAACAAGACACTAATCCTAAAATAGAAAAAGTATTGATCGGTATGATCCGTAATCTTCCGCCTTGGAAGAAATGCCAGCAGGTCAGCCGGATGACGCAGTCTTGCCGCCAGCTGGCCCTGGCTGGCTTAAGAGACAGGTATCCTCATGCTTCTGAAGAGGAACTGTGCAGGAAATTAGCTGTCTTATGGTTAGGTAAAGAATTAGCCGTCAAAGTCTATGGTTGGGATCCTGGGAAGGGAAACAGATGACAGAAGATAATCCTATTCAGGTAATACTTACCATAACCGGGATTTTTGAGAGGATGGGTATTCTCTATCTAATTGGCGGTTCTTTGGCCAGTTCTATTCATGGAGAGGCCAGAGCGACACGCGATGTGGATATTGTTGCGGCTATCGAAACAAAAAATATAAAGGGATTAGTCAATAGTTTGAAGGATAAATATTATGTCGATGATGAAATGATTCGTGAAGCAGTCAAGCGTAAAAGTTCTTTTAATATTATCCATTTTGAATCTCAATTTAAGGTGGATGTGTATGTATTAAAACAGGAAGCATTCAGTTTGGAAGAATTTAAAAGAAGAAGGAAAATAGCTTTAGATCAAAACTCAGAGTCAGCTGCGTTTTTCGCTACTGCTGAAGATACCATCCTTAGTAAATTAGTGTGGTTTAAGAAGGGTGGGGAAATATCGGACCGGCAGTGGAATGATATTGCCGGAGTGGTAAAAGTACAGCAGAATCGCTTGGATAAAAAATATCTGAAACATTGGGCGCAGATATTGGATGTGGCGGAATTATGGGAACGCATCTTGCGGGAAAATAAGTGATATTTTCGCCGCAGATGACGTCGCCGCCGCCTTGTCACCAACATTAGCCTGCGCGTTGTTATGAAAATAGTATAAAGTATTGGCTCGCTGTCACGCTGCGCCGTTTTCCGCCACTAAAGCGTTGGCGGACGCAGCGAAAATCGTGTATATAATAGCTTGAATTTGATGTAAGCAAATTCACCCGCCGATCTTTTTGGAGGGCCGAACGTTTTCTTCACTGGCATCAGCGGCCGCGCTCGCCTCTTCTCAATCATATAGATCAGGGAACTGGTCATTATTTTGAGCGAGCTTGTAATCTGTGTAATCAAACTTCAAAGGGAGGAAAAGTTTTATGGCAAAAGAAGTAGAAAAGACCAAAGAAACAGAAAAAGATAAAGCATTGGAATTAGCCATTGCCCAGATCGAGAAACAGTTCGGCAAAGGCGCGATCATGAAATTAGGCAAGGACGCGCACGTTCCCGTCGAAGTTATCCCTACCGGTTCGCTGATGCTGGACATTGCTATCGGTGTCGGCGGTATACCTCGTGGCCGGGTAATTGAGATATTCGGTCCGGAATCCAGCGGCAAAACCACTATCTGTCTCCATATCATCGCTGAAGCGCAGAGAAAGGGCAGTACAGCGGCTTTTATTGATGTCGAGCATGCGCTAGACCCAGGTTATGCGAAACGAATTGGCGTCAATATTGAAGGCCTGCTGGTGTCCCAGCCAAACTCTGGGGAAGAAGCCTTGGAAATCGCCGAAACCCTGGTACGGAGCGGCGCTTGCGATGTTATCGTAGTGGATTCAGTGGCCGCGCTGGTGACCCGGGCAGAGCTGGAAGGCGAAATGGGTGATTCGCATATGGGTGTGCAAGCCAGGCTGATGAGCCAGGCCCTGCGTAAATTAACCTCAGCCATCAATCATACTAAATCTTGCGTGATCTTCACTAACCAATTACGCGAAAAGATCGGCATCATGTTCGGTAATCCGGAAGTGACTCCCGGCGGCCGGGCGCTTAAATTCTATGCTTCGCTGCGCCTGGATATCCGCCGCATTGAAAATCTCAAGGTCGGGGATGCTGTGGTCGGCGCCAGAGTGCGGATAAAAGTAGTCAAAAATAAAGTCGCGCCTCCATTCCGCCAGGCTGAATTTGAAATGTTCTATAATGAAGGCATTAACAAAGCCGGAGACCTGCTGGACGCGGCGGTTGAGGAAAAGATCATTGACAAGAGCGGTACCTGGTTCGTCTATGGGGAAAAGCGCCTGGGCCAGGGACGTGACAATGCCAAAGCCTATTTGACTGAGCATCCGGAAGATTTTGCGGAGATCGATAAGAAAATACGCGCTAAATTCGCGCCGGAAGCAAAAGAAAAAGAGAAAGAAAAAGAAAAAGAGGCCAAGAAATAGTGACAGAACCGCAGGTCAAGATCGAAACCATACCCGTTGGCTCCCTGCAGACTAATTGTTACCTGGTATATGATGAGGAATCAAAACAGGGCGCGGTCATTGACCCGGGTGATGAAGTAGAAAAAATATTAGCCTTGATCAAGGCCCGGCAGGTAACAGTCCGGTCCATTGTCCACACTCATGGCCATTACGACCATACCGGTGCCAGTGAAGCCCTGCGGCGCGTAACCAAAGCTAAGATTATGATCCATCAGGCTGATGTTGACCTGGCTGGATTCACGCCGGAAGCTTTTTTGCATGACGGCGAGACCATCTTCCTTGGCCCGCTGGAATTCAAGGTGCTCCATACTCCGGGACATACGCCTGGTGGTATTTCCCTGGTGGGAAAAGGAATTGCTTTTACCGGGGATACTTTGTTCAATAACGGTGTTGGCCGGAGCGATTTTACCGGCGGTAATGAAACCGCCTTATGGCAAAGCATCCGGCAAAAATTATTTACCTTGCCTCCGGAAACAGTTATCTATCCCGGACATGGGCCGGCTTCCACTATCGGCCAGGAGAAGAAAGCATAGTGCTAGCAGAGCTGATCAGCAGGTATTTGCAGTATGTAACCGTAGAAAAAGGTTTGAGCCGCAATACGATCGAAGCTTATCAGCGGGATTTGACCTATTATAATCGTTTTTTAAAAGCGCGCCAGGTTGATACTCTGGGGTCGATCACGGAAAAAACGGTTTTTGATTATCTGGTCAGCCGCCGGCAGGGAAATTTGCAGGCAGCCAGTATTGCCCGTTCCTTGGTCACTATCAGGAATTTTCACCAGTTTCTGCTGCAGGAGAATATTTCTGCTAAAGATCCGACAGAGAACCTGGATGCTCCCAAACTGGAAAAGCATTTACCTAAAACCTTAAGCAGCGCGCAAGTAGAGAAGCTGCTCAACCAGCCGGATCTGACCAGTACTCTGGGCTTCCGGGACCGGACGATATTGGAATTAATGTATGCCAGCGGCCTGCGTATCTCTGAGGTCATTAAACTGGAAGAGGATAATATTGACCTGTCCGTGGCTTATGTGCGTTGCTTTGGCAAGGGCGGCAAAGAAAGGATAGTGCCGCTCGGTAAGACCGCGGTACAGTTCCTGAAACAATATAAGAAGTCGATCCGGTTAAAACTGCTCAAACCTGGCTCCCTGGACAAGGCTTTGTTTGTCACCCAGCAAGGCCGTGAATTTTCCCGCACCGGCTTATGGAAGGTAATAAAAAAATATGGCCGGCAAAGCGGTATCCCGAAACTGACGCCGCATCTGCTCCGGCATTCCTTTGCCACTCATTTGCTGGAGCATGGAGCTGACTTGCGCTCGATCCAGGAAATGCTGGGTCATTCCAGCATAGCGACGACCCAGATCTATACCAGTATTGCCAAAGAAGGATTAAAGAGAATACACAAGAAATATCATCCGCGAGGTTAAAATATTACCGTGGGGAATCATTCAATAGCATTTTGGTTCGGGGTTGGTTTACTGACCGTCAATCCAATCATTGGTTGGGGCGGAGCGGCGCTGTGCGGTTATTTAGCCCTGAAGACCAAAAAAAGAAGATTCTACGCCATGCTGGGGACCAGTATTTATGTTTTAAGCTGGATCATGCTCTTAATTGGCGGCTGGTTGGCCGGGCCCGAAGGGTATGTCCTGGTTAAAGATCTATTTTTCAAAATAGTAAAATAAAAAAAGAGAGAAGGAAATTATGCCGTTACTTAATAACAATGCAAAGCACAGTTTTTATGAACTGGGAGTCGCTCCCAAAGTACTGGAAATACTCGATCGGCTAAAATTCAAAATACCAACGCCTATCCAGTTTAAAGCTATTCCGATAGCTAGCGAAGGAAAAGATATGATCGGTATTGCCCAAACCGGCACCGGGAAGACCCTGGCATTCGCTATTCCCATGATCCAGCAGTTAGCCCAAAAAAGCGGCCGCGGCCTGGTCCTGGTTCCAACCAGAGAATTGGCGATCCAGGTGAACGATGTCTTTCAAAAAATAGTTCCTGCTTTTAATATGCGTACCGCTGTGCTTATTGGCGGGGCATCCCTGATCAACCAGATCATTGAACTGCGTAAAAATCCACGGATTATCATCGCTACGCCTGGGCGCCTGATCGATCTGCTGGACCGCCAGAATATCCGGCTCGATGATGCTAATATTTTGGTACTGGATGAAGCGGACCGTATGCTGGATATGGGTTTTGCCCCACAGATAGACCGGATCCTGAGAAATGTGCCCCGCGACAGGCAGACGATGTTGTTCTCGGCAACCATGCCGCAGGAGATCGTCAAGATCGCCACACACCACATGAAACTGCCGGTACGCGTGGAAATGGCTAGAGCCGGGACAGCCGCGGAAAAAGTCACTCATGAACTTTTCTTTGTCCGGAAAGAAGAGAAATCAGAATTGCTGAAAAAAGTATTGGCGCAGTATCATGGTTCGATTTTGGTATTTTGCCGGACCAAGCATGGTACCAGAAAGATCGCCAGGCATGTGCGGAGCATGGGCTATAATTCAGCGGAGATACATTCTGACCGAACCCTGGGCCAGCGGCAGGAAGCCATGGCCGGATTTAAATCCGGCCGTTATCGCGTGCTGGTGGCGACAGATATTGCGGCCCGGGGGATAGATGTAGTGGGCATAGAAGTGGTCATAAATTATGATTTGCCGGATGAAGCGGAGAATTACGTGCACCGTATCGGCCGCACCGGCCGGGCCGGCCATCCAGGACATGCTATTGCTTTTGCCACGCCTGAACAGCGCAAAGATGTGCGCGCTATAGAACAGCTTATCCGGGTTGCTCTCCCGGTATCAAAACGTTTTTAAGAGAGTAAAATTAGTATTGCTTTTTAAGTTGAAATAATATATAAATATGTGTCATAAAATCATCAGGAGCAGATTAGTAAGGCGAAGCAATTTTTAAGACTCCAGGTATCGTGCCCAGCTTTTGCTTTTGTATTTGTAATTAGATGTGTAAAGATACTTAGTAATAATACTATAAGAAAAGGAGAATGGCATGAAGCATACTTCTGTGCTGGTAAGAAAACCAGGCTATTTGTGGCTGTTTATCGTCACTTTTGTAGCGATAGCCTCTATGGGTCACGCCCTGGAGAATATCAGGATCGTCAATGAGCTGACTCTTGGTTACAACAGTATTTCCGGAGATGGCAAGGACCAGTCCTCTCTTTCCAAAGGGTATCGGTACCTGAACATACTGGGTCTTAATGGCAATGGGGTCTTAGCCAATGGTTACGAATACCAGTATTTAGGCGGGTTCAAACTTACTAATGATATTCGTAATGATCTGAAAAATATTTCAGTGACCAATCTTCAGGCCAGGTTCAGTAATAATATCAATACGTACACTGCCGGCGATGTGTTGGAGTATTTTTCCCAATATTCATTGAACAGCGCTTTAAAAGGTGTTTCCTACCGGTATACTGATCCTAATTCGCCACTGCAGAATGTAGGACTCATCTATGGTATCGCTTATCCCCGTTGGGATAATTTTGGCGGAGAGGATGAGCTGAAAGCTATCCGCCGGCATGCGCTCGGCGGCACTATCCGCCATGCTTTCACTCCTGAGTTTACCGCCGGTTTGAGTCTCGTGCAGGCTTTTGACGAGACCGGCACCCGGGTGCTGGAAACCGACCCGGCTTACTCGAACGGTGTTTATGCTGTTGACGCTGAATATAATCCATTCCCGGGATTGCTCCTGAACAGCGAATTAGCCTTGTCCAATATCACCGCCAAGGTAAAAGATATGGCTGATGATTCTGACTCTGGTTCAGCTTTCAAGATCAGCGGCGTAGGCACTGGCGGTCCCAGCCGCGTATCCGCTGAATTTGAACGGGTCTCGACTGATTTTATGAGCTTGATGGGCGCGGCCACTCCTGACCGTGAAAAATTTAAGACCCAGTGGCGCTATAATTATAGTACAGATATTACTACCAGGCTGGGGGTCCTCTGGTACCGCAACAACCTGGATGATAAACTAACAGATACTACGAATTCCCTGCGGCCGGAAGCAGGCGTGACCATCCGCAATGTTTTTATGCGTTCGACTGCTACCGCCGATCTCGATTACAAGCTTTTCAGCCAGACTACCGGCGATGTCGAAACTCTCGACAATATCTTTAATATTAATTACCGCGACCAATTTAATAATTTTGACACTGATTCCAATGTTGGCCTTACCTTATATAGCACCGAGACGGATATCAGGGACACGACAGAATTTACTTTGAACACCAGTATCGGTACCCAGTACCAATTACAGGAGATGAACCTGCGTCCCAATCTCTCCCTGGGTGTCTGGAATATGAGCGATGACCTGGTCAGTAAATCCAACAGTATTTTTGAATACGCGCTGGGATCAGCCCTGGAAATGCCTGCGCAGAATATCGTCGCACGCGTGCGCCTGGGACAAAATATGCTGGAAAATGACATCTCGGCCGAAGACTCGAATAAGTTTTTCTTCAGCGGCGATGTTTATTACCGGCCTGATTTCCTGGCTCAATATAAAGCTACCATGTTCGTAAAAATATTCTACAATTCATTTAACTATACTACAACCACGAATAATTTCCGTGAAACCGGGTTTCAGACCGGTTTGAACACCCAGTTTTAGGAGGCTGAGATGAAAAAATTATCATTACTATTCCTGTTCGTTCTGACCGCAGCCCTGTTCTTAAGTAATGCTGCCGACGCAAAATGGTGGATCTTCGGCCAGTCCAAGGATGAGATCACGATCAAATATCTTTACTTGAACGGCGTTTCTTTTGATGAAGGCGGCAAAAAGGTTATGCTCACCACAGACGCCTTGCCTAATGGTTTGATCAACATTAAAGGCAAAGCAGCAGCGGGAACCGGCAAGATCGGCGCGGTCACCGTTACTACGGATAACAAAGTAAAATGGGAAAAAGCCAAATTGGACAAGGACGGCACTTTTGATTACAGCTTCACTGCCCAGCCAGATAAAACCTATGATATTTATGTCAAGATCATGGATACCCGCGGCAAGACCAATAATGTGGATGATACCTATAAACGCGTGGTAGTTTCTCCCGTAAAAATGAGAGATATGATTCAGCAGGTCCTGGACGGCTTGGTAGATGCTTACCAGAATGAGAATGCCGCGAAGTTCAATACCTTTATCAGTGAAAATTTTGCTGCTGACAAAAATATCCTGGACCGGGCGGTCAGAAAAGATTTCAGCGCGTTTGACCAGATCAGCCTGAGATACACCCTGAATAACGTAACCATGGATGCCAAGGGTAACATTTCCGTCTCCTTGACCTTTAACCGGACAGTGACTTCTGCCCAAAGCGGACAGACCTTGAGTGATACCGGAGCGACTGAATTTCTCTTCCGGTCAGGAGAGGATGGGCCGAAAGTATATTCCATGAAATTCCCGCTGATCTTCGGCTTGAGCGATACCAGTGAAATAGCTACAGGACAGGTAACCACCGGCAATAGCGGTACTTTGATCTCTGTCTCAGAAACCGGAGCGGTAGTGAGCGGCAGCGGAGCAGGGGCGACCGGCGGCACAGGCAGTTCCGGTTCCGTGGCCACTATGACTTATAACAATGTCAGCTGGCCTGGCTGGTCATTTGAGAGTTTGTCTTTGTCTAACGGCACCAAAACTACCGAGTCTTGGGGCACTTCTTTTATTACCGGTGATTTTGGCCTTTATGGAGACAATCACCATTTAGTGACTGGTACCGGGGTGACCTACGTGGATATGGGGATCAGAAGCCTTTCTACCGTGACTTCAGCGCCAGCCAGCGGCTACACTACTTCTTTGGGCTCGGATAATATTGAGGCTGGACATTGCTATGTCTTTAAACTGCCTGGCGGGGCGTATGGCGCGATACAGATCATCAGCGCCACTATCCCGGTAACTACGCTCAGGTATAAATATTCAGCCAGCGGACCGGATTTTTAGATCATTTTTTAAGATAACAATATCACCAGGGTTGTCCTGATTTCAGGACAACCCTGGATATTCTCAGGAGTTGCCCATGAAACTGCGCTTCTTCCGTACGATGAACGCCATTCTTATTACGAACCTGGCGTTCTTTTTATTTTCCCCGGCTTTGGTTATAGCCGGTGAAGCTGACCAGGCTGCCTATGAAAGTTTTAAGGGAGCCTATGATACTTTCAAAGGCATATTCAAGGGTACCAAGGAAAAGGTGGACGGCACTACGGAGTTTTTCGGCAACTTTAATAGTAATATGAGCCAGTGGCGTAAAGCCTGCAGTGAAGAAATGCAGGATGAAGCTATCGAGAATATCACTGACATGACCAAAGAGCAAATGGGCGCCATTGATGACCTGGCGGCGAAACTATCGGAAATGACCGGGATGGACATACCGGAAAATATTCCTGCTGAGATCAAGAGTAAATTGAGCGCTAAACTGCTTGGTTCTCTCAGTGCAGACCAAGCTAAGAAATACGGCTATATGTACACCCTGAGCTCCTTTGACCGCAAACTGCGCGACAACGGAGTCTACGAGAAACTGGGAGCCTTAAAAGAACAGTTTGACGCGGGTGAAGAGCTGCTGGGAAGCATTGATAATGCGGTTGAATTTGTGGATACTTTCAATCCTAATGGCGACGGTACTCCGACTAATAGCCTGAAAAAGATCAAAGGTGTGTTGGATTATATGGGCAAATTCACCGAAGAATTTCCGCTCATCGGTAAGATCATTGAAGGTTATGCCCAGGCAACCGAACATTTTATCGCGGCGCTGGATGACCTGGACAAGAAACTGAAAGACAGCCGGCAGGGTTCGCTGGGCGGTCAGATCGGCGTGGATATAGCGATCAAAAATAAAATATTCGCTGAAGCGCCGGAAGTAGCTGCTAACGAAGGACTGACCTGGTTCTCCATCAATGGTGAATATCCGGCTCTGGCCCCAATCCGCGGTTGGCGTGACCGGGATGTTGTGCTATATCATGGTAGCGACTCTGGTGACGGGCTGGTGGCTTTTATCAATGGCGCTGCCTTTGAAAAATTATACAAATATTACGTAGCCCTGAAAAAAAGTGATATTGCGGGGAATAAAAAACTGGTTGACCCTGATACTTTCATCGCCGCGGCCAGAGCTATCGGTTCAAAAAGCCTGGATACCCAGGATAAGAGATTTCGGGAAGACTACGCTCTCTTTGAAGGAGCGAACAACCGTGAATTTCTCGAAGTCCTGGAAGTGGCTGGCTGTCTCAATGAGGAAAAATTCCTGGTTAGTACTGCCGAGCGGGTAATGGAATACCGTATCTATATGCAGAAAGAAGACGAATTCTGCGGGCTGGAATATTTTAATAAGCAATTCCGTAATGATATCAGCTCACTGCGTTACAAATACCAGGGGAAAATGGCGGTGACCGGTGTCGTCAGGGCCAAGCCAGATTCACCCAGGATCGGCGATATCAGTATTCTCATCAATAGCCAGCCGGCTATCAAGTTTAAACGCAAGAGCGATTCAGAATGTTCCTACGGGACTATCCTGCCCAAGGGCCAGGAGTATAGTATTAATATCGGGGCCAAAGGTTTTAAACGGGTCAATAAAAGCAATGTTAAGGAAACCTATTTGGTGACAGAAATTGAACCCACTCATGAAGGCAAGGTCCAGGCTAAGATAAACGGGTTGGATTCGATAACCGTCGAAACCAAAAATGATTATACGATTGAATTTGATTCCAATACCTTTAACGCGGATAAGCTTAAAGTGAAATGGACGATCGATGGTGTGGCGGCAGGAGAGGGCAAGACAGTTTCAGTGACCGCCAGCAAGGTCGGTAAGACCAATATTGCCGTTTATATTTACAGCCCTGATGGAGCAGTCTCTAAAGGATATTTCCAAAAACCGGTGGAAGTGGTCAACCTCAAAAGCGATTACGGTATCACTCTTACCGTTCCTTCCAAAACTGTCGTTAGCCCGCAGCAATCATGCCTGATCACCGGCAAAATAGCTGCTACCAAGAAGGTCTATTTCCAGAGTCTCTCTACTACGGTCAAGGACGAAACCAGCGGCAAAATACTGCGGAATGATTCCTGGTTCAGTCCAGACCAGCTGAAAAATCCTTCCAGTTCAGAAGTGAACGTCAGTTTCCAGTCACCGGCGATAGCTGGAGAATATCCACTGACTTTTACGCTTAAAGGTAAGACCGGCAAGGTTGAGGAAGTAATTTCTATCCAAAAAGTAGTCTATGTTGTTCCTACGGTCGTGATCAATTGTCCGGACAGCGTCAATGCTACGGATATGTTTGATGTCAATGTAGTTGTTCCGGCAGAGATGCCAGGTACTGTCGCTGATTATGCCTGGAATCCCTATGACAGCATTATTTCCGGTTCTGATTGGGGCCGGACCAAAACTGCTAATGTCAGGATGCAAATACGCAATGACCAGGTCCAACCAGGCAATAAGGTAGAAATTTCCTGCTATATGCAGGATGCCAAAAATAAAACCCTGGCTATTGCCAGGAAAACCGTGACCGTCCTGCCCGTTTCTTTCGGCACCACTGCTCCGGGCAACTGGACTGGCGGTCCGGGTGAATTTAAACGTACCCCGGCGGTACGTAAGAGAACTGATAAGGGCAAGGAAATAGACAGTGCCACTGTCAGCGGCACTATTAATGTGACTATGGAACGCGGCTCGAACAGCGTCTTTTACGACCCCAAGAAAATGCAAAAGTCTTTTGAAGAGCAGGCTGCCAAATGGGGTAGCAAAGTGGAAAAAATAACCATCGGCAATTTCACCGGTTCTTTTGCCGAGAGCCCGTTTACCAGCCGGGTCAAGGGGCATTGGGAATATGGTGACGTAGGTTTTCCGGAAGCCTCTGCATCCGGCAGTGCTTTGCTTTTCTGCGGCCAATTCTATATGCAAATAAGTTATTCGGTTTCCGGCAGTGGTTTTCGTGGCGGCCAAGGCCCTAACTTCTGGTGGGATGACCTGCCTTTTATCCTGGCTGAGACCAAAGCGGCCCGGGAAGAAGCCAAAGGCATTATCCTGGGGCTTACGCTAAAGCCAGACGGGAAAATAGAGAAAGGGCCGGAGAAAAAACCAACTGTTTTACCGTCGTTAAAAATAACCGCGGACAAAACCAAGCTGCGCAAGGGTGAAACCGCGGAGGTCCTGGTAACTGTGGAGAATGCTGAGCCTGAGGACCAGCCATTTACGTATACCTGGAATGGCAGTTTTGCCGGTAAGGGCCCGGGAGTTACTTTCCTGGCCACTGCTCCAGGCAGCCAGTCTTTAGCGGTAAATGTAGTCGGCAAAAGATTTGCTATCGGCACTGCGTCAGTAACCTTCCAGGTTGAAGATGTGACTGCTAAGATCGAGAAAACAACACCAGCTGCCAATTCCGTCATGGTTGGCAGTGCCGCTTCGTTCAAGGCTTCTGTATTGATGGGTGGTAAACCTGGTTCCGGGAATTTCGTCTATCGCTGGCAGCCAAACTCAGAATTAAAATTTGAACCTACGGAAGATGGATCACCGGTCACCAGTACCAAGTTCACCAAGCCAGGAAAAATAAAAATATGGGTCGAGGTATTGGAATCGAAAAATGGCACGCTGGCCACTCTGGCGACCTCTGACCAGATAGAAATGGATGTCACTAAACCGGGATTAAAGTTAGTTTTAACGCCAACAACACCGCTGGTCGGCCAGGAGATCAAAGCCAGGGTCGAGGAAACACCGGCGATGAAAGAGATAGATTTCCGCTGGGACATGCCGGCCAATGCCAAACTGTTAAGCGAGTCACAGGATAGCAAAGAGAGGATTTTTTACGCTTTGAACACTACACCTATCAAAGTGACAGCTAAGGGCAGGGTTCCATTTTCCGGTGAGGACCTGGGCGAAGCGACTGCAACTGTGACCGCCAAAGCCTATAAAATAAATGTAAAAGTGCTCGGGCCGATTGGTCCTAAGCCCATGATCTGGAAATCGAGTGAGGGATTGGTGGAAGACAAGACCGCGATCGCCACTTTCCAGAACGTGAACCTGAAAGTCGAGATCGAACCGGCGCCTAAAGAAACAGTTACCTATAATTGGACGTTGAACTCCGGCAGTTCTTTCGGCGGCGGCAGTACCGGTACTGAAGTAATGGTGCAACGCGGCGAAAAAGGCACAGCCGAGGCCAAGGTGGAAGTTAAGAACAGCAACGGCGTTATTCTCGGCACCGGCCAGGGCAGTTTCTCAGTCACTATTTCCCAGAATGACATCCAGAAAGCCAAAGACAAGGATCGCGAGGAGAAAAAGAAGAAAGAAGCTCTGGGAAAACTGGCTCAAGCCAAAGAACTTTACACCCAGGGCAAAATAGAGCAAGCGATATTATTGGCAGAAGAAGCAGCCAAAGACGATCCGAAGAACCAGGAGATAATTGATTTCCTGAAAAAAATAAAAGCAGATAAAGATAAGATCAATCAGCAACTGACTAAAACCAGGGAAATGATCGATCAGGGCAAAATACCGGAAGCGCAAAAAGAATATGATCTTGCTGTGGCCATCAATGGCAAATTCCAGCCAGTGATCGATATGGGCAAAACTCTGGCGATCGCCAGGGTAGCAGCGGAAAAGGCAGCCAAAAACGCTGCTGATAAGAAAGCGAAAGAAGATGCTGACAAAACAGCCAAAGATGCCGCGGATAAAAAAGCGGCTGCAGATAAGGCGTCTGCTGATAAAGCGGCCGTAGAGAAGAAAGCCGCTGAAACTGGTAAGTCTGTGGAAACTAAACCAGGCACCTCTTCTGCCAAGGGATTGCCCTCTGTGCCTGTTGTGCCTGTTGTGCCCGCGGTTCCAGGAGCAGCCGTTAAACCCGGCGAGACAAAAATACCGGTTCCCGATGCCGCAGCTATTAAACTGGCAGCAGAAAAGGCAGCGGCGGAGAAATTGATCAAAGAAGCTGAAGTGCTGGCTAAAGATAAAAAATACCAGGAAGCCATCAAGAAATACCAGGAAAGTATCAAGATCTACCGGCCTTTCAATATCGACGCTATTAATACGCGTATCTTCAATCTGCAATATACTGATGCCAATGAACAGGCTGATAAGATCCGTGCCGCCGCTGATAAATTAAAAAAAGAGGGTTTGCTGGAAGAGGCTATTGCTAAATATGAAAAAGCCTTACAGACCTACCATCTACAATATCCGTTCCGCCAGCAATTGGAAGTGCAAACCCAGGACCTGCGCAATATTGTCAATAGTGCCAGGCAATTTCGCCAGACCGGCGAAACCAATGAAAAGAAAGGCGATATTAATCAAGCTATCACTGACTATGAGAACAGCCTGAAACTGCTCAAAAATGCGGCTTTACGCCAGCATACCGATGAATTAATTGTCCAGCTTAACGGTGATATGGCCAAAGCTGAAGGAGAGAAATTGGAGAAAAAGGGCGACCTGAAAGGCGCTATTAACCAATATGAAAAAGCTCTCAGTATATATGCGCCATCTTTCAACGGCCGTAAAAAATTGGAAACACATATAGCAGAATTAAAGAAGATACTGGCCACACCTCCGGCCAGCGGCCCAGCAATAGCGTCAAACGAAGACCAGACAGGCCTGATCAAGCAGATGTATGCTGATTTTGCCAAAGCTTATGCATATAAGAATGAAGCCCGGGTAATGAGCTACATCAGCCCGGAATGGGATGCCGGCGACGGTACTACGCTGTCTGACTTACGCAACTACCTGCGCAACAGTTTTACTGTGTTTGATGAGATCCAGTATACGATCAGCGGTCTGAGTATTAAAAAAGGGAAGAACGATACTTACCAGGCCAGCTACGATGTTACGATCGTTGGTAAAATATACGACAACAACATCAAGCATGAAGAAAAATCCAGTGTCAATGAAGAATTGGCCATCGACGCCAAGGGCAAGGCGAAAGTCCGGAAAACCATGAATGGCAAGTTCTGGTATGTAGAATAGGGGGAGAAGGAATGAAAACGATCTTTACCAGAACTTTATTATTACTGCTGGCCGGCGCTATATTATGTACACCGCTTTTAGTGAACGGAGCGGATAAAAAGGGGGTAAAGAAAATGAAAACCTTGATCGTCTATTATTCCTATACCGGTAATACTGAGCTGGTAGCCAAAACCGTGGCTGCAGAAATTAATGCCGACCTGTTGAAAATAGAGGATGTGGAAAAACCCGGCAAACTCAAAGCTTATTTTTCCGGTTCTTTTGCCGCCAGGAGAGGAAAAGCCTGGCTGATAAAACCCGTTAATGTGCTCCTGAAAGATTATGACCGGATTTTTATCGGGGTACCTGTCTGGGCGGGAAAAGCGGCTCCGGAGATCAATGCTTATATTGAGCAGGCTGAACTCAAAGGGAAATCAGTAGTAGTATTTGTGACAATGGGCGGCAGTAAATCAGATGAAGCCATCCAAAGTCTGACCGCCAAAGTAGAAGCCAAAGGAGGCAAAGTAGCCTCTTCATTCTCGGTCAAGACCGGCGGGACTAAAAATGAGGAGATAGCGGCTAAAGCGGTAGAGATTGCCAAGCAGTATAAGTAATATAAAAATCAGGAGGGAGAATGAGCGGTTTTTATTATAAGAAGATACTATTATTAATGCTAATGTTGCTGACTATTGGATGTGCTACCCCTTATAAAAGAAGCGGTTTTGCCGGTGGTTATCGTGACTACAAAATTAAAGATAATATGTATACAGTATATTTTGGTGGTAATGGCTATACCAATGCTGAGAAATGCAATCAATATGCTATGAGAAGAGCAGCTGAAGTAACCTTGGAAAATGGCTACACTCACTTTGTTATATTAGATAGTACTTATGAAAGGAATTATTCTGCGGTATTGATCATTCCCGTTTCTAAGCCTGAAATAACTTTGACCATTAGTTGTTTTAAAAGTGATTATCCAAAAGAAGCAATAGATGCCGAGAAATATCTGGAAGACAATGTTATAAAGGAACCCGCTAAATGAGAACAACTAGGTTGTTACTTTTAAGTTTATTATGCCTTGTTTTATTCTCAGGTTGCGCATCTTTGTCATCTTCATTAAAGCCGGTTAATGATCAGACGAGCCGGCGGGATTACTTGGGATTTTCTATTCTTCCTCCGCAAGGAGCAAATTGGTATTTAATACAGGAAGACCAGGGGACAATCGCATTTGCTAAAGGAGCGGGTTCCCAGCCTCACACTTTTGCGGCAGCTGTTTTTATAGCTAAAATTCCACCAGTTTGGAAAACCCCAAATGAATTCATGGAGTCCGTGAAAAAAGGGAGAAGAGCGGACACAGACGAAACTAGATATAAGATGCTGCAGGAAGATTATGCTCTTGATAATAAATTTGGTCAATATTGCGTGAGATATCATGCGATAGTGGCGGATCACGGTGTCATTCCAGCGGAAGGACCGCCATTCATGATATTGGAGTCTTATGGTTACTGTTGTATGCACCCTAAAGAGACTGGCATGTATTATGATGTTAATTATTCAGAGAGATACAAGCCGGGTGAAAGTGACCCATCTTTGAAACCTATAGGAGAAGAGTTTATAAATAACTTCAAGTTTGAAGATATTGCAAAATAAATTAAGTAGATCTCTGCAGCAAAAGTTATAGGTTGACAAAACCGGTAAAGTCAGGTACTATTAACCTACCAAGATAAATAGTCGGAATACTTTTATGGTTGGGTGAAATACCCAGCCATATTTTTATTCGCTGGAAGCGAATAAACCGCCAGAGCTCTTTGGCGGGTATGATTCAAATTGAAGGGATTAGCATGACTAACCAGAAACGCCGTAAAGATGTCCGTAATGTCGCCATCATCGCCCATGTGGACCATGGCAAGACCACTCTCGTGGATGCCCTGCTCAAACAGACTGGGGCGTATGATTTTAAAGAGGGCGAAACTACCATTATGGATTCCAATCCATTGGAAAAAGAACGCGGTATTACGATCTTTTCCAAGAACGCTTCTTTTATTTATAAAGGGGTCCAGTTCAATATTGTGGATACTCCTGGCCATGCGGATTTTGGCAGTGAAGTGGAGCGTATTCTGAAAATGGTGGATGGTGTTCTCCTGCTGGTGGACGCGCAGGAAGGTCCCATGCCGCAAACTAAGTTTGTTTCCAAGAAAGCCCTGGAGTTGCATCTTAAACCTATTCTTGTAGTCAATAAGATCGACCGGCCCAATGCCCGACCGCATGAAATAGCTGATATGACCTTCGACCTGTTCGACGAATTGAATGCCACGGATGAACAAATGGATTTTCCCATTGTCTTCGCTTCCGGCAAAGATGGCATCGCCAAGCTGGATATGGAAGATGAAGCTAAAGATATGAAACCCTTACTGGATACTATATTGCACCGCGTTTTGCCACCGGTAGCTGACCCGGACAAGCCTTTCCAAATGCTGATCACGATGCTGGATTATGATCCTTATATCGGCCAGATCTCCATCGGCCGAATTGTCCATGGCAAGATCAAGACCGGTGAGCAAATGGCTTTAGTTAAAATAGATGGTACGGTAAAACAAGCCAAAGTCACCAAAATACTGAAATATAAAGGTTTAATAAAGGTAGAAGTGGATAACGCGGAAGCCGGGGATATTATAATGATCGCCGGCATGGATGGCGTGAATGTCGGGGAAACCCTCGCCTGCATTGATCATCCGAAAGCCCTGCCGACGATCAAGATCGATGAGCCAACCATTTCCATGGTCTTCTCGCACAATACCAGCCCGCTGGCGGGCAAAGACGGCGGCCGGTTCCTTACTTCGCGGCATATTAAAGAAAGACTCGAGCATGAAGTGCTGACCAATGTGGGAATTAAGATTAAGCCAGTCTCTGGCAGTGAAAAATATGAAGTATCCGGCCGCGGCGAATTGCATCTTTCTATTTTGATCGAAACCATGCGCCGTGAAGGTTATGAAATGGAGGTCTCCTCACCTAAGGTTATCTTGCAGGAAATAGATGGCGAGGTTCTCGAGCCAGTGGAAGAGGTATTGATCGAGGTTGACCAGGGCTATCAAGGCTCGGTCATAGCAGCGCTGGGCAGCAGAAAAGCCCTGATGAAAGATATGCAGATCACTGCCATTGGTACCGTGCGCATGAATTTCCTCATCCCGACCAGGGGATTACTTGGCTTCAGGAGCGATCTCATGATGATGACCCGCGGCACCGGTGTCATGTACCAGAACTTTTACCAGTACCAGAAATATAAAGGGGATATTGTCCATCGCCAGACCGGCGTGCTTATTTCCATGAGCGGTGGCAAAGCCATCGCCTATGCTTTATGGGGCCTGCAGGAGAGAGGCGAGATCTTTATTCGGCCGGGAGATGATCTGTATGAAGGCATGATCATCGGGGTGAATAACAAAGGAGATGACCTGATCGTCAATGTCATCCGGGAGAAAAAGCTGACCAATATGCGTTCCTCCAACGCGGATGAAGCTATCCGCCTGATCCCGCCAAGGGAGATGACCCTGGAGTTTGCCCTGGAGTTTGTGGAAGATAATGAATTAGTGGAAATCACTCCTAAAAGCATCCGCTTGAGGAAACAATATCTCGACGAGAATGAGCGGAAGAGAAAAATGCGCGCGGCCAGGCAGGAAGAAATAATTCAGAGATAATTGTTGACAACGCAGCGTTAATAAGGTATCATACAAATAGTTACATAAATACAGTAATGCATAAGGTGTTGATATTTTGACCGCGAGGTGAAAGTATGCCTCCGGTCTTTTTGTTTCAGCCTTGGTTACTGTTAGTTCACAGGAAAGGAGGTAATTAACAATGACAAAAGGTAAAGTGAAATGGTTTAACGAAGGCAAAGGTTATGGTTTCATCACTCCAGAGTCTGGTGACGATGTGTTTGTTCATTTTAAGGCTATCCAGGGTGACGGTTTCAAGTCATTAGCTGAAGGCCAAGAAGTAGAATTTGATATCGAAAAAGGCCCCAAGGGCAACCAGGCCGCGAACGTCAAAAAAATATAACCAGTAAATATAAATTTACCGCTTATGTGAAGCAATTCCCTAGTAAAATAGGGGATTGCTTTTTTTTAGGCGAGAGAACTAAAAAATGGGTCTTCTCCTTTTCAAGTGGATGAATAAATCTACTATATAGACGGTAAAA
>CAYTYR010000005.1:0-109765 GCA_964441745.1 uncultured Clostridia bacterium
TTTGCTGGAAAAGTCTTAGGAGAACAGGTGTCACCCTGCCTGCCGGCAGGCAGGGATTTCTAAAGGAGATTACACAGATTTGAATATTGCTTTTATTACCAGGTCTTATAATAAAAAGGGCGGGGTTTCCCGCTGTGTAGTGGAACTGGCGGAAAGATTCTGCCGGGAGCACCAGGTACATATTTTCACCAGCCAATGGGATGAGTCACTGGTCAAAGAAAATATTGTTTTCCATAAAATTAAAATATGGCCTGGACCTTTGTTCCTGGAAGTCCTCAGTTTTAGCATTTTTTGCCGGCTGGCCTTGAAAGAGCAATTTTTTGACCTGGTTATTGGGCCGCTGGGAGATGTTTTTGGAGCTGATATCCTGGTAGCTCACAGCTGCCATCGGGCCTGGGTGGAAATGAAAAAGAAAGATCCGTTAGAACATTTGAAATACTGGCTTAATCCCTTTCACCGGGTAGCGCTCTTGCTGGAAAAAAAAGCCCTGCAGCCAGGCCAGTATCGTAAAATAATCAGTATTTCCCAACTCACTCGGAAAGACCTGCTCAAGTATTATCATCTGCCGGAGGAAGATATAACCGTTATTTATAATGGGGTCAATGTTGAGGAATTTACGCCTGGCAACCGGAATGAGCTCAGGCAGGAGTTGAGAAAAGAGCTGGGTTTTTGCGCTGATGATATTGTCTTGCTTTTTGCCGCTAACGAATTTAAGCGAAAAGGATTAAGAGCACTGCTGGAGGCAGTGGCCTTGCCTATGCAAAGTGCCCGGATTAAACTGCTGATCTTAGGCGGTGATAGTCCGCTGCCATACCGTAATTTGATTCAGAAACTGGGCATTGTTGAACAGACGCGTTTTCTGGGGTCGCATAATGATATGCCCAGATATTACGCGGCCAGTGATATATTTATCTTGCCGACGCAATTAGAGCCGTTCGGCCTGGTTATTACCGAAGCCATGGCCAGCGGCTTGCCAGTCATTACCAGCCGGTTGGCCGGAGCGGCGGAATTGATCACAGATGGGGAAACAGGATTATTATTGCAGAATCCTGAAAATCGCGGCGAATTACAGGATAAAATACTTAAATTGGTCAGAGATGCTGATTTTCGCAATAAACTGGGAACTAATGCCGCAGCAGCAATGCAGCAATATTCCTGGGAAAAAGTGAAAACAAAATACGAGCAAGTATGCCTGGATGAGAAAGGAAGGGCGGGGTGAATATTTGCATTTTTACCAGGACAACTTTAGCGCATAGCATTGGCGGTATGGAAGTCCATACCAATTTATTAGCTAATGGTTTAGTGCAACAAGGCCATCTGGTAACCATTATCACTACTGGTCATAAAGACGGCAAGCTCTCAGAAACTATTGATGGCGTGGTTATTCATTATATCTCCGGGACCAAGCCAGGCAAGTATTCACGGAAATGGTATCGCCAAAGCCGGGAAAAATTTATGGAATTACATCAACAGCGCTTTTTTGATATTGTCTGCAGTGAAAGCGCCGGGGCCTTTGGTTTACTGAAATCTGCTCTGTCTAGGAAAACCGGGATTCCAGTAGTGGTTATTTTCCACGGTATTTTTTATAACGAGCTTAAAACCCGGTTCAATCTGGGATTTAGCCTGAAATCCCTGGCTGCCGCAGTATATTACCTGGGTACATATATTTTCCGGGACATGAGCTTGGTTGCCCGGGCCAAAGCGATCATTGCTACCAGCCATGAACAAAAACATTTAATCAAAAAGTTTTATTTCCTGCCGGAAAATAAAGTATTTACCGTTCTTAACGGTATTGACACAAAAATAGCGCCGGCAGACGACAGCCTGAAAAAGAATTTAGGCTTTGCTGCTGATGATAAGGTCATACTAAGTGTAGCCAGGCTAAAAAGAGAAAAAGGATTGCATGTTATTTTACAGGCTCTGCCAGAGATCCTGGTAGATGTGCCTAAGGCTAAATTATTGATCATCGGTGAAGGGGAATACCGGGGATATTTGGAAGGGCTGGCCAATGACTTGGGACTACTCGGAAAGGTACTCTTTATCGGTGCTCTGCCCTATGCGGAATTAGGTAAATATTTCCATTTGGCTGATGTTTTCGTCAATTCTACGATCAGGGAAAACGGGTATGACTTGACTATCATCCAGGGCATGGCTTATGGTAAGCCAGTAGTTGTTTCCAGGTTGAAATCTTTAAATGGTGTTATTGACGATGGCAAAAATGGATTTCTGGTTGCCCGGGGAGAGGCTAAAGAATTAAGCCAGGCCGTAAGAAAAGTCTTACAAAATCCACAACTGATGATGACCATAGGGAAAGCAGCACAGCAGCAAGCGCAGGATTTGTTTAGCGTAGAAAATATGGTGAAAAATACGATCAAGGTATTTGAAAAATGTATATCCATAAAATAAAGCACGGACTGGCTAAAATAAAGGAAAAAGTCTGGCCGGCTGGGTTTGACGGCTGGCTCAGAATATATCTCACCTTGCGCTGTAACCTGGATTGTCCTTATTGTGTCCATCACCATAATTTGGCAGGGTCAAGGGCTGATCAGTATGAGTTGCTGCCCTGGCAAAAATGGGCTGAGTTCATCAATAATACCGGCAAAGATGTGATTTTTACCGGCGGCGAACCGTTTTTATACCCGGATTTTGTAAAGCTGTTAAATGCCATCTCTCCTGGCATTAAGGTCAAGGTTTATTCAAATCTGAGCGCCGAGATGGATGACTATATCAAGAATTGTCACCGGCCGGTGATATTTTTCGGAACTTATCATCCGTCCAGCGGGCCGGTGGATAAATTTATCAGTAAGATCAATGCTTTGCGGGCAGCCGGCAAGTTTACCGGCAGTATCCATATGGTAGGCTGGGGACAACAGCTGGATTTTGTGATCAAAGCCAAGAAAGAATTTGCGCGGCAGGAATGGTATGTGTATATCGATGATGACCAGTATTTGACGGATGACAGTTCGTGTATGAAATACCGCAAAAATGTCCGTTGTACACGCCGAATTTATCTTTTGGCCCCTGATGGGCGGAGATTTATCTGCGTTTCCAAGATGCTGGGCCAGAAAGATGACCTGGGCAATATCTTAACTACAGGATTGGGGCCAGATAAGGTAAGTGTTGAATGTCAGGATTATGGCTTTTGTAATCCCTGTGATCAACTGGGCGAAACCAGGATTAAGATAATGGGGGAGTGAAATTATGGATCTAAAGAATTCATTCAATAACCAGAAAGTAATGATCACTGGAGGATTGGGATTTATTGGCAGTACTTTGGCTTACCGGTTAGTTGACTATGGGGCTAAAGTAGTCTTAGTAGATTCTCTGATACCAGAATATGGCGGTAATCTTTTTAACATTAATGGGTTGGAGAATAAACTAATAGTAAACATCGCTGATGTACGCGATCAATCAGGTATGGATTACCTGGTACAGGGACATGATTATATTTTTAACTTAGCCGGCACTTTGAGCCATACCGACAGTATGAAAGATCCTTTTACAGATTTGCAGATAAACTGCGTTGCCCAGCTATCCATTCTGGAATCTTGTCGGAAATATAATCCTAAGGTAAAAATCCTGTTTGCTGGTACCCGTGGCCAATATGGGAAGGCAGACTATTTACCGGTTGACGAAAAACACCTGATGCATCCTACTGACGTAAATGGCATCAATAACATGGCTGGGGAGTGGTATCATATCTTGTATAATAATGTTTACGGCATCAGGGCTTGTTCTTTGCGGTTGACTAATACCTTTGGCCCGCGGCACCAGATGAAACATCACCGCCAAGGAATTATTAACTGGTTTATACGCCAGCTAATAGACGGCCAAAAAGTCAAGATTTTCGGTACCGGAACTCAAGTGCGGGATACTAATTTTGTTGATGATGTGGTAGAAGCGCTGTTATTAGCGATGGCTTCGGAAAAAACTAACGGCGAAGTTTACAATATCGGCGGCACTCCGCTGTCACTTAAGGATTTAGTAGATAAAATGATCAAAACCTATGGCCAGGGAGAATATGAGATTGTCTCATATCCACAGGAAGCGCAAAAAATAGAGGTCGGGGATTATGTGGCTAATTGGGAAAAGTTTAAAAAAGCTACTGGTTGGGAGCCAAAGGTTAGTATCGAAGAAGGGCTTAAAAAGACCTTTGAGTATTATAAAAAGAATAAAAATAATTACTGGTGAATAAAACGATGCAAACAGATGAAATTCTAGGATGCAAACGGAGAAGATCCGTCTGAATCCGCAATAATTTGTATGCATCTGGGGGAATTATCTATGATTCCAGCAATGGACCTAAAAAGACAATATGGCCAGATCAAAAAGGAATTAGCAGCCGCTATCAACCGGGTATTTAAGCGTTCTAACTATGTCCTGGGTGAACAAGTAAAAGCTCTTGAACAGGAGTTTGCCGGATACCTGGGAGTAAAATATGCGGTTGGCGTGAATTCAGGTACCGATGCTTTATTCCTGGCTTTAAAAGCCTGTGGCATTAAAAAAAATGACGAGGTAATAACTTGTGCATTCGGGTATATAGCCTCTGTCCTGGGGATTTCTTATTGCGGAGCTAAGCCGGTATTGGTTGATGTTAATGAGCGCGATTTCAATATAGATGTGACTAAAATAGAAAAAGCTATCACCAGTAAAACCAAGGCAATTCTGCCGGTACATCTTTATGGACAGATGTGCGATATGGCCCCGCTGATGCGTTTAGCCAGGAAATATCACCTGAAGGTGATCGAGGATTGTGCCCAGGCCCATGGAGCCAGCCTTCGCTTGGATATAGCTACGGCTGGTAAACTCAATTTACCTGACGAAGCCTCTGGCGTAGTCAGGATGGCAGGGACAATAGGAGATGTGGGTTGTTATAGTTTCTATCCGACTAAGAACCTGGGAGCTTATGGCGACGGTGGCATGCTGGTAACCAATAATAAGCAAATATATCAGCAACTCTTGTTGTTGCGCGATTACGGGCGCCGGGACCGCTATGAATTTGCCATTAAAGGATATAATAGCCGTCTAGATGAAATACAAGCAGCAATGTTACGGGTCAAGCTAAAACACTTAAAACAATGGAATGAACAAAGGCAGCAGGTAGCAGCGCTCTATGGAGAGAAAATTAAGCATAATGATCTGATTTTGCCGTTAACCAGCGCTGGCCGGAATCATGTTTATCATTTATTTGTGATCAGAACTTCCAGACGCAAGCAATTGCAGGAGTACCTCCAAAAACAGAAAATTGGCACAGCTATTCATTATCCTATACCGATACATCTGCAGGAAGCGTATCGGGATTTGCTCTATAAAAAAGGCGCCTTCCCGGTCGCAGAAAAAATATCACAGGAAGTACTCTCTTTACCGATGTTCCCGGAATTGAAAAATAATGAGCTTAATGCTGTTTGTCAAAAATTGAATCATTTTAAATAATAATTCATAATATTTTGGAGGGATCGTGCAAAAACAAGGCATCAAAAATATTCTAACTATCTCCACGACCGGAATCGGGAATCTAATCCTCTATACGCCGGTTTTACGGGCACTAAGAAGGGATTTTCCGGAGAGCCATATTGCTATCATGGTTGCCAGCACGACTGCGGTTGACTTGTTAGAAGGGTGTAAAGAGATTGACAAAGTAATTATCATCAAAAAGAACACCAAGAACATTTTTTATTGGCTGACAATTTTAAAAAGGATAAAGAATTTACGATTTGACATGGTGATCACTTCTTTTTTGGATAAAAGTTTCAAGGTTGCTTTGTTTACCTGGCTGACCGGGGCTCGCTATCGGGTAGGTTATAAAAACAAGGCCTACGGCTGGCTATATTCTCAACAGGTCCCGATCACTGAAAAGAAACATGAGATAGAGTATAATCTTGATCTGGTCAGGGCTCTGGGGGTGGAGATTCGCCGGGCTAATGAAAAAGCGCCATTTATAGCTACTACTCCTTTGGAAGAAGAAGTAGCTAATGATTTTCTGCTTAAGAACAATGTATCGCCTAAGGATTTGTTGATCGGGGTGCATCCTGGCAGTGGTTTAACGGTAGGATCAGCTAAACGCTGGTCCAGGGAGAAGTTTGCTGCTCTCTGTGAGAATATTTTAACTATTCCCAAGGCTAAAGTAATAGTTTTTGGCGGACCGGAAGAACGGTATGCGGCGGAGAAAATGGCCAAATTCATGCGCAAAAAGCCGATCATAATCGCCGGTGATACGGATATCCGCATGACCGCGTCTTTGATCAAAAGAAGCGCCCTGTTTATTTCTAATGATAGCGGACTGATGCATTTGGCCACAGCGGTTAAAACGCCGGTGTTGGCTATTTTTGGGCCGACCCTGTGGTGGAAGAACTATCCCTGGGGTAAAGATAATGTAATTATCCGGAAAGAGATGGCCTGTTCACCTTGCTATAATTATAAAAATATAAAATGTGATACATTGAAGTGCCTGGAGCTGGTCCAGGTTGAAGAAGTATGGCAAAAAGTAAAGGAAATGCTTAAACAGTGAAACAAGCGGTCATCTTGGGACTGGTACTGTTTTTATTCGCCAGTATGCGGATAATACATATTTCTGCGGATGCGCCAACTGCTTTAAGCTGGGGTAGAGGGCCGTTCACCGATGAAGGATTCTATGCCCATAATGCCAGGAATAAGGTACTCTTCGATAACTGGTCTATGGATGACTATAATTACTACTTTGTCAGTCCGGTCATGGGAGCTTTAAATTTTATTGCTTTTAAAACTTTAGGTGTGAAATACAGTAGTATGCGCTTCTGCGCTATTTTTATTAGTGGCTTGACCTTGCTTCTGGTATTTTCGCTGGTAAGAAGAAAATATGATATACACACTGCCATACTGAGCGGTTTTTTTATGGGTTTTGCTTATTTTAATATTATGTATAATCGCCTTTTTATCAGTGAAATACCAATGTTGTTCTTTCTTCTGCTTTCTTTGTTCTTCCTGAACCAGGGAGAAAAAAAAGACTATTTCCTGGCCGGGATATGTTTTCTGCTGGCCCTATTGGCCAAGTCCCTGGCCTTACATTTTGTGGCTGTTATTGTCTGGATGCTTTGGCAGCAGCGCCGCAATAGGGTCTGGCAAAAAGCGGGATGGTTTTTGGCCGGATCAGCGGCAGTAGTGGCTATTTGGCTGATCTTCCTGGTCCGGCCTGATCCGGATAAGTTTTTTAATTTTTATCGGATTTTTGTTTCGAGGATAAGCCCAAAGCATTTAAACCAGGTTTATAAAGTATTTAATGCGGAATATTTTGCATATGTGCCGGTTTTGACGGCCCTGGCCCTGGTGGCAGTGAGAGAATACCGGAGTTTTGGGGAACTGGAAAAACAAGCCGGGGTCTGGTTGGCGGCAGGCATTGTATTTTTGATGCTGTTTTCTTATACCACGACTGCCTATTACCTGATTCTCTTCATACCTTCGGTTTTGCTGGCCAGCGGTTTTGTGTATAAACTATGGCATCAGGCGCTCTCTCCAGGCAGAAAAGCTTATTGGTTCAACGGGATCTGGTTCTTCAGCGCTTATTTTATTTCCAGGTATATAATGCTTTTTTATTTCCGCGATATATTTTTCCAATCATTGATGGCTAAATTAGCCTTGGAAGTCATGACGATCATGGTGGTAACCGGATTGTGGAAAATAAACCGCAAAATAGCACATTATCAACCGACCACAGTTATGATCGCGATGATCTTGCTGTTTTTGGCTATTGATTTTGTCCCCTATCTAAAATGGGTTACCAGCCCGCGCTATATCACGCAGGAAATTATGCGTGACCTGCAGCTGAAAGTACAGCAGGGGACAATAGCTGGTCCCTGGGCCCCGGCTTTATGCCTGGAGACCAATTTAAGGGAATTCCCTTTTGGGGAAACAGTAGTGAATACCGGGAGACTCAAGAAACAAACATCTTTGACTCACCTCCTGCTGGAAAGAAGAGAAGAAGAATTGGGATTTATCCAAAATAATTATTCGTTTTTATTAGCGCATTCTACAATAGCCGCTACATATTTTATAGATAATAAAATTATTGATTTGTGGAAACTGGCTCATGATTAAAAAGGAAAATATTATTTGTATCTCTAGCGCCGATTGGGATAACCCTTACTGGGTCAACCAGCAGCATATCATGTCCAGGCTGGCCAGTCAAAACAGGGTGCTTTACATTGAGTCTATGGGTTTGCGCCGGCCAGTAATGCAAAGCAAGGATATAAAAAGAATAGGGCGGAGGCTGAAGCGTTTTTGGCAAGGGCCGATCAGGATTAACGAGAACCTTTATACCTATTCGCCGTTATTATTACCGTTTTATAAATTTGGCTTCATTCGGCTGTTAAATTATAAAATAATGGTTTTCACCTTAAGGCGGCTGATCAAGAAGCTTGCCCTGCAAAATCCGATATTATGGTCATATATCCCGAATGCAATTGATTTTAAAGGAAAATTAAGGGAAAAACTGTTGGTATATCATTGTGTCGATGAAATTGCCGCTAATCCTTTGATTCCTGGTAAGGTCATCCTGGATCTGGAAAAGAAAATGATGGCCGCAGCTGACTTAACCTTAGTCACCTCTCCGGAATTATATGCGGCTAAAAAGCCGCTGGCCCGGGAGATCCATTATTTACCCAATGTCGCGGATGTAGAGCATATTTTAAAGATTCAGGATCCTAATTTGGAAATTCCGGCTGACCTGGAAGGTATAGCACAGCCACGCCTTGGTTTTGTTGGCGCAGTTTCAAATTATAAACTTGATTTTGGATTATTGAAGGCTATTGCGCTTGCCAGGCCGACTTGGAGCATTGTGCTGATCGGCGCTGTAGGGGAAGGGGAAAAAGCTGCTGAAATTTCTATACTGCGAGAGGTCCCTAATATTCATCTCCTGGGTGGAAGGCCTTATGAACAACTGCCGAATTATTTGAAAGGTTTTGATGTTTGCCTTTTACCGAATAAATTAAACGAATATACCCGCAATATGTTCCCGATGAAGTTTTTTGAATATCTGGCCAGCGGCCGGCCGGTGGTCAGCACAGCGCTGCCTTCTTTGAGAGAGTTTAAAGAATATTTTTACCAGGCTGATTCTGCTGCGGAATTTATCAGGAATATTGAAATGGCCTTGGCCGAGGATGCATCAACCAGGGACAAAAGAATAGCTTTAGCCAAAAAATACAGCTGGACCAACAGGATGGAAGAAATATCAGTGCTCCTGGAAAACAAACTCATGGAAAAGCAGGTTAAGGTTAAGGTTTAATAAAGCTAATTTTACATTCCTCAACCTCAACCTGAACCTGAACCTGAACCTGAACCTGAACCTGAACCTGAACCTGAACCTCAACCTCAACCTAAGTTTTTGAGGACCTTATGCGCGGTAACAGACTATTTAAATTCATAGATGCTTATGTCGGTAAATCCTTGTTGTTTGTTTGCGGTAAGCTATTCAAGCAAAAGATTCAACTATCTTCAATGCGCTACCAGCCTGACCGGATATTGCTGATCAAGCTTTCAGCCATGGGAGATACGATCTTAATGACCCCGGCTATCCGTAATCTGAGACAGACTTATCCCAAAGCGATCATTAAAATGATCGTGACCAAAGTTAACCAGGAAGTATTGGCCGATTGTCCTTACCTTGATGAATTGATCTTACTGGATCTGGAAAGGATAGTAAAAAAACCCTGGTTATTACTAAATTTTGTAAGATTATTGAGAAAAGAGTATTTTGATCTGGCTATTGATTTTGACCAATGGTTAAGGATTTCACCTTTGCTGGCTTTTCTATCCGGAGCGGAACAAAGAATAGGATTTCAAACCACGGGGCAGCATCGTGATCAGACTTATACCAAACAGGTAGTCCATGATGCGGATAAACATGAAGTAGAATGTTTTCTGGATCTGTTGCGGGCAATTGATATCCCGATCAATGATAAAGATCCGGAACTATGGATCCGCAAGTCATCCGGTAATCAGGTCAACAAAAAACTGGTTGATTGGGGGATAGAAAAAGGGGAGATACTGATCGGTATTCATCCTGGCTGCGGCAGTCATGGGTTTCCCAGGCAATGGCCAGCAGAATATTACTTGGAATTGATCACCAAATTACAAGCGGAACAAAGAGGAAAAATCATTTTGACCGGGGGTTCCCAGGAAAAAGAGCTCGTAGCTGGCATTGCGGCAAAGCTGGAAAATAAACCGTTGGTTGCTGTCGGTTGGGATTTAGCAGAAACTATAGCCTTGGTCAAAAAATTTAAGGTTCTTATCTGCGGCAACACAGGAGTAATGCATATTGCCGCTGCCGTCAAAACTCCAGTGGTGGCTCTCCATGGGCCCACTAATCCTAAAAAATGGGGACCTTGGGGTGAAAACCATACCATCATCACAGCCCACCAGGATTGTAGCCCTTGTCTTTATCTCGGATTTGAATATGCCTGCCATGATTATCACTGCATGGCTACGATTACCGTAGATGAAGTGTATGAGGCGGTTTGCAGTATCTTAATAGTACTTGGAAATTGCCATTAAATTTGCTATAATATGGTTTTATTAATGGTCAAAAGGATGTATATGCCAAACAAAAGGATCCCTGTATATCTAAAAATCCTGGCTTTGCTGATAGATGGTATTATTATCTATCTGGCTTTCTATCTGGCTTTCTGGATAAGATTTTATTCAGGATATATGATCCCTGATAAAGGCATCCCTTCTTTGACACTCTACACGCAGGCTTTTGGGGTAATTACTTTGGTTAGTCTGCTGGCGTTTAAAATAAACGGATTATATATTTTAAAAGATAGGTTTTCATTAGATGAGTTTCCGGATATACTTAAAGCAGTCACTGTTTCCGCTATCATTGTTATGGCAGTGACCTTTTTATACCGGCAGTTTACTTTTTCCCGGATCGTTCTTTTGTTGGGTTGGTTTATTAATATTGTTCTTATTTCCATATGGAGATCTGCCTATAGTCGATTCCGCCGGTATTTAAAGTATAAGTTAAGCGGCATCAAAAAAGTATTGCTCGTAGGAGCCGGCCGGCTAGCTAAGGAAATTTACCAGATCGTACAAGCTGACCAGCAGATTGAATATAAAATAGTAGGAATAGTAAATTACCCGAAGATCGAGCGAAAAGACTGGAGTGAGTTTAAAAACATTCCAGTTTTTGAGGGAATTGAAAACCTGAGTGAAATTATCCAAAAACTGCAGATCAATGAGATCATTATGACCAAATTGCCGGAAGCCAGCGGGCAAATGCTGGACATTATCACCCAAGCTGAGAAAACCGGAGTGGAATTTAAGATCATCCCGGATGTGCTAGGGCTCATTACTACCCGCAGTACCTTAGATAGTATTTTTGGCTTACCGGTATTGACGCTGAAAAAAATTAAATTACGCGGAGTGAATGCTCTATTTAAAAGAAGCCTGGATATTATTATCTCAGCTGGTCTTTTAGCGATAATTGCGCTTCCTATGCTCATTATAGCGATCATTATTAAACTGGATTCTTCCGGCCCGGTTTTTTACCGGCACCCGCGTATGGGCTACAAAGGTAATTCTTTTGAGTTTTTGAAATTTCGCAGTATGGTCGCAGATGCTGATGACCGGCTCAAGGATGTGATCCATTTGAATGAGAGGAAAGGGCCTGTTTTTAAAATGAAGAATGATCCCCGCATCACTAAATTCGGTAGATTTATCCGCCATTATAGCCTGGATGAATTACCACAATTTATTAATGTATTAAAAGGGGACATGAGTATTGTCGGGCCACGGCCACAGGTACTCTGGGAAGCTTCCCATTATGATGAATGGGCCAAGCGCCGCCTGATGGTCCTGCCTGGTATCACTGGCTTATGGCAGGTCAGTGGCCGGAGCAACCTGAGCTATGAAGAAATGATCAAGCTGGATATCTATTACATTGAAAACTGGTCCTTATGGCTGGATATAGAAATAATTTTGCAAACTATACCCACGGTTTTGTTTGCCAGGGGAGCATATTAGGAGCAGCGTTCAGCGTATAGCGTACAGCGTTCAGAAAAACTATTTGGGAGGAATTAGTTGAAAATCTTAGTCACTGGCGGAGCGGGATTCATAGGTTCAAATATAACAGACGCTTATATTTCAGCCGGACACAAGGTGGTCATAATTGACAACCTTTCTTCCGGTAAATTACATAATGTTAACAAAAAAGCTAAATTCTATCAGGCTGATATCAGGGATGCTAAAAAGATCAGTGAAATATTCAAGCGGGAGAGATTTGATATCGTTAATCACCACGCGGCGCAGATTGATGTGCGCAAATCAGTCCTGGATCCTGTCTTTGACGCCCAGGTTAATATTCTTGGGACACTTAACCTGTTGGAAAATTGCGTTAAATATAAAGTAAAAAAGTTCATCTTTGCCTCCAGCGGCGGGGTAATGTATGGTGAGTGCGGGAAAACTCCGCCGCCGGAAACAGTGCCGGCCAATCCGTTATCACCATATGGCGTTACCAAGCACACTACTGAAGTTTATCTGAATTATTATGCTGTTACCTATGGTTTGAAATATCTTATTTTCCGTTATGGCAATGTTTATGGCCCAAGGCAGGATCCGCATGGGGAAGCAGGCGTGGTGGCGATATTTATCCAGCGGATAATCAGTAATACTGAAATAAATATTTTCGGTAACGGAGAACAGTTGCGTGACTATGTTTTTGTCGGCGATGTGGTCCGGGCCAATTTGCTTGGGTTGAAAAAAGGTGTCAATACGATAATTAATATTGGTACCCAGAAAGCTTCAAGTGTAAATACCCTGTATGATGAATTATCAACCATTACTGGCTATGACCTGAAAGCTGTCTATAAACCGCCACGGCTGGGAGAATTGCAAAAGAGTTTCCTGAATACGGCCAAAGCGAAGAAATTGCTTGGCTGGCAGTCAGAAGTCAGTTTTAAGGAAGGGTTAGCCAAAACAGTAGATTATTTTAAAGAAAACAGTTTTAAGTTATAAGTTATCCCCTGCTGATTTGTCTTAAAGGACAAATCAAAAACGCGGGGACAGGTAAGTTTTGAGTTAATGTAAAAAGATTTTCACCATAATTTAAAACTCAACACTCAAAATTGATTTATTCTTGGGGGTTCCCGTGAAAGCGCTTATTCTGATTGGTGGCTTCGGTACCAGGCTTAGGCCTTTTACCTGCAATACGCCAAAACCTTTATTGCCTATTGTCAATAAACCGTTCTTACTCTACCAGATCGAGTTATTGAAGAAATATGGAATTAAAGAAGTGATATTTTGCCTGTCTTATCTGTCGCATACTTTTGAAAATCACTTTGGTAATGGCTCTAAATATGGGATCAAAATACATTATGTCCATGAACATGATCCGCTCGGGACCGGTGGCGCGATCAAGAATGCGCAAAAATACATTGATCGCCGGGTATTGATCTTTAATGGCGATGTCTTGATGGATATTGATATTGAAGCTATGCGCCATTACCATGTCAAGAACAAGGCTAAAGCCACAATCGCCTTGACCAGGGTGAAAGACCCTACTGTGTATGGCCTGGTAGAGACGGCCAAAAATGGCCGGATCGAAAGGTTTTTAGAAAAACCTAGTTGGGATGAAGTTACCTGCAATACTATAAACGCCGGAGTATATATTTTTGAACCCGAAGTTTTATCATTAATACCGCCAGAAATCAATTATTCAGTGGAAAGGGGATTATTTCCTAATTTGCTATCTAAGAATGAAAAGCTTTTTGGTTTTGTTAATACCAGTTATTGGATCGATATGGGCTCTATTGAAAAGTATTTGCAGGTACATTTTGACATAATCGATGGCATAGCCGGAGCCAACATTGCTGGCCGTAAAACCGGCAAGAATATCTGGCAGGGAAACAATAGTTTTATCAGTAAAGAAGCGGTAATAGCTGGCAAACTGGTGATGGGTAATAAAGCCAGGATTGAAGAATTTGCCCAGATCAACGGCAAAGTCACTCTTGGCGACGGCGTGATAATCCGCAAAGGCGCGATATTAAGTGATTGTGTGGTCCATGATCATACGGAAGTAGGAGAAGGCTCCAGGCTGGAAAAATGCCTCGTCGGCAAACAGTGTATCATTGAACCGCATACTTCTCTAAGCCCAGGGACAGCTTTAGCCGACCACTCGATCCTGAAAAAGTATAGTAAATTGTAGAACAGATGCAAACTGATAAAGATACGGATTCAAACGGATAGAATGTCTGTCTGCATCCGCAATAATTTGTGTGCATCCGTAGAGTGAGAGGTTTTATTTGACCACAGAAATTAAGTTTGGCACCGATGGCTGGCGCGGGATAATTGCCCGCGACTTTACATTTAATAATGTCCGCTTAGTCACCCAATCTATCAGCGACTACCTTAAACAGCGTACAGCGGTCAGCGTACAGCGGTCAGTAGTAATTGTAGGGTACGATTGTCGTTTTCTGTCAAAAGAATATGCTGTTGCCGTCTCTGAAGTGTTATCAGGGAATGGTTTTAAAGTATTATTGAGCGATCAGACAGTCCCAACCCCGGCTGTCTCCTATAATGTGGTGAACAAAAAAGCGGCTGGAGCAATAATCATTACTGCCAGTCATAATCCCTATGAATTCAACGGCTTGAAGTTTAAAACAGCGCAAGGCGCTTCAGCTCATCCGGAAGTGACCAGTCTATTCGAACAATCCTTACGGCAGACTTCTGTCCGGCAGGATCAAAAGAGTATTAAGAAAGTTGATCTTAAGAAAACCTACTTAAACCATCTGCAGACAATGGTGGATATTAATAAAATCCGCCGACAGAAGCTAAGTATAGTCATTGACCCTCTTTACGGTGCAGGCCAGGGGTGTTTGGAAGAATTATTGGCGGGAGGGTCCCTCAAACTTACTGCAATTAATAGCGCTCATAATCCCCTGTTTGGAGGTATCCATCCAGAGCCGATAGCCAGCAATCTTAGTGCTTTAATGAGTACCGTAAAAGAGCGTAAAGCTGATATTGGCATCGCCCTGGATGGGGATGCTGACCGTATAGGACTGGTAGACAACAAGGGTGTTTTTGTTAATTCCCATCAGATTTTTTCGCTGTTGTTGCTGCATTTGATCAGAAACCGGAAGAAAAAAGGGTCAGTAGTTAAAACGATCTCCGGGACCAGTTTGATCGGACGGATTTGCCAAAAAAATAATCTGAAATTAGTTGAGACTCCAATCGGTTTCAAGTACATTGGTGATATTATGTTGAAAGAAAAGGTGCTCATTGGCGGGGAGGAAAGCGGCGGAATCGGATTTAGCGGACACATTCCGGAGCGGGATGCTCTCTTAAGTGCGCTGTATATACTGGAAATGATGGCCATGACTGGCCAAAGCCTGATTAGTCTGAAAAAGGAATTATTTGCTGAATTTGGTGTGTCCTGCTACGATCGCATTGATCTAAAAATAGGCCGTGCCCAGCATCATCATATTGATAAGAAAGATTTTTCCAGGCAAATAGCCGGTATTGTTTCTGCTTTACCGCTGGTTAAGGAAATAAAAGATTATGATGGCGTAAAGATCATGTTTGAAGATGACAGTTGGCTGCTCTTACGGCCATCCGGTACTGAACCTGTGGTCCGGATCTATGCCGAAGCGGATAACCAATCACAGGTCAAAAAACTGATTGACTTAGGCCAGAAATTAGTGTACAAAGTACAAAAATAACGGCACTTATTCGAGGTTAATATGAAGGCAATGGTGATGGCAGCTGGTGTGGGGACACGATTGCGGCCGCTGACACATTTTATACCTAAACCGATGATTCCTATCGTCAATAAACCGGCGCTTGAGCATACCTTGGACCTGCTCAAGAAGCATGGTTTTGACGAAGTGGTCATTAATCTGCATTCATATCCGGAAATGATCAAAAATTATTTTAAAGATGGACAGCACTATGGGATCAAAATCCATTATTCGCTGGAGAAAACACTACTGGGGACCGCTGGAGGAGTAAAAAAAGCCGAGAAATGTTTTGATGATACTTTCGTGGTGATGAGCGGTGATGGCCTTACTGATATTGATCTAACCCGGGTGCTGGAGTTCCATAAAAAGAAAAAATCATTGGCGACTATGGTTTTAAAGAAAGTAGATTCACGTTTTGACTATGGCGTGACCTTGATCGATCGACATAATCGGATTAAGAAATTTATTGAAAAACCTGCGTGGAGCGATGTTTTTGCCAATACCGTAAATACTGGTATTTATTTTTTTGAAACGGAAATATTTAACTATATTCCAAAAGAAAAATTCTTTGATTTTGGCCGGGATGTTTGGCCTTTACTGCTGGGTAAGAAAAAACCGATCTTTGGTTTTGAAATGAATTCCTACTGGTGTGATATCGGGAATCTGCAAGAGTATAAACGGGCTGAGAAGAATGCCCTGGAAGGGGCGGTAAAAGTAAAGATCCCCGGCAAGATTAAGAAGAAAAATATCTGGGTGGGTGAGAATACTTTTATTCATCCTCAGGTAAAAATTTCCGGGCCGGTAGTGATCGGTAGTAACTGCCAAATAGAAAAAGGAGTAACCATAAACAGCTTCACTACGATCGGAAATAATAATATAATTGAAGAAGGAGCAGTACTCAGTGATTGTATCCTCTGGTCAGGGGTGCAAGTGTCCAAGGGAGTACATCTGCGGAATTGCGTGATCGGCAATCAAGCCAAGATCAGTGAGAATATCTCTGTTTTTGAAGGTTCAGTCATTAACATAGATGAGAAAAAAACATAAAAGCAGATTACACCGATTAGAAAGAAAGATTACACCGATTATAAGCTTTTAAAATCTGTGTAATCCCTGTCCGCCTCTGGCGGATCTTTGGAAATCTGTGTAATCGCAATTAAAAGGGAGGAAGAGAATGTTTAAGAGGGATTTTGTTTTTACCAGTGAAAGCGTAACTGAAGGTCATCCAGACAAGGTCTGCGACCAGATCTCCGATGCCGTGGTGGATGAGATTTACCGTTTGGACCCGCCCAACAAAAATAATTTTCACAGCCGGGTAGCATGTGAAACATTTATTACCGTGGGCTTGGTGATCGTTGGCGGCGAGATCACTACAACGGCTTATGTGGATTTGCCGCAATTGGTCCGCGGGGTCATCAAGGATATAGGATATACAGACGTAAAATATGGTTTTAATTATGAAACTTGCGCTGTTCTTAACGCCATTGGTAAGCAATCCCCGGATATAGCCCAGGGGGTAGGGCGCAAAGGCAAAGTGATTGGCGCCGGTGACCAGGGACTGATGATCGGTTATGCTTGCAATGAAACCCCGGAACTGATGCCTATGCCGATTATGCTGGCGCACAGCCTTTCCAGGAGATTAGCTGAAGTCAGGAAGAAAAAGATCCTGTCTTACTTGGGCCCTGATGGCAAATCCCAGGTAACAGTACGGTATGAAGATAAGAAACCGGTAGCAGTTGATAAGATCGTGATCTCCAGCCAGCATACAGAAGAAGCATTAGATAAGAAAACTGATAATATGGCTAATTGGGCTAAGGAAGAGATCATTGAATCGATCATTAAACCGATTATCCCTGCCCGTTTAATGAAAAATTTTAACTGGAAAAAAGATTGTTTCATTAACCCTACCGGCAGGTTCCTGGTCGGTGGACCGCAGTCAGATACTGGTATGACCGGAAGAAAAATAATTGTCGATACCTATGGCGGAATGGCTGCCCATGGCGGTGGCGCGTTCTCCGGCAAAGATGCTACCAAAGTTGACCGCAGCGCAACCTATATGGCCCGCTACATCGCTAAAAACGTGGTAGCCAGCGGTTTAGCTGAAAGATGTACGGTCCAATTAGCTTACGCTATCGGGGTCCCCGAACCAGTCAGTGTCATGGTCGACACCATGGGGACAAGTACGGTCGATGAAGCCAAGATTGAAAAAGCCGTGATCAAGAACTTCCGCCTGGATCCTCGCGGCATAATTGATTCTCTGGAACTATACAAACCAATCTTCCGGAAAACCGCCAGTTATGGCCATTTTGGCCGTTCTGAGAGCGAGTTTACCTGGGAACGGACTGATAAGGCTGAAGCGATCAGGAAAGACGCTAAGTAATTAAAAATGAATCCCCTCTGTTTTTACAGACACAAAACTGGCAGGGGGGACAGGCACAGATTAAAATAAAATAGATATGGAGTTGTTGATATGAAATATGATGTAAAAGATATGAAGCTGGCAGAGAAGGGGAAACTGCGTATTGAGTGGGCCGGAGCCCAGATGCCGGTATTAAACCTGATCAAAAGCAGGTTTGCCAAGGAAAAGCCACTCAAAGGCCTGAAAATTGCTGCCTGTCTGCATGTGACGACAGAGACAGCAAATTTAATGAAAACACTGAAAGCTGGCGGCGCCGAAGTAGTGATCTGCGCTTCTAATCCTCTCAGTACCCAGGATGATGTAGCCAGTTCATTGGTCAAACACGATGGCATCAGTACCTTTGCCATCAAAGGCGAAGATCACCAGACCTATTATGGACATATTATGAGCGCTTTAGCAGTAAAACCAGTCATGACTATGGATGATGGAGCTGACCTGGTTTCTACAATTCATACCAAGAAGCAGGAACTGATCGATGGTATTATTGGCGGGACTGAAGAGACAACTACTGGCGTGATCAGGCTGAAAAGTATGGCTAAAAAAGGAGTGCTGGCCTATCCGATCGTAGCAGTTAACGATGCCTTGACCAAGCATTTATTTGATAATCGTTATGGAACAGGACAATCTACCATTGATGGTATAATCCGGGCGACTAACCTGCTGTTGGCTGGTAGTACTATGGTTGTTGCTGGTTATGGCTGGTGCGGCCGCGGTGTGGCAATGCGGGCTAAGGGTATGGGGGCTCATGTGATCGTAACCGAAGTTGACCCGATCAAAGCCATAGAAGCGGCCATGGATGGATTCCAGGTCATGGCGATGTCGGAAGCTCTCAAACATGGCCAGATCTTTGTCACTCTCACCGGGGATATAAATGTGATCCGTAAGGAACATTTCCTGAAAATGAGAGACGGAGCTGTAGTCTGCAATTCCGGACATTTTAATGTCGAGATCGAAATATCTGCATTGCAGAAAATCAGCCGTAAAAGAAGAATGATCAGGGAATTTACCGAAGAATATACTTTGCCGTCAGGCAAGAGGCTCTATCTGTTGGGTGAAGGCCGGTTGATTAACCTGGCCGCGGCAGAAGGCCATCCGGCGTCAGTGATGGATATGAGTTTTGCTAACCAGGCTTTAAGCGCAGAATATTTGGTGAGTAACGCTGCAAACCTGGAAAAACAGGTATATTCAGTCCCCAAGGACATTGACGAGAATATTGCTGCCCTTAAATTAAGATCAATGGGAATTACTATTGATAAACTAACTCCAGAGCAGGTGAAGTACCTGGCTAGCTGGGAAATGGGCACTTAAAACAGCTTATGGCGGATAGCGTATAGCGTATAGCGAAAAACTGAAAAACTGGTTTACAATTTAAGCGTTTTTGTGATATAGAGGTGAAGGAAGTTAATTTAGGTGAGGGAGGCTGTTATGTCTGGTAGAGGCAAATTAGTTGCTATCTTTCTTGTGTTAGCGATGGTATTCAGCTTAGCTGGGTGCAGTAAGACTACTAATATCTTCGGTTGGACGCATAAGGGAGGCAGTGATACCAGCTCCGAATCACTGCTATCAGATGGCCAAGCAGCTTTGAATAGCGAAGACTACAATGATGCTTTGACCTATTATAACGATATTTTGAGCCAGGACTCGGATAACTCTGAAGCCTTATATGGAAAAGCCCAGGCCCTGATCGGGTTAGGTGGATTAAATTTAGCGGAACTGATCGCTGAGGTAATTAAAGACACCGCTTTAGATGATAATTCACCAGTGATTGCCAATAATGAACTTGGCGTTTTTTTCAGCAGGACCAAGCACACTTCTGCTTCTGAGGATCTCCTGCCAGAGTCTTTGGATCTGCCGCAGCTGTATGAGACAGCTAAAGCAGTAGTGCCAATATTAAAACTAATTGCTGACGGTAATAGCGATGGCGTTATCCCGGCTGACGATCCTGATGTCAATATTAACCTGGCTTTTTTTATCACTATCCAGGCAGTATGCCGTTTATTGGACGATAATAATGACTTAGTCCCCGGTGGTAACGGCGATCTGGTACAGGTGCTGAATTCTGACGGTGATTGGACTGTTTCCCTGCCGGATGCCAGTACTATACCTGTTACCAGCAGCGATCCAACCGTGACAACGCAAAGTACTCTGCGCGATCAGGTCCAGCAAGCTATTGATGATGAATTTGGTATTGCCTTGACCACTTTAGGAGCTATGAATTATCTGGAAAAAGCGATCAATAAAGTCAAGGCCAAAGATGACTCAGCGCTCATGGATCTTTGGAATAATTTTGATGACTTAAAACTAAGCATTAAGGACCAGATTGATACTAATGTTAATCCGAAGATGGATGCTTCCATCGCAGATATAGTCTGGCAGCCGCATGCTTCGCTACTATAAAGAGGAGGGATACAATGACTACTTTTAAACGGTTACTATTGTTGTTGGCGCTTAGCCTGCTTATCCTTCCCGTACTGGCCTGGGGCGCAGACAGCGCTTTTATGATCAAAGGGATCAGGCCGGTTGGTATGGGTGGGGCGTTTATCGCTATCGCTGATGATGCCAATGCTTATTTTTATAATCCGGCCGGTATTACCCAAATACAAAAATGGCAGCTGCAAATTGCCAGTTTGCCGATAACGGTTAGCAATGACACCAAGGAGCTGTATGACTGGTGGAGTGAAAATGACAGCGAACTTGAAAATTTTGATGAACAAAGTTATGAAACCCAAGTCAGGTTGATCAATGATATTACGGACCAGGTTTCTAAGCTAAAGGTCCATTTATCCACTAGTTTATTGAACCCTAATTTTATTTCCGGCCCAATTGGCCTCAGGAATAATTTAAAGTTAAATTTCGGTGTTGGCCTTTATAGCTTGATTGATGTCCGCATCGGGATGAATAATGGCCTGCTTGTTCCCAATGTGGATATGATCGGCAATATTGATGTGGTTGGCATGGCTCCGGTTGCGTTCAAAATGGAGAAAACGCCTTTTGACCTGCCTGGTTCTTTGTCCTTAGCCGGTACGATCAAACTACTTCGCCGGGGCAGGATCGAAGAATTAAGAAAATCAGTGCTGGAATTTGATGAGTTTGACCCGGCAATTCAATATGGCGCCGGCGTTGGCCTGGATTTCGGAACTCTCTATCAGCTGAATGAACAATGGAATTTTGGTTTAATGGTAGCTGATATCTTCGGCACTCCGGTCACGTACGACCAAATCACTTCTAACAATATCATCAAACCGGAAACCACTGATGTCATCAATCCCCGGGTTAATGTTGGAGTAGCGTTCCGGCCAAAAAATTTATATTATTGGAAGAATAAATTCCTGCCCTTAAAGAATCACTGGGTTCTGGCTGCTGATGTTAATGATCTTACTAATACTGATGAGGACCTCTTTGGGGCTTCTTTCTTTAAGAAGTTGCACCTTGGCGCTGAATATCAGACTAAAATGTTGTCTATACGTGGCGGGTTTAATTCCGGCTACCCGACTTTTGGCTTAGGTCTGGATTTATGGCTGCTCAATCTGGATTATGCTTTCTATGGCGAAGAACTTGGGATTTATGCCGGCCAGATCGTTGCCTGGAACCATATGGTAGCTTTGTCTATTGGCTTCTAAGGAGATTGATTATTGTGATTAAAATAAATAATTTATAGAATATTAGATAGGCCGTTCCGATATGATCGGAACGGTCTTTCTATTATGGGAGACCCTCTTGAAAAAACTTTTTTTTGTTCTTTTGATTTTTCTTTTACTCGCGACGCACGACGCACGACGCACGGCGTTATTTGCTGCTCCCCCGCATCCGTTGATTTACGATACTGGCCCATTATCGCCGGAAATTCAGGCTTTGGTTACCAAGCCACGGATCGCTGTGCCTAACATGCCTGCTGAATATGTATCCAGCAGGGCAATTACTACCGGGACAGCGAGAGTAGCGGCAATCCTGATAGAATTTACAGATGTCACGGCTTCGGCTGCCCATTCCAAGACCTATTTTGATAATATGCTATTTAGCCAGAATACAGGAAACAACAGTTTATATGATTATTTCAAAGAGGTCAGTGAGTCACAACTTGCTGTAACCGGAACCACCGGCGCTCGCTGGTATAAAAGCAGCCGGAGTATGAGCTATTACGGGGCCGATGGTTCAGGAGGAGTGGATACCTATTATACTGATATCTCTAATCTGGTCATTGAAGCTGTACAGCAAGCAGATGCTGATATCAATTTTGCCCAGTATGATCTTGATGGTGACGGCATTGTGAATCATGTGATCATTGTGCATGCCGGGTACGGGCAGGAAGATACAGGTGATACTGATAATATCTGGTCGCACAGCGGTTCTTTTACCGTGACCAGCGGTGGTATCACTGATCCAAATGGATACCTGACCAATGACGGGGTGCATGTCAAAAACTATACGATGATGAGCGAATATTCTAAAGTCGGGACCTTTGTTCATGAATTCGGACATGACCTGGGATTACCTGACCTGTATAATACCCAGAGTATTGGCGGGACTACAGTGGTCGGGAATTGGGACCTGATGGATGGTGGATCGTGGTTGGGCCCTGGCCAGGATGGTACTCGTCCGGCTCATATTGGGGCCTGGGGTAAGCAATATCTGGATTGGGTAACGCCAATTGCGCTTGACCAGCAGGAAACAGCAGTTCCTGTTCACCCCAGCGGGACACAGAGTGTTTACAAGATCCCGCTAGCGACAGCTGATGATCCTCTGAAAGAGTATTTTCTGGTGGAATACCGCCGCAAAGCGAATTTTGACCAGTACTTGCCTGGAGAAGGTTTGTTGTTTTGGCACATTGATGACGCCATGCTTGATTATGAAACCTCTGATTCTTTGGGCAATACTGGCACAGCTTTAGATTTGAATGTAGTCAATTCGGAACCATATGTCCCGCATCGCGCTGTAGACCTGGTAGAAGCAGATAATACTGATAAGACCAGTGAAGCCAGCGACCCGTTCCCGGGGACGAGGGGCATCACTAGTTTTGCCAGCCCTAATAATGATCCCTACAGCCAAAATTCATCCCCATTCACTATTCTCAATATCAGCAATGCCGGTGGTAGTTCTATGACTTTTGATATTTACCAGGCAGTGTTTACCATAGCGCCGGATATTACTGATGTTTATAGCTATCCTAATCCCAGCGCTACCGGCCAGGTCAAGCTGAAGATTATCACTACCAACCTGGTGGAAACCAAAAACATCGAGCTGAAAATATATGATGTCAGCGGAGAACTGATCCGGGAAGCGAAAAGCGGGGAGATCAGCCAGGTGGCTATCTCTGACAATAAAGCTGAGTATGAGTATGCGTGGGATGCCAAAAATGAAAACAGAGAAAAAGTAGCCAGCGGAATTTATCTTTACTGGTTTAAAGCGGATAATAAGGAAAAGGTTGGCAAAGTAGCGATTATAAGATAGTGATTGTTTTATTTTCTTACTTTCTTTACCAGCAGCCAGACGCCGATACTGCCGAAGGTTAGGTTAGAGAGCCAGGCTGCCAATATTGGGGTTAAGATTTTATTCTCACCCAGAGCGTGTCCAATCTCCAGCGTCCCCCAGAAAACAAAGGCGATAGCCATTCCTGTGCCAAAATTCATGACTTTACTGGATTGTTTAGTCCACAGGGCAAAAGGTATCCCGATCAGCAAGGTTACCAAATTGGCAAAAGGGTAAGAAAATTTAAGGGCCAGTTCCACTTGTTCCTTGTTGGCTGGGATCCCATTTTTGCGGAGTCGGATGATATAATCTTTAAGTTCCCGGTAATCCATTTCAGTGGACTTTTTAGCTTCCCGCAGGAAATCGCCAGGATCTTCCGGCAAGATAGGATTTATTCTTTCAAATTTTTCTTCTTTGATAATATTTTTTCCCTGCTGGTCAAATTCCCGAATAATCCCATTGTTGAATACCCATTGGGTATCCTGCCACTGCCCTGATTTAGCTACAATTTGCTTCACTAAGTTGTGGGTACTATTAAATTCATCGATTTGCAAATCTTTCATGATGCTGTGCTGCCCGTCAAAAGACTTGATAAAATAAATACGGTTGTTTTGGCCCAGATGAATGACATTGTTACGCTGTAAATAATCTAGTCCTTCTTCATGGCGGATCTTGTGCTTCTCATATAATTTTGCCTTGTATTCCAGCGGTGAAGCCAGGATTTCATTAAAAAAGAAAGTTAAACCGCTGAGGATGGCGGTAAAGAGAAACAGGGGCAATAAGATACGATAGATGCTTAACCCGGAAGCTTTCATGGCGGTGAGCTCATTATAACGGAGCATGTTGCTGAGAGAAAACAGGGTAGCTAATAACGTCGCTACAGGCATTACCTGTACTAGCCAGAAGGGCAAGCGGTATAATAAATAGATAATAATTTTGTTAGGCGGGGTTTTGTAGTTCAAAAAAGTGTCTATCTTGTCAAAAAACTGGGAGATCAGTACGATCAGGGCAAAGCAGCTGATGGCAAAGAGAAAAGCCTGCCCGTATTGTTTTAATACATAACGATCTGCTATTTTCACTATACTTTCCCTCTGATTACTTTAATACTGAACAGTATTCCGGCAATGCCTATTACTATATTTGGCAGCCAAATGGCGATAGCCGGCTTTATTATCCCGCGTTCTCCGGCAGTCATGCCAGAGATCAGGATTGTATAATACACTATGATCAAGATCAAGCTCATGCCAAAACCAAGTCCTTTCGTTTTCTGTTTTGGCCTTAAGCCCAGCGGGATAGCGATTAAAGCGAAAGTGAGGCAGGCAAAAGGAATGACATTGCGTAAATGATATTCCACTAACAGGGTATTATTTTTAATGTTGCTCTTTTCCAGGCGCTGGATCTCGGCGCCTAACTCCTGCTTATTCATTTCCCGCAGGCTTTTATAACGGATGGCATCTTTAGACGCGTCTTTAGCCAGGTCAATGAGCATGGCATAGGTCTTGAAGAAAACGCGATTATATTTTAAAAAGTCATTCTTATCCACCATATGCCGGGCGCCGTTATTCAGCTCCAGCACCAATCCCTGTTTCTGATCACTGCGGAAATTGCCATCCTGAGCAGTGATCATCAGCGGCAGGCCATCCTTTTCATTCCGGTAAATTATCACTCCTTTGAAAGTGGAAGCCTTTTTATCGATTGAATCAAAATATAGCCGGGTATCCTGTAATTCAATAAAAGTGCGTTCCTCCAGTTTAAGAACTGGCTGACGGTAAAGTATCTCCATATAGAGATTTCTAAATTTATGATTTGCCGCAGGTACCACCTGGTCATTGAAATAAACCCCAACCAGGGACAGCAGGACACACGTTACCAGCAGGGGAGTCATGAGCCGCAAGGTAGATACGCCGCTGGCTTTGATGGCCGTGATCTCATTGTCCTGGTTAAGACGTCCCAGGGCCAATAAAATGGCCAGTAAGGTCGCCATGGGCAGACTCAAGGTCAAAGTAAACGGCAAAGTATATGACAACAGCTTGCCTACTGCTGCCAATCCTACTCCTTTGCTGATGACCATATTGACTAAATCAAAAATACGGTTCATTAAGAGTATGAAAGTAAACAAGAGCATAGCCATGACAAATGAAGCCAGGCTTTCCCTCAGGATATATCTGGTTAAAATACGCATATGCTTATTATATACTATTTTAAGGATATTTAGCAATTAGAAAGATGTCTGACCGGGAAGAGGCGAGGACAAGTATTTATGTTGAAAAAAAGCAATTTTTAAGCTATACTTGTAAAAATATGTATTTTTTTATCCTATATTGATCCTGGGGAAAAGCTTGCGGAAAATTATTGCCATTATCCTGATTATCGTTTTGACCTGGTTGCCGCTGGGAGCTAATATTTTAGCGCAAACACCTAAAATGAGCTTACGTCAATCCGCCACCAATCCTGCTGACCGGCATAATTATAATGTGGACTTGAGTACTTTCACTTTTTTGCCGTTGTCCAAAAGCACAGCTCTGACAGAATCAACTGCCCCAAAGATAATGTCCTTCAGCCAGGACCAGTGGATCAAAGTTAAAAATAGTCAGGAACGGATCCAAGAGGTACAGAGTAAACTGGCTGAAGGAATTGAATTTAACCTGCCTTATGAATCCAAGCTCAACATTTCCGGCCGGAAGATGATTAATATTAAGACTGGCAAAGTCAAATATGCCCAGCCTGATAAAAAAACTATCTCCGGGACCCCGGCCGGGGTCACTGACCGGATGGAAATGCAGCAGGAATTACAGGTAAAGATCAAGGGCATGGTCGGTCCTAAGATCTCGGTTAATATTGACTATGATGATACCAAAGAAGATAAGAGGGATATTTCGGTTATCTATAAAGGCGAACCTGAAGAAGTGGTCCAGGAAGCGGCTTTCGGCGATATTGACCTGTCTTTGCCGCAGACCGAGTTTGTGTCGTATAATAAAAAGCTCTTTGGCGCCAAGATCGATACTCTGCCTGTCTCCACAGCCAAAAATAAATTACGGGTTATGGGTATTGGCAGCCGCACGAAGGGTGTGACTGAAACCAAACGTTTTAAAGGCAACACTACCTTTGAGAAAAGAGAGTTTTTTGATACGCAGTATGTACGGCGCAAGTACTACAAAATATATCCTACTGACCCCGCGGAAGCCACTGACCTGCCTATTATTGGGGGCAGTGTTGAAATTTATATTGATAACCAAAATTCCAGTGATAATATAAATACCATACATGCAACATTGAATGATATTAACAATGATCCCGCCAATCTCTTTGAAGGATATTTTGATAAACAAAATGCCGGACTGGATTATACCGTTGATTATGTTAGAGGCATTATTACCTTTAACAAAACAATCAACACCAATGATGTGATCGCGGTGAACTATAAAAAACCAGATGGTACCATGCTCTCAACCGCTGCCATCGGCATCATTATTAAGGATGGAGACGAGACGGCGATTACCCGGGAAATGAAGAACTATTACAGCCTGGGTAATACCAAGCTCATCAACGACCCGAATATGTTTATTGTCAAGATTTTGGATGGGTCCCGCAATGAAGTTACCTCCAGTGCTTATCTTTATGATGTAGATTTTGATTTTGGTACGATCAAGTTCCATACTGATCTCCCGTTTAATCCTGAAGCTTATCTTAATAATAATCCGATCCATTATTATTCTATCTATGTCGAATACCGGCATAGCGTCAAAACCTATAATCTCCGGCCCGGATTGGTGCAGAAAAGCGAGAAAGTCAAGCTGGATGGCAAGGAATTGACCAGAGATGAAGATTATTTTATTGACTATGATATTGGCCTGCTGACCTTCCTGCAAGATGCGGTTATTACTGATGATACCGAAATAGAAGTGGATTATGAATACATGCCTTTTGGCGGCCAATTCCAGCAAACTATTGTTGGCGCCAGGACAGAATATGAATATGCCGAAATGTTTACTCTGGGATCCACGGCGCTCTATAACTGGGCGACCTCTCCCGGCGCTATCCCGGATGTGCGTTCTACTCCGGAAAGTATCCTGGTGCTGGAAGGAGACACGAAATTAAAATTACGGCCAGAGGAATTTTGGAAATTGAATTTAGAAGGATTAAGCATAGATCTTGGGGCGGAAATAGCCCAAAGCAAATATAATCCGGATATCTTTGGCAAGGCCATGGTCGATAATATGGAAGGCTCAGAAATTGCCGATACTGTCTCGACTGATGAAAACTTATGGCAATTAGGCAGCGGCAGGCTGCTCTTTGATCAAACCCAAAAAGGAACCTTGGAGTGGGCTAATGGCGATGAAGAAAAAAATACTATTAATGATCAAACAACGGAAGAAGGGCGTGAGCAAACCCTGGACCTGACTTATAATTTGCCGGCGACTGATTCCTGGGTGTCTGTGGTGTATCCTATCTCTAAGTCCGGTGTGGATTTTAGTAAACACAATTATCTGCAATTTTGGGTTTACGGCGAAGGAGTTGGTGAAAAACTTCATGTTGACTTGGGACGGCTCAGTGAAGATGCCGATGGCCAAGGCGGTTTTGAAAACGATGTGCTGGTCAATGGTATTGTAAGGTGGAGAAAAGGTTCGCCCAAAACTGAAGATTTAAACAATAATGGTTTGCTGGATGTCGGAGAAGATGTTGGTTGGCAATATGTCAATCCTGACGGCACCATCAACCAGACCGGCGCCGGAAACGGACGTTTGGATACTGAAGATTTGGATGGCGACGGTATTTTAAACACCACGGAAATCATCGCGACCACTGATAATCTGATCGATATAAATTGGCAAGGCTGGCAGCAGGTGGTTATTCCGATAGATATTACCGCCAGTAATTTGTCTGCCTGGCAAAATGTCAAGCATATCCGTTTTTGGCTGAAGAGGGGCTCTGAATCATATCACACCATCCGGCTGGCTAAGATGGAAATCGTCGGTAATCGCTGGGATCAACCAATAGTAAACCAGGCCGGGACGATGGACGTTTCAGTCAAGTCCCAGGAAGATGACAGTAATGTTTCTTTGAAGGATAATGGGGATTATAACTGGCTTTACCGGGACACGGTTGACAAGGATATGGATGAGAATAGCACATTAGTGCTGAAATATTCTTTAGGTCCCGGAGAAGAAGGATATACTAAACGGCAATTGTCCAAATCACTGGATTTTTCCAAGCATAAGAAAATGCGGTTTTTTGTCTATGGGGATGGCCAGGGAGAAACTTTCTATCTGCGTATCGGCGCAGATGATAATAATTATTATGAATTCAGCAGTACCATGACTTGGACCGGCTGGGAGTTGATCAGCATCGATATGCCGGAGGATTTCAAAAAACCTGTCACCGGGAATCCCAGTTTGACCAATATTTTAATGATCCGAATGGGTATTATCGGTGTCGGAGCTCCCGGGGAACATGAGATCTGGGTTGATGAAATCCACTTAATAGAGCCAATAGAAGAGACAGGGGTAGCCCAAAAATATTCCCTGGACTCATCATATAAAGACCTGATTACGGTAAATGCCAAGCATCGTTCAATCGATGACAAGTTTAGCATGGTAGGTGTGCCAAAGGTTAATCAGGAAGTTACCTCAGACAGTGTGACCGGGGCTATGAATAAACTTCAGGTAAGACAAGTGAACATGCCCACTAAGGTTACCTGGAATAAAACTACTACCGTCACGCCAACTACCTTCCGGACAGAGCTGTCTACCCTGGATGAAGGTAAAGTGATCGCTGATAATTTTAATGTACAAACAACTTTAAGTAAAGAAGAGTCCCCACAGCTGGGGCTTAGTTACACCCGTAATAATATTAATTCTAATTTACAGTATCAGGTAAAAAAGATCTATACATACGGTTCCACGCTTAACTATAGTAATAAACCGCAGGTTTGGAAACCGCTGAGCCTGGCTTTGCCGGATGCCTTTGCCGGTAATTATAACCGCATTCATGGATATACGACTTATGAAGAGATCCAGAAGAAGAATCCAGGATATGAGGATCTCTTTGAGCAAACTGATGATTGGTCGGTAAATCCAACTTATATTTTCCAGTTCAAGGCCAAAGCGGCAGCTAAATCTAAAATCGCCGCTGCTGCAGCCGCTAAAGTGGCTACAATTACGACCGGCCTATTGGGAGCAGGCACTACCGCTGGGTCTTCTGAGTATGTCAATCGGTTGACCCTGAGCCCTTATTACAAACGCCGCAAAACAGCTGAAACAAAAACGTTTTATGATGATCTCGCTTTCAAACGCAAAAAGTCAGATGCCCAAACAGTACGTTTAAATGCGACCTTTGAACTATTTAAATGGTTAAACCCGACTTTTAAATATAATATTGATACCACTGAAACTTACAATGTCGACGCTTCCAGTAAGCAAGTCAACCGGTCAGCGACTACAGAAATATTTAATGCGTTGAAGATGCGGGACCTCTGGTCTTGGCGTCCCCTGGACTCGTTCAACATAAATAACCGTTATAAGATCGATGAAGGGGATATTTATGATAATGCTGATGCTCCCTATCAGACGATGAATAAATTGTTCGTCAAAAAGCAATTGGAATCTGGGGACCTGAAATCAACCAACCGGCTGATAACATTTGAAAATACGGTGCGCTGGCTGCCATTTGATTTTCTGAACCTGAAAGGCGGCTGGCGGCCGGTCAAAACAATAGACACGACGCTAAAGTATACCAAGATCAATGAGCATAAGATCACTACCGGAACTCCGTATAATTCGTTTAGCAAGACCTTCCCGGATGTCATTTTAATTATCAGGGAAATGGAAAACTTTCCAGGCCTGTCGTATTTCCTGGAAGCCAGCCAGCTGGAGCTGAAATATTATTTAAAAACCACTGACCGGGTTGATATCTCTTTGGCCCAGGACAATACCTGGGGAGCAAAATGGCGCGGCAAATTATTCAAAAAATATACCCTGCTCTTGAATGCGGACCAGACTAAAACCAAAGAGACTGATCCGGCTGGAGTAAAACTGCGCGATGCTTTAAATCAGAATATAGGGACACAGGTTAATTTCCGTACAGCCAGGGATTTCATTTTTGTTTTAAGCTATGATGACCGGAAAGATTCAGAGAAGGACCGTTACGGAGCGATCCTGCGGGAAGAAACGACACGCACTCCGGCGCTGAAAATGGAAAAAGACGTGCTCTTTCCCAAAGGATTACGGATCCCGTTTACTAAAAAAATATGGGATCTTAAAAACCAGGTCAAAATAACCAGTACCCTTAAGACTATTATGCTGCGCAGTAATATTGCCGACAAAAACAGCGACACTTACTATGCTTCAGCCAGCGCAGATTATACGGTCAGCTACAATTTTGTGATCACTCTGGGCGTAGATGGCAGCATGGTCAAGAACAAAGAGCTTAAAATTAACGATTATTATACCTATGGCGCGAACTTTAAATTGCTGATCAGGTTCTAGGAAAGCAATGCAAACGGATTAGAGCCGAATGCAGATAGAGATCATATCTGTTTGAATCCCTGCCGCAGGCAGGTGAGGTAATCTGTATTCATCGTTGTAAATATGAATAAATATTTAAATATAATCCTAAATTCAATATTTCCCCTAAAGTGTGAAGTGTGCCAGCGGCAGTTGCCGCTGACTGCCGGATCAAGAATATGTCCCGGTTGCCGCGGAAAAGTACTGGCCATAGGTGATTACTACTGCCGCAAATGCGGAAAATCACTGCAGATCGATACTTCTTTTTGTCTTGATTGCCATAGCCAGAACACTTTATATTATGACAGTATCAGGGCTGCTGGGATTTATGATGGGGTACTAAGGGAAGCTATCCAGGCTTTTAAATATAACCAGAGGAGCTGCCTTGGTACAGAGCTGGGCGAATTAATGCTCAATTCCTACCAAACACATTTTCCTAAAGTCAATTTTGCTGCTTTGGTGCCAGTCCCATTGCACAAAAAACAAGCTGTTAAGAGGCAGTATAACCAATCCGAAGTTCTGGCTAGGAGTTTGAACAAAGCTACGGGGATTCCGGTTGCTCCTAAGACTTTAGCCAGGATCAGGCAAACTAAGCCGCAATATACCTTAAACAAGCAGGAAAGGGCAGAAAATATTAAGAATGCCTTTCAGGTAAAAGACAGCGCTCCCTTACCAGGAGCTAACATCCTGGTCATTGATGATATTTGTACCACGGGCAGTACTATTAATGAATGTGCCCGTGTACTCAAGCAGGCTGGGGCAGCAGAAGTTCATGGTTTGGTCCTGGCTCATGGCTAGGAAAGCAAATACTAAATCCTAATTTCGAAATCCTAAACAAATTTTATGTACAAAATTCAAATTTCAAAAAATTTAGGGTTTAGATATTAGCGCTAGAATTTGTTAAAAAGAATTGTTAAAAAGTCTTTGACTTTTTAACACTTCTGTGGCATACTAATAATCTTAATAAATACTAAAAAAAACAGGAGGTAGTACAAATGGCAACAAAAGTAGGTATTAATGGATTTGGCCGTATTGGCCGGCTGGTCCTGAAAGCTGGTTTAGCCAACAAGAATCTGGATTTTGTGGCAGTCAATGACTTGACTGACGCTAAGACCCTGGCCCATTTGTTCAAGTATGATTCCACCTTTGGCGTTTATCCGGGAACGGTTGTCGCTAAAGAGAATTCCATCGTGATCGATGGCAAAGAAATAAAGGTTTTGGCAGAAAAAGATCCGGTGAAACTACCCTGGAAAGCATTGGGAGTAGAGATCGCGATTGAATCAACCGGCAGGTTTGTTGATGCCATAGGCGATCCGGCAAAGGGGAAGCCCGGTGCCAATGCCCATCTTCAGGCTGGCGCTAAGAAAGTAGTCATCTCCGCCCCGGCAAAAAATGAAGACATCACTATTGTCATGGGTGTAAATGACGATAAATATGACCCGGCTAAACATCATGTCCTGTCCAATGCCAGCTGTACCACCAATTGCCTGGCCCCGACAGTGAAAGTGATCAGGGATGCTTTTGGAGTGAACAAGGGGTTCATGACCACAATCCATTCTTATACTAATGACCAGCCCATTTTGGATTTCCCGCATAAGGACTTGCGCCGCGCCAGAGCTGGAGCTGTCAGTATGATCCCAACCTCAACCGGTGCGGCTAAGGCTATCGGTTTGGTCATCCCCGAACTAAAAGGAAAACTAGACGGATATTCCATGCGCGTACCAACTCCGGATGTGTCTGTTGTTGACGTAGTGCTCGAAGTTGGCAAAGAAGTCACGATCGAAGATATCAATGGAGCCTTAAAGAAAGCCGCTGAAGGCAAAATGGGCAAATATCTCGAATATTGTGAAGCGCCTCTCGTCTCCAGGGATTTCCTTGGCAATCCGAAATCCAGCATCATCGATTCTCTCTGCACGAAAACTATGGGGAATATGGTGAAAGTAGTAGCCTGGTATGACAATGAGTGGGGTTATTCCAACAGGGTCATTGACCTGGTAGATCTTATCATTAATAAAAAGTAACTTTTTGATTACACACCTGCCTGCCGGCAGGCAGGGATTACGAAAAAAGATTACACAGATTGGGGCATTAGCCTCAGTCTGTGTGGTCGCTTTTAAGTGGAGGGGAAAGAAAATGGCGAAAATGAACATTACCGATGCAGATCTCAGCAATAAAAAGGTACTCATGAGGGTTGATTTTAATGTCCCGCTGGATAAACAGCAGAACATTACCGATGATACCAGAATTAAAGAGACTTTACCCTCAATTAAATATCTCCTGGATAAAAAATGTTCCCTGGTTTTGTGTGCCCATTTAGGCCGGCCAAAAGGCAAACCAGTCCCGGAAATGAGCTTGAAGCCCTGTGCCGAGCGCCTGGCTAAGCTGACCGGGGTAAAAGTACAGATGGCTCCTGATTGCATCGGTGCGGAAACCAAAAAAATGGCTGAGGCCCTTAAACCAGGAGGAATCCTATTACTGGAAAACCTGCGCTTCCATCCTGAAGAAGAAAAGAATGACCCGAATTTTGCCAAGGAATTATCCTCCCTGGCTGAGGTATTTGTACAAGATGCCTTTGGCACAGTGCATCGTGCCCATGCTTCCACTGAAGGTGTGACCAAATATTTACCTGCTTATGCCGGGTTCTTATTAAAGAAAGAGATTGATTATCTGGGCAAAGCAGTAGAAAATCCGGATAAACCTTTTGTCGCCATCCTTGGCGGGGCCAAGATCAGCGGCAAAATTGATGTTATATCCAATTTATTAAATAAAGTAGATACCCTGATCGTTGGCGGCGCCATGACCTACACTTTCCTGAAAGCCCAGGGCTTAAGTATCGGTAATTCCCTGGTAGAAAATGACCGTCTGGATATGGCCAAGGAAGTACTCGCTAAAGCCAAAGACAAGAAAGTAACTTTTTTATTGCCACTTGATCATTTAATAGCAGATAAAGTAGAAGCCGGAGCCAAATCGGAAATAGTAGGTGAAAATATCCCGGCAGGTATGATCGGCGTGGATATCGGACCCAAAACCATAGCTCTTTTTAAAGAGGCAATTAAGAGAGCCAAGACAATTGTCTGGAACGGGCCAATGGGTGTATTTGAAATTGATGATTTTGCCAAAGGAACAATTGCTATTGCCAATGCCTTAGCTGAAGCAACAAAAAACGGCGCCATCACTATAATCGGTGGCGGTGATTCAGTAGCGGCAGTAGCCAAAGCAGGCGTTACCAGCAAGATCTCACATATATCAACTGGCGGTGGAGCCAGCCTGGAATTCCTGGAAGGTAAAGTATTGCCGGGAATAGCAGCTTTGAAAGATAAGTAAAAACGATTACCCGCCAAAGAGCTCCGGCGGGCGCGGCACAGATTTAAAGAGATCCGCCAGAGGCGGACAGGGATTACACAGATTAAAGATAGGAGTAAAAAATGTTTGCATTCTTAGTATCAATACATATCTTAGTGTGCATCTGGCTGATCGTCATTGTGCTTTTACAGGCAGGAAAAGGCGGGGGGTTATCTGGTTTGTTTGGCGGTGGCAGCTCTCCCGAAACTCTTTTTGGCGGCGGCGGAGATACGACCATGAAGAAGATTACCACAGTATCTGCTTTTCTCTTCCTGATCACTTCAACGTTGCTCTATATCTATATTACTAAGCAGGATTCTACCAGTGTAGTAACACCAATAGCAGCTACTTCTGCCCCGGCAGTCCCAGCGGCAACTCCAGCAGCGCCAGCAGCAAGTACGCCGGCCCCAGCAACTGCTCCAGCTAGTAAATAGAAATAAATATAATTGTCTTTGAAATAATTGATAGAAAAAACTGATTTGCGAGGATGGCGGAATTGGCAGACGCGTACGCTTGAGGTGCGTATGGGTAACACCGTGAGGGTTCAATTCCCTCTCCTCGCAAGATTTACCCCAAACCCCGCTCACAGGGGCTCCCCCGCCAACGATCTTTGGCGGGCTCACTCGGCTGATTTCCTGGCCGGAAATCAAAACGCCGGCTCGCTGTTACCCCTTGGGGTGAATCTGGAGAACAATAATTTTATTTTTTCTAGTCTATTTCGTCTTTTTAAGAAATAAAATGCTTGAAAAAGCAGTCCATTTATTGTATAATAATTAAATACGAGATAGCGCATTAATGCGGGAGTAACTCAGTTGGTAGAGTGCAACCTTGCCAAGGTTGATGTCGCGGGTTCGAACCCCGTCTCCCGCTTTTTTTTCTTAAAAAACGATTACACAGATTTTAAGAGAAGATTACACAGATTAGAACCCTTCATATAAAGGCAAGCAAAAAAGTGTTTTTTGCAATCATTTGCCTTGTTTGCTTGTAAAAACGTGTATAAGCATAGAGAAGCAAGGGGGTGACAGCGAGGTCGCAAAGAGAATGTGGTTGCGATCAACACGTTACCGACCGAGCGTCAAGAGGGGGAAAGGTTATTTCCCCCTATGAGGGAGTCCCGATCTTATCGGGACGACAATAGTGCGGTACCCAAGTGGCTAAGGGACCTGCCCGCCAGAGTCTGGTGGCGGGGCAGTCTGCAACCCGCCAACGTACTTTGGCGGGCAAATCCCTGCCTGACGGCAGGCAGGCGCCCCGCTTAATGAATGAAAATACATGATATATTTTGTATATATATTAAAAAGCTTAAAAGATGGTAAAAGATATATTGGAATAACTTCAAACTTATTTATAAGAGTGATTGAACACAATAAGGGTGGAGTTGAGTCGACAAAGAATAGACATCCGCTTGAACTAATATACACAGAAAAGTTTGCAAGTAAAAAAGAAGCGCAAAGAAGAGAAAGATTTTTCAAGACTGGTGCGGGGCGGACATTCTTAAGTAGAATATCGAAATAGGTGACGGTGCGGTACCCAAGTGGCTAAGGGAGCAGTCTGCAAAACTGTTATTCGGCGGTTCAAATCCGCCCCGCACCTTTTAAATAGGATACAAAAGGTGAGAGTGGTTAAGGGACCTGCCCGCTAGAGTCTGGTGGCGGGGCAGTCTGCAACCCGCCAACGTACTTTGGCGGGCAAAATCCGCCCCGCACCTCCAAAAATCGGTTTAAAATCAATATATATACGACATCGGGCAGTTAGCTCAGTTTCAGCCAAAGGCTGATCCGCCTCTGACGGAGGTTAGAGTACTTCCTTGACCTGGGAGGGGCATCCCGATAGAAGAAAAATGGGCTTGTAGCTCAGCTGGTTAGAGTACTTCCTTGACATGGAAGGGGTCTGCGGTTCGAATCCGCACAAGCCCACCATTTTCCTTTTCATCGGGATACTGCCCACCATAAAAATGGTGGAGAAAAGAAATATATATGGAAAAAAATGAAGAGAACCTGCAAGCATTAAGACATTCCGCATCACATGTAATGGCCCAGGCAGTTAAAGAACTGTACCCTGAGGTAAAACTGGCCATTGGCCCAGCTATTGCTGATGGTTTCTACTATGATTTTGACAAGAAAGAACCCTTCACTCCGGAAGACCTCGAAAAAATCTCCCAAAAAATGAAAGAAATCGTCAAACAAAATCTCAAATTCGAGCATTATGAAAAATCCCGCGCCGAAGCTATCAAATATTTCCAGGATAAAGGCGAAAAATACAAAGTAGAACTCATCAACGACCTGCCTGACGAGAATATGTCATTTTATAAACAGGGTGATTTTGTTGACCTGTGCAAAGGCCCGCATACCAACTATACCGGTGGCTTAAAACATTTCAAGTTGTTGAGCGTAGCAGCGGCCTATTGGCGCGGAAATGAAAAAAGAGAGAGCTTACAGCGCATATATGGTACCGTATTCTTTACCAAAGAAGAATTAGACGCCTACCTGAACCTGTTAGAGGAAGCCAAAGCGCGTGACCATCGTAAATTAGGCAAAGAGCTGGACCTGTTCAGTTTTCATGAAGAAGCTGGCCCGGGATTGGTTTTCTGGCATCCTAAAGGATCTTTGGTCCGCAAGGTCATAGAAGATTTCTGGAAAGATGAGCACCTGAAGAATGGTTACAATCTGCTCAATACGCCGCATATTGCTAACCTGAATATCTGGAAAACCAGCGGACATTGGAATTTCTACCGGGAGAGCATGTATTCCCCGATGGATATAGACGGCCAGGACTATATGATCAAGCCGATGAATTGCCCATTTCATATCCTGATCTATAAGACCCAATTGCGCAGTTACCGGGAGCTTCCTATCCGTTACGCGGAATTAGGGACAGTTTACCGCTATGAGCGCAGTGGCGCTTTGCACGGTTTGATGAGAGTGCGCGGGTTTACCCAGGATGATGCGCATATCTATTGCCGGTTGGACCAGTTGGAAAACGAGATCATTGATGTCATAAAATTTGTCCTGTTCATCTTGCAGACTTTCGGGTTTAAGGAATATGAAGTGTATGTCAGCACGAGACCGGAAAAGTATGCCGGTGAATTGGCGCATTGGGAAAAAGCCACTTCGGCGTTGGAAAATGCCCTTAAAGCTGTTGGTTTAACTTACCAGATAGATCCGGGTGAAGGAGTTTTTTACGGGCCGAAGATCGATATTAAGATCAAAGATTGCCTGAATCGTGCCTGGCAATGTTCCACTATCCAGGTGGATTTCAACTTACCTACCGCGTTTAAAGTAGAGTATATTAATGAAGAAAGCAAACCTGTGCAGCCAGTAATGATTCACCGCGCGCTGATGGGCTCCCTGGAACGTTTCTTTGGCGTATTGATCGAGCACTATAAAGGGGCTTTCCCGGTATGGCTCTGCCCGGTACAGGCCAAGGTACTCAATATTACTGACAGCCAGGAAGAATATGCTAAAAAAGTATTTGCCCAGCTCAAGGAAAATGGTATCCGCGCTGAGCTGGATATTCGCAATGAAAAATTGGGTATGAAGATCAGGGAAGCGCAATTGGCTAAGATCCCTTATATGCTGGTAGTAGGAGATAAAGAAAAAGAAAATGGTACGGTCACCCTGCGCCGGCGCAATAGCCAGGAACAAAAAGTCAGGCCTTTAGCTGATTTTATCAGTTTGGCTCTAGAAGAGATCAAAAATAGGATATAAATAAGGCACAAAGTTTTAATACAAAAACAGGCACAAAGGCACAAAGTAAAATAAATGGGAGGTCGGGAGTGAAAAAATATTTATTGGTACCAGTTTTTCTATTAATATTTCCGGCTTCTCTCCTGGCGCAAAACCTGACTGAATTGGTAGATACTCCTACGGCGGATATATATGAATCCGGCACATACAACTTGAATTTGCGGCTATATGGGGCAGGAAGCGTGCTGACCAGGCTGCTTTTCAGTGTGAAATTCTTTGAGCTGGGAGCTTATTTGGATGTAGATAACGCCACCGGTTCCTTGGACCCCAAAGCTCATGATGTTCAGCCGCTGTTGAAAATACGTCTATATCCCGGTGGACAGATCCTACCGGCCTTGGCTATTGGTTATGACGGACAGGGTGAAAATTATTATTTCAAAGAACCAAAGGGATTCTATGTGGTTCTGTCTAAAGAACTGCTAATCCCCGGCTTAATGCTGCACCTCGGCGGCAATAGCAAGGATTATACGTATGGCTTTGCCGGTGTCAGCTATACATTTGAAGAACAAGGCAGTGTTTTTGTCGAATACGAACGTATCCGGAATATGAGCGACCTGACCAATAACAAGTGCAATGCCGGATTGAAATTCCAGATCACCAAGGAACTAGGCATGGAATTTGATTTCAAGAATATTGGTAATCGCGGTACTGAGTATGAACGGATATTGCGTTTTGATTATTCCGGCGAGTTTTAGGAAAAACGATTACGCGGATTAGAAAACCAGATTACACAGATTTCTTAAAGGTTTAGGAGTATGTATGGCCTTAGAGAGTGTCTTGGATTTTGAACGGCCTATCTCGGAGCTTGAACAGCAAATAGAAGAAGTAAAAAGCCTGGTAGCTGCTGGTGATATGAGCTTGTCTGTAAAACTGGGCAAGATGGAAGCCAAACTGGATGTTTTAAAGAGAAAAGTGTACGGGAACCTTACCCCTTGGCAGAAAGTACAATTAGCCAGGCACCCGCAGCGTCCATATACACAGGATTATATAAAATTATTAGTGACTGATTTTCAGGAATTGCACGGTGATCGTAAATTTGCCGATGATTTGGCGCTCTTGAGTGGCTTGGCCTCTTTTGAAGGGATGCCGGTATTGGTGATGGGCCAGCAAAAAGGCAGAAATGTTAAAGAAAATATGGAGCATAATTTTGGCATGATGCAGCCTGAAGGATATCGTAAAGCGTTACGTCTAATGCAGCTGGCCGAAAAATTTAATATTCCCGTTATCACTTTTGTCGATACACCTGGCGCCTATCCAGGCATAGGAGCCGAGGAACGGGGCCAGGCAGAAGCTATCGCGCATAATTTATACAGTATGAGTGACTTGAAGACGCCGATCATAGTAATTGTCATCGGAGAGGGCGGCAGTGGCGGGGCCCTGGGTATTGGTGTTGGCGATAAAGTATATATGCTGGAGAACAGCATTTACTCCGTGATCTCGCCTGAAGGCTGCGCTTCCATACTCTGGCGGGATGCCAGCAAAGCGGCGCTGGCAGCCGAAACCATGAAAATAACAGCGAAAGATTGTTTAAACCTAGGGGTTATCGATGAGATTATACCGGAACCGTTGGGTGGCGCTCATCACAGCTATGAAGAAGCAGCAGAGAATATCCGTAAGGTCCTGCGCCGCGATCTTAAAGAACTGGTGAAAATAGTCCCAGATGAATTAATCAAAATACGGTACGAAAAAATACGCAAATGGGGCGCATATAAAGAAAGCTAAATACCGTTCGCGGTTAGCGGATGGCGGTTGGCAGATAAAGGAAAAGAACAAATGAAAGCGAAAAGAATAGCGATTGTGACTAGCGGCGGTGATGCGCCGGGAATGAATGCAGCGATCAGGGCAGTGGTGCGTACCGCGATATTTAACGGCCTGGCAGTATTGGGGATTGAAAGAGGCTATGCCGGCTTGATCGAAGGGCAGATAGTAAACCTTACCTTGCGCTCGGTTTCCGGCATAATTAATCGTGGCGGCACTATCCTGAAGACTGTTCGTTGCGAAGAGATACAGACCTATAAAGGTTTGGAAAAAGCGGTTGCGGTTATTAAAAAGTATAAAATAGATTATCTGGTAGTTATTGGCGGTAATGGCTCATTCCATGGGGCCTGGGAAATTTATCAGGCTACCGGCCAAAAATTAAAAGTAGTTGGTATACCGGCTAGTATCGATAATGATGTGGCGGGGACCGATGAAACTATCGGCTTTGATACTGCTGCCAACACCGCTGTCGAAGCCATAGATAAGATACGGGATACGGCGACCAGTCATGAACGGGTGTTCGTGATCGATGTAATGGGCCGCGATAGGGGTTTTTTAGCCCTGGAAGTAGGCTTAGCCAGTGGCGCAGAATTTATTTTAGTGCCAGAATTACGATATGATTTAGTAAAAATGTGTGAGTCCATTTCCAGCGGCAAACGGCATGGCAAGACCAGTTATATTATTGTGATGGCTGAAGGAGCCGGTAGTCCTGCAGCTATCTGTGAACAAATCAAGGACTGTACCGGTATGGAAGTGCGTTATAGCACACTGGGATATATTCAGCGTGGCGGTTCACCAACTGCCCGCAGCCGTATTTTAGCTGAGAAATTCGGCAAAAAGGCTGTAGAACTGATCTTGAAAGGCGAAAAAACTAAGATCGTCGGTATTAAAAATAACAAAATTGTCACCAGCTCTTTGGATTATGCCTGGAAAGGTACTAAAGAGCTGGATCAGAAAATGTATAAGTTAGCAGAAATATTGGCAATATAAGTCAGCGCTCAGCGTACAGCGTTCAGAAAACAGGAAAAAATAAAAAAAATAAAAAAGGGGGAACAGCAAGCATGGGAAGGAATATTGATGAAATTGTCAAAGAGTTAGTAACCAGTGATGACCTGCATGTGAAAGAGAAATGCTTGGATGAAATTTGGGCGCAGGCCCGGGAAAAAGGTATCTATCCGGCCAGCATACAGGGCTTGTATGAAGCCCGGGGAAAAGAGCAGTATAAAGGACTGAGCGTACCAGCTATGAATTTACGGGCGCTGGCCTACGATTCAGCCAGAGCTGTATTCCGCGCCGCTAAAAAAATCAATGCCGGCGCTTTCATCATGGAAATAGCTAAAAGTGAAATGGGCTATACTAACCAGCGTCCTAGTGAATATGTGGGCGTATGCCTGGCCGCCGCGGTAAAAGAAGGCCATGAAGGTCCGGTGTTTATCCAAGGCGATCATTTCCAGGTAAATATGAAAAAGTTTAAAGAAGATCCCAAGAAAGAAGTCCAGGGAGTCAAAGACCTGATCCGTGAAGCTATTGCCAGCGGATTTTACAATATTGATATTGATACCTCTACCCTGGTAGAGCTGGAAAAGCCAACAGTAAAAGAACAACAGAAAAATAATTACGAAGTATGCGCAGAACTGACTAAATATATACGTAGTATCGAGCCGAAGGGCATCACGGTGTCTGTCGGCGGGGAGATCGGTGAAGTAGGGACCAAAAATTCTACGGTGGAAGATCTCGACGCTTTTATGGAAGGGTATCTTTCATTATTACCCAAGAGTATGACCGGCATCAGCAAAATGAGCGTGCAAACCGGGACTTCCCATGGTGGTGTGGTATTGCCTGATGGATCAGTGGCCACGGTAAAGCTTGATTTTAATGTGCTCAAAGAGATTGGTATTGCCGGCCGCAAGAAATATGGGATCAGCGGCGCTGTCCAGCACGGCGCGTCTACTTTGCCGGATGAAGCGTTCCATAATTTCCCGGCGGCGGAGACTGCTGAAGTACATTTGGCTACCGGTTTCCAGAATATGATCTACGAAAGCAAGAATCTGCCGGAAGATTTGCGGAAAAAGATGTATGCCTGGCTGCATGAAAATGCGAAGGAAGAAATGAAGGCTGGCATGACTGAAGAGCAATTTATTTATAAAGCCCGCAAAAAAGCTATCGGTCCTTTCAAAAAAGAAATGTTCAGTATTCCCGGGAACCTGCGGGAAGCTATCGGTGGAGAATTGGAAGCTAAGTTCAGCTTCCTGTTTGACCAGCTCAAGATCAAAGGATCCAAGGAATTAGTGAAAAAACATGTCGGCAATACCAAAGATATTGCGCGTGCCGCTTCCCTGATGGACATCAAAAAGGGTGGCGAGATGTCATCTGAAGGCGCCGATTAAGAAACGATTACCCGCCAAAAAGCGCCGGCGGGCACAGCACAGATTTAAAGAGCGATTACACAGATTTCTTAAAGGTAATAAAAATGAGAAGAAGCAAGATTATATGCACGATCGGTCCAGCCAGCCAGGACCTGCAAACTATTAAGGAGCTGATCCAGGCGGGCATGAATATTGCCCGCCTAAACGCTTCACATGGCGATTTCAAAACTTTAGGTAAAATAATTGCCAATATCAGGATCGCTGCTAAAGTATTACAGAAAAATGTGGGGATTTTACTGGATTTGGAAGGGCCGCATGTCCGGGTAGGAGATATAGCTGGGGGTAAGGTTGATTTGCATGAAGGCCAGGAACTGATCATTACTGCTTCCCAGATACTAGGTAACAGTAAATATATCTCTATCAATTACAGGAATATCATCAAAGATGTAAAAGCCGGTAATAACATCCTGCTGGATGACGGCAATATTAAACTACAGGTAGTCAAAAAGTCTGCTGATGGCTTGCATTGTTCAGTGCTGGAAAGCGGCGCTCTGAAGAGCCATAAAAGCGTTAATGTCCCCGGGGTTTATTTAAACCTGCCATCGATGACGGCCAAGGACCTGGATTATATCAAATTTGGTATCCAGCAGCGGGTAGATTTCTTTGGCCTTTCTTTTGTGCGGCATACGCAGGATGTGATAAAAGTTAAGAATCTTATTAAGAAATTTAAAGCAAAAACTTGGGTCATAGCTAAAATTGAACATCCTCTGGCCGTGGCTAATATAGATGATATTATCAATGCCGCTGATGGTATCATGATCGCCCGTGGCGATTTGGGAGTGGAACTGCCAACAGAAGATGTACCCATTGTACAAAAAACAATTATCCGCAAATGTAATACTTTTGCCAAGCCGGTCATTACCGCAACGCAAATGCTGGAGTCTATGATCGATAACCTGATCCCAACTAGGGCTGAGGCTAGTGATGTGGCCAACGCCATAATTGATGGCACAGACGCGGTCATGTTGTCAGGTGAAACAGCAGTAGGCAAACATCCGGCATTAGTGGTACAGACCATGGAGAAGATTATCCTAAAGGCTGAAACATCCATGGATTATGATAAGATATTTGAATCTAAAAAAATGATACGCGCGATTGGTAATATTCCGCATGCAGTAAGTCATGCGACAATTCAGGCGGCAATCGACCTGAAGGCGCAAGCTATAATTACGGCTACAAAAAGCGGCCAGACCGCGCGTTTGATTGCCTGTCATCGTCCCAGTGCTTTTATTTATGCCATTACCACTGATAAAGATAACGTCAGGAAATTGAACCTGCTCTGGGGTGTGATTCCGTACCATATTGACAAGTATATCCGAAATACTGACCAGATGATCGAATGTTCAATGAAAGTGGTCAAACAGCACAAAAGAGTGCAATCTGGCGACACGGTAGTGATCACCAGCGGCGCACCGGCTGGAATTGCCGGCAAGACCAATATGCTGGAGATCAATGTCATTAAATAAGTGATAAAGTGGTAAGTGATAGAGTGATAAGAGGAAAAGATGCAAGAGCACAGCTTAGAGATCAGAGTAAGTTATGCTGATACTGACCAGATGGATGTGGTCTATTATGCCAATTATTTCGTCTGGTTCGAACGCGGCCGGATAGAGTATTTGCGCGCGCTTGGCTTATCCTACAAGGAAATGGAAAAGCAGAACCTGATCCTGCCAGTGATGGAAGCCAGCTGTTCTTATAAAGCGCCGGCCCATTTTGATGACCTGGTAGTAGTGAAGACAATGATTAAAGAACTGGGTAAAAGCAGTATTAATTTTACTTATGAAGTATTAAACAAAGAAACAAGTCAGCTATTAGCTACCGGTGAGACCCGGCACCCGTTCATTAACCGGGAAAGAAAAATTGTCCGGATTCCAGACGAAATCCGAACAAAACTCAGCGCCTGACCCGTGACTCGCAGACCCGCGACTCGCGACTATCTTGGAGGTTTTTAATGTTTCGCATTATGTGTAAGTCAAAAATCCACCGGGCAACGGTTACCGAAGCTAATTTAGCCTACGAAGGAAGCATCAGTATTGATAAGACATTACTTGGGGCCGCGGATATTTTGCCCTTTGAAAAAGTACAAGTATTGAATGTCAATAATGGTTCCCGTGTGGAAACTTATGTTATGGAGGCGCCAGCCGGATCAGGAGTAATTTGCTTGAATGGGGCAGCGGCTCGCTGGGGACAGCCAGGCGACCTGGTCATCATTATGGCCTATGAAGTAGTAGAAGAGAAAAGGGCCAAAAAATATCAACCTAAGATCGTGCTGGTCAATGAAAGAAACAGGATTAAAAAGTGATCAAGATCATAAATCTGACCAAGAGATACGGCAAATTGCTGGCCCTGGATAATTTGAATCTGGAGATCTCCCCTGGGGAGATTTTTGGTTTTTTAGGTCCCAATGGCGCCGGCAAAACTACTACTGTTAAGTTACTTTGCGGTTTACTGAAACCCAGTCAGGGGCAAGCCATTGTTGGGGATATTGATATCCAGCAGCATCCCGAAGAAGCTAAGAAGATCATCGGTTTAGTGCCGGATTTCCCGTTTGTTTATAAAAAGCTGACGGGCCATGAATTTCTGCAATTTATCGGTGACTTATATGGTGTCACCGCAGAGAACATGGAAGACAAGATTCCGAAATACCTGGAAATGTTCGAATTAACTCCCTGGGCCAACGAATTGATCGAAAATTATTCCCGCGGGATGCAGCAAAAGCTGGTCATGGCCAGTGTCCTGCTGCATGAGCCTAAAGTCATTGTCCTGGACGAACCATTGGTAGGCTTGGATCCTAAGGGGGCCAGGGTGATGAAAGAAATATTTGTCAATTTAAGTAAAAAAGGTACGACTATCTTTATGTGTACCCACACTTTGGAGATCGCTGAACGGATGTGCGACCGGATTGGTATTATCCAGAATGGGAAGCTGACTAATATGGGTACGACAGATGAATTGCGCCAGCAGGTTAAAGAAGGGGGCAATTTAGAAGATATTTTTCTGCAGTTGACTGGCGGTTCAGAATATGCGGACCTGTTGAAATACTTAGAATAATGCTAAATTACAAATTGCATCGTCCCAATGTATTGGAACTTATTACAAATTTAAGTATTTATATATTAGTATAGTTACCATAATTTAGCATAAACGAAGTGATAAAACTTGTAATTTGGAATGTTAATTATGAATAATATTTGGCTATTGACTAAAATAAATCTCCTATCCTTGCGCAACAGCGTTAAAATTACCTCAAAAGAAGACATCATCAAACGAATTATTTTCCCGTTAATGGGAGCTCTTTTCCTGTGGGGATTGTATGTATTGTGTTATAAGGGTATGGTTTATATGCGGGGAACGCCGCTTTTAGGCCCGTTGTTGATCGCCAGGTTTTTTGCCATGATCTTTCTGGCATTCATGGTGATGCTTATATTCTCTAATATTATCACCAGTTTTACCGCTATTTATTTCTCCTATGACCTGCATTTACTGCTCAGCAGTCCTATTTCCTTTAATAGCATCTTTATCCTCAAGTTCGTGGAGACGATGGCCTATTCATCATGGATGTTACTCTTAACCTTATCTCCGCTCATATTATCGTATGCCCAAGTCTATCTCTATCCGGTCAGCGGATTTTTATTGTCCATCCTGGCCATGATGCCATTTTTTGTGATTTGTTCTGGTATTGGCGTGCTGCTTAGCCTGGTTCTGATGTACTTTTTCCCCAGCAAGAAAACCCGGGATATTTTTATAGTTTTAGGAGTGATACTTGGCAGCGGCCTGTACTTGTTTTTCCGGTTCTTGCAGCCGGAGCGGATCACTAATCCGACAGAAATGATGAGTATCTTCCAATATATGGCCGGATTGCAGGCTCCGGTAGCTGGATACTCGCCAAGTTACTGGGTTTCACAGGCAATCATTTTTTCGGTTCGGCGCCCGCTTAATAATTACTATTACTATCTGGGTTTCCTGGTTATTGGGGCACTGGCTTTAGTGATCATTAACCTGATAGTAGCCAAATATGTCTATTATGAAGGCTGGGTCTCCAGCCAGGATGCGGCCAAGAAAGTCTTCAAAAAGTCTTTACTATCCAAGCTGGATGCCAGCAGGTTTATGGTAGTGTTGCCACGGGAATTTAAAGCCCTCTTGTTTAAGGATATCCGTATCTTTTTCCGTGATACCAGCCAGTGGTCGCAAATACTTCTATTGCTGGTACTGGTAATAATTTATGTTTTTAATATCTACAAATTGCCATTGGACCTGCCAGCTTTAAGGTTATTGGTTTCATTCCTGAATATTGGCATGGTCGGATTTGTGATAGCGGCGGTGGCTTTGCGCTTTGTTTTTCCCCAGGTCAGCCTGGAAGGTAATAGTTTTTGGATCATCAGGAGCGCTCCGCTTTCCGTTAAACGTTTCATGTGGGAAAAATTCTGGCTATCTTTATTCCCATTGCTAATATTATCTACAGCCTTGATCTGGTTTTCAAATATCGTGCTGAAAGCTGACCGGTTTATGATGGTCTTTACTACGGCAACAGTATTTTTCCAGACTATTGGCTTGACCGGAATGGGGATCGGTATGGGCGCGTATTTCCCGCGGTTTAAAGTGGAAAATATCGCCCAGATAGAATCCAGCATGGGCGGCGTATTATATATGGTTTTCTCTTTATTTTATATTGGACTGACTATTGCCCTGGAAGCAGTGCCGGTGAGAATGTATGTCCTGGGGCAGATCAGCGGCAGGTTCCCGTCGGCAACACTGCTCATCGGCATAGTTTGTGCTATAATGGCGATGAATATACTGGCAACTTTTTTACCGGTTAAAACAGGTATTAAAGCAATCGAGAATATGGACCTCTAAATATGATTACACAGATTAAAAAGCTGATTACACCGATTATTTTGTTGTTAATCTTCTTACTTGTTACTGGTTGCCAGCAGGGGCAGGTACCGCAGGATAAATTATTGGTTGAGGACGCGGAAGAATGGATCAATGCCCAGGGTTATGATAAAGCCTTGGAAAGCCTGAAAAAAGCTATTGAAATTAATCCGCGGAATTTGAAAGCATATGTGTTACTTGGTGATGTTTACTATTTCCAGTCTAACGAAATTATGTTCCGGATGCAGGTATTAAACCTGGTTTTTAAATATGGGCGGCGATTACGCTTTGCCACAGCTAAAGAACTGGATTTGGCTACGCCGACAGAAGAATTATTGCTATCAGGAATGGGTTCTTATCAAAAAGCCCTGGATTTATTAAAAGAAGGAGTAGTTGACCCAACGGTAGAGGATACATACCTTAATTATGAGCTTGGCTGGGGATATATGGCCATGGATGATATAGAAAACGCCAAGAAATATTTTCAAAACTCTATTACAGGCGGCAAGGACCGTTGGGATGCTAAAAGCGCCGATAAATATATCTGGTACCTGGAACAAAAAGCTATTGACCAGAAAAACCAGGAAATACTGAAAAAAGCCCGTCAGGAATTACTTGAAAAAAAGGAGAAGCAACGCAAAAAATGAAAAAACTGTATATCTTTTTGATCTTGGGGATAATGTTATCTACTGCCGCCTATGCTCTCAATCGAAACTATCTGGGATATGCAGTAGGTCAGGCCAAAACCAGGGAGAAAGTAGTTGCCTTGACCTTTGATGATGGCCCCAACAAAACTTATACCCCGCAGGTCTTGGCGGTACTTAAAAAGTACAACATTAAGGCGACATTTTTCATGTGCGGGGCATATGCCCAGTACTATCCTGAACTGGTAAAGCAGGCGTCGGCTGACGGCCATGAAATTGCCAATCATAGTTTCAGTCATCCCAATCTTTTTAAGAATAAAGCTAAACGCGGAGCAGTACTGGTTAATGAAGTAAAGCAAATGAATCAATTGATCGAAAAACTAACCATGATCCGGCCGGCCTATTTCCGCGCTCCTTATAATTATATGGGAGCAGAGACAGTCAAGGCGATCAATAATCTTGGATTGATCTATGTAAGCTGGACTTTCAGCGTCAAAGACTGGGAAAAACCCGCACCTGAAGTTATGGTTAAGGATTTTAACAAAAAACTGATCCCAGGATCGATCGTCTTGCTGCACGATGGCGGCGGGAACAGGGCTAACACTGTAGCGGCTTTATCCGGCATGATCGAGTCAGCCAAAAAAAAGGGATACAGGTTTGTGACCTTGGGAGAACTGCTTAAATAAGAGCAGTTTTGAGTTAGAAGTTTTAAGTTTTAAATTTAGGTAAAGAGCTTTTTACATTAATTCAAAATTCTCCGCTTTTAAGCCTGGCGGATCCGCCTTTGGCGGAAAAACTTAACACTGCTTTTGAGGTATGGAATGGATATTAATAAATTTACCTATAAAGCCCAGGAAGCATTACAGGAAGCGCAGAGAAAAACAACAGAAGCAGGCCAGCAACAGATAGAGATTGAGCATTTACTGTCTGCTTTGTTATCCCAGAAAGACGGCATAGTTCCGCTTATCTTGCAGGAAACCAACCTGGATCCGGTTGCCCTAAAACAGGAAACAGAAACAGCTATAGCTAACTATCCCCGAGTATCAGGCGGAGGCCAGATATATCTCTCCCCGTCCTTAGACCGGGTGCTGAACAACAGTTTAAAAGAAACACAGAATTTAAAAGATGAATTTATTTCCACAGAACATATTCTGCTGGCCATGTTGGCTGAATCAACATCTATCCTGAAAGCCAACGGCCTGACCAGGGAAAAAACTTTGCAGGCGCTGCAGAAGGTGAGAGGAGGACAACAAGTGACTGACCAAAATCCAGAAGTAAAATACAAGGCCTTGGAAAAATATAGCCGCGACCTGACTGAACTGGCGAGAAAAGGCAAGTTGGATCCAGTGATCGGTCGGGATGATGAGATCCGCCGGGTAATACAAGTTTTATCGCGTCGTACCAAAAATAATCCGGTGCTGATCGGTGAAGCCGGTGTAGGCAAGACAGCAATAGTGGAAGGATTAGCCCAACGTATTATCAGCGGTGATGTGCCGGACACTTTAAAAAATAAGCAGTTGGTAGCCTTAGATCTGGGAGCCATGATCGCCGGCGCAAAATTCCGCGGGGAATTCGAAGACCGCCTGAAAGCGTTGCTCAAGGAAGTGACTGACAGCGCCGGGCAAATCATCCTGTTTATCGATGAGCTGCATACTTTAGTCGGGGCTGGCGCTGCCGAAGGCGCAATCGATGCCAGTAATATGTTGAAGCCGGCCTTGGCTCGTGGGGAACTCCGGGCAGTTGGCGCTACTACAATCGATGAATACCGTAAGCATATAGAAAAAGACGCGGCCTTGGAACGCCGGTTCCAGCCGGTATTAGCCGGTGAACCGACGGTAGAGCAGACAATAGCTATTTTGCGGGGATTGAAAGAACGCTATGAGGTCCATCATGGTGTTAAAATAAAAGATGAAGCCTTGGTGGCAGCCGCTACTTTGTCTTCCCGCTACATCACCGATCGTTTTCTGCCGGATAAAGCCATTGACCTGGTTGATGAAGCAGCCTCGCGGCTGCATATTGAAATAGATAGTATGCCTACCGAAATTGATGAAATAGAGCGTAAGGTCAGGCAATTGGAAATTGAGAAGCAGGCGCTGAAAAAAGAAAGTGATGAAGGCAGTAAGAAGCGTCTGGCCAGCCTGGAAAAAGAATTGGCTGACCTGAAGAATCAATCTACTGTGTTAAAAGCCCATTGGCAAAAAGAAAAGGAACTGATCAGCAGGATCAGGCAAGCCAAAGAGAAAATAGAAAGCATGAAACTGGAAGAAAAGAAAGCGGAACGCAGCGGGGACCTGGGTAAAGCCGCAGAGATAAAGTACGGGACTTTACCGGGTGTGCAGAAGCAACTGGATGGGGATAATGCCAAGCTCGTGGAACTGCAAAAGAACCAGAAGATGCTCAAGGAAGAAGTAGACCTGGAAGATATTGCCGAAGTAGTGAGCAAGTGGACGGGAGTACCGGTTTCGCGGATGATGGAAAGTGAACTGCAAAAACTGGTGCAGATGGAAGAGAAACTTAAAGAACGGGTGATAGGGCAAGACGAGGCTATTGCCGCTATCGCCAATGCTGTCCGCCGGGGCCGGGCTGGTTTGCAGGATGCCAATCGTCCGTTAGGTTCATTTATCTTCCTGGGGCCAACCGGGGTAGGCAAAACTGAATTAGCCAAGGCTTTAGCTGAATTTCTTTTTAATGATGAAAAAGCCATGATCCGGATTGATATGAGTGAATATATGGAAAAGCACAGTGTCGCCAGGCTGATCGGCGCTCCTCCGGGATATGTTGGTTATGAAGAAGGCGGACAGCTTACGGAAACAGTGCGCCGCCGTCCCTATGCCGTATTATTATTTGATGAAATTGAAAAAGCCCATTCAGATGTATTTAATATTTTTTTGCAGATCCTGGAGGATGGTCGTTTGACTGACGGCCAGGGGCGGACGGTTGATTTTAAAAACACCGTAATTATCATGACCTCCAATACCGGCAGCCAGTTTATCCAGGAATTGATGGGCGCCAATGAAGAAGAAATGCGGCGGCGGGTAATGGAAACCCTGCGCCAGCAGTTTAAACCGGAATTCCTGAACCGGGTGGACGAAGTGGTAATTTTCCATAATTTGTCCAAACAAAATATCAAGAGTATTGTAGATATCCAGCTAAAAAAACTAGAGCAAAAACTCCAGGAAAAGAATATCAGGATAACTATCTCGGATAGAGCTAAAACCTTGCTGATCGATGAAGGCTTTGATCCTGTCTATGGGGCCCGGCCGCTAAAACGTACTATCCAGCGGCTGATCCAGGACCCGCTCGCCACCAAGATATTATCCGGGGAAATAAAGGAACGGGACCAGATCGAGATTGAGGCCAAAGAAAAACTGCTGGTTTTTAAAAGGAAGTAGTAATTTTAAGCCAATAAATTCAAAAGGAGTCGTTTATGTTGAGACCGGAAGATTTATTTGATCTGCAGGGACACAAGCTAAAAGATCTTTTTGCCAATGCAGAATTTGCCTGGGAAGGTCTCAAGAACCTGCCAGAATATATCAAAAAAAATATTAAGCCGAACGTGGCTGAAATAAGAAAAGGCAAATCTTTTATTGACCAGGATATTATTGTTGTTGAAGGCAAGGTGCTCCGGGCTGGTTTTACCATAGAGACTGCTAAAAATATTGCTAAAATTAACGGGGAAACCATTAAAAACGCCACTATTATCTATGCCGGTGTGAGTTTGATGGATGATGAAATATATCTAGGCCAAGGAACGGTGGTAGAGCCTGGCGCGATGATCAAGGGGCCGACTATTATCGGGGACAATACGGAAGTACGGCAGGGAGCCTATCTCCGGGGTAATGTCCTGGTTGGAGATAAATGTGTGGTCGGGCATACTACCGAAATGAAATCAGCTATAATGATGGGAGGCAGCAAAGCCGGCCATTTTGCCTATATCGGGGATAGTATTCTGGGCCGGGTTAATTTGGGAGCCGGCACCAAACTGGCGAATCTGAAGATAATTGAATCCAAGGTAATACTTAATATAAATAGCAAGAAATATGAAACTGGTTTGAGAAAATTCGGAGCGATACTGGCGGATGGCGTGGAAACTGGCTGCAACAGCGTCACTACGCCTGGCAGCATATTGGGCAAAAATACCTTGCTTTATCCCAATGGCACAGCCAGAGGATATTACCCTCCCAATTCGATCATTAAAATAAAACAGTCCCAGGAAATTGAGATCAGAAAATAAGCTGGTTCTGGATTGTTTTTATTTTAACTGGGCGGCCGCGGCCTGGTCCAGAACTACCGTTACTGTACCCTGGTGCATTTGGATCGCAGAAGCGGTAATAGCCGAAGATACCGGCCCCTGCAGAGCTTGAGCTACAATAACTGCTTTTTTAGGACCGTTTGCCAACATTAAGGCATGTCTTGATTCCAGAATAGTTCCTATCCCCATAGTGACGGCAAAATGCGGCATAACTTCTTTACTTACGCCTGCCTTTTGATAAAAACTTTCATAATTATCGTCGATAGTTTGTTGGGCGAGTTGCTGCACTCTGGTCCGGGAAGATAGGGAGAAGCCAGGTTCATTAAAGGCCCAGTGGCCATTACTACCAATACCCAATACCTGCAAATCGATCCCCCCGGCTTTAACGATCTCTTGTTCATACCAAACACAGAATTTATTCATATCTTTAGCTAAACCATCTGGTATATGAATATTCGCTTTTTGCAGGTTTATGTGCTTAAAAAACTCTTCGTGCATAAACCTGGCAGCGCTGCGGTCCTGGTCGTAAGACTTAGTCAGGTCCATCCCAATACCTACATACTCATCCAGGTTGAAAGTCTTGACTTTAGAGAAATCCAAGCCTTCTTCTTTGTGCATTCGGATCAATTCCTGGTAGGTACCAAGAGGCGTACTGCCGGTAGCTAATCCCAACACACAGTCAGGTTTCGATTTGATGAGAGCGGCTATAATTTTAGCCGCAGCCAAGCTCATTTCTTGATAGGTAGCTTTGATTATTATATTCATGAAAATATTATATCACAAGAGAAGGGGATGTACAATAAATCATTGACTAAGATATCAAAATATGTTATATTTATCTAGGCTGGAACCGGACTTTTGTTTTTCCTAAAAAGCTCCGGTTTTATCTTTGAATAGTTGCCGGAGTGGCGGAATGGCATACGCGTTGGTCTCAAAAACCAATGGTCTTAGGGCCTTGTGGGTTCAAGTCCCACCTCCGGCATTTATATGAAAATAAAGGGCTTGAAGCTGACCCGAACGCCACTGGTCCGAGTGAGGGCAGCCGGCTTCGGAGGAAGCCGCTGAAATAGCGGCTGGGGGAGAAGAAGTCCCACCTCCGGCATTTTTGATCTCTGAAAACAGGTATTTTACAGCTGCAAACCCGTCTTTTTGGCTGCGCCAGCTTCATTTGCTCCTAACTTATCCCGGTGTTGATAAGCGTCGTCGCTCATTCATTGGCTCGCTCAAAAATACAAGTTTTCGCTGTGTAAAATACTGTTATCAGAGATCAAGCCTCAAACCTCACGATAAAAGTAAATTCGAGATTAAAACTTGACAGGGTCTCTAAAAGTGTGTTAAAAATAAAGAGAATGTTTAGAAAACGGTGGGATATGAAATACAGAGCAATGAAAAAAACCTTATATGCGCTTATCTGCTTATGTTTATTACCGGCAGGTACCCTCTGGGCGACGATTGAGCAAAATGACGGACTAAAAAACTTTGCCGATGTTTTGACTTCGCGCAGTGATATTTTCCGTTTAGAAAGTTCTGGTAACATTAACTTGTTACCGGGAAAAGAGGCTCTGGTACAAAACTCTTTGAGCCTGGTAGATTACCGTAAACAGCATTTACAGAGTTCTAGTAGCGATGCTTATCCGATGTTGTCCATGAGTGAAGGCTTGCCGTTAAATATACCTGGTAAAGATTTTACAGTAACTGGCCAAACCAAAATAATGAAAATCAAAATATATTATAAAGTAAAATCAGGTGATAATTTATATTATATTGCCAGAAAATATCGCACTTCAGAAAAAAAGATAATGAAGCTAAATGGACTTAAAAGTGACCTGATCAGGCCAGGCCAAAGGCTAGTAGTAGGAATCAGGGACAAAGTAATTGAAATACCTTATATTGATGAAAACAGGATCAGGGCAGAGATAGCCAGCCTTAAGGAAAATTTAATCACTGAAGTGGACTCTCCGGCAGAAACATCACAGGCAGTTGAACAAAAAGTAGTAGAGATTGCCTTAAAATATCTTGGGCTCCCTTATAAATATGGCGGGGAGAGTTTATGGGGAATTGATTGTTCAGCTTTTGTACGGAGAATCTGGGGATTTTTTGGTTTGGAATTGCCGCGAACCAGCGGAGAGCAATTCAGGGTGGGACAAAAAACCAGCAGCGGTGATCTGAAACCGGGAGATCTGGTGTTCTTTCATAAACAGGGAAGGAAATCAGTATCTCATGTAGGTATCTACATTGGTGATAGCAAATTTGTTCATGCTTCGGGAATTGATAACAAAGTCACGATCAGCGATTTGACCCAGGATTATTATAGGCGTTGCTACAAAGGTGCCAGGCGAGTGATTAATTTTATGTTTCCTGAGTTGATGAATACGACGAAGCGATAGAAGGAGGAGGGCCTAATGAATCCAGAATTTGAGAAGATGCTAGATAATGTAATAAAAAAAGCCGTGGAAATTGGCAAGGTAGTCAAGGCTGATGCTATTGTTGGCACCCAGATGGGCAAACATAAAGTACAGGAGCTTGATTGGGAAAGAAAAAAAATGGCCAAGCTCTATGAAATAGGCAAAAAAGCATTATCGCTACATAAAAAAGGTAAATTAGCTCAAGCTGATCTGAACAGTATGTGTGAACAAGTGAACAAAATGGAGAAAGAGATCTCTAAACAGAGATCTGCTTTCACCTCTCAGAAAAAGAAACTTAAAAAAGTTTCATTTAAATAAAAACCTTGATAGCTTGAAAATATATTGTACAACAATATAGACGGATACTGTGACTTCCAGCTAAAATAGGAGAGGGTGATCCCCCTAGTTTTACAAGGCAAAACTGGCAGGGGGGACAGGCAGTGAGGGCCTAACCTTGTTAGCTTGAAAAAACGTGACTGATGTGGCTCCGCCCAAAGGGGTGACCCGCCACTAAAGAGCGTTGGCGGGCAGGCAGCGAAGGTTGCCAAGAACGATTGAAAACACGATAAACATAACAACCGAGCACCATCAGGGGAAAAGAAAGTTTTCCCCTATGGGGAGGAGAAGGTAGTTAATTTTAGCCGACATAACGGGGGTGTAGCTCAGTTGGGAGAGCGTCTCCTTGGCGTGGAGAAGGTCAGGGGTTCAACTCCCCTCACCTCCATATTAAATACGATTACGCCGATTTAAAAAAAGATTACACAGATTAAGGAAGGAAAGGCAATGACCATTATTACTAAAGAATTGAGTTTTTGGACCAAAGGCGAAACAGACATTATTGATATTACTACCGAGATCCAGGGAGAGTTATCCGATGGCAAGCCAAAAAATGGGATTGCGGTGCTCTTTATACCAGGATCAACCGGCGCTTTGATCACTATTGAACACGAACCTGGCCTGGTTTCAGATTTTAAAGCCTCGATGGAAAAATTATTTCCGCAGGGAATAGAATATGCTCACAATATGCGTTGGCATGACGGCAACGGTCATTCTCATATCCGCGCTTCTGTAGTCGGTTCATCTATGACCATACCTTTCCAAAACAGAAAACTGCTTTTAGGCACCTGGCAACAAATTGCCTTGGTTGATTTTGACCTACATCCTCGTTCCCGCAAAGTGATCATGCAGATTATCGGAGAATAAGCTATGCAGGTAATTGCCGGCATTGCTAAAGGCCGAAAACTCAAAGCTCTTCCCGGACTGGCTACGCGCCCAATTTTAGCCCGCATTAAAAAATCACTATTCGACATTATCCGTTTACCTGTTATTGAGGCTGCTTTTCTAGACCTGTATGCCGGTACTGGCGCTGTAGGAATTGAAGCGCTGAGCCGCGGTGCCAGGTCCGCAGTATTTATCGAAAAAGGGCCTGAGGCTATTAAGGTAATCCGGGAAAATTTGCAATTGACTCAATTTTTAGACCAGAGTCAAGTGATACAAGGAAATGTTTTTGACCTGCTGCAAAGAATGGGTCAAGCCTATAATATTATATTTGTCGGACCTCCCTATAAGCTTGGGGTGACAAAAGATACTATTGCCACAATAGATAAATACCAGGTAATGGCCCAGGATGGGTTAGTAATAGCCCAGCACCATTTTAAAGAACCAATGGAGATTAAAATAGGCGGCTTGTTTATGTGCCGGCAAGAACTTTATGGGGATACCCGTTTATCTTTTTACAGAAAAGCAAATAGCAAGTAATGTTTTATTCGAGTCATTCGTAATCAGGAGTTCATTATGAAAGTATGGTTAGCTTTTAATCCGAATAAAGAAAAGGCGAAATTAGCCGTTAAAGAGCTTACGAAATATTTTCGTAAGAAAAAAATAACTGTTATCAACGAGCAGAAACCGGGAAAGATACTGGGTGCTGATGATCTGGTTGTGGCTTTGGGCGGAGACGGGACCTTATTACGGGTAGCCAGGGCGATTGCCGGCTGTAATGTCCCGGTACTGGGTGTTAATCTTGGTGGTTTAGGATTTTTAACCGAAGTTACCCGGCAGGAAATGTACAAAACTTTAGACAAGATATTAAAGGGAAATATCACAATTGAAGAAAGAATGATGCTGCAGGCTGAAGTTTGGCGCGGAAAAAAGAAACTTGGTGCATATTTAGCTTTAAATGATGTAGTGGTTAATTCCAGCCGGGAAGCCAGAGTTGTTAGTTTGGACCTGGCTATTGATAGTAAGCTGGTAGCCAATTACATTGCTGACGGCCTGATCGTCGCTACTCCAACCGGTTCCACTGCTTATACTTTGTCCGCCGGCGGCCCGATAGTATATCCAAATATGGAACTGATAATTGTTGCGCCAATCTGCCCGCATATGCTGACCTTGCGTCCTTTGATCGTATCTGCTGAAAAAAATATAGCTATTACTATGAAAACCAATCACCAGGTCGGCAATGTTACGATGGATGGGCAGGTAGCTGTGCCGGTTAAATTGAATGACGTGATAATAGTAAAAAAAGCGGAGGAAAAATTCCCGCTGATCACTAGCCCGTATAAAAATTATTTTGAAGTATTGAGAACTAAGCTTAAATGGAGCGAACGAGCCTAATTATTAGCAAAGGCGATGATAAGCTGATAAGATGACAAGATGATAAGTCAGAACTCGTTTTGTCAGATTATCTTTTCTTTAAACTTATAATCATATCATCGTATCATCTTATAATCGGATTTTAAAATGTTAGAACAACTAAGTATTAAAAATTATGCGCTGATCGAAGACCTTCATGTTAATTTTAATGAAGGTTTTAATGTTTTAACCGGGGAAACAGGCGCCGGGAAATCAATCATTGTGGGCGCGCTTGGCTTGATCCTGGGTGAACGCGCATCAACGAACATTATTCGCAAAGGCGCTGAATCGTGCAGTATCAGGGCCACATTTGATGTCGCTAAGAACAAACCATTATTACATCTTTTGAAACAGCAGGGGATTAGTCTTGATGATTCAACGCTGCTTTTATGCCGGGAGATCAGCGCTGCGGGGAAAAATCGCTGTTTAATCAATGGCCAGATTATTACCTTAGGCATGCTGGAGAGTATCGGCAATTGCCTGGTAGACTTGCATGGCCAGCATGAGCACCAGTCGCTTTTACAGGCTGCAGAGCAGTTAAATATCCTGGATGATTTTGGCAGCCTGATGGAGCAAAGGAAAGATGTCGGGGAAATGTATGCCGGTTTGCGGCAACTGGAAATTGAATTGGAAGAATTGAATCATCATGAACAGGAACGAGATCATTTTCTCGATCTCTATAATTTCCAGGTAAAGGAAATTAAAGATGCGCATTTAGAACCAGGGGAAGAAGAAAAATTATCCCAGGACATAAATCTCCTGGCCAATGCCGAAAAAATAGCCCATCTGGTGAATGACGCATATGAATGGCTGTATGAGGAAGAAGGTTCAACCTTATCCAAACTGGAAAAGATCAAACAGAACCTGCTTTCTCTGCAAACTATCGACCAAAACCTGAAGACTACCTCAGCTTTGGTGAATGAAAGCATGGTCAACCTGGAAGAAGTCAATTCTACCCTGCGTGAATATAAAGATAAAATCATTTTTGACCCGGTTAAACTGGATAGTTTGATCGAGCGTAAGGAGCAGATCAACCGGCTGAAGAGTAAATATGGGGCAACCATAAAAGATATTCTGACCTATCAGGATAAAATCACGAAAGAGATAGAAAAGCTATCCACTGCTGAGGAAAGTAAAGCCGGCTTGGCTAAAGAGATAGAACAAGCTGGGATTAAAGCTATGGATAAAGCTAAAAAACTTTCTCTGGCGCGTCAGAAAACCGCTGCTAAGCTGGAACAGGAAACAGGGCAGGAGCTTAAAGACCTGGGTTTGCCGAAGATCAAGTTTAAGATAAGCTTGGTGCCGGAAGTGGATAGCCAAGGTGTCCAGCAGTTAAACCAAAATGGTTTGGAAAGAGCGGAATTTTTGATCAGTCCCAATGTAGGGGAAGACCTGCAATCGCTGGCCAAGATCGCTTCTGGTGGAGAAATGTCCCGGATCATGCTGGGATTAAAATCTGTTTTAGCCCATACTGATCAGATCCCCACTTTGATTTTTGATGAAATTGACACTGGCATAGGTGGCAGTATGGCGGAAATAGTAGGAAAAAAGATCAATGCCCTGGCTGGCAGGCACCAGGTGGTCTGTATCACTCACTGGCCGCAAATTGCCGGTTTTGCTGCTCATCACCTGCATGTTTCCAAGGAAGTAATGAAAGACCGGACCTATACCAAAATACAGCTTCTTAAGGCTGACGAACGGGTAAAGGAACTGGCCCGCATGCTAGGCGGGGAGACCCTCACGGATATTAGTATAAAACATGCCAAAGAACTCCTCAAAAAAAGCATCTTAAAATAGTTTGACACCCACCCCAAAAATCGCTATAATATAAATACAGTTTTCAGTCGCTAGTCGCTAGTTTAAATACAGTCGCTAGCTGCTAGTTTCTGGTTGCTAGTTTTAATGGTTTAAGGCTGGATACTAGGAACTAGCGAATAGAAGCTGATTTTAAAACCAGATACTAGCAACCAGCGACCGCTTTTATGGGAGTACTTATGCCTAAAATCGTCATTGCCCAGAACAAATGCAAGGGCTGTGAGTTATGCGTTTCAGCCTGCCCGAAAAAGATCATTTGTTTGAGCCAAAAAATGAATAAAAAAGGTTTGCACTATGTTGAGATAATCGACCAGGATAAATGTATTGCCTGCGGTTTATGCTTCCAGGTTTGTCCCGATGTAGCGATAGAGATCTGGAAATAGTTGAGGAGTCGGTGTGAAAAAGCTAATAAAAGGTAATGAAGCTCTGGGTGAAGGCGCCATTCAAGCTGGCTGCGGCGCTTATTTTGGCTATCCTATTACGCCGCAAAATGAGCTGATAGAATATATGTCCCGCCGGATGCTGGAAGAAAAACGCGTTTTTGTCCAATCAGAAAGCGAGTTAGCAGCCATTAATATGGTGTTTGGTGCCAGCGTGGCCGGAGCCAGAGCCATGACTTCATCATCTTCGCCTGGTATCAGCCTGAAACAGGAAGGCATTTCTTATATGGCTGGCTGCGAATTACCCGGGCTGATAGTAAATGTGCAACGGGGAGGCCCGGGGTTGGGCAATATTTCCGGCTCACAGGGTGACTATTTTCAGGCAGTGAAAGGCGGGGGGCATGGGGATTACCATCTGCTTGTGTTCACTCCGGGATCAGTGCAGGAAATGTACGAAATGCCGGCTTTAGCCTTCACTTTAAGCGAAAAATACCGTACTCCAGCGATGATCTTGACTGATGGGATCTTGGCCCAAATGCAGGAACCGATGGAAATGGTAAAAATTGATGCTTCCAGGTTTAAAGACCGGAACTGGATCTTAGATGGCTGCAAAGGGCGGACGCCGCGAAAAATCAGGTCGTTATTTATGGAAGAAGGAGTTTTAGAAGCTCATAATCAGCATTTACAAAGCAAATATGAAGAAATTAAAAAACAGGAGCAGAGATACCAGTTAATTAATGAACAGGCTGAGATCATGCTTGTCGCTTATGGCATCAGCGCCCGGATTGGCTATACAGCTTTAGAGGATGCCAATAAAAAAGGATTTAAAGTTGGATTGCTAAGGCCACAAATGGTTTGGCCGTTCCCGGAAAAGATACTAAGAGAACTGGCTCCAAAAGTAAAGGCTTTCCTGGTAATAGAACTGAATGCCGGCCAGATGGTAGAGGATGTCAAGCTATCGGTCAATGGAAAAACCCCGGTTCATTTTTACGGCCGGTCTGGCGGTGGCTGTATCACTCCAGAAGAAGTGCTAAAGGAAATTGAAAAAATATGAAAAAATTATTTTGTAAACCAGAAAGTCTCACTGACACAGACCATAAATATTGTCCCGGTTGCGGGCATGGCATTGTGCACCGCCTGGTGGCCGAAGTTATTGATGAATTAGGTGTCCGGGAAAAAACTGTTGGTATAGCCCCGGTAGGTTGCGCGGTGTTCGCTTATGATTATTGGAATTTTGATGTAACTGAAGCTGCTCATGGCCGTCCGCCGGCGGTGGCTACCGGGATCAAAAGAGTTTTACCAGACCGGGTAGTCTTCACCTATCAAGGGGACGGGGATCTGGCGGCCATAGGGATGGCTGAAACTGTTCATGCCGCTAACCGCGGGGAGAATATTACCGTAATTTTTATCAATAATGCTATCTACGGCATGACGAATGGACAAATGGCGCCAACCAGTTTGTTAGGCATGAAAACTAGTACTTCGCCATTTGGCCGGGATGAAAAAATTGCCGGGTATCCCATTAAAGTCGGCGAATTACTGGCCACCTTGGAGGGTACTACTTATTTGGCCCGCTGTGCCGTAGATTCAGCAAAACATGTATCGGAAGCCAAGAAAGCAATAAAAAAAGCTTTCGAGGTGCAATTAGCAGGAAACGGTTATTCTATGGTGGAGATACTATCACAATGTCCTCCTAACTGGAAAATGTCAGTACCTGAATCTTTGGAGTATGTACGGAAAGAAATGATGGCTCAGTTCCCGCTTGGCGTGATTAAAGACAAAACTAAGATATCCTAAAAAGTCAGGATGTCTTGATTACCCGCCTTCCTACCGGCAGGCAGGGATTTCAAAAAACGATTACACCGATTACCTAAACATATAAAATAATATTACACTAGGATTAGAAAGATGAGAGAAGAATTGATCATCGCAGGATTTGGCGGTCAGGGAATTATGTTCACCGGGACATTATTGGCCCAGGCCGCCATGATCGAGAATAAATTTGTTACTTATTTCCCGTCATATGGGGCAGAGGTGCGTGGGGGAACGGCAAATTGCAGTGTAACTATTGCGGATGTAGCAATCGGCAGTCCGGTTATTACCAGCCCGGACAGCCTGCTCATTTTAAATAAGCCATCGCTGGACCGGTTTCGGCCGCGTCTCAAAAAAGGCGGTTTGCTCGTTTTAAACTCTACCTTGATCGAAGATGAAATAAAAGAGCCCAGCGGGCAGGCTGTGCGTCTGCCGGCTACAGGGATTGCCGAGCAGATCGGACAGGTGAAGGTAGCCAATATTGTTGCTTTGGGAAAATACCTGGCGGTAAAGAATATTATTAAACAGGAATCAGTGTTCCAGGCATTGGAAGCGCTCCTGACTGGCAAGAAAAAAGAATTACTGGATTTAAACCGGAAAGCATTAGTTGCCGGATATGAATACTAAAGAAAGTTGTTGGTTGTGGAAGTAGGTATGGAAGTAAGTCTGATGTTTGTGGTTTAGAACCTAACACCAATAGACCTAAGACCAAACTTACTTCCTAACCTAATACCCAAAGACTTATTAAAAAAAGGGAGCGACACATGAAACTGCGTAAGGCAAAAATGAAAGACGTCAAGGAGATCCAGGGTATTATTAATTACTTTGCTGCTAACGGTGAAATGCTGCCCAGGGCTTTGAATGAGTTATATGAAAATATCCGCGATTATTTTGTTATTGAGGATAAGGGCAAAGTCGTGGCCTGCGGCGCTCTGCATGTCAATTGGGAAGATCTGGCGGAAGTTAAAGCCTTTGCTGTCGCCAAAAGTCATCATCGTCAAGGATTAGGGACTATACTGCTCAAAGCCTGTCTCAAGGAAGCCAAGGCCATGGGTATTAAAAAGGTCTTTGCTCTCTCTTACCAGCCGGACTTTTTTAAGAAGCATGGGTTCAGCGTGATCGATAAAATGCAGTTGCCGCATAAAATATGGAGTGAATGCGTAAAATGTCCGAAATTTCCTGATTGCGATGAAACTTGCCTGATCTATCCGAAAGGAGCTAAAGTTTAATGTTGGCAGTGAAGATAGAAAATCTGACTAAGATCTATAAAAGAAGGTATTTTCTTAAGCCGCGCTACAGCGTTGGCATAAAGAATTTAAACCTGGAAGTAGAAGAGGGTGAAACCTTTGGTTTGCTGGGACTAAATGGTTCCGGGAAAACGACAACGATCAAGTTGTTGCTGGGATTACTATTTGCTGATAGCGGTCAAGCCTTTATTTACGATCAAAAAGTGCCGCACCGCCTAGCCAGTAACCTGGTAGGTTACCTGCCGGAAGCCCCTTACTTCTACAGGTATCTCAGCGCCCAGGAAATAATCGATTTTTATGGGAGGCTGAGTGGCGTTCCAGAACAAGTTCGGCAGAAAAAAATAGACGAGTTATTGGAATTGGTGAAACTGACTAAAAACCGTCATAAAAGATTGTCTGAATTTTCAAAAGGCATGCTGCAGCGCGTGGGTATTGCCCAGGCTTTGATCCATGACCCGAAAATCCTGTTTTTTGATGAATTGATCACTGGCCTCGATCCAGTCGGTATTACGGAAATGCGGTCTTTGCTCCTGCGCCTTAAAGAAAGAAAGAAAACTATTTTTCTAAGTTCCCATATTATTAGTGAAATTGTAAAAGTATGCGACCGGGTGGGTATTATCAAGGAAGGTGAATTAGTGAAGGTAGTTGACTTGCGGCAATTGAAAAATAAGGATGCGGAGCTGGAAAAAATATTCTTAAGTACGGTCATGCCGTCTGGTCAGGAGTCACTATCGTGAATATATTGCCCATTGCTGAATATACGATCATGGAGAATATACGCAGTAAAATATTTTATATTTTGTTGCTTTTTGTTTTTATTATGATCGGCAGTTCCCTGGTGTTTTCTGCTCTGGCTCCAGATACCGAGGCCAGGGTGATCACTGATATCGGTTTAGCCTGTATTGAAATGTTTACTTTAATGACCGGGATTTACGCCGCCGTTAACCTGGTTTTACAGGAAATTGAGAACCGGACGATTTACCTGATAATGACCAGGCCATTACGCCGTTGGGAATATATCATTGGCCGTTATCTTGGCGTGCTGGTAATTTTGTGTTTTAATATTATCACTATGCTAGTCGTATTAATGCTGCTGCTAAAGTTAACCACTCACTGGATCCTTGATCCTATGTTTATCTGGAGCGCAGTAGCTATTTTCTTCAAGATGATCATTATTGTCGCTGTGGCCATGACTGCCAGCCTGGTATTTACATCCAGCATTACCGCTATGGCTTTTAGTTTCCTGACCTGGATACTAGGCCATTTTTCCAGCGAATTAAAACTGATGGCGGAGAAAGTACAATCTTTTCTGGCCAAGGGGCTTCTGTATTTATTGTACTATGCTGTGCCAAATTTCCAGTTATTTAATCTGAAGGATAAATTGGGTATACCAGAGGGAATGCCGCTGGATGTGGTTTCTATGGTTTTATTATACGGTCTGATCTATGCCGCTATTTTTCTAGTGATCAGCAGCCTATTCTTTAGCAAGAAGGAGTTCTAAGAAGAGCATGTTAAAAAGAAATAGCTGGGGTCTTATTAGTATAATTATCCTGGCCGCGGTCCTGTTTAACCTGCGGACAACTATTGAAGACAGGTATATTTATCCTTTTTCGCCTCTTGTGACCATGAAATATGTTGATGATAATCCTTATCTGGAGTTAGGCGCGGTGTTTTTCGGACTGCGTTCCCTGGCGGCAGATATCGTCTGGATTAAAACATTGCAATATTATGGCGGGCCGACAGAAGGCGAAACAAGAGCAGAGCATGATCAGCATCTAGCAGAAGAAGCGCACGGAGAGCATCATCATAATCTTCATGATGCTGATAATACGGCCTACCGCAAATTATATGCCCTTTGTACACGGGCTGTCTGGCTGGACCCTTATTATTTTCATGTCTATTACATCGGCAGTGGAGCTCTCGGCTTTGTCCAGGAACGCTATGAAGAAGCAGCCGCACTCCTGAAAGAAGGAGTAGTCTGGAATTATAATCCTAATAGTATCCATTACTGGCGCATGAATTATGCCCTGGCGGCGCTTGGTTATGAAAAAATAAAAGATTATAAAAAAGTGATAGCCATACTGGAAAAAATGATCGATCCTGCGGATAGCCCACTGATCTTATTACGGGTGCTGGCTAATACCTATGAAAAAAATGCAGAATACCGGAAATCTATCAATATGTGGAATTATATCGGCCATAAATTTCCTGACCAGGAGATAAAAGCGCAACAGAAAATTAATGCCCTGGTTCAAAGAAAGTAAATATGAAAAATTTAAAACTGCTGGTCGGCTTGATCATGCTTATCTTTAGTATCGGGTATTTGTTCCGTCCGGACTTGATCATTAAAATCAATGATTGGGGCCGTAGTTTTGTCTTTAATGATAAATATATTATGAAACACCGCAGAAAAGTAGGGGTGCTTTTCTTGATTCTGGCTTTTATCGCTATCTATATGAGTGTCACTGCAAAATGAATAACCTACAGGGAAAAGAAGAATGGGATGAGGGAATAGTGCTGACATTGGGCAAAAATTTAATCAAGCAGATAAAAAATAAATTCAACCTGGAAGGAGAAGTGTTTATTTCCCAAAGCAAGGGGACCAGTATTGAAGTTAGCGAAGGGCTATGCGAAAAATTTAACCTTTTCCAGGATCATGGTATCGGGATCAGGGTCTTAAAGGATAAAAAATGGGGATTGTCCTATACCACTAATATTCAGGTTGATGCCGATGAATTGATCTCCGCTGCCATCCACAACGCTGATTATAATATCAGCGATGAATACAATGTGCTTCCGGCTGGCCGCCCGGCCGGCATTTCCTTTGAAGAGCTTAATATTTATGATGAATCTATCCGGCAGTTGGATGCAAAAAATAAACTACAGATGATGATGCGCCTGGAGAAAGAAGCATTGTCCGCTGACCAGCAGATCAGCAAAGTGCTGGCCGCGGTTTATACTGACAATGAGTTTACGCAAACTATTTACAATACCCAGGGAGTGGAAGCACATTGGCAGGAAACGTTATTTTCGGCGGTACTGGAATTGAAAGCGGAACAGGATACCAAGGTACAGGTTGGCGGGGAAAGCCAGAGCCGGCGTTTTTTTGGAGACCTGGATTTTGAAAAATTAGTAGATAAAGCGGTTTTCCGGACAGTGCGGATGCTGGGAGCGAAATCAGTGCCTACCCAAAAAATACCAGTGGTCTTAGACCCTTATGTCGGGTGTGAATTCCTGGCGATGCTGGCCGGTAGTGTGAGCGCTGATAATATCCAGCGTAAAAAATCCCCGTTAATAGGAAAACTCAATACAAAAATTGCGGCTGATTCAATTCAAATCATTGATGATGGCCGCTTGCGCCGGGGATTAGGATCTGGCCCATATGATGACGAAGGCGTCCCTACTCAAAGGACCCAGATAGTGCGGGATGGGATCCTGGGAAAAATACTTTATGACGGTTATACTGCTGCCCGGGATAAGACGGTCAGCACTGGCAATGCCAGCCGGGGATCGTTCATGGGGTCACCTGGCGTCGGGGTCAACAATTTTTACCTGGAACAAGGGAAAATATCCCGGACAGAACTGTTAAAAAGTATTAAGCAGGGATTATATGTCATGGAAGTCATGGGTATGCATACAGCTGATCCAATCACCGGTGATTTTAGCGTGGGAGTGAGCGGTCTCTGGATCGAAAATGGGCAATTAACCTACCCGGTGCAAGGTGTGGCTATGGCTGACAACATCCTGAATCTACTGCAAAACATTGAGCTGGTGGGCGATGACCTGAAATTTTATGGCAATGTCGGCAGTCCCACCATCAAGATCAAAGAGATAATGGTCAGCGGTTCTTAAGTGAAGCAGTTATAAGTTTTCCCCTGCTGATTTGTCTTAAAGGACAAATCAAAGACGCGGGGACAGGTAAGTGTTAAGTTTTGAGTTAAGGAAAAGTTCTTTACCATAATTAATAATTCTCCGCCTTTAAGCTTGGCGGATCCGCCTCTGGCGGAAAAACTCAAAATTCAAAACTCAAAATTATTAGGCGGTTCTAAATGATTACAGGAAAGACTAAAATTTGTGGCATATTCGGTTATCCGATAGAGCATTCTCTTTCGCCTTTGATGCATAACGCTGCGTTTAAGGCGCTAGATCTTGATTATGTTTACATTGCGGTCAAAGTAGCTCCGGAGGATCTGGCCGCGGCCATTAAAGCGATCCGGGCCTTAGATCTCGTTGGCGTCAATATAACGATCCCGCATAAGGAAGCAGTTATCCCTTTATTGGATGAATTAAGCCCTGAAGCCAAAGCTATCGGCGCAGTCAATACTATTGTGAATTGCGGCGGCAGGCTGATCGGTGACAATACCGATGGTAAAGGATTTATCAAAAGCCTGGTTGAAGAAAATAAGATCAGACTGCAGGGGAAAAAAGTAGTTTTACTGGGTGCCGGGGGAGCCGGCCGCTCGATTGGCGTTAGCTTGTTAAAGAATAAGATCCAGGTTCTTTATCTGTATGATGTGGCAGAGCAAAGGAGAAATTCTTTGGCTGCTGCCTTGAAATCCATTAGCTCTGCCAAACAGGTAAAAGCGATCAGCCAGAATGAACTTAAGGAAGCGATCAAAGATGCTGACATCCTGATCAATGCTACTCCAGTAGGAATGAAGCCAACCGATCCCTGCGTTGTAGAGCCCGCGCTCTTGACCCAGAAACTATTTATCTACGATGTCGTTTATAACTGTGAAACAGCTTTATTAAAAGCAGCCAAACGCAAAAAAATAAAATGCGCCAACGGATTGGGCATGCTGGTAAACCAGGGCGCGATCTCTTTCGAACTTTGGACTGGGAAAAAAGCGCCAGTAGCAGTTATGTGTAAAGCTTTATCCGCGTAATCCGGCTAGACTGCCATTGCAACTAGATTTACTAAGTGATATTCTGAAAAGATAAAGACAGGAGAAAAGTATGTTAAGATTCTTAACAAGCGGGGAATCACACGGCAAAGCATTAATGGCCATCCTGGAAGGTATCCCCGCCGGTCTTAAACTGCAGGAAGAAGATATCAATATCGAGCTGGGACGGAGACAGGTTGGTTACGGCCGCGGCCAGAGAATGCAAATTGAAAAAGACCAGGCGCAGATCATCGCCGGCGTACGTCATGGCTTGACTATTGCTGCGCCAATCGGATTATTGATAGAGAATCGCGATTGGGAGAACTGGGTGAACAAAAAAGTTCCTCCGGTGACTGCGCCCCGGCCCGGGCACGCTGACTTGGCTGGGACCTTGAAATATGATTTTGCAGATATCCGGGATGTGCTGGAACGTGCCAGCGCCAGGGAAACTGCCGTTCGCGTAGCTGTCGGTGCGGTGTGCCGGAAATTGCTGCGTGAATTTAATATTAATATTTTCAGCCGCACCGCACAAATCGGCAAAATTACGGATTCTTCTCCCTGGCGCCTGACGGCCAAAGAATGGGCAATAATAGAAAATTCGCCGGTGCGCTGTTTAGGTAAAGATGAAGAAAACAGAATGATTAAAGCGATCGACCAGGCTAAGTCATCCGGCGACAGTGTCGGCGGAGTAGTTGAAATTGCCGCTATTAATGTCCCTATTGGTTTGGGCAGCTATGTCCAATGGGATGCTAAACTTGATGGCCGTTTAGCCCAGGCTTTAATGAGTATCCAGGCGATCAAAGCAGTTGAGGTCGGATTAGGAACAAAAGCCGCCGGCTTGCCTGGCAGTCAGGCCCATGATGAGATATCCTTACTTAAGGGGCTCGGATTGGGGCATAAAACAAATCGCGCCGGCGGCATCGAAGGCGGTATGAGCAACGGGGAAATCATTGTCCTGCGGGCCAGCATGAAGCCCATAGCAACATTGACGAAGCCACTTCATAGTGTAGACTTAAAAACCGGCAAAGTGGCTAAAGCTACCGTAGAACGTTCAGATATATGCGCGGTACCGGCGGCTGGGGTCATTGCCGAGAATGTGGTTGCTTTTGAATTAGTCCGGGCGATGCAAGAGAAATTTGGGGGAGATAGCCTGCGCGAAATGAAGAGAAATTATCACGGGTATCTGGAACAAATACGCAGAAAGTAAATATAAAAAATAAAAAATTACGGTGAGAGTTATAGAAGTAGGTATGGAAGTAGGTTTAAAGTTTGTGGTTTAGAGCCTAACACCCATAGACCTTATACCAAACTTACTTCTAAAACATAAACCTAATAACTTTTTTATCTGGAGAAATATGAACATAATTTTAACAGGATTTATGGCCAGCGGCAAAACTTCAGTCGGTAAAATACTAGCCGCTAAACTTAATATGAAATATATAGATGTCGACGAGACTATTGAAAAAAACACCAAGCAGACGATAACAGATATTTTTAAACAGCATGGCGAAACTGTTTTTCGTGACATGGAGACAAAAGCTATTAAATGCGTGGCTATGCTGGATCACTATGTAATTTCTATTGGCGGTGGGGCGGTGATGCGCGCGGAAAACATGCATGAATTGCGGTCCAACGGCAAATTGGTTTACTTGTCTGCTTCACCGGAAGCTATTTTAAAGCGGATCGGTGACGCCAGTACCCGGCCGTTACTGGCCCATGAAGCGGATAAACTAAAAAAGATCAAAGAAATGCTCGCGCATCGGGAATCATATTATAAAGAATGTGATTTTCAGATAGACACAACGAAATTAGATATCAAGCAAGTAGTCGATCAGGCCGCTGAATGGTATGCTCACAGGTATAAAAAATGAAAAAGGTCAAAGTTAATTTAAAAGAAAAAAGCTATAATATTATCGTCAGGGCTGACCTGGCCAAAATAGGCCAGGCGCTGCGCACTTTAAAAATTGGCCAAAAAATAATGATCGTGACCAATCCCAAAGTGAGCCGCTGGTATCTGCCGAAAGTAGAGCTTAGCCTTAAAAGAGCCGGATTCACTGTACATCGCACCATTATACCTGACGGTGAGCGGTATAAATCACAGGAATCCGCTAATAAGATCTATGCTAAATGTCTGCAATGTGGATTAGACCGGGGTGGGACGATATTGGCCTTAGGCGGCGGAGTGATCGGAGACCTGGCTGGTTTTGCCGCAGCTACATTTATGCGCGGAATCAACTTGGTCCAGGTACCGACCTCATTGCTGGCCCAGGTAGATTCCAGTGTCGGGGGAAAAGTAGGAGTCAACCTGCCTGATGGCAAAAATATGGTCGGCGCTTTTTACCAGCCCAAATTGGTTTATGCTGATCTTAAAACTCTCCAGACCCTGCCAGCCAAGGAATTTGCACATGGCCTGGCTGAAGTAATCAAATATGGAGTCATCTATGATGCCAGCCTATTTACTTTCCTTGAAAAGAATATGGGCAAGCTTAAAAAATTGGATGAGGCTGTTTTAGAGAAAGTTATTAGCCGCTGCTGTGCCATCAAAGCCGAGGTAGTGGCTCTGGATGAAAAAGAAAATAATTTACGGGCGATACTCAATTTTGGCCATACGATAGGACATGCCTTGGAAGGCATCACCCGTTATAAAAAATATAAGCATGGGGAAGCTGTAGCTTTGGGCATGGTCGGAGCAATGAACATAGCAATTAGTTTGCGGATGGCGGATGGCAGTTTAGAGACCAGACTGAAAGAGCTATTAACCAAAGCTGGCTTGCCGGTTAGCATCAAAGGGATTAAATTATCCTGGCCGATTTTTTTACGCTTTCTGCAGCATGATAAAAAAACACTGGCTGGAAATATCCGGTTCGTTCTTCCTGTAGCAATCGGTAAAGTGAAAATCGTAAACACTGTGCCATTATCCGTGATAAAAAATGCTTTAGTCTCTTTGATTAAAGGCAGTTGCAAGTAAAGGAGAATGTGGAAAGAAAGATAGTTAAGGGAAAGAATTGTGCATGACCACAGTGATTTTTCAGGAAACTGTCACTTTTTATTCGCTCCAGTGTCGATTTTCAAGGCGTCAAAGGTCTTTTGACAACTCGGTGCCTCCGCAACTAGCCCTAAAGGGCGTCAGACCTGCCTACCGGCAGGCAGGCATGCTCGGCATCCAGAAACCAGAAGATTCCCTCGTTGTCTGCAAGCGTGCTTTGGCTGAAATCGACAAGCTTGCTCAAAATAATGACGAGTTCCCTGATTGAATAAATTCAACGAGTATTAATGAGACGGATTCTTAAATTAAGTTATTATCTAATGACCCCCTAAATCTATAAGATCTGACCCCAAAAATATTGGTTCAGCGAAGGAGAAAATGATATGGCAAGAGGAAAAGGCTGGAAGATCAAAGGCAATCTGAAGTCACGCATTGGCAACCCGGTCACTTTTAGAACGCCAAAGGATGTGGGAGCCAAGGGAGGAACTCCTGTCTCCGGTGCTGTTGTTGACGAAGTGTGGGCAACGCCGGCGCTCAACACGTCACCTGCAAGACAAGCGCAAGACAAAGATGACTGGGGTGATTATTCATTCTGTGCCCAACTCATCAAGTGGGGTGAGAACAACCATTCCATTCGACTCGCCTACTACCGGCGGCGCGCCGGAGAAGACTGGTGGGAGTTTGCATCCCAAATGACGGTCAATAGTGATTGGCGAACCATCAAGGCTCTATTGGAAAGGACTCTCACTAAGACCGGATGGTTCTCGGATACCCCCAAATGAGCCAAACAAAAGATAAATAAAAGCAGAGAAGGAGTAAGATGAAACTTAAAGAGCAGGTATGTAGTTTAAAATTAGCGAAAGAGTTAAAAGAATTAGAAGTAGAGCAGGAGAGTTTATTTTACTGGTGTGAGTATGCCAAAGTTTGGGTTTTGGTTTACAGAGATAATATAGCGGAAGGTTTATCGGACACCGATAAAATTTCTGCTTTCACGGGTGCGGAGCTATGGGAAATGATTAAGAAATGTCCAGGAATCAGTCGTAATATATTGGATGGTATGTGGACTGCTTTTTTTACTTGTGATACGAGTACGGATGAAGGGAATATTCATAGAACAGAAGCTGATATGAGAGCTATGGCTTTAGCAATGCATCTTTGGCCTGCTCGGGGTGGGAGACCAGAGAGTAAAGGAGATTATTAAAAGTTAGAATAATTTGCTTAATGTTTGGGCAAGAAATATTTGGAATCAAAGGAGGAAAGATATGAGCAAGTCTCGAGAGATAATAAAAGATAATACAGGTAGGCCTATTGCAATCATAGATACTTATGATGATGGAAGGAAGTAATGGGGTCAGGGAAGTAATGGGGTCAGTCCTTGAATTGGGAGTTAAGGTAAGCCGACTTTACCCTTTGTAATCGGCAGAATATACCGATTTTGTATGTCAGAGAGGAAGATAATATGCGAAATAAAAAGAAAATTTCAAATAGTAAAGATATTATGCAATCACTGGAGAGTCATAAAGATATTTTGAAAAAATACAAGATTAAAAAAATTGGCTTATTTGGATCGTTTGTCCGGGGTCAGCAAAAGAAGAAAAGCGATATAGATTTGCTGGTGGAATTTGAAAAGAATATGTTTGACAGCGAATTTAACGGATATTTTGATAATTATGTGGGGTTACAATCAGCCCTGGAAAAAATACTTCACCGGAAAATTGATTTGCTTACCCCTGATATGATCAGTCCATATATCAAACCATATATTATAAAAGAGGTAAGATATGTCTAAGGAATTTAAGCCTTTTTTGGAACATATTTTAAAAGAAATAGAGTATTTAGAAAAGCATTCCAAGCTACCACTCGACTTTGAAGCATTTCTGAAAGATGAAACCCTCAAGAGGAGTTTTGTGCGCAGCTTAGAGATAATCGGCGAAGCGGTAAAGAATATACCGCTGGAGTTTAGAAAAAAGCATCCAAAAATCGATTGGAAGAAAATAGCCGGTATGCGGGATATTCTTATCCATCAATATTTTGGAGTAGATTACAGGTCGGTGTGGGATATTGTTAAGCATAATATTCCGGAGCTTAAGAAGCAGGTAAAAGGGATTCTTAGTAAGAGTTAATCAAAAGGGAGCATGCAATGAAAAAAATACTGGTAATTCATGGGCCTAACCTGAATTTGCTGGGCAAAAGAGAGCCGGATGTTTACGGCAAAGTCACTCTCCAGAAGATCAATGAAGAATTAAACAAAGAAGCCAAAAAACTGAAAGTAGAAATTAAAACCTTTCAGTCTGCGCATGAAGGCGAAATAGTGGAAGCTATTGGCAAAGCCGGCGATTGGGCTGATGCGATGGTGATCAATCCGGCAGCATACACCCATACCAGCGTGGCTATCCGGGATGCAGTTTTAGCGGTCGGGATTCCGGTAGTGGAAGTGCATTTATCCAATATCTATAAACGCGAAGAATTCAGGCATAAATCCATGGTAGCGCCAGCGGCTGCCGGGCAGATCTCCGGCTTTGGCCTTAATAGTTACCTGCTAGGCTTGCAGGCAGCAGCCGGTCTCTGCAAAAAGTAACACCACTATGATCTCAAAACGAATCAGCAAAGTTCAGCAACAACTTAACAGTAAAGCCCTGGACGCTTTCTTAGTGACCAGCCCGGTAAGCTTACTTTATCTGTTCGGTATTGCCGAGGAAGGTAATTTTGCCCTGATCGGTCGGACCAAAGCCTTACTTAGTGTTTCAGCATTAAATTATCCGGAAGTAAAACAGGCAGTTAAAGCTAAAGGGCTTAGCATTATCAGCAGCAAAGAAACATTCACTGAATATAGGCGTTCTTTTAAAGCCAGGAAAATTGGCTTTGAAAGCAATAATTTGACCGTAAATGGTTTATCCGTTTGGAAAAAAACTCTCAGCCCGGCAAAATTAGCGCCAAGCATTAGTTTAATTGAGGATTTGCGTCTGGTCAAGGACAAAGAAGAAATACCCCTGATCCGCAAAGCCGCCCATATTGCCGATGCTGTCTATCGACAAGTCAAGCCCATGCTCCGGCCAGGAGTCACCGAGCGGTCCATTGCCGGGAAAATCGATGCTTTGATCAGGGCCAAGGGATGTGAACCGGCTTTTAAGACTATTGTGGCCAGCGGCCCAGGAAGCGCTGTCCCGCATCATGCTGTCAGCAGCCGCCAGCTGAAAAAAAACGACCTGGTAATGATGGATTTTGGGGCTACCTACAAAAGCTATCGTTCTGACTTGACAAGGACGGTATTTTTAGGTAAAATTAATAGATTAAACCAACGTTTGTATGAAGTTGTGCAAAAGGCCCAAAATAGGGCGATTAAGGCCGTCAGCCCAGGAGTTAAAACAAAGACTGTGGATCAGGCGGCCAGGGACATTATTACCCAGGCCGGTTATAGTCGCTATTTCATACACACTACTGGTCATGGTGTAGGCTTAGAAATCCATGAACCTCCCCGGCTCAGCAGCATTGATAAGCAGGTTTTACAGGCTGGGATGGTAGTCACCGTGGAACCAGGTATCTATATTCCAGGGCATGGCGGGATCAGGATCGAAGATATGGTGTTAGTTACGGCAAAAGGCCGGGAAGTTTTAACGAAAGCAGCTAAGTAATAGATACATGTTGTAGGTTGTAGATGTAAGTATGGAAGCAGGCAATAGTCTTTGGGTCCGAGCCTAAAACCATAGACCTCAGACCAAACTTACTTCCTAACCCAACACCTAAAAACAAAAAAAGGGAGTATTATTCGTGATTACAGCGGGAGATTTTAGAAACGGATTGGTCTTTAAGTATGAAGGGGAATTGTACAAAGTAGTGGAATTTCAGCATCATAAACCTGGTAAAGGCCGGGCCTTTATGCGTTCCAGGATTAAAAATATACGCAATGGGTCTGTGCTGGAACGGACATTTCGCCCTGATGAAAAAATAGAGAATATTACCCTGGAATTGCAAAAAATGCAATTTATGTATAAGCAGAATGAACGCTATGCCTTCATGGACCAATCATCTTATGAACAGGTAGAAATTGATAAGGACCATTTAGGAGACAATGCCAAATTTTTAAAAGAAGGACTGGAAGTTACAGTGGTTAAACATGAAGGAGAAATTATCGGTGTTGACCTGCCTATTACTATTGAGCTGAAAGTGACCTACACTGAACCAGGATTGAAAGGGGACACAGTGTCGTCTGCCTATAAGGCTGCCACCGTGGAAACTGGGGCAGTGATCAAAGTACCGCTTTTCATCGCTATTGGCGATGTAGTCATAATTGATACAAGGAACGGCGAATACCAGTCTAGAGCCTAGAGCGCAGATAGCATATGGCATATAGCTAATGGCAAAAACAAAGACGATAATGCTTCTGCTATACGCCATAAGCCATTAGCCATAAGCGCTTCTAATTTTGGAGGTTAAATGGATACTAAAGATATCAAGAAGTTCCTGGAGATCATTGCTGATACGGATATCGTAGAGCTGAACTGGGAAAAAGACGGACAGAAGATCGGTTTCCGCAAAAATGAAGGAACAGTAATCAATCCGTGCCGTGAAGAAGCCACTGGCGCTGAAGCGGTCAAGAGCAATGGAAATGGCAACGGCAAAGACCAGGTCGCTCATGTGGAAGTCTCCCCAAACTACCACACTATTAAATCCACTATGGTCGGTACATTTTTTACGGCTCCGACTTCTGATTCTCCTCCGTACATTCAGGAAGGCACACTAATTAAGAAAGGGCAGAAGATAGCCGTGATTGAAGCAATGAAAATAATGAAAGACGTAGTTTCGGACACAGACGGTAAATTAATCAAGATTTTGCTCGAGAATGGTCATCATGTTGAGTATAGCCAGCCGATCTTTACCATACAGATCAATCCTACGGAATAGATTGTACCCCCAGCTGATTCGCTGTGCGAATCAATACGCGGGGGGTTAATTCACAGACGCCCTTCGGGCTACAGCTTTTGTTCACCAAGGTACAGGTTCCAAAAGCTGTCTGTTCATTAAGGAGAAAAAATGTTTAAAAAAATCTTGATTGCCAACCGCGGGGAAATAGCCTTACGCGTAATCCGGGCTTGCAAGGAAATGGGCATCCGCACTGTCGCTGTACACTCAGAAGAGGACCGGGAATCATTACATGTGAAATGTGCCGATGAAAGTGTCTGTATCGGTCCGGCTCAATCTTCCGAAAGTTACCTGAATATCCCTAATATTATCAGCGCCGCGGAGATTACCGGCGCTGATGCGATTCATCCTGGCTATGGTTTCCTGGCTGAGAATTCCTATTTTGCCGAAATATGTGAGAGTTGTAATATCAAATTTATCGGACCTTCCAAGGAAGCCATCCTGAAAATGGGCGATAAAGTCCAAGCTCGGGCAATTATGGAGAAAGCCGGTGTCCCGATCATACCAGGCAGTGAAGGAGTGATCTCCCGGGCTGAGGAAGCCTTGAAGCTGGTGAAAAAAGTAAAATATCCCGTGATCGTGAAAGCGGCCGGCGGCGGCGGCGGTAAAGGCATGCGTATCGTGCAGAACGAAGAAGCCCTCAAGAATGCCATCTTAACAGCCCAGAACGAAGCTAAAAGAGCTTTTGGAAATCCAGAAGTATATATTGAAAAATATGTAGAAGAACCGCGCCACATCGAATTCCAGATTATGGCTGACAGCAAGGGTGGTGTGGTCTATTTGCCGGAAAGGGATTGTTCCATTCAGCGCCGCTACCAGAAACTGCTGGAAGAGTCACCTTCAACATTTATTTCTGATAAACTGCGTAAAAAAATGGGTAAAGCAGCCTGCCGCGCGGCTAAAGCCGTAAAATATGTGACGGTAGGCACAGTGGAATTCCTGGTAGATAAGCGCGGTCATTACTATTTTATGGAAATGAATACCCGTATTCAGGTAGAACATCCGGTGAGCGAGCTGGTCACTGGTATTGACCTGGTGAAAGAGCAAATAAGGCTGGCTGCCGGCGAACGCCTGGATGTCGACCAGGATGATATTGAAATCAGGGGGCATGCGATAGAGTGCCGTATTAACGCCGAAGACAGTGATAAGGATTTTATTCCTTCTCCAGGTAAAATAACGAAATTCCAGGTGCCGGGAGGCCCCGGTGTGCGGGTAGATACCCATGTTTACGCAGGTTATACTATTCCACCGTATTATGACTCCATGATCGCCAAGATACTAACCTATGGGCCTAACCGCGAAGAAGCAATTATCCACATGCAGCGGGCCTTGAGCGAGTTTGTGATCGAAGGAGTAAAAACTACTATCCCGTTCCATTTGCGTATCCTGGATAATCAGCATTTCAAGAAAGGCGAAGTATATACTAATTTCATCCAGAAGAGGATCATTGAAGAAGTAGCTAAACAATAAAAGCGGATTCAGACGGATTTTCACTGATTCAGACTGATAAAATATTCGTTTGCATCAGTAGTTTTCATCTGTTTGCATCTGTAAAACGAGGTTGTGATGAAAGAAAAAATCAGCAAAATATTAGCTGCCCATGAACTTGCCTGCCGGGATGTGGCTAAAAATAACATCGGTGATATAGAAAAGATCGCCCGGGCGATTATTAATTGTTTTCGCCAGGGGAGTAAAGTTATATTTTTTGGCAACGGCGGCAGTGCTTCTGACGCCCAGCATCTGGCCACCGAACTAGTCTGCCGGTTGAAATTGGAACGTAAAGCGCTTCCAGCTTTGGCCTTAAATACGAATACCAGTCTTCTAACTGCCCAAGGCAATGATTATGGTTTTGATACTATTTTTTCCAGGCAAATAGAGGCTTTTGCCGCCAAGAATGATGTAGTCATTGGCCTCAGCACCAGTGGAAATTCAGAAAACGTGCTCAAAGCGATTGTCACGGCTAACAAGCTGGGGTGTACAACTATCGGCTTCAGCGGCAGCGACGGCGGGATGCTGGCTAAGACCGCTGGAATTAATTTTGTCGTATCCAGTAATGTTACTCAGCATATACAGGAAATGCATATCACGGCGGGACATATTATTTGTGAATTGGTAGAAGAAGCGCTAGCGAAAAGCGGCGTATAGCGGGTAGCGTATAGCGGATAGTGAAAACCATGAAAAAAATAATAAGAGCAAAAGATAAAGTTATTCATAGAAAGAAACTGGCCAATATTTTAGCTAGTTTGAGAAAACAAGGCCAAAAGATAGTTTTTACCAATGGTTGTTTTGACCTTTTGCACGTAGGCCATGTGCGTTATTTGAATAAAGCTAAACAATACGGTGACATACTGGTTGTCGCTCTTAACACTGATGCTTCAGTACGGCACTTAAAAGGGCCAACCCGTCCGTTGGTGCCACAGCAGGAAAGAGCAGAAGTTTTAGGCGGACTGGCGGCAGTGGATTATATTACATTTTTTCAGGAAGAGACGCCGGACGCTATTATCAGTGAACTTAAACCGCAAGTCCTGGCTAAAGGCGCAGACTATAAGATCAAGGATATTGTCGGTAATCGCTTTATGAAAGACAACAATGGCCGGGTAGTGAGAATTCCCCTGGCTAAAGGGCAATCAACCAGCAATATCATCAAAAGTATCGTGCAAAAATATGGATAATAAGCAAGACATTTATCGGATTTTAGATGCTAATATAAATCGTGCCCGGGAAGGACTTAGGGTCCTGGAAGATGTGGCGCGATTTATTTTAAATGACCGTAAAACCACAACTATGCTGCGGTCTTGCCGGCACCTGCTGGACCAGAACGCCAGGAAAATTTACCCGCAATTGCTGACAGCCAGGGATTCTGGAGATGACTTGGGACGCACATTTAAAGAACCTAAAAGAAAAGATCTAAGGGGACTGACGATCGCTAATTTCAAACGAGTGGAAGAAGCAGTCAGAGTATTGGAAGAATTTGCCAAATTGTCAGGTGCTAAACAAGGGAGTATGTTTAAAAAAATCAGATTCTCTATGTATCAGGCAGAAAAAATATTGGTTAAAAGGATAGTTTAAATGACTCAAATGGAATTAGCCCGGGCTGGTAAGATCACTCCGGAAATGCGCCAGGTTGTCCGGTTGGAAGGTCTGGCCGCTGAAGTAGTCCGGCAGCTGGTAGCCAAAGGCCGGATTGCGATTGTTAAAAACAAATTCCACAATAAAACTGGTTTTAAAGTGTGCGGCGTTGGCCAGCGCCTGCGGACCAAGGTCAATGCCAATATTGGCACTAGTCCCAAGCAAAATTCTATTGCCCAGGAGAATAAAAAATTAGCCGCTTGTATTAAATATGGCGCTGATGCCGTAATGGATCTTTCTACCGGCGGTGATTTGCGGTTGATGAGGCGCGCTATCCTGAAAAGTACGACCATACCCCTGGGAACAGTTCCTATCTACCAGGCAGTGGTTGAAACAGTGCGGCAGGGTAAAAGTGTGCCGGCAATGAAAGTTGAAACTCTTTTTGAGGTTATAGAGGAACAATGCCGTGACGGAGTTGATTTTCTTACTGTGCATTGCGGTGTTACCAGGAAAGTAATCGAAACATTGCGGAAACATAAAAGAGTCATGGGTTTGGTCAGCCGGGGAGGAACATTTTTAGCCGAATGGGTAGTATGCAATAAAAAGGAAAATCCTTTATATGAACACTTTGATCGCCTCTTGGATATTGCTTATAAATATGACGTGGTCTTAAGTTTAGGGGATGGCTTGCGGCCTGGTTGCGGCGCTGATGCTACTGATGAGGCCCAGTTAGCGGAGTTAAAGATCCTCGGTGAACTGACCAGACGGGCCTGGCGGCGGAATGTCCAGGTAATGGTCGAAGGACCGGGCCATGTTCCTTTGAACCAGATCAAAAAAAATATTGTTTTACAGAAAAAAATGTGTTCCGGGGCGCCATTTTATGTTTTAGGCCCGCTGGTCACTGATATTGCGCCGGGATATGATCACATCACCTGCGCTATCGGCGGGGCGCTGGCGGCAAGTTATGGGGCTGATTTTTTATGTTATGTCACGCCGGCGGAACATTTGCGCCTGCCGGATATAACGGATGTTAAAGAAGGGATCATGGCTTCGCGCATCGCCGCCCATGCCGCAGATATAGTCAAAAGGATCAGCGGCGCAGCGGCCTGGGATAAAAATATGTCTATCGCCCGTAAAGCCCTGGATTGGAAAAAACAAAGCAGTCTCAGCCTGGATCCGGAAAAGTTTACTCAAGAAAATACTAAAATGCATTTGCGCAATAAGTTTGGCTGCGCCATGTGCGGCGAATTCTGTTCCATGAAAGAAATGGATAAATTCTTATGAAGCATAAAAATTATTTATTAAAAAAGATTTTTATCATTATGGGTTTTGCCTGCGCTCTGACCTTGCTTTTAGCCGGTTGCCAGGGTCAGGAAAAATCTATGACTGCGGCTGGCCCTGAAGTATTGATGATTGGCGTGGCGCTGCCAGAAACCGGGCAGTATTCAAATCTCGGACGAAGCGCCAAACAGGCCATAGAATTTGCCATCGATGAAATAAACCAGATCGGCGGTGTACGCGGTACGGTTCTTAAAGCAATTATTATCGACGATAAAAGCCAGGCGCAGGAAGCGGCGGAAGCGGTAGGCGCCCTGGCTGAACGTAAAGAAGTAGTCGCTATTATCGGGGGAATGGCTGACGAACTGGCTTTTGCCGGTGGAGTCCAGGCCAACCGGGAAAAAGTAGTATTTATCACCCCGGCGGCCGGGGCGGTCGGCATTCCGGAGCTTGGCCCTTATATTTTTCGCAATAAGATCAACTATAGTATTAATACCATTAAGTTGATAGAATATTTATTCCGGATGGCCGGCAAACGCACGTTTGGCATTATGTACCCATTTAATGAATATGGTGTCAATGCAGCTGAGGTTTCTTCACGACGGATTAGTGAGCTCGGAGGGGGAGTGGCGGCGAAGGAAGCTTATTCTGTTGATGGGTACAGTTTTGACTCAACTATCTCCAAAATTAGTAACCGGGATATACAAGCGCTATTTCTTCCCTGCAATCCGCAAGAATTATCTTCAATTGCCCGGCAATTGTACCAAAGCGGTAACAAGATGATGCTCGCGGGTATTAATTCCTGGACCAAGGATGGTAAAATTAATCAGGGAATCGAATTTCTGGAAGGGGCTGTATATACGACCAGTTTTGATGTAGAAAGCCAGAGCCGGAATGTCAGGGGATTTGTAAGTCAATATAAACAGAAATATGGGGTAACCCCAGATAGCCTGGCTGCGCACTGTGTAGATACAGTTCGTTTGCTGGCGCAATGCATCTATGCCGGCGGATTTAACCGTGAAACCATTAAAGAAGAATTACAGCGCATTAAAAATTTCCCCGGCCTGACCGGCCTAACCACCTTTGATAGTAACCGGGAAGCTGAAAAAGAGTTGATCTTCCTGACCGTTACTGGCGGGAAAATAGAAAAAATACAGTAGTAACAGGGTGAAGGTTGTGGAAGTAGGTATGGAAGTAGGTCTAAACTTACTTCCAAAACTTACACCTAATAACTTCGGCTTGAATCAGTGTAATCTTTTTTCGTAATCTGGGTAACCTCTGTCCGCCTCAGGCGGAGTTTTAAAAAAAAGGAGCAAAAATGACCGAACACAAAAAACTGAAAAAATGGGTAGATGAATGCGCTAAAATGTGTCAGCCGGATAAAGTTGTCTGGCTCAATGGTTCTGAAGAGGAAAAAGTAACTTTGGAACAGCAAGCCTGTGATACAGGTGAAATTATCCGCTTGAACCAGGAGCTGATGCCTGGCTGTCTTTATCACCGGACCGCCCCCAATGATGTGGCTCGTACCGAGGATCTTACTTTTATTTGTACCAGTAAAAAAGAAGATGCCGGCCCGAATAATAATTGGATGCTGCCGAAAGAAGCTTATCACCGGGCCAGGGAGATTTTTACCGGTTCGATGCGGGGCCGCACCATGTATGTAATTCCGTTTTCCATGGGGCCGGTAGGTTCGCCTTTCAGTAAAGTCGGGGTAGAGCTAACCGACAGTATTTATGTGGTCCTGAATATGAGGATCATGACCAGGATCGGGACAAAAGTCTTGGACTATTTAGGTAAAACCGGGGAATTTACCAAGTGTTTGCACAGTAAGGCGCAGTTGGACATTACCAAGCGCCTGATCCTGCATTTCCCGGAAGATAATGCGATCTGGAGCGTAGGGAGTGGTTATGGCGGAAATGTTTTGCTGGGAAAAAAATGCTTAAGTTTAAGGATTGCCAGCTATTTAGCCAGGAAAGAAAACTGGATGGCTGAGCATATGCTGATCATGGGTGTGGAAGAGCCTGGCGGCAAGATTGATTATATCGCGGCTGCGTTCCCAAGCGCCTGCGGCAAGACTAATTTAGCTATGCTTATTCCGCCTGAAGGTTTAAAAGACAAAGGTTATAAAGTCTGGACCGTAGGTGACGATATTGCCTGGATGCGGGTAGACACCGATGGAGCACTGTGGGCGGTCAACCCGGAATCAGGTTTTTTCGGGGTAGCTCCCGGTACCAATTCCAAGACTAATCCCAATATGATGGAAGCGATCAAGAAAAATACTATTTTCACCAATGTACTTCTTAAAATGGATGGAACAGTCTGGTGGGAAGAAGGCGATGGCCCTGTGCCTTCTGAGGGGATCGACTGGATGGGACGCCCCTGGAAACCGGGATTGAAAGACGAGAAGGGTAATATCATTAAAGGGGCGCATGCCAATAGCCGTTTTACTGTTCCGGCCAAGCAATGTCCTTCAATTTCCTATCGCTTGGAGCATCATCACGGCGTGCCGATCTCAGCCATTGTTTTCGGCGGCCGCCGGGCTCATTTAGCGCCCCTGGTCTATGAATCTTTTAATTGGCAGCATGGGGTCTATGTTGGCGCTACTATGGCCAGTGAACGCACTGCGGCCCAGTTCGGCAAGCAGGGTGAAATAAGGCGTGACCCAATGGCCATGTTTCCGTTCTGTGGTTATAATATGGCTGATTATTTTGGGCACTGGTTAAACATGGGAGAAAAGATCGAGAAAAAACCAAAAATATTCCATGTGAACTGGTTCCGGGTAGATGAAGAAGGAAAATTTCTCTGGCCGGGATATGGCGAAAACCTGCGGGTATTGGAATGGATCCTGTCCCGCTGCCGCGGTGAAATAGACGCACAGAAGACACCGATCGGCTATGTGCCACGGCCGCAGGATATTGACCTGAATGGGTTGAAACTATCTGAAAAGACTATGGAAAAACTGGTAGCAGTTGATAAAAATGAATGGTTGGAAGAGCTGAAGGGCCATCAGCAGTTTTTCGAGCAATTTGGTGATCGTATGCCTAAAGCTATTTGGGATGAATACGAAGCCCTTAAAAAACGGCTGGATACTAAATAAACAGGAACTACGCCATATTTTGTATATTATTTAAACACCACTGCTAGCGGCAGTGGTGTTTTTATTATTTATCTTCAATTTTGTATTGACAAGAAAATAGGTATTGGCGTATAAATAAATCGTAGCTATCCGACTATAGAAAAGCACACGGGCTATAATGACTGACGCATAAGTAGTAGGAGGAGTGGTTGTGAAGATCGGCGTGGTCAGTGACCTTCATGGAAGTCTATTAGCCTTTGAAAAAACAATTAATCATTTCCGAGCGAAGAATGTGGAATTAATTCTGAATGCCGGCGATCTGTTTAGTTATGGGCCGCGCAATCCTTTGCCAGAGGGTTATGCGCCGGGAGACCTGGTTAGAGCCATTAACGGGCTTTCGATCCCCATGGTGATCGCCAAAGGTAATTGTGATAGCGAAGTAGACCAGGCTGCGCTTAACGTGCCTTTATTATCGCCGTATGCCTTTGTTTATGTGGGCGGACAGCGGATTATGGTCAATCACGGGCACAAATTAACCGATGATGAAAAGATCCAATTAGCGAAAAGACTGAATATTGATATTTTTATTGTAGGCCATACGCATCTGCCAAAGCTGGAACGGTTGGAGAAAATGATCCTGCTTAATCCCGGCAGTCCGGCTTTACCGAAAGGCAGCCCGACGGCAGGAACAATTGATATTGTAGATCATGAAACGAATATAGAAATATTTAACATCGATACCGGTAATGTAGTAATGCGCTGAATATAAAGCAAATACTAAATCCTAATTTCTAAATTCTAAACAATTTTGAATTTGTTTAGTATTTAGAGTTTAGATATTCGGATTTGTTTTAGAGGAGGCTGGGTGCAAACAGAAATAATTTCTATCGGGACCGAGCTCTTATTGGGCAAGGTGAATACCAATGCTAGCTATTTAAGTGAAAAAATAACCGGCATTGGCCTTAATTTAATATATGAGACCACTGTTGGGGATAACAAAGCCAATATGGCGGAGGCTTTCCGGCAGGTTTTTAAACGAGCACAAATAGTTTTTATTACCGGCGGGTTAGGTCCGACGTTTGATGATTTAACCCGTGAGGTAATCGCAGAAGTTTTAGAGAAGAAATTGGTCTTCAGCCGGGAAGCGATGCAGTCAGTGGCTGCTTTTTTTGCCAAACGCGGGCAGGAGATGCCCAAGAAAAATGAAAAGCAGGCTTATTATTTGGAAGGAGCGCGGTTGATTCCCAATGAAATAGGTACTGCGCCCGGACAGATCATTGAGCTGGCAAAACACCAGGATTTTACGGCGGAAACCATTATCTTGCTCCCTGGCCCCCAGTTTGAAATAGAACCAATGATGAATAAAGCGGTTTTACCTTTCCTGAAAGAGAAATATGAGCGCGGCCTGACCAAGCTGCATATTATGCACGTGGCGGGAATGAGTGAAAGCAAGGTGGATGAGGAGATCAAAGATCAAGTCGAGATAGAACGTAAGCTGGAAGGCGGCGATCTGCGCTTCGCCTTGGTAGCCCATCCGGGGATAGTAGATGTGGTTATTATCGGCTCTGGTAAAAATGAATTACTAATAGACGGATTCATTAATAAGGCCAAAAGGGAATTAAAGGAAAAGCTGGGTACTAATATCTTCGGTGAAAACGATGAATCCCTGCCACAAGTCACTGGTAACTTGCTGGGCCGCAAAAAAATGACGGTCAGTATTGCTGAAAGCTGCACTGCCGGACTGCTTAGTAAAATGATCACCGATGTTTCCGGTTCATCCATGTATTTTAAAGGCGGGGTAGTTGCCTATAATAACCTGGTTAAAAAAGAAGTATTAGGAGTATCCCTGGAAAGTCTGGAGACACAAGGCGCTGTCAGCAGGCAAGTAGCCCTGGAGATGGCCCGGGGAGTAAAGAAATTATGCCGAGCCAGTATCGGTATCGGTATTACCGGTATTGCCGGTCCTGGCGGCGGGACGCCGGAAAAACCGGTGGGATTGGTATATTGCGCCTTGGTCAGTGACCAAGGGGAACTATGTAATGAACAGCATTTTGCCGGCAATCGGCGGGGAATCAGGGAAAAAGCGGCGATCTATACTTTGGATATGCTGCGCCGGTTCTTATTGCAAGGATAAGGAGATCGTATGCTGAATATCAGGAAATGGTTAACTAAAATAATTATTGACCAGGAAATGAAGGAAAAGATCGAGTTTTTCAAAAATATCAGTATTTTTAAAGGTTTAAGCGGTTTTGATGTTGGTAAATTAGTAACAACAATGTATGCCCGGACTTATGAAGCCAATGAGGTTATTTGCGGGGAACATGAGTTAGGCAAAGCCATCTTCATTGTCCTGAGCGGGGAAGTGGCTATTACCCGCAAAAGCGGGCTCTTAAAAGAAGAAAAAGCCATTTCCCATTTGAAAAGCGGGGAGTGCTTTGGGGAAATGTCTTTGCTCGAAGAAAAACCGCGGTCAGGCACAGCCAGGGCCTTGATCCCTTCTCAAGTTTATATTATGTATAAATCAAATTTTGACAGTATGATCGAAAAAAATCCTAAAATAGGATTAATAGTCATCAAAAATATTGCCGTAATCCTTTCGTCCCGTTTGCGCGGGATGAACAGTGGGGGTAGGGAAAATTCGTAACAAATATCTTTTCTTATTGGTCATAATGGCGGTAGTGTTTTGGCTGACGTATGAGCTTAGGAGTGTCCTTTCCCCATTTATACTTTCAGTTGTCCTGGCTTATATCATGCATCCATTGATCAATTATTATCATGCCCAAGGTTATAAAAAAGGGATAGTTATCCTGGTCCTGACCTTGATCTGCCTTTTTGTCGTAGTGGTGTCTGTGACTTTACTGCTGCCTGTTATCATGTCCGAAGCGCATCAATTGCAGAATAAAATACCCGAAATTACGGCGCAATTTAAAACCTCGCTGGTGAAAATACAGAATTATTTGGTTACATACTACCCTCCCGTAAAAGAGATGAATTTATCTGACCTGGCCCTGCAAAAAATAAACAGTTTTGCTTTGAGTATCCCGGCCCAGTTACCGAAAATAATCGGCAATATTTTTAGTTTCCTTTCTCTCTATATCCTGGTACCATTTATTACTATTGCCTTATTGCTCGATGCCGACCGGTTCTCCAATTGGCTTTTCAGTATTGTCCCGAGCCGCTTAACCGAGACCGTGTTAAGCATTGTTTCTGAAATTAACCAGGTCATGCGTGATTTCCTGAACGGACAGCTCATGCGTCTTTTTTGGCTGACCATGATCAGTATTTTTGGTTTATTATACCTGAAAGTTGATTTTGCCCTGGTCTTTGGTTTGCTGGCCGGGATTTTCAATATTATTCCTGTTTTAGGAGCTTGGCTGGGAGCTATTCCGCCCGTCTTGCTGGTCATCATGAATGGTGATTCGTCCATGGTCCTTAAGCTGATCATCCTGTTTGTCGGCATCCAAGTATTAGATAATACATTAATTTCTACCTATTACCTGTCAACCAGCGTTGACCTGCATTTTGTCCTGGTGCTGTTAGTGATCATGGTCGGGGGCAGCTATTTTGGCTTAATGGGAGTTATTTTAGGCGTACCGGTAGTCAGCATGATCAAATCAGTCATAACTATACTCTACCATGATTATCAACATAAGCAAAAACTGGCGCTGCAACAACAAGAGCTGGTCACTGAGATAAAATAAGGAGAAACGCTTTTGCGCATTTTTGTCGCTATAGGCATCAATGAGACGATCAGGGAGAAAGTAGTTGAAGTCCAAGAGCAGTTGAAACTGGCCAATGCCGATGTGCGCTGGGTAGCTAAGGATAATTTACATTTAACCTTGCATTTCTGCGGCGAAGTAAGTGAAAAGAAAGCGCAGGATATTATCCAGGTTTGCCGCGGTATTGCCGCTGAAACCGCTCCTTATAGCCTGGAAATTAAATATGTGGGTACTTTCCCGCCGTATGGTGATCCGCGTATTATCTGGACTGGCGTGGAAAAGGGGCGGGATGAAGCTATTACCCTGATCGAAGTGACCAAAAGGCACCTGACCATGGTTACCGGGGTTACTGAAAAAAAGGATATTTCTCCCCATTTAACATTTGGGCGGATCAGGACCACTAAAAATATCGGTGTGCTTAGCGCCCAGTTACATAAATTTGCTAATCTTGACTTTGGCGTACAAACAGTGGATAAGATACTGGTCATGGAAAGCAAATTAAAGCCTGCCGGGCCTGTATATTCTGTTTTGGAAGAGATCAAGCTGACGGAAAAGAAATGATTACATCCGCGTAATCGTATTTCGGAAATCCGCGCAATCAAGGGCTGAACGATTTTGTGAAGCCCAATAAGGGAGGCGAGAAAATATTGATGGCTAAAAAAATCCTCAAAGTAATGCTCGGGGTAATAGTTTTTAGTTTCATCATGCGCTCACAGATCAGTGCCATCTCCACAGCCGCGCCAACCGATTTTAGTAATTTTGATTTTAAGGAGTATTTAAGCAAACCGTGCATAGCTTTGACTTTTGATGATGGACCGCACCAGGAATTTACCAGGGAAATTTTAAAAGTCCTGGCCCAGGAAGGGGCGCAGGCCACTTTTTTCGTCGTCGGCAAGCAAATTAAAATATTCCCGGAATTACTGCAGGAAATAGCGGACAGCGGAAACGAGATCGGCAACCATACCTATAATCATTATAATTTAACGACTCTGGATGAAACACAGGTTAATTTTGAAATTAGGAGCAATGAGGAATTAATCGAAAGGATTACCGGCCTGAAGACGCGGTATTTTCGGCCGCCAGGAGGGCATTATAACTTCAAGGTAGTAGCAGCAGTCAAAGATAATGGCGAAGATATGGCCTTGTGGTCGATACACTCCAGCGATACTGATCGTCCTTCATCAGAATATATCATAAAAAAAGTGCTAAGCAAAGTGGAAGACCAGAGTATTATCCTTATGCACAGTGGAGTAGAGCAAACACTGGCGGCACTGCCGCAGCTAATCCGGGAATTAAGGAAAAAAGGATACCGGTTAGTCACTTTAAGTGAACTGGACGGCAAACAATCTTGAAGTAGAGGATACTACGTTGCTCTAATCGGTGTAATCCCTGTCCGCCTCTGGCGGAGTTTCAGAAATCTGTGTAATCAATTCCGAGTGAAGCGAGGAATAAACTGAAAAGGATAATGGGATTGGATGTCGGAGAAAAGACGATCGGAATTGCCGTCTCTGATCCATTACTGATCATGGCTCAACCGGTCACTACTATCAGGAGAACCAGCCTGGAGAAAGATTTTGCCTGTATCGCTGAAAAAATCAGAGAGTATGAGATCGGCGAGATCGTGATCGGATTGCCGCTAAATATGGATGGAAGTAGTGGCGAAAAAGTAAAAGTTGTGCTATTATTTAAAGATAAATTAGCTGCTGCAGTATCTATACCGGTCACGACTTGGGACGAACGTCTTAGCACGGTAGCCATGCAAAAAACCATGATCGAGGCTGATGTCTCCAGGTCCAAGCGCCGGCAAGTGATCGATAAATTGGCCGCTGTTTTTATTTTGCAGGGATATATTGATTTCAAAAAAATGGGGCAAAAGAATGGATAAAAGAAAACTATTATACCGGATCACGGTATTATTTTTATTAATCTTTTTAGTCGGCAGTATCTACTATACTCCTTACACTGAAAGGATCGTTGTTGTCGAGCCGGGTATGACTGCCAAAGAAGTATCTTTTTTACTGAAAGAAGAGCAATTGATTACCTCCCCGTATTTCTTCCTGGCCTATACCAGCTTAAAAAAAGCTTCAAACAAACTACGCCCGGGATGCTATAACTTTAATTCTAATATGAGTATGGGGGATATGCTGAATAAATTGTCAATAGGGGAGACCTATGGCGTAAAAGTGGTCATCCCCGAAGGATATAACAGTATGCAGATAGCCGGACTTCTTTCGATTAAGAAATTAGTGAACCGGGACCAGTTCTTAAAAGTTGTCCGGGAAAAAGGACTGGAAGGCTATTTGTATCCAGCCACCTATGCTATTCTGCCGGGAACCAGGGCTGAAGCCATTGTCCAGATGATGGTAGAAAAATTCAACAGTGTTTTTAGTGAAAAATTGCTGAAGCAATGCAACAATTTAAGATTATCCCAGCGGCAAATATTGACGATGGCTTCTATTATTGAGAAAGAGGCTAAAAAATCTGAAGAAAAGGCTGAAATCGCCGCTGTCTTTTATAATCGCCTGCAGAAAAAATGGTTACTGGAATCATGCGCTACGGTCCAGTATGCTTTGGGCAGGAATAAGTCTGCTTTAAGTTTATCGGACCTGAAAGTAAGGTCACCGTATAATACCTACCAACATGCCGGATTACCTCCGGGCCCGATCTGTAATCCCGGCCTGGCTTCCATTAAAGCGGCGCTTTATCCGGAAAATTCGGACAATATGTTTTTTGTCGCTAAAGGTGACGGCACCCATAAATTTTCCCGCTATTACCGGGATCATCTCAAAGAAAAACAATTAATTAAAAAGAAATCTTAAAGACACGATTAATAGAAGAAGTAAGTTGTAGGTTGTGGAAGTAAGTATGGAAGTAGGAGGTAGGTTTTAAGGCTTAAACTACCTTCCTGAGACTTTAGACCAAACCTACTTCTAAACCCAACACCAAACTTCTCTTTTAGTAGGTTTTGCGACGGAAGACATCGGTTTTCAGGGAGGTGATCCGGTCCAGGAAGAGAATGCCGTCCAAATGGTCGATTTCATGCTGCAATACCACTGCTTCAAATCCTTCAGCTTCTATTTTTTGCGGGATCTCATCACTATCCAGTCCTTCTACAACAACTGAAACAGCTCGTTTTATATTCCCGGTATAATCAGGCAGGCTTAAACATCCTTCGCGTGTTACTTGTTCACCTGACCGGTGCGTAATCACCGGATTGATCAGAACCAGGTTCCCGTGATGTTTGCATGGTTTGCGGCTGCGGGAACAGTCGACTACTACGATCCGCAAAAGGGTACCTGCTTGCGGCGCCGCCAGCCCGACGCAAAAAGAATGAGCCATTAAAGTATCCTGCATATCTTTGATGAGCTTTTCAACACCAGGTATTTCTTGGTGCAGCGCAGCGCAAGGAGTTTTTAGAATGGGATTTGGATACTGGATGATCGGCAAGATTGACATAGGATTAAAGTTCGTAACTTTCAATTATTTTGATTGTGATATCTACATGTAGTTCTTGAGAGAGGGCGTGTAAAGCTTTTGTTAAAGAGGGTATCTTAGCTAGTGTTTGGACATTGACTTCCAGCATCATGACATAAACTGGATTTTTTTTCGGCGAAACTATTTTGGTTAATACATCAGTAATATTAACCTTATTCTTCGCCAGGAAATCGGAGATCAAGTACACGATGCCTGGTTTGTCTGTCCCATAAACAGAGATCATGCAGGGGACAGCATCCCCGGTATTGGCAGCTTTTAATTCTGCTGGTTTCAACGGACGCAAAAAAATGGAAAGTCCAAGTTTCTTTCTCACTGCCGCCAGCTTTTTATCAAGCAATAAAACTGATCCCTGTTTCGGCAGGGTCACCATCAGGATCATGGCAAAATCATTGCCCAGAATGGTCATGCTGGAATCCTCGATATTACAGCCAGTTTCATAAAGCGCTTTCGATACTGCGGCGACAATGCCGGGACGGTCCTTGCCAATAGCGGTAATGATAATAGTTTTTTTCATGCCACACCTTTTCTAATAATTTATGACGTTAACTTAACATTATTATAAAGAGATACAGTAGATATTGTCAATTAAAATATGTTGAAGACTGGCTGGTTTTGTGATAAGAAATAGTAAAAGAACAATGTAAACGCTATCATAATGCTGGTTGGAGGTGGATGAAGATGAAAAATTCTTTAGTTCGGTTATTCGCGGGCATAGTTATGTTCGGATTGTTAGCAGGGTGCGCTGGTTCTAAAGTCAGGGTGGATCTACCGCCACGGTTTGATGTGAGCTCTTACGCCTCCTATGGCATAGTGCAAATTAATTCCACTGGCGAAGAAAAGCTGGGGGGATTGGCTACCCAGAAATTCATGCAGTATATGCTGCAGGGATCAAACCCGGGAGTGATCGTCCTGGAGCTAGGCAGCGAACCCATCGTCCTGGCGTCTGTGGCCAAAAGGCAGTTTGATCCGGAAAGTGTCAGGATGATCTGTGAAAAATATAAGGTCAATGCTTTGATTATCGGCGCCATCGATGTAGCCATGGAGAAGGTGAATGTTAAGTTTGGCATGGATCTGGCCTCGCTTAAGGCGCAATCCAGCGTCAAAGTCACCATGAATGCGAAAATATTTGAAGCGACCAGGGGCGCTACTGTCTGGACGAATTCGCAGTTCGGTATCTGGAAAATGTCCGGCCTGACCGCAGATGCTGATGGGCTGAAATCGATCAATGTCACTACTGACCGGGAAACCAAGTATGAAAAGATTGTAGATGAACTTGCCTTTGCCATCACCAGGGATTTTCGTCCTTCTTACGAAATGCGGAAAGTGGAAAAATAAAATTGGCAAGAACTTGATATTATAGCTAATGAAACAGGTTGCGGGATGTGAATATTTGTGCTATTAGTTATGCCATGATACCAGTACCGAATCCATTTACCCCAAAAACAGGCTGGGAACCCAAAATCATCGTCGGACGCGACAGTGACCTGGAGTTCTTTTCCCGCAAGCTCTATGAGGCGAGACGGGGAAGGTGCGACCATTTTGTCGTTATTGGCGACTGGGGGATGGGCAAAACGTCCCTCCTGATGAAATATAAGAATATCGCTGAAAGGCACCATGTTTTTACCTCGTTTGTGAGTATTAATGAATTCAACCGCAAGAATTCTGACCTTGATGGCGTTAAATACCTGATTGAACAGATTCCCCGCCGTTTCCCTTTACCATTGTCTCAGCTGAAGAATTTCATGAAAGAATTGAAAGCCTTAGATGTGGAAGTGATCGGCCGCGGCCTTAATTTTTCTTCAAAAGTAGAGGGGATTCATCCCCAAACCCTGTTAACTGATGTTTTACTGGCGCTCTGGCAGGATATCCAGGAACACAGTGAAGCTGGAGTGATCCTGCTTGATGATGTGCAGAATTTCCAGCCGATCAACAGCCTTTTTACGATCTTAAAAAATGTACTTACGGACGAGCAGATCATCAAAGGGACTAAATTCCTGTTTGTCTTATCCAGCATTCCCTCCGGGTGGGAGAGGTTTTTAGCTAAACATCATCCGATCGGCCGGTATTTCTCACCGCGCATCCAACTGCAAAAATTAACCAAAGGCGATATGAAAAAAGTCATCCAGGCCAACCTGGCAGACACTGGCGTAGAATTTGAAGACGAGGTCATCAAACGCGTTATCCATCACTCTGAAGGCAATCCCTATCAGTTACAGCAGGCTTGCGCCAGCCTCTATGATAAACAGATCGGCGGTAAGGTTAGTTTGATCAAGAAAAATGAGGTAGAAAACGAAATATTCTAAGTGAATAGCAGCCATTAATTATAGTACAGGAAGCCTTCTTGGGCTATCCTGTTTTTTTTATTGCTATTAAGGAGGTTTTATGATATCATTTCCTAATATGTTAACTAACCAGATTTATACCCAAGAAGCACTGCAAAAAGTGGTCAAAAAACTGCTTGTTAATGGCGCTGATTTTGCTGAAGCTTATGTGGAAAAAAGCAGCCTGCAGAGCATTTCTTGCGAAGAGAATAAGATTGAATCTATTGCCAGCGGCATAGATGTAGGACTGGGTTTGCGCATCGTCCAGGGGGAAGAAACGTATTATGCCTCAACCAATAGCCAGGACCTAGATGAAATGCTGGCATTAGCAGACGCTTTGAGCCAGGCCGCGGGAAAAAGAGAGAAAACAGATGGCAGATGGCGGATAAGCAATAAAAAATCAGGGATTATTCATAAGATATTAAGAGAACCACACGGGGTAGATATTACTGAAAAGATCGCTCTCGTCAATAAGGTCAACGCTAACGCCTGGAAAAAAGATTCCAAGATCCAGCAAGTGCAGGTTGATTATGGAGATCGCACCAAAGAAATAATAATTGCTAATTCCCTGGGCTTATTCCGCCGGGAAAAGCGGACCTACGTTGTTCTGGTCTTGAATGTAATCGCCCAAAGCGGGGCGATCATCCAGACCGGCAGGGAAGCGCTGGGAGGATTGTCTGGTTTTGAGAAATTCAGTGAAACAGCTGTGGATGAGATGATCGATGAGGCTACCAGCCGGGCGATTCGCATGCTGGATGCCAGGAAAGCTCCATCCGGGAAAATGCCGGTGGTGTTGGACAGTAAAGCCGGCGGCACGATGATCCACGAAGCTATCGGGCATAGCCTGGAGGCAGACGCGGTACAGAAAGGGATCTCTCCGGTATACAAAGGAAAGATCGGGCAGCAAGTAGCTTCTACCTTGATCTCGGTAGTGGATGATGCCACTATTCCCAATATGCGCGGTTCATTTGCGATGGATGACGAAGGAGTTCCCGCCCAGCGTACCATACTCGTAGAAAAAGGTATCCTCAAGAATTACCTGTATGACCAATTCACCGCCCGTAAAGAAAATACTGTTTCTACCGGCAATGGCCGCCGCGAATCATATCATTATAAACCCATACCCCGTATGACCAATACCACGATCACTCCTGGCGCGCATGACCCGGCCAGTATTATAAAATCAACTCCGCATGGTTTGTATGTCGTCAAAATGGGTGGCGGCCAGGTGAATACTGCTACCGGTGATTTTGTTTTTGAGGTAGTGGAAGCCTATGAAATAGTCAATGGGGAACAGGGTAAACCGATACGCGGCGCGATCCTGACCGGCAACGGCCCCGATGTGCTTCAATCCATTGATATGGTTGGTAATGATCTGGGATTTGAGATCGGTACGTGTGGCAAGGAAGGACAGCATGTGCCGGTAGGAGACGGACAGCCGACATTAAGGATACCAGAGATCATTGTCGGCGGCACAGAGTAATAAGCGCATATAGCTAATGGCTAATAGCATATAGTTAGAATCAAATTCGCTGTTACCATAAGCCATATGCTATAAGCCATACGCGAGGTACTAATTGATGGATATTGGGATTTCGACTGGATTATTTTATACGCATAAGATCTGGAATCTTCTGCCGCTGATCAAGAAAGCCGGCTTTGATATTGTTGAAGTCTGGGATGGCGGCAAAGAATGGGGCGAGGCCACCCATTTTGATCATCATGACCATAAACAGGTCAAAGCCCTGCAGGATGCCCTCTGGGACCAACAGATACGCGGGTTGACTATGCATGGGCCGTTCGGTGTGAACTGCGATATATCAGTGCCTGATGATAAGGCCAGGAAAAAAGCTATAGATGAAATGAACCAGGCTATTGAGACGGCAGCGAAGGTCGGAGCCAAGATTGTCATTACGCATCCCGGTAATAGCCTGACTAATGGACAGGATGGGTCTGAAAAAGACCGGCGGATCGAAACCAGTATCCAGAGCCTGAAGATTATCAGTGAGACGGCGAAAAAGAAAAATATCCGGCTGGCCCTGGAAAATATGCTGGGAGGCATGGTGTGCGGGGAAGCCTGGCAGCTGGAAAAGATAGTCAGTTCCCTGGATAAGGATGTAGTCGGTGTCTGCATTGATGTTTCCCATGCGTCCCTGTGCAAGGAACTGGATAAATTGCTGAAGACTTTTACCAGCCGTATTATCGCTGTGCATATCAGCGATAACCATGGCAAGATGGATGATCATCTTCTTCCAGGCGAAGGGATACTTGATTTTGTCAAAATAGCCAAAAAGCTGAAAGAGATAAATTACGGTGGAGTATTTACCCTGGAAATATTGGGAGAAGCAGTCAAGAGGAAACCAGAAGAGGTGTTAAAAGCTTCCCATCAGATCGCCCTGAAAATAATGAAGCACGCTGGAGTTTAATAATCTATGGCTGATCAAACTTCCATTATCATGCACCTGGATAGCGCGGTGTCATGGCGCGGCGGGCAGCAGCAAGTCTTGTCCCTGGTCCAGGGGTTGCGCCAACGCAATATGATCAGCTTTTTAGCCTGTTCTCCTGATAGCATTTTATTTAATGAAGCTCTTTCCCGGATCATTTCTGTTTTCCCTCTGCATATATTTGGGGAATGGGATCTCCTGGCGGTGAGACGTTTGCGTCAGATGATCAAGAACCTCAAAGTGAACATCCTGCATTGCCATGACAGCCATGCCCATACTATCGGCATTCTGGCTGCCCTGGGACTGGATTCCTGCAAAGTAGTAGTGACCCGCCGGGTTGATTTCCGGGTCGGTAATAATTTAATCAGCAAATTTAAATATAAGCGGCATGTTGATAAGTTTATCGCGGTTAGCGCCGGCGTGAAAAAAGTTTTGGAATTGGATGGCATTGATCCGGCTTCGATCGCCGTGGTACATGATGGCATAGATATCAACCGATTTCTTTGCCTGGAAAAAGCTGATCACCTGTACCGCGAGTTCGGCTTGGATCCATCCAAACCAGTCATCGGCAACATAGCTGCTTTAGCGCCCCATAAGGATCAGCGAAACCTGTTACAGGCGGCGAAAATTGTCTTAGAGCAGATCCCGGAAGCGCAATTTCTGGTCGTGGGAACTGGCGAGCTGGAATTAGAATTAAAACAATTGGCAGAAGATTTAAAAATACTGGATAAAGTGAAATTTACCGGTTTCCGGAAAGATGTACCGCAAATATTGACTATTCTCAATATATTTGCGGTTTCTTCATATTTAGAGGGATTAGGCTCTTCAACACTGGAAGCAATGGCGGCAGGATTACCCATCATCGCTACTAGTACCGGAGGCATTCCCGAGATAGTTGAGAACAGTATTAATGGTATTTTAGTCCCGCCTCGCGATAGCGCTGCCTTAGCCAAAGGTATCATAGGGTTACTTAGGGATAATAAAAGGCGGGAGAAAATGGGCAGTGCCAGCCTGCAGATGGTCAAGAACTTCAGCCTAGACAAAATGGTGGAAGGGAATGTGGCAGTTTATAATCAGGTAACAGCAGACAGCGGACAGCGGACAGAAAAATAGAATTACGTTTTCAATTGCTCTATTACCTGAACGCTGTCAAGTGAACGCTGACCGCTGAAGAGGCAGCATGCAAACTATCGGCGTCTACATTATCACTAAAAACGAAGAGCACAACATCCGCACTTGTCTGGAAAGCGTAAAATGGGCGGATGAAATTGTGTTGGTAGATGATTATTCCACAGACAAGACTGTGGAAATAGCCCGGGAATATAAATGCCGGATCATTCAAAGTCATTGGCGCGGCTATGGGAAACAAAAGCAGTTTGCCCTCGAGCGCCTTTCCACTGAATGGGCCTTGAATATTGATGGAGATGAACAAGTATCATCGAAGTTAGCCACTGAAATACTTTACGAAATAAACCGCGGACTATTAACCATTGACGGCTATGAAATTCCTTTTGAGTTTTATTTCCTGGAGCACAGGATGCGCTTTGGCGGCTGCGGCAGCGAAAAACATCTCCGCCTTTTCCGCAGAAAAAAAGGAAAGTACGATAAAACTACGATCCATGAGACACTGGCCGTAGATGGCAAAATAGGTTTGCTGAAGAATCCGGTTATCCATCATAGCTACCGTGATCAGGATGAATATTTCCAGAAGTTTGAGGAATATACCACCCTGGCCGCGCAGGAAATGCATCAGGCTGGAAAGAAAGCGCGCTGGTATAAGTTCCTAAGTTTCCCCTGGGAGCTTTTCCGCCGGGTAATCCTTTATGGCGGATTTTTAGATGGCCTGGCCGGACTGAAATACGCCTGGTATTCCTCGCTCTATGTTTTGGTAAAATATAAAAAACTATCAAAAATACAGCAGTAAGAATAAGTATTCTCAGGAGAATTTTTCCAATGATCTATTCCCATTCGCGGCTGCAGGCATATGAAAACTGCCCGCTTAAATTTAAATTGCGTTATTTAGACCATATCAAACGCGAAGAAGCTGAAAGCATTGAGGCTTTTGTCGGCAAACGGGTCCACGAAGTCCTGCAGAAACTGTATGAAGATGCTCTGCTGACCAGGACCAATACCCTGGAAGATCTGCTGAATTATTACGACCTCTTATGGAAAGAGAATTGGCACGACAATATTACCATTGTCCGGAAAAAATACACCAAGGACCATTATTACCAGTTTGGCCGTAAGGGGATAGAGAATTATTTTAAACGCTGCCAGCCTTTTGACCAATCTGTCACTATCGGCACGGAAATGCCGGTGAATTTTGACCTGGATGACGCTGGTAAATATAAGATTACCGGCTATATCGACCGGGTCGCTCATGCCAAGGGTATCTATGAAGCCCATGACTATAAAACCGGTTCTTCATTGCCATCACAAAAACATTTGGATTCCGATCGCCAGCTGGCTTTTTACCAGATAGCGATCCAGGAAAAATGGCCAGAGGCCAAAGAAGTACGGTTGATCTGGCATTATCTATCGTTTGACCTGGACCTGATCTCCAAACGCGAACCAGCTGACTTGGAGAAGTTGAAGAAAGACACGATCACCTTGATTGACAAGATCGAGTCAGCTAAGGAATTCCCGGCTATTGAAAGTGGTCTTTGTAATTGGTGCGAGTATCCTGACCTGTGCCCGAAACGGAAGCATTTTTATATCGTGGAAAACCTGGGAGAGAATGGATATTTCAAGGACCGTGGCGTAAGTTTGACTAATAAATATGTCCAACTGGCCGGGGAAAAGGAAAAGATCGAGGAAAAGATCAATGTGGTTAGGGAGCAGATCATCCAGTTTGCCCGCAAAGAAAACGTGGAGATCATTAAAGGCAATGACCATAAAGTAAAAGTAAAGATCACTTCCCGGTTGAAATTTCCAGGAAAAGAAACCTTAGAAGGCGCGGCTATAGATTCACTGCTGAAAGAAGAAGGTAAATGGCTGGAAGTATCTGATCTTAATACCGTGACCTTAGCGAAGATTTGTAAACAACCTGCCTGGGACAAAGGGTTGATCGATAGGATCAGGGAATTTGCCACAGAAGAAGAGTCAGTCAGGGTCTACTTATCCCCGCTGGATGAGTATGATGAAGACTAGACGGAGGAAAACTTTGAAAATACTGCTTATTATCGCTGGATTATGCGCTTTAGGCTTCAGCGCCCGCTGGAATTGGTGGCGCCTGCCGAAAAAAGGCGTGGCTATCCTCATGTATCACAAGGTCGGTTTACCGCCGCCAAACTCTAAATTGAAGAAATTATGGGTTAGCCCGGATAAATTCGATCGGCAGATGCGCTATCTGCAAGAGAAAGCTATTCCCGTCATCACTTTTGCTGAATATTATACAATGTTACAGGAGAAAAGAGTCCCGGCCAAAGCGGTCATCATTACTTTTGATGATGGCTATCAGGATAATTACAACGAAGCCTTTCCAGTATTAAAAAAATATGGATTTAAAGCCATGTGTTTCCTGGTGAGCGATACGGTCGGCATTGTCAATAAGTGGCATGATCCGGCTGCAGAACCGCACCAAAAAATGTTATCCCTGGCGCAGGTCAAGGAAATGCAGTCTGCCGGGATAGAATTTGGTTCCCATACTTTAAGTCATTTAAATCTTAATGAATTGGACATTGAGGCAGCCAATATACAGATTGCTAAAAGTAAGCCTGTACTGGAACAGGTCTTGGGTAAGCCAGTGGATATTTTTGCCTACCCATACGGCGCTGGGGCCTATAATCCGGCAGTCAAGCAATTAGTCAAGCCGGCAGGATACAAACTGGCAGTCGGTATCAAACAATCCATCAACCTGCGCGGGCAGGAAGACCTGTTTGCCCTCAAACGCATCACCGTCCGTGGCGACGAGAATATGTTCGATTTCTATCTACAGATAACTCGTGGAAAGAATAGGCTTTAGCTAAAGTGGTAAAGTGGTAAGATGAAAATAATAGAATTAAAACCAAATGCGAAAATATTAGTGATCCAACTACGGCGGATTGGCGATGTCCTGCTGACCACTCCGGTTTTGCGGGCTTTGCGCCGCAAATTCACCGAAGCGCAAATCGATTTCCTGGTAGAAAAGCCAGGCGCGGAAATATTAGCCGGTAATCCGTATATTAATAATTTGCTGATCTACGGCAAAAAAGACCATTTTAAGTGGCTGCGCCGGTTGCGGGCCGAAAAGTATGACCTAATCCTGGACTTTTTAGGCAATCCCAGGACTGCCTGGATCGTTGGTTTAAGCGGTGCTAAATACCGCCTTGGGTTTACCCGCCGGGGCCGCGATTTTGTGTACAACGTGAAGGTCAAGCCGGATCAGGCGCCAAAATATGTCCCGGCGCATAAGCTAGACTTGCTCAAACCATTGGGTATAGAAGCTAATAATGTGAATCTGGATCTTATAGTCAATGAATCAGCTCAAGCGCGTATCCAAAAATTCCTGACCAAGGAAAAGATATTGCCTGGTGATATGCTGGTCGGTATCAGCCCCACCAGCCGGCGCCAGGCGCGGAGATGGCTCAAGCAGGGATTTGCTGAAATAGCTGACTGCCTGATGCAAAAATATAATGCTAAAGTAATTTTCCTGTGGGGTCCGGGAGAAGAAACATATATAGACGACATTATTAGTTTGATGAAGAAAAGGCCGGTTAAGTCCCCGGCCCTGAGCATAACTGAATCTATCGCTTTGACTAATTCATTAAAACTTTTTATTGGCAATGACAATGGCCCGATGCATATAGCCCAAGGACTAAAAATACCTTCTATCGTTTTATTTGGACCGACCCAGAGCGCCAATTGGAATGAACCAGGCCCGAATAATATCGCGGTTAAAGCTGACGTTACCTGCCTGGAATGTAATAAACAGGAATGTGCTGACTTGGTCTGCATGGAAAGAATCACTGTCCAGATGGTAGAAGAAGCTATTAAGAAGGTGGTGCCTTTATGACCCGGAAGATCCAGGACCGTTTTCTCAAGATTGGTAAAGGCGAAAAGGAAGCTCCTGTTGCCTTAGACTTGTTCCTGGCTGTCTTGAGCTGGCTCTATATAGCTATTGTTAAAACAAGGCGGCTGATCTACGAAAAGCTAAAAAAGAAAAAGCATCTTTCAGCAGCGGTCATCAGTGTAGGCAATATCACTGTAGGGGGCACGGGTAAGACCCCATTTGTCATGATGCTGGCGAAATACCTGAAAAACAGGAAGAAAAAAGTGGCCATCTTGAGCCGCGGCTATAAGCGGAAAAAATCGCCTGGACGGGGTGAAGGAATTGAGAAAGGGATTAGCGTGGTCTCAACTGGCAAAGATGTCCTACTGACCCCGGAAGAAGCTGGTGATGAACCCTACATGATGGCCAAGTACCTGGCTAATGTGCCGGTTATGGTGGGCCGTGATCGGATCAAAAGCGGCCAATATGCCATTGCCAGCTTTAACAGTGAAGTATTGATCCTGGATGACGCTTTCAGCTATTATCCGCTATCTCGCAATTTAGAGGTAGTGCTGATTGACGCCACATGTCCGTTTGGCAATCATCATTGCCTGCCGCGCGGTATTATGCGGGAACCGATGAGCAGCCTGAAAAGGGCAGACATAATTGCCTTAACCAAATCTAACCTGGTCAGTCCTGAAGAAGTGGACTTGATCATTAACAACCTAAAAAAATACAACCCGTACGCGGCTATCCTGAAATGCGTGCATAAACCGATCGATCTGATCAATCTGGCTACCGGGGAAACGATGCCCCTGAGTTTCCTGCGCCATAAGGAAATAGCAGCTTTGTCCAGTATCGGTTCGCCAGAATCATTTGAAAAGATCCTGGAAGAAGTCGGGGCCAAAGTCGTGAAAACCATCCGCTATCCAGACCACCATTATTACACCAGGGATAATTTTATCCAGATCCTGGAAGAAGCCGAATACAATTTTATTGTTACGACGGAAAAAGATACGACCCGGTTTAAAAAGGAATTCTGGAATCTGGAAAAAATAGCCCGGATCAACTTTTTCTCTCTGCGGATAGAGATGCAGATCATCAAGGGAGAAGCTGAGTGGCTCAAAAAACTCAAACAATTAGTTATCTAGAATATTTCCTGATACGCTTATTCATCAGTTTAATACGGTTATTGCCATATCGCTGGGCCTTAAAACTGGGTTCTGGTTTGGGAACGCTGGTATTCAAGGTTTGGGGCCAGCGCCGTCAGATCACGATCAAAAACCTGACCAAAACTTTCCCCGATAAAAATCACGCTGAAATCAGGAATATAGCTATCAGCGTTTACCGTAATATTGGCCAAACCCTGATTGAGTTTATTAGAGCCGGTGTCTGGAGTAAAGAGCAGTTGTTTAAACAGGTTTTATTCGAAGGCCGGGAATATTTAGATGGGGCGCTGGCTAAAGGTAAGGGAGTCTTGCTCTTAACAGCGCATTTTGGTAATTGGGAATTGTTAGGAATAGCGCTCAGCGCGGCCGGGTATAAATTGAATGTGCTGGCCCGGCCGCTGGATAATCCGTTACTGGACAAAGTAGTGAATAATATCCGCCGTAAATTCGGTACCTGGATCATTGCCAATAGCAATAGTATCAAGGATGTGATCAGGGTCCTGCATAAAAATGAAACAATTGGCATCCTGATGGACCAGAACCTTTATGAAAATGCGACTTTTGTTGATTTTTTCGGTGATTTAGCGGCAACTACCCCGATCATCCCGTTATTAGCCCGGAAAACCGGCGCAGCGGTGATCCCGATACGGATAGTAAGGCTAAAAAATAATCAGCTTCAGGTGATCGTAGAACCAGAAGTAATCTTCCAGGCTAATCCTGACTGCGAGGAATTTGTGCGGAACAATACCAGGCATTGCAATGAAGTGCTAGAACAATGGATCAGGCAAGATCCTGAACAATGGTTCTGGGTACATAATAGATGGAAAACACGGCCAAAGAAAGACAGCGTATAGCGGATAGCGTAGAGGAAAACAGTGAAAATATTAATTATTGATTTGGATAATATCGGCGATGTAGTGATGGCCAGTTTTTTACCGCGGGCTCTGAAGAGCTTATATCCGGATAGTTATATTAGTATCCTGGTAAAAGAATACTGCCAGGATATTTTTAAGCATAATCCTGATGTGAATGAGCTGGTCATCTTTAATCCTCCCTGGCTGGGTGATATGCTGAATAAAAGATTTACCTGGAGCCAGACCAAGGCGCTGATAAAAAAACTGAAGATTTTTAAATATGACCTGGCTATTGTCGTTAATAGCGATTGGCGTAAAGCTTCCCTGGCCAAAATGGCCGGGATCCCATCCAGGATCGGCGCCGGCAAAAAAAAGTCCTCGTTGTTCCTGACTACGTCTGTACCCTATCATCATGATCCAGCCAAACATATGGTACAAGAGAATCTGGACTTGCTCAAGGCCCTGGGATATAAGAAAAGCGAAATCAGCTTAGAAGTTTTCTTGGATAATGATACCCTGAATTGGGCGGAAGGGATACTTAAAAAAAATAACCTGGGCAAAGGAGAAGCTTTGGTCGGTATCCATCCGGGAGCAGGGCATCCAGCCCGGATCTGGCCGGCAGAAAACTATATCAAACTGATAGATGCACTGGAAAAGGATCCTAAAGTTAAGGTTATGGTCGTCGGTTACCATAGCGATCTGGTGATCAAAGAAATAAAGGACAAACTTAATAAATATAAAGTGATTTTTCTTTTGAATAATTCTGTCCTGCAAATGGCGGCTTTATTTAAGCAATGCGCCTGTGTCATTGCCCAGGATAGCGGCCCGATGCATTTGGCCACGGCGGTTGGTACTAAAACCATAGCTATTTTCGGGCCTTCCAATCCCCGCAAATTCGGGCCTTATGGACCAGGGCATATCGTGATCAGGAAAGAAATGCCTTGCAGTCCCTGTGGCAGCGATCCTGATTGTAAAAAGCTTGATTGCCTGAAGAATATTTCTATAAACGATGTACTGGAAAAAGTAAAAGGGGCGCTATGAGCTCTCGTTCCGAACGGCTCGATCAAGCCATCAACATTGGCTTAATGTTTTTTGCTTTTGCTCTGCCGGTGTCTACGGCCTTGACCAATCTGGCCTGGATCTGGTTACTATTATCCGGAGTATTGAAATTATTCTCTGACCGGAGTTTGTGGCAGAGGACCAGGCTGGACCAGCCATTATTCTGGCTGTTAGCCGTGACGGCTATTTCTACGGTGACAGCTATTGATCCCGGGCATAGTTTGGGGAAGTGGAGGCAAATTAGTCTTGTTACTATCTATTGGCTGATCGTCCTGCTGGTCAGGGATGAGAGCCAGCTAAAAAAGATCCTCTATTATTTTATTGCCGGCTCAGTTCTGGTAAGCTTATACGGTATCCTGCAATATATCCTGGGTCTCAATATGATCGACGGCATAATAGTACATAATCCGTATCCCTTTATGCAAAACTGGCCCACCTGGCTATTGCAGAATATTTCCCTCGATCACGGCCGCGTCATATCTACCCGGAGCCATCCTTTGACTTTTGCCGAATGTCTCATGATGGCCTTGACTTTTGTCTTTTGTCTGGGATTGTTTCATGAAAACAAACGCCAGCGCAATCTGGCCTGGATCTTTATCCTGATCAGTGGCTTATGCCTGCTATTTACCAACAGCCGAGGGCCTTGGTTAGGAACCTTGATCGGCTTGTTCAGCCTGGTATTATTCCGGCCATCCAAAAAAGTCATCATTACTTTGTTAGTCGTGTTGCTTAGTATCCCTGTCTTATTATTCGGGGTGAATGCCCTGACCCAGGGTAAGCGCAATTCTGTGATCGTCCGTATTGAAAAGGCGATTAACTGGCGTACTGATGCGGACAGCCGCGAACGTGTCCTGATGTGGCAAAGCGGCCGGGAGATGATCAAAGATTATCCGTTACTCGGTGTTGGACTGGGTAATATTCACGAAGTATATTTAAAATACAAAAGCATCAAAGCCTGGCATATAGGCGTAGAAAATGAACTGCACTCTAATATTGTCCAGATCGCCGTAGAAAGAGGTTTGCTTGGACTGGCCATGTTCATTTGGCTGCTGGTGGCGTTTTTCCGGGAAGGGTACCAGACACTAAAGGTTTTGCCTGAAGATAAACCCTTTCTTAAAGCAGTGACTGCCGGCGGTCTTATCAGCGTGGTTAGTTTCCTGGGAGCAGGTTTTACTGAAACAACATACAATGACAGCGAAGTGATTATGATATTCTATTTCATGCTGGGGATGGTCATGTGGATCAGACAAAGGACTAAGATTAAAGATGACACCGGTTATAGCGATATAGCTGTATTTATGGACCGTGACGGCACGATCAGCGAGGAAGTAGGTTATATCAATCATCCGGACCGTTTCCACTTGCTCAAAAGAAGCAGTAAAGCCATTAAACTGCTGAATAAGAACAAGATCCGGGCCATAGTGGTGACCAATCAAGCTGGTGTAGGCCGGGGCTATTTCAAGGAAGAGATGATCGGCGTAGTGCATCAGAAGATGGAAGATTTAATGGCCCGGGACGGCGCCTATCTCGATGCTATCTATTATTGTCCGCACCATCCGAAAGACAATTGTAATTGCCGCAAACCAAAGCCGGGTATGATGCTGCAGGCCAAGGATAAATTCGGCCTGGACCTGACCAAATCTTATGTGATCGGCGATAAGTATTCAGATGTGGAATACGCGCACCAGGTAGGAGCCAAAGGCATACTCGTGCTGACTGGATATGGCAAAGGCGCGTATGAATTCGAGAAAGAGCAGTGGAGCAAAGGGCCTGATTTCGTCGCCAGTGACCTGTATGAAGCAGTAGAGTGGATCGTGCAGCAGGAGAAGAAGGCAATTAAGTTTAAGGGAACATTGCCTTAATTATTGTTTTAAGTATCTCTGAAATAAACAAGAAAGGGTAATGAAATAAAGAGCAATGGAAACTATTAAGTTTGATCCAAGGGACTTTATTTCCGCGCCTTATATTAAATGTCCTAAATGTGATAAAGAAAGCTTCGGCATTTTAATGGTTTGTGGTAATCATTATTGTCGAAGATGCAGGGAATGTCTTTATCCAAAGGGGAATGAGCCTGGCGCAAAATATACTCTTCCTAAATTGAACAAAAAGATCATATATATTGATCAATTTGCTCTTAGTAATATGATGAAAGCTCTTAATCCTGAAACAAAAGCATATCAAAAAGGAAAGACGGATGATTTTTGGGTTAAGCTTTTCAAAAGATTAGATAGCCTATGTAAATTGCAGCTCATAATTTGTCCAGAATCATCTTCCCACGAAAAAGAATCTCTGGTATCATCTTATTTTGCTCCCTTAAAACAAATGTATGAAATGTTATCAAATGGAATAAGCTTTTACGATCATGAAACAATAAAGAACTTTCAGATATGTGAGCATGCGAAGAATTGGATAACAGGTAATCAAAATAAAGAGCTTAATCTTAATGTGCATTCTATCGTGTATGGAAAAATAAATTCTTGGCAAGAAAGATTATTAATTACCATAAATATGAATTATGATGAGGAATGGATAGATAATTTAAGAAAAAACAGAGAAAATGTGCATAAAGGATTGAGTGAGTGTTTTAAATATTGGCAGTCTGAAAAAGAAAAACCCTTCAATTATTGGGTTGAAGAAGAAAGCAGGGCTTTCGGGAAAGCCATAATACAAGGTTATAATAATTATTTGCAGCGGTTTATGAATATAAAACTGGGGTTAAAGGATTCCGACGCAGAGGGTTTATTGCCAACATCATCGGTATCCATTATTCATTCAATACAAGATGTTTTTGAAAATGCTGGCGTTAAAGATATTGATATTTGGCAAAAAACAATAGAATATCTAACCACAGCGGATTTTAAAAACGTACCTTTTATAAAAATATCTGCTATGTTATACGCAGCATTAGCACGGCAAGCTGCAAATAATAGGAAAGAACTCCCAAGCCAGGGAATGTTTAACGATATACAATTTATTTCTGCATTATTGCCTTATTGCGATGTTTATAGATAATGAATGTTGTTCTTATCTTAAAGAGAATCCTTTGTATTCAAGTATAAATAAATATAAAACAAAAATATTCTCGCAAAACACAAAAGAAGAATTTATTAATTATTTGAATGATGTAGAATTAAAAACTCCTAAAGAACATTTTGACAAAATAAATGAGGTTTACGGAATAGATTGGAGAGAGCCATTCACTGAGCTCTATAGGAAAGATAAGCAGTAAGAATATTAAAAACATTGTTTCTTTAAGAAAGAATAAAAATGCATTTGACTAAAGCTGAAGCTAAAGAAAATCTAAAACGATTGATCGCCAAGTTTGAGCGCGAGCTATTGTCAGGTCAGGTATATGAATATAACGAGGAAGCGACCAAAACTGCCTTTATACAGCCGTTTTTGAAGGATGTCTTAGGTTGGGATGTCACTGAGAGAGATGAAGTAAGCCCGGAATATACAATATCCAAAGGCAGAATAGACTATGGCTTAAAGGTAGATGGCAAGATAAAGATATTTATTGAAGCTAAACCTATAAAAGCAGATTTAAACAAACATATTGAACAGGCTATTCGGTATGGGTACAGCCATAAGGGTGTGCCTTTCGTTTTGTTGACGGATTTTGAAGGTATAAAATTATTTGATGTCACTGTAAAGCCAGATATAAGAAATCCTAAAAAGGGCCTAAAGCTTGATCTGAATTGGAAAGACTATTTGGGGAAGTTTGATAACCTGTGGGTGCTTTCTAAGGAATCGGTAAGTAATGGGAAGTTAGATGAATTACTTAGGGTCAAGCCAAAAGACAGAGTCCAGGTTGATAAGGCGATTTTAAGTGATTTAGAGAACTGGCGCGAATCGCTGGCGAAAGACATCTATAAACACAATCATAAGCTGTTCTCAGGGGATTTGGAGAAGGATGCAATATATTTAAGGGAGATTACCCAGAAATTACTCGATAGAATTATTTTTATGCGGTTCTGTGAAGACCGACATCTAACTTATAGAAGCCAATTAAGAGACCTGTTTGAGAGTAGGGGCAATGTTGGTACTAATACTATGGTCTTTCTTGGGGAAGAATTTAAACATTATGCTATTACCTTCAATAGCGATCTATTTCATCAATATGAATGGGAAAGAAACTTAGCAATTGATTTTGAGGTATTGAAAGATATTATATTAGAAAGCTATAATCCTTATGATTTTTCTGTCCTCCCTATTGAAGTGCTTGGTAATATATACGAACAGTATCTTGGATATACGATAAGATTAACAGAGCAACAGGTAAAATATGAACAAAAGCCTGAAGTCAGGAAGGCTGGAGGGGTTTATTATACACCGGAATATATTGTTGATTATATAGTAAAAAATACAGTTGGCAAGTTGCTAAAAGAATTAACTCCCAATAAAATCAAGAAAATCAGGATTTTGGATCCGGCGTGCGGTTCTGGTAGTTTCCTGATAAAAGCCTATGAAGAAATGCTCAAGTATTATAAAGAGCAGAAGAAGAAAGGCCATACGATAGATGACAGGCAAGCTGGATTAGAATTAGAAGGCGAAGAAGATGCCCAAGGGCATTTGACGATCCATGAGAAGAAGGAGATACTTAAAAATCATATCTTTGGCGTGGATATAGATGAACAAGCTGTTGAAGTATCTAAACTCTCTTTAATGCTGAAAATGCTTGAAGATGAGTCTGGGATAATTCCAGGAAGAGCAGTTTTGCCTATGCTTGATCACAACATCCGTTGTGGTAATTCCCTCATATTTAGTGATACCCTTGAATTAAAGAAGTATTTCGGGGATGACTACTACAAAATTAAAGCTTTTAACTGGAAATCTGAATTTAAGGAGATTATGACCAAAGAAGGTGGCTTTGATGTTATCATAGGTAATCCACCTTATGGAGCTACATTGTTGGTTGAACATAAACAATACTTGCAGCAGCATTTTCCTTATGTTGCAGATTACGAAACTTCTCAGTATTTTATTGCTCTTGTGCATAGTTTAATCAATAAAAACGGTCATATGGGTTATATTATCCCTAATACTGTTCTGATGAATATCTTAGCAAAGAAGTTTCGAGAATATTTATTGCAAGAGTTTAATATTGAAGAGATCTGTAACCTTACGAATATAGAAGTATTTGAGAGTGCAACGATTAGAACAGTAATATTATTTCTTGCTAATAAGTCAAAAGCTAAAAACACAATTAATAAAACTGTCTTTAAAAATGATAAAACAGTCCTAGACATAGAAACAATAACTCAGCAAATGCTGAGAAAAAATGATGATTTATGGATAAGTGAGGGCGTTGCAAATAAACTCAGGGACGGTTTGATTAAAAAGCTAAAAACTAATACTATTCCACTTGGCGATATTTGTGAAATATCTCAAGGTCTAATACCTTACGATAAATATCGTGGACACGATGAGTATACAATAAAGAATAGAATATGGCATGCAGATAAAAGGAAAGATAATTCGTATAAAAAAGAATTAAGAGGTGGCGATATACAGCGTTATTCATTGCAATGGAATGGTCTGCAATGGATTAGTTATGGGAAATGGCTTGCTGCTCCTCGTAAACTAGAGTATTTCATAAAACCAAGGTTGCTTTTCAGAGAGATTACAGATCCTAAAACCGGACTCTTACATGTGGCCTATACTGATGAAGAGTATTGTAACAATCCCAGTATAATAAATTGTATATTAAAAATGCCTCAATATTCTTTATTTTATATTTTAGGAATAGCCAATTCTCGTCTTTTAGCGTGGTTTCATTTTTGTACTTCACCAAAAGCTAAAAAGGGCATTTTCCCAAAAATATTAGTAAATGATATCAGGAAATTGCCTATACCAATAATTGATTTAGCAGGTGAAAACAATAGAATGAATAAGAGCCAAGATAATATTATGTCACTCGTTGAAATAATGATTGGTTTGAATAAAAAAGCTCTAAAAGCTACAAGCAATGAAAAAGAACGAATCCAGAAACAAATTGCCCAAGCCGATCGCGAAATCGATGGGCTTGTTTATAAGCTTTTCGGTATTACAAAAGAAGAACAGAAGGTTATTGAAAACGAATAAAATACAGAGAATGATCACGTCTTTCAAGGAAAACAATGACTAAGCCTTTAATAATAGACCGGCATTTATGTCTCGGTCAACAAGAAGAAGAAAAATACAAAGATACCGCTATCGTTGACTATTGGTGGGGATTAAGAGAATTGGCCTCTGGCTTCAGTATGCATTTATTGGACAGTGCAAATATGACGGCTGTTACGAATGACCAAAAAAAAGAGTATGCTTATCTCCAGATCCTACATTACACAGTTTATGTTAAATTGGCTGGGGCATCTTATCAGCTGGATAAAATAAAGAATATTATAAACTCGACTTCAAGTGCGACGCAGTTTCAGATGTTTGAAGTAAAGGAATGTTTTGACGCTCTTCATTCCAGTCTTTATCAGTCACTATGTGCATTATGCAACCAAGTATTTACTCTGATTAACTCTTCAAGTACAATAAAAAAAGGATTAAATCCAAGCAAAGTGATAGCTTGGCTTGATAAACAAAAAGAAAGACAATTATCTAATCTTCTTATGTCTTGTAATAAATGTTTGGATATAAGACACCATATAACACATTATGGATACATTCCTACATTCCAAGAAAACAACCGTTTCTATATACAAGAAGGATCTCATCAAGGCGACATTATGTCTACTTTTGATTTAATCCTGTATAAAGCCCAAGGCGGGAAGCTTATAGAGATTATAGAGGTTTCTGAAAGTAAAATTAAACTGCTATGCGATATTATCAATAAAGTATATGAACATGTTTATACCAAAGATGTTTTTGAAGGTTATCTATGCCGCCGTTGCTTAAAACTAAAAAACACAAACAAACCATACTGGGAAAGATCTAATGATATTGTAAGCGCTGATTTGGAAACAGGTTTTGCGTCTGGCACAGGCAACGCAAGTTCAACTTAAAGATTAACATAAGCAACGGGGTCAGGCACTGAATCGTGAAAGTAAGAAATAAATAAGTATTCAAGAAAGAAACAAAATCTAAACAAAATGAAACTAAAATTACTTTGTTTTGT